>JBAXPN010000001.1:0-431953 GCA_037132255.1 Candidatus Falkowiibacteriota bacterium
CTTAACCGCGGCGTCAGCTACTACTGCTGGCTCGGCAAATACGGCAACCGCTCTTTTTGGTAACGGATCAAACTGTACTATAGGGAACTATCCATTAGGTGTTGACAATTCTGGCAATGTTGAAAGTTGTACGGCTATTCCTGGCAGCCATTCGCCCGTAACTACTACCACTATAGGTATTCTTCCGAATGCCGCTGGCATGACTCTTATCGGTCAACAATTAAATCTCGAACCAGCTAGTGGATTATTTGGTGGTGTCGTAAATACTCTAGCGCAAACTTTTGCAGGTATTAAAACATTTTCTAATACAGCTGCTTTTACTAATGGTCTTGGTATCGGGACTGGTTATAATATAAATTTCGCCGCTAATGCAGATAAAGTTACATGGACTACTGGAGTTGGCGGTTCAATCAACGCAACTACTTATACCGGTAATGCCTCAACTTCAAGCTATGCCTTAACCGCGGCGTCAGCTACTACTGCTGGCTCGGCAAATACGGCAACCGCTCTTGCTGGTGATGGTTCTAACTGTTCAGCTGGTAGCTATCCACTCGGAGTTGATGCTTCTGGTAATGTACAAAGCTGTACATTCGCAGGCGGTGGAGTAACCGGTTCTGGGACAGTTAACACAATTCCAAAATGGACACCAAGTACTACTTCACTCGGGAATAGTGCGATCACTGATGATGGCACAACTATAAATATTTCTCGAAATACTGCGAACACAATCCTTACTCTTGCTTCTATTACAACCGGGAGTCCGATTATAAATCTTAGCGCCGGAACTGGTGGTATTGGGGTTATTAATTCCACTGGCAGCACTTATAATATTTTAAAACTTCAAACCGCCTCTACGGATAGATTAACCATCGACGGGACTGGCAATATTGGTATTGGCACAACGGCCCCCTTAGCCAAGTTAGAGGTAAATGGAAATATATTATTGAGTAACACTGCTGTTAATAAGGTTATTTCGCTTGGTGACATTAATATCATGGATGCGATCGCGCCAAGTTTAACTATTAAGGGTAGTGGCAATATTGCCGCTTGTTTTTCGGGCGACACAGTTATTACCACGCCAAACGGAACAGAAGAAATTAGTAATTTAAAAATTGGTGATACCGTAATTTCTTATGATATTGATAAAAAAATAAGGCTGGAATCTAAAGTGATTAAAATATTTTCTCGCACAGTTCCCGAATATTATCAATTAGAAATCGGTTCTAAAACTATCAGAACGACAGCGGAGCATCCTTTTTATACGCAAAATGGCTGGACGCTTGTTAAAAATCTCTCTTTAGATGATAAATTATTTGACGGCGAATCATGGGCGAAAATTACAAAAATAACACTTATAAAAGATAGTTTATCGGTTTATAACTTACATGTTGACGCTCCTAATAATTATTTTGCTGCCGGAGTTTTGGTTCATAATAAAAGCGGTACGTCAGAGGGTGGAGGAATAATTTTAGATACTGGACAGGGTATTCTAGCCCCTGGAGATGTTATACTGGTTCCAAACGGTGGTAACGTCGGGATTGGAACGAATAGTCCTGGCGCTAACTTATCTTTTGGCCCCAATTTTGGTAGTGATATTTTTCTTTATGAAACTGGCGGCACTGGCTATGGTTTTGCAACTCAGAATAGTTTGTTGGAAATCTTTGTAAATAATGCCACGGAGAGAGTAGGAATAGGTTATAATTGGAGTGCTTTTGTTGAAACATTAACTGTAAAAGGCGACAAGGTTGGTATTAATACAATAACGCCGGCAGACAAATTAGATGTTAATGGGGCAGTGTATTTAGACCCAATAACCGCGCCTTCTCCAACGACTAATCGTCTATATAATGTCGGCGGCAACCTTACCTGGAACGGAATTCAACTCGGTGCTGGCGGCACTAATTTCTGGGGAGGAACTAAGAACGGAAATATTTGGAATGGAGACGCCGGTGTCGGAAACGTCGGTATTGGGACTACTGCTCCGGCGAGAAAATTAGAAATTGTTGACTCAATCGCTGGTGGCGCCAATGATATTTTAAGAATTAATAATTCAAGCGCTGGCGCATTTGATCAGGTTAGATTAACTTTGACGAGGGCGGCTGATACGGGGACGGGCGTCGCTCGTGGTATGTCGCTTTTTGGGACAGGTGGAGCTTCTGGTTGGGCAGATTATGAAAATCGCGCATTATCTTTTTGGACTGGATCTGGAGCAGCAGCCACTGAAAAGCTTAGATTAAGTGCACTCGGTGGCTTGTCTCTTGGTAGTGCATATGTTGCGAATGATCCTGGGGCGGGCAATTTAATAGTCCAAAATAGTGTCGGTATTGGCATGACCGCTCCTGGAACATATGATTTAAATGTTGCGGGGACGACTTTACATAGTGACGACGTAACTCTAAATAAATCTGGTGGCGCAGTACTTTATATTGCCCCATCTGGTTCTGGAAGTGCTACTTTGGCTATGAATTCAAATACCGGCGGGTCTTCGATTATTAATGCAGCCGGAACAAATAATATTTTAAAGTTGCAGACCGCATCTACTGATAGAGTCACAATCACCTCTACTGGTAACGTCGGTATTGGGACGACTACACCTGCCGTTAAACTTTCAATGATTTCAAATTTTGCCGGTGATGGTTTTGTTGTAAGTGCAGGAGTTTCTACATATTCACCTCAATTCAGTCTTAATGATATGACTAAGCAATTAGGAGCGGTCGGTTTGGCTTTAGGAGCTAATCATTTTTCGGGTATTGCGCTCGCTAATGATATCGTTTTTAGAGCAACTGGGGCAACGACTGCCGGAAATTTAATTATTACTAATCAAAACGCTACTGGAGATATTAAATTTGCGACGGGCTCTACTACTGGTAACGATACTCTTAAAATGGTTATTAATAATACCGGCAATGTCGGGATTGGCTCATCTACTCCAGCGCAAAAGTTAGTCGTTAATGGAAACGTTGCCGCTGTTTCGTATATATATACCTCCGATCGCAGTTTAAAGAAAAATATTAAAACTTTAGAGAATCCGCTTGAAAAAATAATGAAATTAAGAGGGGTGTCCTTTAATTGGAAAGACAATGATGTCGCCAGTATTGGCTTAATCGCTCAAGAGGTTGAAAAAGTTTATCCAGAGTTAGTAACTGGTTCAGCGGGCGGGATGGGTGTTCAATATGGTAACTTAGTTGGGCCATTAGTCGAAGCGGTTAAAGCCCAACAGAAAGAGATAGATACACTCGAGGCAAGAATCAAAGTTTTAGAATTGAAAAACAAACGAAAATAATATGAAAAAAACATTAATAAAATTTTTCTCATTGGCCTTTTTCTTCTTGTCGATTTGTGCAGTTTTGGTGCCGAATTTAGTCTTTAGTCAGCAGAACACGAAAGATACCGGCTACCAAATAATGAGGGCGGCGTCATCTTTGCTGCCAGAAACGATAACGCCGACAGTTAACTTTGGTTTTGGCGGCTCTGGTAGCACTAAACCCTGTAAGGTAGTTAGCACAAACACAACTTATGCTTTTTTTGTACCAACGAAGTTTGGCGATACGGAGTGGACAGCTTTTACAGCTACTTCAAGTCGCCCGGCTAATGTCACGGCTGGTTGCTGTGGCGATGGCAATTGCACAAATGCAGTTTTAGGTGAGACACCGATTAACTGTCCACCAGATTGTCAGGTAACTGTTTTTTGTGGTGATAGTGTGTGCGAGGGGTCTGAGACGGCTATTTCTTGCCCATATGATTGCACTTACGGAGCTTGTTTGAAAGATTCAAACGAGGTCGGCTGGATAAGCAATTGTCAGAATTTTTTCACCGAAGCCAATTGCGATCCACTCCATTGTATATGGAATCTAGGGAACGGCGGTTTTTGCACTGCTAAAGCAGCTCCATCAGTTGAAACTTGTAATGCAATCCAAGTAGGAGCTACCTGCACGGCGACTTGGGGTTGTATCTGGAATGCGGGCATGCATCGTATATATTGGTGGTGTACTGATGGTATATGTAGCTCTTCTATAGGTGAAAATGTCAATACTTGTCCTCAGGATTGCGGAGGTCTGTATTGTGGAGATAATATGTGTAATAACGGTGAAAATTGTTCTACTTGTGGCGCAGACTGTGTTTGTCCGCCAGTTTGCGGAGATTCTGTTTGTGAGACCGGCGAAGATTGCTGCTCTTGTAGTGGGGATTGCGGAACCTGTAACCAAGTTTGTAGCGGCCCATCTGGTTGTCAATTATATGATAGAAGAGTGACTTGTGAAAGCGCTGGCCTGGGTTGTTCTTGGGGGCTGCAGTTGTGTAATTAGACGAACTCATTTTTAATTAATATCAAATAATATGAAAAAAAATTGGCTTTATTTATCTTTGATTCTAAATCTATTTCTCTTGGCTATCATTGCTGTTTGTGGATTTTTAATAACAAATACAAAATGTTCGTCAAGTGTAAAGACGAATTCGCAGGAAGTACCCGTGGTGATTGATGGCGTTAGTCCTATCCCTGACGGGGTAGAGCTTTATAAGGCTAAACCTATCGAACTAGAATGGATGACTCTTGAAGAAAAAAATAGTATAGGGATTGATACTAGTACGGAAAGTCGTATTCAGGTTCTTAAACGAGACGCTAGTGGTAAAGCTCAGGACTACCGCATAATTAAAGGTGATAAACAAATCTTGAAAGAGTATTAATAAATTTTAATGTCTGATAAAAAATAAAAAACCCCTTGCTAAGCGATTGCTTTGCAAGGGGTATTGTTTTTTAAAAGAGGAAGAGCTTAGTCTTTGATAAGACGTACGCCGTAGCCACCATCGGCAAACTGAAGGAAATCATTAAAGATTGTGGCGCTATTGTAATTTATTACTTTCTCTAATCCCCAACTAAGATATGAGAAATCTTTATTGGAAGCCCACCAGGTAGCAGATTCGTTCATATAGTCGAATTCTCCAACTCCATTAGTATGGCTATAGCGACCACCGTTTGGTAGTGCCGTGAATCCGGTGCTATTAGTAGCGCCAGTATTTGGACTTTTCCAATGAGCGAACCCAGATTCTTTCAGCGGCCCGCCGTCGTTATTAACAAAGCTAAATAATTTTGTCCACTCAGCGTCTGATGGTACGTGCCAACCAGCCGGAGCAAGTTTATCTGTCCAGACAGCGAAGGCGTTATATAAACGACCATAAATCACAGAGTTCTGTGGGTCGTTATTATAGTCGCAGTAGCCACCAGTTGTTAAATTCATCCAAGCATCGTTATCGCTAACATTTGGAATTTCGGAACCATCATTGTAATGAGTTACTTTGAGGTTTTCAGCCATCCAGATTTGGTTACCAATTTTTACAACTTTGTAAGTATTACCGTCGATGTCGGTTAAACCGGCAAGAGTTTTAAAACTCTTAGTTTCTCCGATAGATACTCCGTAATTATTTACTGCTTTAATAGCGAAGTAATAAGTTGTGTTGTTGCTCAGATTGGAAATATTGGCGATTGCGCTATAAGTAGTAGCGCTTTTTGAAGGGGTGTTTACGCTGATAGTTTTATCAAGATTGTTTTCATTTTCTCCGTAGATAAATGAGATGGCAGTCTGATTATTATCAGTTGTTACGCTGCCGTTAAGAGTAGCACCTGTGTATTCAACATTAGTTGCGTCGAGAGTTGTGGCGCTAGTTATAGCACCGCTAGTTTGGAAAGATAAAGCTTCTCCATAACTCGTGCCAACTTCGTTTGTCGCGTAGGCTCTTAGGTAGTATTGTTTACCAGTTTCCAAATTTGAGATTTGGCTGCTGAAAGTAAGAGCTACTATCTCAGAAGTTTTAGGGTCGTTTATTGTAAGGTTTGCACTTGGACCATATACTAGGCCGCAAGCAATAATTTTAGCATTACCGTCATCAGTAATATTTCCACCGCTAATAACTGAGTTATTCGTTATGGCAGAAATTTGAGAGGTGGTAACAGAGGGAAGAGACGTGTCCTTTTCGCAGGACTGGCAAGAAGTAAGAACAACTGCCAACAGAAGGAATAACATTAAGTTTTTCATGGCTATGTTTGTTTTTTTGTTAAAGACCCGGTTGTTTAAAGCTAATTTAGAGTAAATTAACTATGATGTAATTATAGCACTTTTTTTATGCTAAATGTCAATATGAAGAGTTTAGATCAATAAAATGGCGCAAATAAAAAAGCCCTTTGAATTAAAGGGCTTTGGGGCGATAGTTTCCGGTCATCTCTTGGCAACAGGCTGTTGCTCGAGCTTTTTCAGTCTCTCATCAAATATTTTATTCTGTTCTTGGAGACTTGTTATTTGCGCCTGCTGGCAATTGATTATGGCTTGTTGGCTCTTTATAGCCTCGATTAACGGGGCGACCAAATTTGCGTACTGAACGCCATACTTGTCATTTTTGCTGCTGACAAGTTCGGGATAAACTTTTTCAACCTCTTGAGCGATTAAACCAATACTGGCAACATCATTATCTTTCCAATTAAAGGAGACCCCTCTGAGAGATAGAATTTTTTCTAAAGAATTGTCCAAATTTTGGATATTCTGTTTTAAATTTCTATCTGAACTCTGAATAAATCCTGTAGCGCAGACTTCGCCAGCTACATCGAGACGATGAGTCGGGTAATTTACACCAATTCCGACGTTACCACCGCTGGTGATAATCATTCTTTGATTAACAGCGCTTCCGCTACTGAATGTAAATGCACCGCTGACACTAACCGCTAATCGAGCTGATTCATTTGGATCATTGAAAAATGAGATATATGAGCCAGAATTGTTAACACCTCTGTTGACGAGGCGTAGTTGTTCCATGGAAACACCGTCAAGGCTGTTTTCAATTGTTAAGGTGGCTGGTGTTGTCAAGGCTAGTCCACTTGTCCCGATGTAGGCAGTACTACCATTATCATAGATGATTCCGGTTCCAAGCGTATATGGTCCAGTCCAGCGAGCGACACGATTGATTTCTCCCGAACCTGTCAGATAATTTTTGGCTTGTCTAGGGCTAGCCGAATTTAGAGTTTTTTCTGATTCATTGGGTTTAAAATTGCTTTCTTTCTCGCAGCTAACAAATAATGAAACTGAGCAGAGAATGATGAGGGAACAAAGGAGTTTTTTCATGGCTATGTTGTTTTTTTTATTGTGAATGTTCTTGTTTATTTTTTGCCAAATTAAGGCTTTTTACTGATGAACTAATATTAGCATATTATTTAATAAATGTCAATACATAATATCGTTGCCCCTAGTTTTAAAAAATGTTATAATTTTAATGTTAGTCCATAATAAATAGAAAGAAAAAAATCATTGACCCCGATTTTTTTATTTGTTATAATTGAGAATAATAAAAGTAAATTTTATAAAATAAATTTAAACGGCGAAACAATTTATAAATCTTTTTTTCCGTTTAATAATATTTCTACTATATGAAAAAATCATTTGTCGGTCCGCTAATTACAACCATTATCGTTTTGTTGGTAGCGGCAATGTTCGTTTACTTTTACATCTCTTTAAATCGCATGGACAAAAAAATTATGGCTGTCCAACAAAGTGTTGTCGATGACTCGGCAAAACTAACTGCCATTGTTAATTTCTTTAATACTGCCGCAAATGCCCAAACTACTAAATAATAAAATAATAAATAATAAAATAATAAATAATAAAAACACTATGAGAAGAGAATTTTTATTTCCTCTAATTGTCGGTATTGTTGCCGGAGCGCTCGTAATCATTTTTTGGCAATTTAACGCTCGTTTAAACAATGCTGGTAATGCTTTGGTACAGTTGCAAACAGCGACTGCACAAAATACTAAGACTGTTAATGACGTTGTTACTTTCATTAACCAAGCAACTGGTGCTAACAAGGGCGCAACTCCAGCCGCCGCGACTGAAGCTCCTTCAACAAAATAATCCTTATTTCCTTGATAAAAGCCCTGCCAAAAGCAGGGCTTTTATGTTATAATTTATATTGTTATCAGTAATGCGCCTCGTTAAAATGGCATTTAAATTCAATGAATAAATTTGAAGCTAAAATACGTTTAGATAAATTAAAAGCGGAAATCGATATTCATCGCTATAATTTTAGCGTACTTGATAAAGAAACTATTTCGCCAGCCGCGCTTGATAGTTTGAAGATGGAACTTTATCGAATTGAAAATGAATTTCCGGATTTAATTACGCCAGACTCGCCAACGCAACGCGTTTCTGGTCTTGCCTTGTCTAAATTTAAAAAAGCCGTTCATTCGCAACCGATGATTTCTTTATTTGATGCTTTTACCGAAGATGATATGAGATCTTGGGAGGAAAGAAATAATAATTATTTAAAAAGAACTTTGCGCGCCGAATATTATTGTGAACTGAAGCTTGATGGTCTAGCGATTAATCTTCGCTATGAGAAGGGAATGCTTACGGCCGGAGCGACGCGAGGGGATGGGAAAACCGGAGAAGACGTAACTGGAAATATTCGAACGATAAATAGTATTCCGCTTAAACTCCGTGTGCCAAGTGAAAAAGAATTAAGTGCACTTGGACTTACTAGCGTGTCGGTAAAAAAGATTTTAAGTCTTGTTAATACGGGAATTATTGAGCTTCGCGGGGAAGCGATCATGAGTAAAAAAGTATTTACTGAACTTAATAAAAAATATGCGAGAGAGGGAAGACCGCAACTGGCTAATACTCGTAACGGCGTCGCTGGTTCAATCCGCCAACTAGACGCAAAAATCACGGCCGAACGAAAATTAGAGTTCTATGCTTATGACTTGCTCTTATTTGATTCACAAGGCGATAAGCCATTCGAGCGCGGAGAAATTCTAAGTCGACGCGACCAAGCCGATTTGCTCGCGCAACTTCTTGGGCTTAAAACTCTGAGCTATAATCGGATTTGTAAAAATCTTGATGAGGTTTTCACTTTTTACCGTGAGATTGAAAATAAGCGTTCATCCTTACCTTTTGATATTGATGGAACGGTTGTAAAATTTAATGATTTAAAAATGTGGAATGTGCTAGGTATAGTCGGTAAGGCGCCGCGTTATATGCAGGCCTATAAATTCTCCGCGGAACAAGCAACCACAAAAATTATCGACGTCGTTTGGCAGGTTGGTCGCACCGGCGCTCTAACTCCAACAGCGCTTTTAGAGCCGGTTAAAGTAGGTGGCGCTACTATTAGTCGTTCAACTCTGCATAATTTTGATGAAATTAAACGTTTAGATTTGCGTCTGAGTGATACAATTATTATTGAGCGCTCTGGCGATGTTATTCCGAAAGTGATCCAAGTTTTAAAAAAATTACGAACAGGAGAGGAAAAGAAAATTAATCCACCGCGAGTTTGTCCGATGTGCGGCGGAAAAGTTGAACGCAGCGGGGAAGAGGTTGCTTATCGTTGTTTAAATAAAAAATGTTACGCTGTTAATTTACGTCAGATTATTCATTTTGTTTCGAAAGGCGCCGCCGATCTTGAAGGACTTGGCCCGAAATTAATCGAGCAATTTTTAACCGAGGGAATAATTAAAGATGCGGCTAATTTATATAGTATAAAAAAATCAGAGTTGTTAAGCCTAGAAAGATTTGCCGAAAAAAAAGCGGATAACGTAATTGAGATGATTAATTTGCGCCGGACTTTAGATTTAGCAAAATTTATTTATGGTCTTGGAATTAGACATGTCGGCGAAGAGACGGCGCAACTGCTCGCCACTAAATTAATATCTTTGCTTCCGAAGCAAAATAAACTAGAAAATATTTCGATTAATGATTTAATTAAAGCCTTCCAGAAATTAGATTTAGTAGATTTGGAAAATTTGGAAGATGTTGGTCCGATTGTTTCTGTTAGTATTCATAATTTTTGGAACAATGAACATAGTCTTGAGCTATTAAATAAGTTCGCCGCGAACGGAGTGACTCTTAGTCTTTCAAAGTTAAGCGCAAGCAATCAGAAAAACGCGAAATTAGCCGGCCAGAGCTTTGTTTTAACCGGAAGTATGGCGAGTTTGACACGTGACGAAGCGAAAGATAGAATTAAATCATTGGGAGGAAAAATTAAGGAAAGCGTCGGTCGCGACACAAGTTATTTAGTTGTTGGCGAAGCGCCCGGGTCCAAATATGAGAAAGCGAAAAAATTAGGCGTAAAAATATTAAACGAAGAAGAATTTTTGAATTTATTAAAATAGAATTTATATATGTCCATAAGCCAAACAGATATAAAACATATTGCCGAGCTCTCACGTTTAAAATTAACGGAAGACGAGGAAAATTTATTCGGTGAACAACTCGGATCGATTTTGAAATATATTGAGAAATTAAATAAAGTTGAAACAAGAAATGTTGAGCCGACCGCACAGGTTAGCGGGCTGGTTGATGTTTTGCGCACGGATGATGTTGTTGATTGGAACAAAGAAGAAGTCTCGGCTGCGCTTGCGCAGGGTGAGCTAGAAAACGGACAAGTGAAAGTAAAAAGAGTTCTATAAACGAAAAAATCTCCCCATTAGGGAGATTCTTCTGGTTCCTTTGCGGTTCCGAGCCAGATTTAACACTTATTATTAGTTTAGCAGATTTATCGCAAAAGTCAAAAGTGGTCTATATAAGTGTGGGCCCACGGGGAGTTGAACCCCGGGAACCAAGTGTTAAATCTGGCTCCGGAGACCGCTCCTGGGCCCACCCTGAAAATATTTTAGCGGAATAGAAATGAAAAATATTTAAATAAGGAGTAAATATAAAATAAAGATTGTGAATAAATAGCACTATGAACTTAAACGAACTAACAATTAAAGAAGCACGCTTAAAATTAGATAAGGGAGAAATTTCTTCTCTAGAATTAACTAAGGCCTGTCTCGCACAAATAAAAAAACTTAATCCCGAATTAAACGCGGTTTTAACTATTTGTGAAGAGAGCGCTTTAAAAGAAGCGGCGGCGGCTGACATAAGAATTAAGGCGGGCGAGACCAGTAGTCTTCTTGGTATTCCATATTTATGTAAAGACAATATGATGACGGCAGGAATAAGAACAACTGCATCATCTAAAATACTAGAAAAATATATCGCGCCTTATGATGCGACCGTTATTAAGAAATTAAAAGAAGCGGGAGCAGTTCTCTTGGGGAAGACAAATTTGGATGAATTCGCTCATGGTGCATCAACCGAAAACTCTTCTTATGGCGTCACAAAAAATCCGCTTGATACAAGCCGGGTCCCAGGAGGCTCTTCTGGCGGTTCGGCGGCAGGAGTGGCCTCTGATATGTGTATATTTGCCCTAGGATCGGACACTGGCGGCTCAATTCGCCAGCCAGCTAGCTTTTGTGGTCTTGTTGGCTTAAAGCCCAGCTACGGCCGTGTTTCACGCTTTGGGCTATTATCTATGACTTCTTCAACTGATGTTATTGGTCCTTTAGCGAAGACTGTTTACGACGCTGCTCTCGTTCTAAAAGTTATCGCTGGTCGTGATAAATTAGATGCAACGAGTGCGCCCGAAGCGATTGAGGCTTATGAGAAAAAAGCCATTCCTAGTTTAGATGCTTCGCCTCTAAAAGGTCTTCGAGTTGGTTTACCGAAAGAATATTTTTTAAAGGAATTGAATTCCGATATTGCTTTACGCTTAGAAGAAGCTGCGAATAAATTAAAGGCGGCTGGTGCTGAATTAATTAAAGTAAGTTTGCCGTATTCAGAATTTGGTATCCCGGTTTATTATTTAATTACGCCATCGGAAATTAGTTCTAATCTTGCACGCTTTGACGGCATCGGTTGGGGGCTCGCAAAAAATGAAGCTAAAGATTTGCAAGATTTTTATAAAACAAATCGTGGTTTAGGATTTGGCCCAGAAGTTAAACGTCGTGTTATGCTCGGCACTTATGCTTTAAGCGCTGGTTACTACGATGCTTATTATAAAAAAGCGCAAGCAGTTCGAACTTTAATTATTGAAGATTTTAATAATGTTTTTAAAAAAGTCGACATCTTATTAACACCAACAACTCCGCACCCCGCGTTTAAAATCGGTGAGCAAGTTAATGATCCGCTCGCAATGTATTTAGAAGATATTTTTGTTACTGGCGCATCGCTCGCTGGTCTTCCAGCCATGTCACTCCCGGCTGGACTCGTTAGTGTTAGTGATGGAAAATTTTTGCCGATTGGTGCGCAACTCATTGCACCGCGTTTAGAAGAAGGCCTCATATTTAGAGTAGCTGGAGTTTTAGAAAAATAATTAAATATATTAATCAATATGAAAAATCTTAAAAAAATTATTATCCCAATCGTCATCATTTTAGCAGTAATAATTATTGCTTATATTTTTCTCCGTCCGAAAAATATTGTAAAGAATGATGATATAAAAGCCTTGGGCAATTTAGGCGCAAGCGAAGCGAAGGCGCAAAGTTATGTTGCCGCAAAAACTCCGACCCTAAAAAACGGCGATATGATTTTTGGTGCGAAAGATGCTCCCCTTAAGATTTTTGTTTATGAGGATAATTCAAGTATTTATAGCGCGCAATTAGCGGATACGCTTGATAAGCTTCATACAGAAATGTCTACAAAAATAGCGATTATTATTCGACCCTTTGTTACAAAGAATTCGAGCTTAAATAAAGAAGCCGCTTTGGCAGTTGAGTGCGCCGGTTCTGATAAGTGGATGGCAATGCGTGCACTACTCTTTGCGAAAGCTAAAAATAATAATATAAATTTATCCGAATTTTCAAATTATGCCAAAGAGATTGGTCTAGATGAAAATGCTTTTGCGTCTTGCTTGACTAATGCTGAGAAATCCGCAAAAATAGAGAAGTTAAGCGAAGAGGCGGGGAACTTTAATGTTCTCGGTGCACCGACAATTTTCATCGGCGATGAGATGATTTTAGGAGCTCGCCCTTATGAAGATTATACTGATTCTAATGGTGACAATATTGAAGGCTTGAAGACGGTTGTTAGTAAAAAAATACAATAGAATATTTAACGGTTCATTATTTTTTGAACCGTATCGGAGAGGTCGCATAGCGGTCTAGTGCGCACGCCTGGAAAGTGTGTGTACCGAAAGGTACCCAGGGTTCGAATCCCTGTCTCTCCGCACTGAATCAAAATCGCTTTTATTTTCAATTTTAGAGAGGACATTATATGGCTCTTTGAAAGAAATATTAGCGATTTTTTTGTTATCAATAGTAGCGTTCCAAAGTACGTCAATTAGAGTATTTCGTTGTTCGTCAGGTTTTTGAGATAAAAACTCTTTTTGCATTGTTTTAGGCTCTAAAAACGCATTTCTTATCCGTTCCAAAGTAATATTATCTTGGCTAGATTTTTTGATTTCTAACTCTTGTAAGTCTTTATTAATTAAAACAATTTCATTTTCTATTATCTGATTCTTGGCCTTATAGTCGCCCTCTAAAACGACTTTATCCAAGTAGCCGTCTATCAGAACTTTCTTGCGTTCCTCAAGCGTTTTGAGCCTATTTTGAAGACCTAAGATAGCCTCTTCCAGATAAGACAAGACATTTCCGCTTTCTCTTTGTTTTGCTCGATAGACTAGATTAACGACTTTCTCGTCAAAGATTAAGTTATCAAAAACTCCGTTCAATTCCGTTGATAGATTCTCCTCCTTGATATAGGCCTTATGTTCCTCGCAGACATTCTTGCCGTTCGTGCAATAGTAATAAGTTAAACGGCCTTTCTTCTTAGTGGCTGTTAGCAGACAGCCACATTTAGCGCACCTTAACATACCCCGAAAAGCGAAAGGAATATTTTGTTTTTTAATATGGGATTTTTTAGTTAGCATTTCTTGCACCTCATCAAATAGTTTTTTAGAAATTAACGGCTCATGATTGCCCTCATATACCTGGTCGCCCTTTTCCATAATTCCGCAGTAGAAAGACTCCGATAACATTTTATGAATCTTGCTTTTATGATATTTATTATGCGCCCGACTTCTAAACCCCTCTTTAAACAGGGCATCAGCAATTTCCTTAACGCTGTATTTCCCAGTCTTATACATCTCAAAAATCTTAACGATATATTTTCCTCTTGCCTTATCAATTATTATTTTACTGTCTTTATTCAGATAACCGAGCGGAGCCAGATTCGGCCAACCGCCTTTTTCCAGTTTGGCTCTGATTCCTCTTTTAACATTCTTTGATAAGTCCAAAATATATTGGTTAGCCATTCCGCTTTCCACATTAAAGAGCAAAGCATTGTCGCCTGGCAGATATTGTCTTTCCATAGTCTGAATAATTTTTAATTCATTCTGTTGTAGGAGCCATTGAATAGTCGCCGAGTCTATCGGGTTGCGACTTAGTCTATCTATTTTCCAACAGATAACGCCCTGAATTTTACCTCGCTTGATCAAATTGATAAGTTCGGAAAATTGCGGACGGTTATCTGGTTTTTTAGCCGATTTACTTTCTCTAAAAGTAGCCACAATATTTAGCCCAAGAGTTTCAGCTAATTTTATCATTTCTTTCTCTTGTGAATCTAGAGAAAGAATTTGTCTGCTACTGTCTTCGGTAGACTTTCGGCAGTACAAAGCATATTTAATTGTGGTTTCATTTTTGTCGTTCATATAATTATTATTTAATAATCAAAAAGGGCAGTCCTGATTCACCTCAACTTAAAACTAGCTAGAAAGCTAATTTGTCGTTAAGCAGAACTGCCCATTTCGAACGGCAAATATAAACCTATAAAAAAGGCTTTCTAGTATTTAGTATTAAATTGAGGTGAATACTATTAATGTATCAAAGAACAAGCTAAAAATCAATATCGTCTAAAGAATGGCCAGTTAGTATCTCGGCGATATTCTCGTCTAATTCTGGGAAATTGGAAAGGTCATATTGCTGATAGTTAAACCAACGCATAAAATTTACTGGCTTGCCGATAGTGTCGTTAATATCGCTATGGTTATATTCCGTTTCGCCGTCATATTTATAGACTAAAGTTTCCGAGGGCAGTTTTGACTCCACGAGTGACACGACCTCCACAAAGGAATTTTCTTGCGGTTTGAGCAGTCCTTTACTGGCGATATATTTCTTTTGCCGAGGACAATTATTTTCAAAGACTGATTTCTGAATGTATTTGATAAAGTAGAAAATAATCTTTTGCAGTTGAGCTTGGTTTTTTATTTTAGTAAAATTTCTATCTTTACCCCCGACCATTATCCGACCTTGCCCCCAAATATCAAACATCTTTTTATAGATGTTTTTGATATAGGGCAGATTAAAAAAAATCATATGATAGTGAATCGCTCCTCGTTTCTGCAGTTCAAAGACCGCCAGATATTTTAAGTTGCTTTGTTTTAAGTCTTTACCCTCAATACCATTAGTTTCATAATTGAGCCGTCTGATAAATTTAGTAAATTCATAATTGGCTTTTTTGAGGTCAGTAATATTCTCGGCAAATGTCAGCGTTAGGGTAATCGGCAAATAGGGTTTACCTTTTTCTTTAAACCATAAAAAACAGTTGGCCATAATCAATCGTTTAATCATTCGCTTGGCACGTCTGGCCGAAGATTTAAGTATTTCCTCGGCACTAGTCTTGGGCTTGGGGAATTTTTTGGCCTCTTCAATTTCTTCCTCGGTTTTGCTATGCCGAATCCTACGCTCCAAGTGGATATCACGACCAAACTGATATATCTCTAGGAGCGACCCAGATTTAACCAGTTTACGGTTAGATAGGTATTTATTATCTTGTTGTTTCATATATTTATTATTAATCTAGTTCTAATTAGAAGTTCTCTTAACAAGGATAACTTTTTCTTTTCGGCTCCCCCTACGGGGGAACCGCCGAAAAGAAAAAAAGAGTTATTCCTTATTAAAGAGAGAGTTATATAAATTAACTAAAGAGGTAAGAAAAGAATCAGCCTCATCGGGAGTTATTGCTCGCCCATACAATCCGCTGAAATATTCTTGGGCATCAGATATCAGTTTGTCGTCATATTTGGTCATAAAAAAGCTATCAATATTTTCTATTGATAGCTTACGGAAATGGCATTACCCCAGTTTACGGGTAAAGAGTATTAAATTGTATTAGTCTGGCTAAGATTTCAAATATTCAGGGTTAATTTTACACCAAGCCCTTTGACCAGTGTGAGGCTCAATGAAATTAATAACTTTATTATCGGTATCTGTTTGGACTTTTTGATTTAGATGTTCGCAAGACCGATAGAATTTGCGCCAGTCTTTAGTTTTATCGTAATCGGCGAACTCGTCCATTCTTTTGGCGACATCTTTAAAATAAACTTCTTCTGATATATCTTCGTTATCGAATATGGCCTCAAGAATATAATGATCTATCGGCCGTTCAGCAGTGCGAGAGATTTTTATTTTTGTTCCCTTAATAGTCAAAAGACTGTCGCCTTTATCAAAAGTAATTGGAGGAGTAGGTTTATTGCCCTTTAAAAACTCTTTGGCGTCCAGTTCACTAAAAATATAAGAGCATACAGTGGCCAGACAATTAAGGTAATAAGCAGGGAGGACTAAAGAAAAAGATTTTTCCTCGTTTTTATCTTTAAATTTAAAGGGTAATGAAGTGGTTGATAGTTCTTTTATGGTTTGGGTGAGTTCTTCTGATTTTTCGGGATTATCCTTTAATTCCTCTTTAGCTTTGCTTACTAATTCGTGGATAACAATGAGGTTAGTCAGGCTAACTGGCAGGTTTAACTCTATCTGGCTAAATGGTCGAGAGTCTTTCATGATGGCGGTCGCAATATCATACTCTTTAGCAAAGACATCTTTACCTGGCCAGGTTTTAGGGTTTTCTGGGTCTATGGCTATCTTATTAGATAAATTGGCGTCCAGTTCGTCATCGGTCATTTTTATAATAATATCTTTCTGACTTTCGAAATAGGCAAACTGGTCTTTCATTATAGCTTTAACCGTCGGGTCATTTTTAATAAACTCAACAAATTCAAAAATAACCAGATTGCCATTAAAAGTACCGAGCTTTTCTTGGTAATCGGCGACAAAAGATTCTAGTTTATTTTTGATTTTATCGGTAGCCATGGGTTTATTTTGGCACAAAAAAGGGCTAAAATCAATTGGCTGAATTTGTTGATTTTTTCAGAGTTTTGTGGTAATTTTAAAAAATAAGTTCGAAAAATAAAATATGCAAAAATATGAATAAGGAAATGCCAATCGTTGATAGTATTCAAAAGCCTGGCTTTGATGACCGTATTGTTCGTTATGAACAAATACATAAAGTTAGAGATGTTGATTATCAGGCCTTAATGAAAGCAATTAATCCCCAGCCAGGAGAGCTAATTTTTGAGGGTTGCTCTGGTTATGCCGATATAGCCAAACATATTATCGAGGCGTCCAATGATTTTAATGAAAAACCAGAAATATATATTTTAGATGAAAGCCCCGTCCAAATTAAACGAGCAAAAGAAGAGCTCAAAATTTTACCAGATGACCATATTTTACTCGGTGATATAAGAACGACTGGAATGGAAGATAAAAAATTCGATAAGACAGTAATTAAAATGGGGCTTCATGAATTGCCCAAACTTGAACAAGAAAAAGTATTTGCCGAAATGTATAGAATATTAAAGCCGGGAGGTAAATTTATTACGTGGGAGCTTTCGCTTAATCAGAATACTCAAAAACCTTTTCAAGATATTTTGCGAAAGAAAGATGAATTATCTGGTTTTGAAGCTTTAGTACAAAAACGATATTTTCAAAGACATGATGAGTTGGTAAAAATGTTTGAGGAAGCAGGGTTTAAAGAGGTTCAAGATGAACACAATATCAGATATACCTTTAATCCAAAAGGCAGAATCGAGGAATTGGTATCAAAGGATAGGATTAAAATGTTAAAAGAAAAAGAGAGTTTGTCTGTCGAGGACGAACAAACCCTGCATCAGTTAGGGCAAGAAAGAGTAAATGCTCTCATTGAATATATAAGAGAAAAAGTTGCCGATTTACCAGAGGAAACCAGACAAAAAATTGAATATAAGGATTTAGGAGATGATATTGAAATGACTTTTGATAAGGTAGTAATGAGTGGAAAAAAAATCTAAAAATAGTATGGCTGAGGAAGAGCAAAATATACAAACAGAAACAAACACCCCAAAAGTAATTAGGGGTGCTTTGCAAGTGATTGGAGGAGCTATTCCTTTTGCTGGGGGTTTATTTTCGGCTGCTGCAGGAGCTTGGTCGGAAAATGAACAAGAAAGAGTAAATAGATTTTTTAGGCAATGGATAAAAATGCTTGAGGATGAAATAAGAGAAAAGGAAAGAACTATTCTCGAAATTATGGCTCGATTGAATATTCATGATGAAGAAATCGCTAAAAGATTAGAAAGTAAGGAATATCAATCATTGCTTAAAAAAACATTTAGAGAATGGTCTGGAGCTGAAAGCGAGGATAAAAGAACTTATATTAGAAATATCCTTGCTAATGCGGCCGCTTCATCCATGACAAGCGATGAGGTAGTTAGACTTTTTATTGATTGGTTAAAGACTTATTCAGAATTACATTTTAAAGTTATTGCCATTGTCTATAAACACGGAACAAATGGAGTATCACGAGGTGGTGTTTGGAGCGATCTAGGAAAAGAAGACGTTGCCGAAAATTCCGCTGAAGCAGATTTGTTTAAACTCCTTTTTAGAGATTTAAGCACTGGCGGTGTTATTAGACAACATCGTGAAGTTGATTATTACGGCAATTTTGTAGCAAAAAAAACGCAATATCGTCCGAAAGGGTCTGGACAAAAAACTATGACTTCCGCTTTTGATGATGAAGATTCTTATGAACTTACAGAGCTGGGAAAACAATTTGTTCATTATGCTATGACTGATTTACCGCTTAAGATAGAATATAAGCCACAAAATGAAGCAAATCAAGAATAATTATTATAAATATTGAGGAGAGCCGTTCCAAGTGTGTCCCACCCTCTCTAGGTATTACTAATAAAGATTTAAATAAGATTCCGGTCGGCTCGTTTACCCCGTCCCAGATTAAAAAAATTGAGGACATTATTAGCGGTAAGATAAAATAAGGATTACTATCTCGAATAAGGCAGAGTTTTTGAAGTTAATAAAATAAAAAAACTCATAATAAAAAAATGCCGAAAATAAATGACATACCAAATTTGGAAAACATTCCAAAATTTATAAAAGATTTCTCGAAAGAAGAATCAAAAGATGAAAGGTACCAGGCCGCCGTTGATATTCGTGCTAAAAGATCGGAATATTTTAATGAGGAAAAAATTGAAAAAGCTAGACAAGTAGAATCAGAAAAGGAAGGAAATGAAAGAAGAAGGTTATTGTCAGAGCAGCTAGAAAAAATTTATAATCTTAAAAATGAGATTACTGAACTTTCAGAATCTGGTTTAAAAAAAATACTAAATTATTTTGAATTAAAAAAGATTAGAGCGGAGATTGTCATTGGAAAAAAAACATATGAAGAATTAAATGACCAGTTTAATAAGAATAATGCGATTGAATCATTAGTTTCTCAAAAAACAGAAGAAGAAATATTATTACCTTGGCAGACGACGAAAATAATGCTGGATAATTTTTATCAGGAACAGGAAAAAAAATGGGCGAATAGTGAATATGCCAGAGAAGATGTGATTAAGTATTTTTCTGAAAAAAATCTTGCTGCATTATCACTTGAAGAATACACCCTTTTGCTAAAGCGTTTTTCAGGTGAGATGGTAACTCATGTTACCAGGCAGGGAGTAAGGGATCATGTCGGGCATTCATATCATACGGCCGGTGAAGGTGAATTTTCTGAGGGATTTTCTAAAATGATTGAGGACGGTCGATTGCGTTCACCGCTAGGGGTTAGGTTAATTGAAAATGAAAAAGAAAAAGCTCTTGCTAAATTCCTGTCATTAGATAATTTTAATACCAAAGAAGAGGCCCTTGCTCATTTGTCTGCTATTACTAATACTAGTCAAGATTCGGGATCATATATGGACAGCATGGCCGTACATTTTGCCGCCGAAGAAGTAGCTGATGATTACTACGGATCAGAGAAGGGAAACGAAATTTTTATTGCGTATCCATCTTTGTATATCGCTTCGCAATATTATTTTAGAGGTTTTTTAGATGATAATAGCGGGGGTTATTGGAATGATAGTTGGGTATGGGCGAATGAAGAAAAAGGAATTGATTTGAATACTGGGATTATTTTTATCCCTGAAGAAGCTAAAGTTGATCGACAAACTGGCTCTAGATATGAGTTAGATGAAGACAGAAAACCGATTAAGAATCAAGAATATTATGAATTAATTAGAAAAGTCGTCAATTCTGAAGATTTTTATGATTTTGCTGGGCAAGTTATAGAAATTACGGGCTATTGTTCAGGATTTTTTGAAAGTCATTGGGATACGTCAAGCTTAACGTTAGAAGATGAATTAGTAATTAAAAAATTAGATCCATTTTTAAAAAAACTGGAACAAGAATTTAATATTACTGATAAGCGTTTGCAGCAGGCAATTATGAGATACGACAACTTAACAAATTTTGTTCAAGAAAGAAAAAATCGAGAGATGGGAATAAAGGAAAAGGAGTTTTATTCCTTTGATTATTATATTAATAAGGCATTAAAACAACAAGGAATTTTGTTTTCTGAAACTAAGGATGACCTTAGTTCGAAGGAATTTTGGGAAAATAAATTTAGGGCAAATTCTAAAACAAAGCCATCCAAGATTGTCTATTATCATGGCATAGACGCAACGAATGCTCTTAATAAATGGAGAGAGGAAAATGAAATAATTAAAAAAAAGGCTAGCCATGATATGGGTTTTCCAGAAAAGCATATAAACACAAATGAACCGCCAGCAATATCTGGCATTGATCGTTTTCAGACTTTGGCAGAAAAAGTAATTGAAGATTATTTTAATAAAAAAGAAGTTGTAGAGTAGAAAATCGCCGAAAAATTTGGAATTATCATCTTTAACAAAGCAGGGTTTTCGCAGTTAATAAAATAAAAACCCATCTTATGCGAAATTAATTGATGGGAGAAAAGAAAATCTTTATTTAAAGTACTATTTTTAATTAGAGCTAATAGTTAAACAATATAAATGGGAAAACTATTTAAAGTCTTATATTTTGTTTTGGCAATTATCTTTTTTATTTCTTGGTTCGAAGTAAAGAAACTTCCTGCTGCCAGCGAAATAAATCCTGCTTTATTACAGGCGCCTATCCAAGCCTCGAGCACTGAGCGAGTAAATTTCGATTACTATTATCGCAATAAATGGTACAGTGTAAAACCCTTGGCCGATTACGAGCTTTGGGGCCTGGTTGTTTCGCAAAACAATATTAATGCTTGGTATAATTATTATCATGACGAAAACTCAGTTAATTTAAAAGATGTTTGCGTAGTTTGGGGAGATAACGTAAAAGACGGCGCTTATAATCAAAAGAGTTTGAATTTTAAGAGTGGGGAATGGACCTGCTATTTCGGTTGGTCTGGTAATTTGGAAAAACAATTTTATCCTTTTAAATTATCGAATAATCATCTTCTAGCCGATAATGAAAAAGTGCTTTCGACGATTCGCAATGTTAATATCGGTGACCAAATACATTTTAAGGGAGCGTTAATTGATTATTCGGAAAAAGGTAGCTCCTGGCTACGCCAGACAAGCTTATCGCGAGAAGATGAGAACGGAAATTCACGTAGCGGAGGCGCCTGCGAGATTGTGTTTGTTGATAAAATTGATATTATTAAACATAATAAAGCAATCTGGAATAGCGTCTATGATTGGACAGGGAGGGTGGCGCTTGGCACTTTTCTTTTAAATATATTGTGGGTATTTATTGATACCAGACGCAGGCCCCATAAAAGTTGATTAGCATAAAGCGCGACAATACAAATAAAGAAAATTAAAAACCCGCTTCTTCCGAAACGGGTTTTGTCATATATTGGTATGCGTTTTAAATACATATTTCTCCCTTTTCATCGATATGTTATAATTAAAGCATCAAAAAATATTGTGGAAAAATAAATTATTGAAATTATGTTTAAAAAAATACCAGCTTTAAAACTCTTAGTTTTAATGCTCTTTATACTAATATCTACGGGTTCTGCTCAGGCGGCCAGCTCTTTTGTTTTTAATAATAATCTAAAACAGGGAAGCACTAGCCAGGACGTTAAAGAATTACAACAGTACTTGAACGCTAATGGCGATCAAGTAGCTATAACTGGCGCTGGATCGAAAGGCCAAGAATCGATAAATTTTGGCCAGGCAACTAAAGAAGCGCTGATTAAGTTTCAAAAAAATAATAAAATATTACCAGCGAATGGTTACTTCGGACCGCTAACACGTAATTTTATTAATAAAAAGTTGCTTAGTGTTGTCTCCGTTATGCCGACGTCTGAGAATATGGGGCTAATTTCAGCCCCTGTTGTCACAAGCGAAAATAAGTATTCAATCGGTGGGAGTATCACGGGTTTAGCCGGCGCAGTCACACTTAAGAATAATGGAGCCGATGATATTACAATAAATATAACCGATAGTAGCAACTTCAGCTTTCCGACTAAAGTTGCAAACGGAACAAAGTATGAAGTAAGCGTAGTGCCAAAATTTTTGGGTCAGAAATGCTACGCCGATAGTAATACGGGATCAGTCACTGGCGCCGACCTTAAAGATATTAAGATAGCCTGTGGCGCGCATCTCGATTATAATCCCTTTAAGTTTATCCCGAGTAGCGGTTCAGTAACAATTACCGAAAAATTTAATGATCTTTTATCTGTTTTATTTTCGCCTGGCGCTAGCCGAATAGCTTTAACTTTTCAGAAAGTAGGGCAGAGCGCTAATGTCGGGACGCCTATTACTTTAAGCGCTACCCCAGCCGCTGACGCAAGTATATTTTATACGATGGACGGCTCAGAACCATCTAATTTGAGCACGAAATATACTGGGCCGATAAATGTTAATTCAGATTTAACTATAAAAGCAAACGCTTATAAGAGTAGCTATAGTAATTTCGCTACTATTTCTTCAAGCTATAAAATTAATCAAAGCACCGGTGGTCTTTTCGCAAATCCGCATGGTACAGTGCGTGTTGGGAATAAGTTTTTTATCGGTTCACGAACTAATCCGGCGACTATAACGGTGTTTAATAATCCGAACGACTTATCTGATTATCAGACAGTAACTCTTACTGGCCATTCTAATTTAGATTATTTAATCTATGATGATGTAAATGATAAGTTGTACGCGAGTTGTTATGATGGCGAAGCTTACCAAGTGCCGCATAAGATGACGATTCTGAAAATTAATCCGAATAACTTAAACGACTGGTCGGTAGTTTATAACAATGCCTTTCTATGGTCTGATTGGTCAGCGCCAATTGTGACTGACGGAACTTATATCTACGGCGCTACTTTTAATGTTGACCCAGCACAATTATTTAAGATTAGAATTTCGGATGGTTTTTTGGTAACTTGGCGCGGTTGGACAGGCGTCTATTATCCTCACGCAGCAGCGATTGTAAAATATGCCGGACGCAGTGAAATGTATATAACTTCAGTTTTTGATGCCCCAAATAGGTTTGCCAAGGTTAATTTATCTAATTTAACTTTCACTAGTGTTAGCATGGGCACAAACGATTATTTAACTGATGATATTGCCTGCCGCTATATGGACGATACCGGTTCTATTTGTTATATGGGAACCGATGAGGGGTCCGTAAGTCCTCTGGGATATAAGATGGATACGCGAACAATGGCGACTTCAACTTTCTCGATCGGCGGTGCGAATACCTATGGTATGTTTATTAAAGATAATGATTTATATGCCATGGGAATTAATGATACGCTTGTAAGATATAAGAACTTTAATACCGCCGCCCCGGAAATATTCTCCACTCCGGGCATAACTCCTAACGAAATGCTATATTCGACTGACGGAAAAATGTTTATTACTGATTGGAGTGCCTCGTCTCGTTTAGTGGAATTTAAATTGGCCGAATAAAGAGGGAAGAACCCAAAGAATCATAAATTATTTATCCACATATTATTTAAAAAAACCTTTTAGCAAGGGTTTTTTTATTTGGGCAATTTATTGTGAAATATGCCCGTATTTTCGGTATTGGAGCTTACCATATCTTGTGGTATAATATCTATTACTACCACTACTGATGGTATTTATTAAAAAAACCTAAATATTCTTATGTTAACTTATAAAATCATGAAAAGAAGTGGAATTCTAGTGGATTTTGCTTCCGAAAAAATTACGGCGGCGATTACTAATGCTATGGCCGTGACCAATAAAGAAGAAAAACTATCTCCGAGTGTTCTTACGGCTCTTGTTGAAGAAAAAATTCAAAATAATTATATTAATCTTGATAAAGTTTTAAGTGTCGAAAACGTTCAAGATCTAGTTGAGGAAGCTTTAATGAGTGCTGGCGCCTATGAAGTCGCTCGTCAGTATATTATTTACCGCTCTGAACACGAGAAGCAACGAGAACAGGAAAAGGAGAAGATTAGAGAAGAAATTAGTCAAAATTCTTTTAAGATTATAAATGATGATGGCGCAGAGGAAAGATTCTCCGAAAATAAAATAAGAATAAAAATGACCGGAATGGTGCTTGGCCTAGATAATATAAATATCGATGCGATTATTAAAGAGATCGAAAAGAATTTATATGAAGGAATTAAAGTCGCCGAACTCAAAAAAACAATTATAAACGCCGCGACCCAGTTAATTGAAAGACATTATAATTATGCCTTCTTGGCGGCCCGTCTGCTTTGGGATCAATTATATGAGGAAATTTTAGGTGACGATTATGATAAGGAATTATTAGGTGAAGACTTGAGCGCGAAAAAATATCAGCAAGGGTTTATTGATTATGTAGCCGAGGGGATTGAATATCAATTACTTGATCCAGAGCTGGGAAATTTTGATTTGTTAAAACTAGCAGCTGCTCTAAAGAAAGAGCGTGATAATGAATTTCAGTATTTAGGCGCACAAACGGTTTATGATCGCTATCTTTTAAAGACACCGACAAAACCACGTCGCATATTTGAGCTTCCGCAATGGATGTGGATGCGAATCGCGATGGGGCTTGCTCTTAAGGAAACTAATCGCGAAGAAATGGCGATTGAATTCTATAATGTTATTTCCCAATTTTTACTCGTCCCGTCGACACCAACTCTATTTAATAGCGGCACGATTCACAGTCAACTTAGCTCCTGTTTTTTAAACACGGTCGACGATTCACTGATTGGTATATTTAAATCATTTTCTGATGTGGCGCGCTTATCGAAATGGTCGGGCGGAGTTGGAACTGATTGGACCGCTGTTCGTTCAATGGGTTCTAAAATTAAAGGCACTAACGGCGACTCGCAGGGAATTATTCCGTTTGTGAAAATATTTAATGATATTGCGGTGGCTGTGAATCAAGGCGGAAAACGTCGGGGAGCTTTAGCTGCCTATCTTGAGGTTTGGCATAATGATATTGAAGAGTTTTTGGAACTTAAGAAAAACACCGGCGATGAACGCCGTCGCGCACATGACATTCATCCAGCTGTTTGGATTCCTGATTTATTTATGAAGCGTGTGCTTAGCGATGGCGTTTGGACATTATTTTCTCCGAGCGAAGTAAAAGAACTCCATGATTTATATGGAAAAAAATTTGAAGCAAAATATGAAGAATACGAGAAAGCTAATCTAGCTGGTGCGCGCCAAATTTCGGCCAAAGAATTATGGCGCAAAATATTAACCATGCTTTATGAAACCGGGCACCCTTGGATTACTTTTAAGGATCCCTGCAATTTACGCTCGCCACAGGATCATGTCGGCGTAATACATAATTCTAATTTATGCACCGAAATTACGCTTAATAATTCTGTAGACGAAGTGGCGGTTTGTAATTTAGCGAGTCTAAATTTAGCACGCATGATTAAAGACGGCGATTTGAATGAAGAGTTGATTGAAAAAACCGTGACGACTGGCATGCGCATGCTTGATAATGTTGTTGATATTAATTTTTATACGATTCCGGAAACCGAAAAATCAAATAATTTGCATCGCCCAGTTGGGCTTGGCTTAATGGGTTATCAAGATGCGCTCTATCAATTAGAAATTGATTTCGCGAGTGAGAAAAATTTACAGTTTGCTGATCGTTCAATGGAACTTGTCTCTTATCATGTATATTCTGCGAGTTCTGATTTAGCGAAAGAGCGTGGTTCATATGAAACATATCCAGGAAGTAAATGGAGCCGCGGAATTCTGCCTATCGATACTCTGAAAATTCTTGAAACTGAGCGGGGAATGGACTTAACAATTGATAAGAACTTTAGTTTAGATTGGGAAGCGCTGCGTGAAAAAATAAAAGCGCAGGGAATGCGTAATTCTAATTGTATCGCCATTGCGCCAACAGCCACCATCTCAAATATTACGGGTGTTGCGCCTTGCGTTGAGCCGATATTTAAGAATATTTATAGCAAGGAAAACATGTCCGGAAGTTTCTTGGTTATCAATAAATATTTAGTTGATGATTTAAGCGCGCAGAATTTATGGAATAAACAAATTCTTGATTTAATTAAATATAATAATGGATCCGTCGCTAATATCCCTTCAATTCCGGTGAGACTAAAAAATAAATATCGGGAAACCTTTGAGATTGATCCCTATTGGATAGTGCGTGCGGCCGCTTACCGCGGAAAATGGATTGACCAGAGCGCCTCAACCAATATTTTTATCTCGACTAGTAGTGGTAAAGTTTTAAGTGATTTATATCTCGACGCCTGGCGTGCCGGTCTTAAGACGACTTATTACTTGAGAACTCTAGCGGCTTCACAAATTGCGAAAACAATTGAAGCACCGGAAATACCGGTAGCGCTTGAGATGCCAGTAGCCGCTCCAATGCCGAAGGCCTGTCTAATTGATAATCCTGATTGTGAGGCCTGCCAATAATTATTAACGATAAATAAAATAAATATATGGGAAGAATGATAGGAAAAATGAATACTTTATCTAACGCAGAGGTAATAAATCAGCGTAGAGTTATTAATGGTCAAGACGACGGCCTAATGCAACTCTCTCCGCTTAAGCATCCTTTCGCCGATGAAATATTTCGGACATCGCTCCAAAATAATTGGATGCCGCAGGAAGTAAATTTACAGGAAGATATTGAGCAATGGAAGAAGCCGAATTTTTTGTCCGAAAATGAAAAGCGGGTTTATAATCGCAGCTTGGCATTTATTTCCAATCTCGATGGTATCCAAACCGGAAATTTAACAACCAATATAATTAATCAGATTACGTCACCGGAAATTATTTTAGCGGTTGTGCGTCAAGCCTATGAGGAAGCGTTGCACGTTCATAGCTATGCGACCATGATTGAAGCGCTTGGTTTTAATCCTGATGAAATTTACGGAATGTATAAAACGGATAAAGAATTATATTCTAAAAATGAATACGTGCTGAGAGCCATCAATAAAATTGGCGATCCAGCTTTCCAGACCGGCAATCTAGAGAATGATCAATTATTTTTAGAGGCTTGTGTCGGTAATGTTATTTTAGAAGGAATCTATTTCTATAGCGCATTCTTAAATTTCTATGTTCTACGCCGAAATAATAAAATGCCCGGGAGCGCGCAAATGATTCAATTTATTAACCGCGACGAAGATATGCATCTGCGCCTTTTTATTAATATTGTTAATACGATTAAGCAAGAGCAACCTGAACTTTGGACGCCGGAATTTCAGGCACGAATATCCGAAAATATTAAAGGAGCCGTTGAACATGAACTTGATTGGGGTCTCTCTTGCATTCAAGACGGTATTCTTGGTTTAAATAAAGAGAACTTAACAAATTATTTACACTTCGTCGGTGACTTAAGATTAAAAGCGCTGGGCCTAAGCAAAATCTGGAACGCAGAGAATCCTTTTGCTTGGCTTGATGAATTTACTCAAGGCAATATGACCGAAAGTAATTTCTTTGAGTCAACCGTTAAAGAATACTCGACTGGTAGCTTAGAGTGGTAAGATGTATAGTATATAAAGAATATAAATACATCATTTAATTATAATTTTATGAAAGACGTCTATCAAGAGTCCGTCGACATGCACCGCGCGCATCAAGGTAAATTGGCGGTCGTCTCGAAAGTGAGTGTAAAAAATAAAGCTGATTTAAGTTTAGCTTATACTCCAGGAGTCGCCGAAGTTTGTCGCGTGATTGCGAAAGATAAAACGCAGACGCGTGAATTAACTTTAAAAGGAAATACAGTCGCTGTTATTACTGACGGTAGCGCGATTTTAGGTTTGGGCAATCTCGGACCGGAAGCGGCGCTTCCAGTGATGGAAGGGAAATGTATTTTGTTTAAAGAATTTGCCGGCGTCGATGCTTTTCCGATTTGTCTTGATACTCAGGATACAGAAGAAATAATCAAAACCATAAAATATCTAGCACCAGTTTTTGGCGGTATTAATCTTGAAGATATTTCTGCACCACGTTGTTTTGAAATTGAAGATCGTCTTAAAGCGGAGCTGAATATCCCGGTAATGCATGATGATCAGCACGGAACAGCTACGGTTGTTTTAGCGGGTCTTATTAACGCGCTTAAAGTTCGGGGAATTGATAAAGAAACGGTAAAAGTTGTCTTAAATGGTTCGGGTGCGGCGGGAGCGACAATCGCGAAATTATTATTAGAGTACGGATTTAGAAATATTATTATTTGTGATCGTGAGGGAGCGATATACGAAGGTCGTCCTAATTTAAAAGAAGCAAAAAAACATTTAGCCGTCTTAACAAACCACGCAAAAATTATTGGTGGCCTAAAAGAAGCTGTTAAAGATGCAGATATATTTATCGGTGTTAGTGCGCCTGGAGTTTTGAGCGCTGATATGGTTCGCACAATGCATGAAAAGCCAATTATTTTTGCTCTTGCTAATCCAGTTCCAGAAATTATGCCAGAAGAAGCTAAAGCCGCCGGCGCCTATATAATTGCGAGCGGTCGCAGCGACTATCCGAATCAAATTAATAATGTTTTAGTTTTCCCGGGGATTTTTCGCGGAGCGCTTGATAATAAAGTTCGACAGATAACGGACACGATGTTAATTAGAGCGGCAAAAAATTTAGCTGGCTTAATTAGCGAGCCGACCCCAGAATTAATTTTAGTTGACCCCTTTAATCCTGAGGCGGCTAAAGTCGTCGCGGCTGCGATTTATGAATAAAGTAGCTAAGCGCTTTAAAAGCCAGTCTAAACCCTAGTATTTTTTAAATAAATCTGCTACTCTATTTGGGTTATTAGAAATTAATTTTCGTAAAATATGGCAGAAGAAGTCGTCTTAAGATTTGATGAGGTAAAATTTGAATATTTAGTAAAGCGGCCAATTTTAGATGAGGCCTCTTTTAGCGTTCGTCGTGGCTCAAAAATGACTTTAATGGGGCAGAATGGTGCTGGCAAAAGTACTATTTTCGGTTTGATTAAAAAAGAATTAGAACCAAAGAGCGGACGTATCTCGCTTGAAAATGGTGCCACTATCGGTACGGCTCGTCAGACTATTGCGCGCGAAGATTTACCTTTAACTGTCCAAGCCTATTTTGAAACAGCCTTTACTGAAGTTCCGGGAAATATTAAAAGCCGGATTAATAAAGCGCTTGAAGCCGTTAATTTTGATATTCCGATTGATCGTATCGTTGGTGATTTATCCGGCGGTCAGCAAGCTCGTTTACTTCTAGCCTATTCTTTAATTCAGAGCCCGGACATTCTTTTGCTTGATGAGCCGACTAATAATTTAGATAAAGCGGGGATTGATCATTTAATTACATTCCTTGTCATGTATGATAAAACTGTTTTAGTTATTTCTCATGATGCCGATTTTTTAAATTGTTTTACTGAAGGAGTTATTTATTTAAATAACTTTACCCATAAAACAGAAATGTATGTCGGCGACTATTATTCAGTCGTCGAAGAAATTTCTCGTCGTGTCGAAAGGGAACAGAGAGAAAATGCGCAACTTGAGAAACAGATTAAAGATCGTAAAGAGAAAGTTAATTTTTTTGCCCATAAGGGAGGCAAGATGCGTAAACTCGCCAAAAAATTAAAAGATGAAACGGAAGATTTAGAGGAAAATAAAGTTGAGGTTCGTCAGGAAGATAGAACGATTCGCGACTTTACGGTTCCAGTCCAAGATATTACCGGCGATATTGTTGTTTTAAGTAAGGTAAAAGTGATAAAAAATCACGAACCAATTTTAAAAGAAATAAATAAAACATTACGTAAGAAGGATCGCTTGTTAGTTGTTGGTCCGAACGGAATTGGAAAAAGTACATTGCTACGCTCACTTGTTGAAGGTAAACAAGAGGGCCAAACAATTGTCGATGGCGTTCGCTTGGGGTATTATAGTCAAGATTTCTCGACTCTAAATTTTGATGAATCAGTTTTTGATTCTTTAAAAAATAGCATGGCCGACGGATTAGACGAGCAAGATATGCGCTCGGTCGCATCGGGATTTTTAATAACTGGTGATTTAATGGGTCATAAAGTTGGCGCATTATCTGAAGGGCAGAAAGGACTATTATCATTTGCTCGTTTAGTTTTAATGCAACCGGGGCTTCTTATTCTTGACGAGCCGACTAATCATATTAATTTCCGTCATATTCCTGTTATCGCTGAGGCGATTAATAAATATGAAGGCGCACTAATAATGGTAAGCCATATGCCTGAGTTTGTTTCTGCAATTAAAATTACCGAAGAATTAGATTTAGGAAAACTTAAATAATACTGTAAGCCAAAAATAATCAAAAGCTCTAGCCACTCATCATAAAATATCAGTTAATTAAAAAGACCGTTTATAAGCGGTCTTTTGTGTTTACTGTCTTTAATCATTTAAATTTTATTTTTCCGTGCTATAGCCTAAGAAATCAAGGAACTCTTTCGCTGCTTCAATAACGAATTCAGTTTTTCTTTCGGCGGCCCCGGTATAGTTTTCGGGATGAGCAAAAAGTTGGCGGATTTCCTGTGGAATTTTTGTGAGTACTTCTACTAGCTCCATATCGTTGAGTGATGATTCCAGAGTCAAGGCTTCGTAAAGACTGATATTCAAGGCCTGCGCTTTCCCCATTAAGGTTTCGTTCACCAATTTATGGGCATCGCCAGTATATCCGTAGAGTTGCAGAGCAACGTAAATCGGCTCGGCCAGGATATAATTTTTTTGCAGTTCGAAATTCTTTTGCAGATTTTCATTGTTGACGACGATACGTTTAATAAATGGAACACCATCTTTATTTTCCCGGAGGAGATTATCGAGTTGAAGTTGCAAATTTATTACGATAGTAGGGAAGTCCCGCATCACAGAACTATCGGTTAAATCACGCTGGTGTTCAGAAATCAAAGTTTCAAAAACCTTCATGAATTCAACTTTAGTTTTTTTCCAGGTGCCAACCAAATTTTCAAATATAATTGGATTTCTTTTGTGGGCCATAGTCGATGAACCAACCTGACCTTCAACGAATTCTTCCTGAATCTCGCCGATTTCCGTCCGCATGAGCTGCCGGCAATCATTTCCGAATTGCGCAATCGCGGCCGTCATCATTGTAACTGAAAAAAGGAAATAAGCCAGAGGTTCGGGGGGAACGATTTGGGTAGTAATTAGAGCCGGTTGCAGCTCAAGTCGACCAAGAACTTTTATCTCAAATTCTTCCGCGCTTTCGTATTCGTCGAGTCCTAAACCGACATAAGCATTCATCGCACCAACCGCACCAGAAATTTTTCCGACAAGTTCGTCGCTAGCTGAATCCATTTTTTCCCAATTATAAATAAGGCGATTTATAATTGTTGAGAGCCAGAAGCCAACGGTGATAGGGAGGGCATGTTGGCCATGAGTACGGCCGATTTGTATTTGGGCTTTATATTGTTCAGCTAGTTCGACCAGGTGTTTCACCAGTTTTCCAATTTCCGGCGACAATACATTTTGGTAGGCTAATTTAAAGCGGAGTGCGGCGGCCGTATCAATCGGGTCGTAGCTCGTTAACATAACGTGAAGATACTGTTTGATTTGAGGCGGCAACTTGGCCTGAGCGATTTGGACAAAAGCACGGATATCGTGCTTGGTGACCTCGCGCTCATAGCGGTCAACCTCAGAAGTAACAATATTACTTAAGAGATTATAAGTGTCTTCATTCAACTGTTCTCGCGCTTCTTCTGGCACAAGACCGGCAGAAATAAGAATCTCGATTAATTCTTCCAGGGCTGCGTATTCTACGCGTCCGATGTAGCCATAAAGCTCATCGTAGCCGAAGAATGGTTTTAATGCGTTTGGTTGGTAGCGCGGGTTTCCCGGCATTTGCCAATTTGTCTTAACGCCGCTCGCGTCGGTCGCCTTCATGGGTTCTTTGGGCATCGTTGTTGTTTTTTGGGTTTAACTTAGGAGATTTCTATGGATTTATTACATTTAATTGTTAAGGTAATGAAATAATTTATCATTTGAATGTATTTTTGTCAATAATTTGGTATAATTATCGTAAGATAGATATTATAAATATATATGAAAAAAAATATAGTATTACCAATGCTTTTAGGAGCTTTAATCTTTATTGTTAGCGGTTGTGGAGCGAAAAAGGTTAATCTCGAACCAATGGTCGACCCTTCGGTTACACAAGAAGTCGTTCCCTCAGTAAAGACGGTAGAAACAAAAGCGGAAGCAACAAAAACAGCCGTTAGTGCGGCCGGAGAAACTGATAAGATGGTTAGTTGCGGGAGCGACCGAACTTGTTTTATGAATCAATTTTTAGAGTGTTTGCCGTCAGAATTTAAAATAATAACAGGGGATGGAGAAAAACAACTAAACATTATCGGCTTAGCTGGCAGTCATTGTTATTTTCAGGGTGGACTTTATAAAGATGGTCTTCTAATTGGTTCAGGCATAAGTTGTAGTATGCCGAAGAATCTAATAACTAATGACGTCTTTAATCATTTTTTTGGACAGGATACAGCCCTTGGCAAAGAGGATATAAAATCGGAACAAGATAGAATTCAAGATGAATATTGTAATGCTATTTAAATTTAGATTTAAATAACGTCGAGAATCATAACTAGAATATAAAGCAGTAGAAGAATAGCTCCGCCGAGAACACCGGCAAAAATTTTCTCTTGGCTAATCTGTGATTGTAATAATTCATCGGTCACCGGATAGCGACTTTCAATTTTTTGAAACCAACGGCGAGAAAATATTTTTTCCATAAACCACTCACTTTTGTTTACAAAATAAACCCAAATGCTTTGGCCCTTCTTCTTGATTAACCAATAGGCGGCAAAAGCGATGAGGGCTAGCCCGATGATAATAAATAAGCGGCTAGACCCTTTTTTAATAATAACGGCGATAATATTTCCCGAAAAATAACCGAGACCAACATTATAGACGGCCCAACCGAGAGCGCTTAGGGCATTCCAAAAGAAAAAAGAACGCGCTTTCATTTTTGAGGTTCCGGCAACGAAGGGAACGACAGCGCGGGTTGCGCCGATAAATCTTCCCCAGAATATACTTTTATTGCCGTGACGACGAAAAAAGTCTTCACCCTTGTCGATTGTTTCTTGTTTAATGAGTTTTTTTCTGATAAGCCATTTCGAGCCCCAGCGACCGAGGGAATATCCGGAATAGTCGCCGATAATCGCACCGACAATCGAAAAAACAAAAACATCCCAGACATTAAAATAGCCTTGGGCGGCAAAGAAGGCGGCAATAGAGATTAATGTTCCACCCGGGAAAATGCTACCCACAATCGGGATGCATTCGGTTAGCGCAATAAATAAAAACAGCCAGTTACCTAACCAGCCGAACTTATTTAATATTGAGAGAAAGAAATCAGTATTTTTATTCATACTTGTATATTATAGCAGATTGCTAGTAAAAGATGCTATAATATAATAAATATTAAAACATTAGCCGAATAATACCCTTATATAATTATGAAAATATTAATAGTCGTTACTAAATCAGAACTTGGTGGTGCTCAGGTTTTTGCGCTTAATTTAGCACGCGGGCTTAAAGCGCGCGGAGAGGATGTAACAATCGCCGGCGGTCCGGGTGAGTATTTGCCCGAAGCTTTAGCGAAGTCAGATATTCCTTTTTATCGTTTTCAAAATCTAGAGCGAAGTTATAATCCTTTGAAAGTTTTTAAATTTATTAAGGAGTTAAAAGATTACGTTAAAAATAACGGCTTCGAAGTCGTGCATTTAAATAGTACTAATGCGCTCTTCGGAGTTTGGGGTTTAGCAGGTTTGAAACCGAGCCCAAAAATTGTTTTTACGGTTCATGGTTTATCTTTCCTTGATCCAAATCACCGCACGAATTTTATTATTAGTTTCGCTTATCAATTTCTTTTTAAAACAGCTTGGAAAAAAATTACGCGCCTAGTTTTTGTTAGTCGCCTGAATTATGCGAGCGTTTTAAAGCGTGGCTTGGCAAAAACAGGAGAGCTTATTTATAATGGCCTCGATTTAAGGAGTGAGTATTTTGAGGGAAGAGAGGAAGCGCGGAAGTATCTCGGTACTCAAGTCGGCAGTGATTTAAGTAATGCCTATATAGTTGGCTCAATTGGTCGCCTCGCTTATCCGAAGAATTATGAATTTTTAATTAATTCATTTACCGAAATTAAAAAATTAAAACCCAACGCAAAAATTATTCTAATCGGCGAAGGGCCGGAGCGGGCGAAATATGAAACTCTAATTAAGTCTTACCGCTACGAAAAAGAGGTTTATCTCTTGGGAGAAATACAAGAAGCCGGGCGCTATTTAAGAGCCTTTGATTTATTTGTACTTCCTTCAGTCTTTGAAGGAATGTCCCTGAGCTTAATGGAAGCGCTCGCCGCCGGTGTTCCGGCAATTGCGAGTCGCGTCGGCGGGAGTGAAGAGATTATCGGTATCGAGAATTGCTTCGCGCTTAATAATAAGGCAGAGTTTTTAGAGAAATTAGTTTCTGTTAAACTAAAAAAAGTCGAAGATAATCTCTTCACTCAAGAAAAGATGGTTGAGGGATATCGAAATTTATATTTAAGCTAGTTTATTTGTCCATTCAACAAGAGCAACGAGCATTTCAGCGATTTTCTCTTTTGTTTTATCATCATTAATTTCTCCCTTCTCGTCGATTTTATCTTGGGCCATGCCAATCATTACTTCTGGCTTATTGATCGGATACATATCAAGAAAAACTAAACATTGTCTTAGATGATATTGCATACGAGCTGTTGCAATATTACCGACTGAAGCGCCCATAATAGCGGCCGGCTTACCAGCGAAGCTATTCTCACCCCAGGGGCGGGAAGCGACATCAAGGGCGTTTTTTAAGACGCCAGGGATAGAGTAATTATACTCGGGGCTAGAAAAGAGAAGCGCATCAGCGCTTTTTATTTTGGCTTTAAAATCCGTAATGGCCGGGATATTTGTATATTCCAGGTCCTGGTTATAAAGAGGAATGTTTTCCAAAGTAATTATCTCGAGTTCAACCTCAGGCGGCAATAATTTAGCAGCTGCCCGTAAAAGAGCGAGGTTATAGGATTCTTTCCGTAAACTACCGGAAATACCCAATATTTTAATTTTTTTCATATTTGATTCGTTTATTTAATAATAGCTATAATATATTACGCTTACTCAATGAATTAAATTTTAGAGCTGGATTAATGACCCCTTATGACCTCTATTGACCCCTTTAATAGGAAAGGATATAATTGAGTTATGAATCAAGAAATACGTCCAAACGCGGTCTATACGACTAGCGAAACAGAAGCTCTGCTTAAGATCAGCAATAGCACGCTGAAGCGTCTTTTGAAGAAGGGAATTCTTAAAGCGAATAAGGTTGGTAAGCAATATCGCATTCTCGGGCTTGAGATTTTAAAGCTAGTCTCTCCTGTCGTTGAGGAGAAGGCAGTTAGTGCTTATCTTAATTTAAAGAAAAAGGTAATTGAGAAAACTAGTGAATGGTAATTAATTAATAAAATGATATTAACTGCCAAAAACATTAAGAAGAGGATAGGAGAAATCTGGTCTCATGCTGGATTCCGGCGGTATTTTCGGAATACGGGCTGGCTGTTTGCTTTTCGGATTGCGAGCATGCTGGTTTCTTTTTTGGTTTCGATTTCAGTGGCAAGATATTTGGGCCCGGAAAATCTGGGAATAATAAATTACTCGGTAAGTTTAGTTGGATTGTTTTCTTTTTTAGCGAGTTTAGGAATTGATAGTATTTTATATCGAGATTTAGTCAACGAGCCGGAGAAAGAAAATAAGCTAATGGGTACAGCGTTTTTTTTGAGACTTTTTGGATCAGTATTAGCTTTTATTGGCGTTATTATTACGATGATAGTTCTTCACGGTAATGCTTTAACCAATGCGATTATTTTAATTATTGCCTCCGGTTATATTTTTCAAGCATTTTTAGTAATCCCATTTTATTTTCAGGCAAAAGTTATTTCTAAACATCTAGCACTATCAATGTTTTTCGGAGTGTTTGTTTTATCGGCGCTTAAATTATTATTAATGTTTGTAAGCGCGAATATATTTTACTTTGCGATTGTTTTGCTACTCGAGCCAATATTGTATATGGTGATTTATTGGTTTATTTATAATCAGGCTGGTCGGAAAATTTTTGATTGGCGATTTGATAAAAAAATAGCCAAAACAATGCTGCTTGTTTCTTGGCCATTAATGTTTACCGGTGCTTTCGCGGCAATATATTCGCGCATCGATCAAGTAATGCTTGGCTCTTTACTAAACGCGAGAGCGGTCGGTATTTATAGTGTTTCCGCTCTACTTTCAGAGTATTGGTATTTTGTTCCTTTAGGAATAGTTAGTTCTTTGGTACCGGCGATAATAAACGGGAAAAAGTCGGGAGAGATAACTTATAAAAAACGTTTAAAAAGCCTTCTGGGTTTAGTGGCATTAATCGGTTTAGCTGCGGCCGCTTTTTTTACGATATTTTCCGATTGGATAATCCAGTTTTTTTACGGCGCAAATTATATTGAAGCGGCAAATGTTTTAAAGATATATATATGGGGCGGAATCGGTATGAGTTTAGGATTTGTTGTTAATCAGCTTTTGATTATAGAAAATAAAACAAAGATAATTTTTATTTTTGGTTTAATTAGTATGTTGGTTAATGTAATCTTGAATTTAGTATTGATACCGAGATTCGGTATGCATGGGGCGGCGATCGCAACGCTTATTTCATACTCGATAATTCCGCTTCCGATTTTGTTTATTAAATATTAATTTGCATATGATTTCAGTAAAAGTAAGTGGAGGTCTAGGAAATCAAATGTTCCAATATGCTATTGGGCGGAATTTAGCTGAAAAGAATAATACCCAGCTTAAATTAGATATCACCGCCCTTTTAAATAGCTTGCCGAAAAAGGATTTTAGTTTTAGAGAGTTTGGTCTAGATGTATTTCAAGTGAAATATAAATTCAATATTTGTTCTCGTCTGGCGCTAGCAACTGGATTAAAAAATATATTTTTTATCATGAATAAAGTGGGTCTCATTTTTAGGAATAAAATTAGACCAATAATAGTAGAGAAGGGACAATTTAATTTCGAGGAAAAAGTTTTAGATTTGAAGGATGAGTTATATTTAGATGGTTATTGGCAAAATGAGAGATATTTTTTAGAAATATCTGATATAATTAGGCAAGAGTTTTTATTAAAAAATTCGCTTGATGGTTGGGCAAGTAATTGGCAAAAGCAAATAAACTCAGTCAATTCAGTTGCTATTCATATCAGAAGGGGCGACTATGTTAACCTGGGGCTGAGTGAAATTTGCGGGCTAGATTATTATGAGAGAGCAATTGAATTAATTAAATCAAAAATTGAAAATCCTGAATTCTTTATCTTTTCCGATGATCCCAAATGGGCTAGTGATAATTTTTCCGGAGATAATATTCACATTGTTTCAAGTATAGAGAATAAAAGTGCGGCAATTGAAATGTATTTGATGTCGGCCTGTGCTCATCAAATTATCGCCAATAGTTCCTTTAGTTGGTGGGGCGCGTGGTTAAATAAAAATATAAATAAAATAGTTATTGCTCCGAGTAAGTGGACAATTGGGACAGAAAATAGTCCCATTCTTACAACTTGGATAAAGGCACATGTATGATTAAAGATAATTTAACATTTAAGCAGTGGATGAAGAAAATATTACCCGCAAGGAGTCTTTATTATCTTGATAGAATCTATCGTAAAATAATTAAATTTGCCCCAGTCGTTAGCAAAATTTCGAATTTTTATGTCCCTATTTATCAAGGAGCGAAATCAGATATTAAAAATGATGTTAATGATGACCAAGATTCAATTTCTGTAATTTTGAGTGGATACAAACGACCACACACGCTGACGGAACAAATTATTTCTGTAAAAAATCAGACACACAAGCCGAAAGAGATATTATTTTGGCAAAATAAATCTGATAAAATAGTAAATTTTGATAAGAAAGCAGTTTCTCAGATGAAGGCTGCAATATCAAATTATAATTTTGGCGTATGGGCGCGATTTGCCTTCGCTCTTAATTGTAAATCTGAATATGTTTGTATATTAGACGATGATACAATTCCTGGGAGTCGATGGTTGGAAAATTGTCTTGCCTCATATAAAAAAAAGCCAGGACTTTATGGCACAATTGGATTAATTTTTGAATCAACCGAGACTTATTACAAGGCACAAAGACTGGGCTGGGATGGCATTAATAATCATGACATAACCGAAGTTGATATTGTTGGGCATGCTTGGTTTTTTAAAAGAGAATCTCTATCTATGTATTGGAGAGACTTGCCGGATTTTGAAGATGTTTATGTGGGAGAGGATATGCATTTTTCTCATATGTTGCAAAAATATAGCGACATGAAAACGTATGTTCCTCCACACCCAATTAATTCGATGGAAATGTGGGGAAGTATCAAGGGAGAAAAATATGGAAGCGATGCAGTGGCTACTGCTGGTTTTGCTGTTCCCATAATGGACAAGTATTACAAAAAAATAATATCAAGGGGTTTTAAAATTATCAATGAAAATAAATAATTTTATATAAATAATATGAAAACATTTAGAGGGGAGATAGAAAAGATACTTGAAATGTTAAAATCAGAAAAGAAATTTTCGTTTAGTAAATATGCTGATGGAGAATGGTCTATAATGGAAGGAAGACGTTTAAATAATAAAGAGTTTAGTTTTTCATTTTTTGATAAATTTTACAAAAATAAATTAATTGAATCATTTAGGTTTCGAGATGAAAATTATTTTGTTGGTATAAGCTGTTTTTGTTGTCAGGGAGATAATTATTATAAAATGAAAGAATTTTGCGGCCAAGATGAAGAACATCTAACATTTGCGAATATTTTTGTTAACTCGAATTATGCCTTTTACGTTGATAATTTTATAGATGAATATAAAAAACGAGACATAGTTTTAGTTGCTAACAAGAATTCAAAAATAGAAAAATTACCATTCGAAATAGAAAAGTTTTATCCAGTAGGTTTCTCTGCATGGAAGAAAAACTATAATTTAGCCGAAATAATAAAAAAAGAGAAATATAAAAACAAATTATTTCTTTTTGCCTGTGGGCCTCTGGGTAATATTTTAGCTCATCAGCTTTGGGAGGATAATAAGGACAATGTTTATTTAGACATTGGGTCGACATTGAATCCTTGGTTGCAAAGTGAGGGCTTCAAGAGAGACTACTATTGCGATGGCGCAAATAGTAAAAAAGAATGCATTTGGGCTTAGTAGTTTTTAATATGTTTTATTGAAATTATTTATGAAGAAAAATAGTAAGATTAAAATAGCTATTATCCTTGGAACTCGTCCAGAAATAATAAAAATGTCGCCAATAATTAGACAATGTAAAAAGCAAAATATTGATTTCTTTATTATACATTCCAATCAGCATTACGCGGAAAAATTAGATAAGATTTTTTTTAAAGAGTTAAACTTGCCAAGACCAAAATACAATCTTAATGTCGGCTCAGGCAAACATGGTGAAATAACTGGGAGAATGCTGCTTTTAATAGAAGAAATATTAATTAAAGAGTCTCCAAGTAGAGTTTTAGTTCAGGGAGACACGAATACTGTTTTGGCGGGTGGGTTAGCTGCTAGAAAATTAAATATTCCTGTTGGACACATCGAGGCTGGATTACGCTCTTATGATGAAGAAATGCCTGAAGAGGTTAATCGAGTCCTAGTCGACCACTTAGCTGCTTATTTATTTCCGCCGACTGAATTAGCAAAACGGAATCTCGTAAAGGAGGGTATTGATAAAAACAGAATTTATGTAACAGGCAATACGGTCGTTGATTCGTTATTTGAAAATCTAGAGATAGCTAATCGAAAATCTAAAATAATGGCAAATTTAAAAATAAATTCCAAACAATATATTCTAGCAACAGCCCATAGACAGGAAAATGTTGACAACAAGGTAAGATTGATAAATATAATGGACGGACTTTCACGCTTAAGCAAAGAATTAAAAATACCTGTGATTATTCCGGCGCATCCGCGATTAATAAAAATGTTAGAAATTTTCGCGATTAAAGTTGGGGATACAATTAAGTTTATCCCTCCGTTGGGCTATCTAGATTTTCTTGTTTTAGAAAAAAATGCCTTAGTTATCGCTACGGACTCAGGCGGGGTCCAGGAGGAAGCCTGTGTACTAAATATACCTTGTATTACGCTAAGAAATAATACAGAACGCCCGGAAACTATTGATGTTGGTGCAAATATATTAGTTGGAACTAACCCAGATTCGATATTAAGAGGGGGGAAAAAAATACTAAAGAATGTGAAAAAATGGAAAAATCCCTTTGGTACTGGACATGCCGCTGAAAAAATAATAACAATAATAATTAAGCAAAAATTATAATTATGTATTGTAGATAAATTTAAAACAATTTATGCAAATATCATTATTAACAAGAAGGCCTGGAGTATTTAACATTGATTATTTAAAAGAAATAATTAAGCGTCTTTTGAATAAAAAATCTGGACCGCTTTCTGTTCTGGAAAGTATGAAGAGGGGCCTCTCTTTTCTTGGCGTAGAGTATTCAGTTAATGATAAAATATTTGAGATTGTCCATGTTGTTAGTGGCGTTAATGCTCTGCGTTATGCGCTTGATTTGAAAAAGAAGAATTTAATTAAAACTTTAATCGTCGGGCCGGCGATTATCGCTTCTCCGGAAGAAGAAGGCGGTATTATTAATGACCCTAGTATCGATGTTATAGTTTTTCCGTCTCAGTGGACAAAGAATTACTTTTGCTCAAAGTTACCAGAACTAAAAGATAAGATAGAACTTTGGCCAGCCGGAGTAATGGACTTAGGTGAAAATAGCCAGGACAAAGAAGGGGTATTAATTTTTAATAAGAATAATGTTAAATTAACAGGAGAAATATCCGGATATTTAAATAATAAAATTAAATATAGTATTATTAAATATGGTAAGTTTAAGCGAGAAGATTATTATAAATTATTAGATGCAAATAAATATCTAATTTATCTTTCTGATTCCGAAAGTCAGGGTTTAGCCCTTCAAGAAGCCTGGATGAGAAATGTGCCAACATTTGTTTATAATCGGGGTTATTGGCAATTAGGTTCTAATAAATGGACGGATGAAAAGATAAGCGCGCCATATTTAAATGATGAGACGGGAATGTTTTTTAAAGATATAGAAGATTTTAAAAATAAGTTCGATATATTTATATCGCAAAAATATAATCCTAGAAAATATTGTTTAGAGAATTTAAGTGATAGAAAGTCGGCAGAAATATTAATAAATATAATTAATAAATATGTTAAATAAGATTTTATTTAAACTTTTTGGGGTTCGTCTGATAAGCAGTCAATGTGGAGAGGACTTAATTATTGAGACCCTGCTCCCGTTTAAAAAAGAAGGATTTTATATTGATGTCGGCGCTAATCATCCGATAAAATATAATAATACTTTTTTATTTAAGAATAAGGGTTGGCGGGGAATTAATATTGAGCCGAATCCGAAAAGAATGAAATTGTTTAAAATGTTGAGACGAAGAGATGTTAACTTAAATGTCGGTATTGGGCAGACAGAATCAGAATTAGATTTTTATGTTTTTGACGAACATACTTTAAGCACATTTGATACAAATTCAGTCGAAGAGTTTAAAAAAATTGGTCATAAAGTTATAGAAGTTATTAAAGTACCTATTGTGCCTTTAAAAAATATTCTCGAAAAATATTGCGCGAAGCAAGAAATTGATTTGCTTTCTGTCGACACAGAGGGCTACGATCTCGAAGTATTGAAAAGTAATGATTGGAATAAGTTCCGTCCCCGATTCATTATTATTGAAACGCTTGAATATCGCAAAGAAGGAGAAGGGAAGAAACTAAATAATATATACGATAGCTTCATGTTAGAAGTTGGGTATAATAAAATAGCTGACACATATATAAATACAATTTATGAAAAAATCAACTAAGAGAAAATTATTTAAACTTTATCGAATTACTACGGGTTTGCTTTCTTTCCGCGCCCCCGGATTCTTTCAAGATTATTTTGCTTTTAAATCCCGCGGGAGTGAACGCTTTAGCTTATCGCCATTTGATTTCTATCCGCGAATGGGTGAGAAAACTCCGAATACTGCCTTTGATGCTCATTACGTTTATCATACTTCTTGGGCGGCCAGAAAAGTTAAAGAGATAAATCCCGAAATACACACTGATATTTCTTCTAGCCTTTATTTTTGCGGACTTGTTTCGGCCTTTGTTCCTGTTGATTTTTACGACTATCGTCCAGCAGAATTAACTTTATCAGGCTTAAAAACAGCATCAGCTGATTTAACGAAACTATTTTTTGCGGATAATAGTATTAAGTCGATCTCTTGCATGCATACGATTGAACATGTTGGCCTTGGTCGCTATGGCGATCCGATTGACCCCGAGGGTGATATTACCGCCATTAATGAATTAAAGAGGGTAACCGCAATCGGCGGCTCAATTCTGTTTGTTGTTCCAGTCGGAGTACCACGCATCGAATATAATGCCCATCGTATATATTCATATGAAATGATTATGGAATCTTTTAGTGGCATGAAGCTAAAAGAATTTTCCCTGATTAATGACTACGGAAAATTTATTACGAACGCTGACCCAAGTTTAGTTAAGGAGCAGAAGTATAGTTGCGGTTGTTTTTGGTTTATCAAAGAATAATTTAATTATGTTGATCGTTGAACTTCAAGGCGGATTAGGCAACCAATTATTCCAATATGCATTTGGACGTCGTTTGGCGATTATTCGAAATGAAGAATTATTTCTCGATGTGACTGGTTTAGAAAATAATCTTGTCATTAAGCGCGAATACGGTCTAGAGCCCTTCAATGTAATAGCGCGCTTAGCCGACCCTAAAGTAGTGGAGAAAATAAAATATCCCTATGGTTTATTTTCCAAGCTAATTATAATCTTTTATCAAAAGATATTGCGCTTATTTTATATTGGCTATGAGCCGCACCTTCTTAAGTCTAAGGCGAAATATTTTTCTGGATTTTTTTAGAGTTATAAATACTTAGAGCCGATATGCGGTGAGCTCCTAAAAGAAATAAGTCTTAAAGAATCGCTGGCTACAAAATACACAGAGCTTCTGGCAGAAATTTCAACGACAAATTCTGTTTCTTTGCATATTCGTCGTGGTGATTATGTATCCGACCCTAATACGAAAGCGGCGCACTATACCTACGGAATGGAATATTATTCTTCTGCGATTAAATTAATCGATTCTAAATTAGATAATCCGGTTTATTTTATTTTCTCCGATGATATTGCTTGGGTAAAGGAGAATTTAAAGATTAGTTCTTCGGTAATATTTGTTTCCGCTCCGAGTACACATGACTACGAGGAATTAATGCTGATGAGTAAATGTAAAAATAATATTATTGCTAATTCAAGTTTTAGTTTTTGGGGAGCCTGGCTCAATCAGAATAGTAATAAAATAGTCATTGCGCCGAAAAGGTGGAATAATGTTTATGAAAGCGAGTATAAAGAATTACTCCCTCATTCTTGGTTAAAAATATAATATGGAAACAAAAGTTTCAATCATAATTTGTACTTATAATCGAGCAAACTATATCGCGCATGCGCTTGATAGTATTTTAATGCAGACTTATCAGGGCTACGAAGTTATTATTATTGATGACGCCTCGACTGATGATACCGAAGAACTCGTAAAGAAATATTTATCTCTCGATATGAGAATTAAATATTTTAAGAATGAGAAAAATCTTGGAATACCGAAGAGTCGCAATAAAGGAGTCGTCTTATCACAAGGTGAATATATTGCAATGCTCGATAGTGATGATTATTGGTTGAGCGCTGAAAAGATCGCTAAACAAATTGAATTACTTGATTCAGATAAAGAGCTTGGACTCATCGGCGCAGGAATTATTTGTATTGATGAAAATGATCAAGAAACAAAAAAAGATATCTTTGCGACAGAGGATTATGAAATTAGAGAGAGAATCTTAGCCAAGAACCAATTTATGCAATCGAGCGTAGTCTTCCGTAAAGATGCTTATAAAGTAGTTGGTGGCTATCAGGAAAAATTTACAGTTTGCGAGGATTTCGATTTATGGTTAGCGATAGGCAGTAAATATAAATTGGCGAATTTACTTGCGCCCATGGTTGCGTATCGCCTTCACTCAGGTGGAATTTCTAAAACCAGAAAATTAGAAATCGCACGAACAACTGACGAAATTATCGATAAATATAAAAAAAATTACCCGAATTATTTACGGGCAAAATTTAAATCAATTCTACGAATAATGAAGTCTTATGTCTAAGGAAAAACTAAATCTCGGAGCAGGGACGAAAAATCTTGAGGGCTATATTAATGTTGATAACCGGAAAGAATGTAATCCGGAAGTTATCCATGATTTAAATATTATTCCGTACCCCTTCGCTGACAGTCAATTCTCGGAAGTTATAATGGATCACGCGATTGAGCATCTGAGTGACCCACTGGCCGTTCTTGGTGAGATATATCGTATTAGCGAACCAAACGCTATGATTTATATCAACTGTCCGCATTTTTCCGGTAACTGGGTTCACCCTGGTCATAAGTCGGCGATTAGTGTACATCTTTTTGATTTCCTTCGCCCAGGCGGGGAAGAGGTCTATGGAAATGCTAATTTTGAACTTGAAAAAGTAGAGCTTCGTTGGTTCCGTTATCTTATTGGCCGGCGCGCGAATCCAATTTTAAAAATTTTAAATTATTTAATAAATATTGTCGCTAATTTAAGTCCGTCGTTTACGGAAAGATTTTTGTGTTATTCGGTGGGCGGATTTGAGGAAATAAGATTTACGGCAAGAGTAGTAAAATAATTAATACTTTAGTGTAAGAGCAAATATTGCGCTTGAATAGTTTTTTGATTAGATATTTTGAATGGCCAAAGTAGGGGATGATTATAGATTCTTAAATTCCAAATTAATTCTTCATGCTGCGTAAAATTTTGTTTAATATAGTTTTCAAGTTCAATATTTTTTGCATTATCGTCGGCGTTTATAATAAAACAGTCGATTTTTTTTGATTTAATATCATTTAAGATTTGTTTTTGAATCTCGGGCGTGAAAGTCCAGCTCCAATTAGGATAAAGAAAATAACTCTTCTGGAGATTGGGAAGGCGGAGATACATCATCGGACTACTTGGATAAATATAAATACTTTGACATTTTACTCTATCATAAATTATTACTCGGCTATCACTAGAAAAATTATAAGAATAAATTCCAGGTTTCGTAATAAAATTAAAATATGATGTATAAATTTGTCCGGTTAGATACGAGAAGAGAAATGAAAAAAAGCAGAGATTAAAAATGAGAATTGTGAGTTGGTTTAGCTTCGTATTATTCTTTAATAATTTCCGGCTTTCATCAATAATAATTATTGTTCCAATAAATAAACCAAGAAGAGAGGGGAGAAGATGATAGTCATCATTACGCGGGTAGGCTAGAAAAATTAAAAGAGCTGATGAAATTAACGGTAATAACAAATTCGAATATTTTGCTTTTCGAATAATTATAATTAAGGCACTAATATCTCCAATAAGCATTAAATAAAAAAGACTGAGAGTATTTGGTGGCCATATTTTTCCCAAGCTTAGTACAACATCTCTATTGTATATAAATAGCCAATTATAAACGCTTACTAGTGAACTATGATAAATTAGGATAAATGGCAATAAGCTGATTAAAAAACCACTAAAGATAAGAGCGCCATTTTTAATGATTAATTGTATATCTTTTTGATAGAGTAAAATCTGCCAAATAATAATGCTAATACTTAGAAGCGCGGCGGCATTTGGTTTTATTAAAAATATTAATCCTGTGAGCAGGCCAGCTAGTATATAATGAGCTGGCTTTATTTTTTGAATTACGCGGAAAACTAAAATTAGGAGAAAAAAGATATATGGCTCAGGCATTAAAGAAAAACCAGTCAAACTAATCCAAAAAATAATGAACAGTAAGGCTGTTAAATACCTTTGCCAAGCCCTTAAGCTAAAAAGAGAAAGAAGGAAATAAATAATATATGTCGCACTAAGACAATTGATGAAAATAATAATAATCGGAAAATAATCTAAACTGAATAACTTATATAGTGGAGCGAAAAAAAAGTATAGTAGTGGCCCGTGATGCTCGAAGAAGTTAACGAAAGGTATGAGTCCATGAGATGTCTGAGCGATTGATAGTAAGTGTTCTTGACCGTAAAGGCCGCGGGAAAGATAAAAAAATATTCCTCCGTAAAGCAGGATTAAAAAATAACTAAGATATTCTAATGTTTTTTTATTTCTCATGATACTCGTCATCGGCGTTAACCTGCCAAATATTTTCCTTGTTTGTTATATTATTTATAATATTATCGGCAGCTGTAAATCCAGACAGAATTGAGTGATCCATATTATTGTAGCGGTGCATGCCATTACGTCCGATGAGATATAAATTGTTGATTTTATCAAGATAATTTTTCAGAATATCAAAATTTTGATAAGTGCCAAAATAGGCGGGATAGGCTTTTTTAATGCGAAGGACTTTAAAATCAAGACTGGCGCTTTTATTTACAAGCTCCATTTCTTGTAATTCATTTTCAGCGAGCGTTCGAAGCTCTAGATCGCTCGAGCGCCAGAGCTCATCTTTTTCTTGGCAATAATATTCCGCACCGAGGCAAGCCATATTATTATTTCGTGTCATTTCACTACTAAAATTATGAAATAAATCGAGGCGGCCCATTTTTATATTACTTTCCTGAACGTATATCCAATTATCTTTTAAAGCCTCGTTTCCATTTAAATTATTTTTATTGAATAGTAAACTGACTATAATATAATCACGGTAAATAAGGCCTTTAGCAATATCATAAATTTCTGCCGGAACATCTATCTTAAATCCCGATACTAAATTCTTAATCGGCATCGTCGATAAGAAATAATCAGCTCTAATTGTTTCAATATCGCCTGTTATTAAGTTTCGTATTTCGACAGAGCTAATTTCACCGTTTTCAAAATTAAAATTTTCCGCGCGTGAATCAAGCTTTATAATTCCTCCCGACGCAATAATTTTTTCCGCAATTTTCTCATACATCTGACCGGCGCCTTTCTTCGGATAATAAAATTCATTGATTAAACTTTTCTCTTCAGTTGATTTCTGAAAAAAGTAATTTAGGAAAAAACTCTTGAGCGCTTTGGAGATAGAAAGATTATTTATTCTTTGTGCTCCCCAGTCTTTAGGAATATTTTGGCAACTAACGCCCCAAACTTTTTCGGTATATTCGCGAAAGAAAGTATTGTATAATTCTCGTCCAAAGCGATTGATATAAAAATCTTCTAAAGAATTTTCCGCTCTCTTGAATATTTTAGTTCGAATATAGCTAAATAATATTTTTACAGTTTTTATAAAACCTAAATTTGTAAGAGTTGTCGTGCTAACGCTTATCGGGTAACTAAAAAATTTCTTTAAATAAAAAATTCTGGTCACACGATTGACCTTTAAGAAATTTTCTTCGTTTAAGAGTTTATGCCAAAATTTATTTACTCGTTCTGATTTAGAAAAAAAGCGATGCGGGCCGATATCTGTCGAGAAGGTATTAGTAGTAATTGTCTTCGACAGACCGCCAACTTGCGAGTCTTCTTCGATAATAATAATTTTGATGTCAGATTTCTCTAGCAACTCGTAGGCGGCTGCTAAGCCGGCCGGACCAGCCCCGATGATCAGCGCGGTTTTTGAAGTCATATCTAAATTGAGACTTTAAGAATTATCGGCCGCCACGACTAATCATCGTCGCAACTGTTTTAAGAGTTATTGCGAGGTCTAAATAGAAGGAGCGATGTTTTAAATAGAATAAATCGTATTGAAGTTTTTCAAGACTGTCTTCAAGGGACGGGGAATGGTAGTGACCAGAAATTTGATCCCAGCCGGTTATGCCTGGTTTGATTAAGAGACGCGTTTTATAAAAGGGAATTTGATGTTCAAGTTCAGCTACAATTTTTGGCTGTTCTGGGCGGGGACCAATAAAACTCATTTCGCCTTTAATAATATTAATTACTTGTGGAATTTCATCAAGGCGCGATTTCCGTAAAAATAATCCAAAAGGAGTAACCCGTTTATCGCCTTCGCTTGTTGGCAGGCCGTCGTTATTTTCTGTTCGCATCGTCCGGAATTTGATCATCTTGAATATTATTTCATTGCGGCCATAACGCTCTTGAGTAAAAAATATTGGTCCTCGGCTTCCGAGTTTAATTATCAAAGCGATGAGTGGCCAAAAAATAAATGAAATAATAAGAATTACTATTGCACCAATCAAATCGATAACGCGTTTGACGAAATTAAAATAATTTCTTTCCCCTTCTTTTAAATTATCTAAGAACCAAATTGGGCCGATTGCTTCAACCGGAACTTTCCCAGTAAGAAGTTCGTAGAAGGCTGGATAGTCGAAAAAAATAAGGTTAAACGCAAGACAGCTAAATAAAGCTTCGCGCACTTTTTCACTTTCGCCAAAATCATCAGTCACAACAATCGCGCGAATATTTTTTTCTTTGATACTTTCGATTAGCGTGTCCATCTTTTCCGGGCTTTTGAAGATTAGAGCTGTTTGATAACCAGAGCCGGGATTATTTTTTAATTCCTCGATTAGTTTTTCCGTTCGATTATTAAAACCAATAATTGCGAGATTGCTTTTTGGAATTAGGGATTTAACAAGTGTACTAAAAATACCTCTCCAAACAAAGAATAGGGCCATGAAGACGACGATAAAAATCGCGAGGTTAGTTTTTGGGGCAATAGCAGATTGAACGTTAACGTAGAAATAAATGACAGAGAGGAGGGAGCTAAGGACGGCGGCGTTGACGGTTTGCAGAAAGAATTTTCGGCCGCTGGCTTTAAGGTTTAAATTATATAAGTCGTTAATGTATAAAATGACAACCCAAATCAAAAATATAACTAAAAAATGCGGTAAGTGGCCGCGGTAATTTTCGACTAGGGTTTCTTTAGGGTAGCGGATAACGAGCGTTAGGAAAAGGGCGAGATTTAAGAACAAGAGGTCACCTAGCAGGAGAATTGTTTTTTTAAGGCGGGTAAGCATATTTTTATGAAATTTATATTGTTAATATAGCAATATAAATACAAAAAATCAATCATTTCAGGGGCTTTTAATTAAAAAGGCCCCCTACTTAAGATTGAGTCTTATTATGTCGCTCTCCACGTGGTCGAGAGTCAGTCGTTTGTCTTTTTGATTTACAAAGAAATGGTGAAAATTACTTTAGGATAAAATCAATTTTTTGTCAAAAATAAGCCTTATATTTTTTATTAATTATGATATAATGGAGTCAGATTATAAATATTCTAAAATCGAATAAAATGTCTAAATTAAATTTACGTATTTTTCTCTTAGCTACCCTGTTTTTTATCATGCCTTTTTTTGCGAAAGCGGCGGTTTGCGACCAGAACACAATTCTAAAAGTTACGGCGCGTGATCCCGATGGATCTTATATTGCCGGCGCTTATGTGGATGTTTATGCGCAGACAGTCGACGCTAATGGCAATAAAAAACCTGGGGCGAGAATCGCCGGTGGCTCAACGGACGCAATTTTAGGGATTGCGAGTATTAGTTTTCGAAATAGCGCTGTCGCCTCGGCAACATATGCTATAAGAATTCGGACGATTGGAAAAGATTCGGCTAGTTTCTGGTTTTTTGATAATACTTTGAATTGCGGTGAAACAAGTTCTATTAGTAAAACATTAAGTGGAGTTTCTGTTTCACTCAGGCAGTCTAACGGAAGCGTGCTAACAAATACCAGTTTTAGTATCTATACACAGATGCATGACTCTAGCGGAAGTTTAATAAACGCCAAGAATGAACTACTCGGAACATATAATACTGGCAATTCGGGACAAGTAAAAATATATTTGCCACAGGGAAGCGTGCGCGGAATACTGGCCTCAGCGTCTGATCATTATGTTATTGAAATTAATCATTCCGGCATCAAATATAACGCCTATAATGTCTATATAAGTGATGGCGCAATGACTAATTATGAATATTATTTAAGCGTTCTTCGCATTCGTTTGCAATATGAGGCAGGAGCTAGTGCGACTGGCGCGACAGTTGAAGTTTATACGCAAAAAGTTAATCTCGACTATGATCAGGAAACCGATCTTAGAGTCGGCTCTTTTGCTATTAGCGATGATGGTTATGGGTCGATGGAACTTGCGCCCGGAACCTACGCTTTAAAGATCAAAGTTGCCGGCGTCTATCAATATTTTTGGGATAATTATGTTTATGATGGGAAGACAACTCAATACAATATAACTTTAAAGGGCAATAATACCGCTGTAACTTCGTCTTCTTCGTCTAATACAACGGCTACAACCTGCGCAAATGCTTCGAAAGTTTATGTCGCCTTAACTGATATTGCCGGTCACGGCGCGGCCGCTTTAAAATTTGAAATTTATGAGCAAGGAGCTGATATTAATAATTTGCCTCTCCCTGGTCTTAAGGTAGTCTCTGGGACGACTGATATAAACGGGCGGGCAACAATCAGCTTCAAGCCAGACTCAAGTAAAAATTACGCCCTAAAGGTCTGGGATAAAAAAGCCGACCTGGGAGAGTTTTGGTATTATAATGTTTTAAAATTTGTTTGTGACTATGATCGCAAATTAACGAAGAGTTTACCGTCACTAAAAATAGTGCTTCGCGATGCCGAAGGAAAGCCGAGATATAATTATGCTTTTTCTTTATATGCGCAGCGTTTTGATGTTGACGGTAATCCAAGTTTTGGGACAACAGATTTAATTGCTAATCTTAAAACTGGCGCCGATGGTCAGGCGATTGTCTATGTGGCTCCTTATAATACTTATAATAGTCATCAGACTGGTTATTATGCCCTAGGCACAAAAGACGGAAATAATAATACAAAAAATTTCTATAATATAAATATAAACGAGTCCAAAGATTATACTTATGAGCCAGCTTTTAGTGGCTTAAGCGGCACTTTTCTTGATGCCGAGGGGCGTATTTTCGGTAATCGAAGCTTGATTTTATTTGAACAGAAATCAAGCGATGGTTATTTTAATCTTGGTCAAAAACTTTTATCATTTCGGACTGATTTGAATGGTAAATATAAATTTGAATATTCAGAGGGGACTTATGCAATCTCCGCAACCGATGATCTCGGCAAAACAAATGTTTTTTGGAATGTTGTGATTGGACCGAGTAGCACGAGCAAAAAATTAACAGCCAGTTTAATAAACTTTAATTTTACCGGCGGATCGGCGACGGGGCCAGTTTTACAGCTCTATACTTTGTCGGGGAAAAATGGCGCTTATGCTCGAGGCGATTTAATTAATACGATTAGACTGAAAAATAATCATGCCGCCTTGTCTCTGGCCGCTGGCGCCTATCTAGCATCTTACGAAGGTTCTAATAATCGTATTTTTGGCCAAACATTTTATGCTAAAAACGGGTATACTTATAACGTTAATTTTTCGACCAGCGCAAAATATTCAATAATTGGTAAAACAAGTTTCGCTCTTGATGGAGCTGAGGCTAATTTAGCGGTCGCTGCACCGGCGCCTATTGCCACAGTAAACTCAAGCGCAAATGCAGTCGTTGCTACGGGGCCTTTGTCTACTCGTTTAAAGGGTCGCATCCTACTTCAAGTTGAAGATAAGGGACAGGCTTGGTATTTAAATCCGGTTGATGGTAAACGCTATAGTCTTGGGCGACCGGAGGACGCTTATAACGTCATGCGCCGTTTAGCGCTTGGTGTTTCAAACGATACATATGGCGCGATTGAAAATAATCCGAGCGCTTGGAAAAAATTAGCAGGAAGAATTCTTTTGAAAGTTGAAGATAGCGGTAAGGCTTATTATTTTGATCCCACTAATTTAGTTTTATACTATCTTGGTCGTCCGGCTGACGCCTTTAATGTCATGCGCGGTCGCGGATTAGGTATTACGACTAGTAATCTTAATCAATTAAATTCAGCCGAATAGAAAATATATTATGGCGAAAGATATTGCACGCACAACTGAATATGTCTGGCCCTCGATTGGAAACGATAAGGCAATTGAATTTTTGAATCGCAGTATTTTAAGCGATAAGATTGCACAGACTTATGTATTTATTGGTCCGGAAGAGTTAGGGAAGTCAACGATTGCTCTCGCCTTTGCGCGTAATCTTCAAGGCGATTATGATGGTTTTAATAGTGATTTATATGTTTTAAATCCAGAACCTGGGAAGAAAGGAATCGGGATTGAACAAGTTAGAGAATTTATTAAAATGCTCAATTTGAGTTCTTTTATGAATTCTTATAAGATTGGATTAATTAAAGAGGCTGATCTTTTAAGTGAAGAAGCGAAAAGCGCTTTGCTAAAGACTCTGGAAGAACCGAAAGACAAAGTAATTATAATCATGCTGGTTAATACAGAAGAAAGTTTACCGGCGACAATTTTATCGCGTAGCCAGAAACTTTATTTTTATCCCGTTCCGGCTGCAACGATTTATGATTATCTAATTGCTAATTACGGCGCCAGTCGTTCGCTTGCCAAAGATTTAGCGAGCTTAGCGCTTGGCCGTCCTCTAAAGGCAATTCGTTATTTAGAAAATCCTGAAGTTTATAAAACATATTTAGAAGAGGCGGAAAGTTTTTTAAGTTTATTTAACATTGATTTGAACGCTCGTTTAAAAGTTCTTGATTCTATTTTTACTGATAAGACTTATAGCAAGCAAGCGACTGAAGATGCTCTAAGCTTTTTGCTGATGGCCGAAGGCTTGTTTCGCGATATGCTTTTACTAGTTCTTGAGCAAAAAGATCGCGTGCAGCATTTAGTAATTTTAAGTGCGCTTGAAAAAAGTTTGGCGAGTTTGCCGGGTGACACGGACGAAAAAATTAAGGGAATTTTAAATCGCCTGAAGTTTATTGCCCAAGCCAAGGAATATTTAGAAGCGAATGTTAACCCGCGTTTAGTGCTTGAGCAATTAATAGTCAATTTATAATTAATAAATATATGTCCACAAAATCTTTTAAATTAATTATCGCCCTTGTTGCCGTAGTTCTTCTAACTTCAGCTTGTACAATTTCAACGAGTACGACAGGAAGCACGCAGAGCGTCGATAGCAGTGTTTTCGCTTCAGCTGATCGCGGTGATACTTGGCGTTCGATGGCGTCTATTCCAGTAACGAGCGGAAGCGCCGGCAGTATCGCTAACATCAGCGTTAATTTAATGACGATGGATCCGAGCGATAATCAGGCAATATATTTAGCGAGCGAAGGAGCCGGTCTTTATTATACTTATAAAATAAGTGATGGTTGGAATTTGGTTAAAGGTTTGCCAGTGAGCATGATTAACGATATAAAGGTTGACCCAAAGTCTAAATGTAACCTTTACTCAGCAATCGGTAATCGTGTTTATCGTTCGACTGATTGTTCCCGCAATTGGACCCAAGTATATTTTGATAGTAATAGCGAAGTGAGTGTTAATGCGATTGCGATTGATCAATATAATCCGAGCAATATTTATATCGGTACGAGTCGCGGAGAAATAATTAAAAGTATTGATAGTGGAAATTCGTGGCGAACAATTCAGCGTTTAGACGAAGGGGTTGCGCGCCTTATAATTTCGCCGCTCGATAGTCGTTTGATATTTGTCGCATCATCAAAAAATAATATTTATAGCTTTAACTCGAATACCAATACTAATCCCGGTGATTCAGCAAATCTCGAAGCTAACTTTTTAGTTGAGAATTGGACAGATTTAAATGAAATTTTACGAGAGTATAATTTAGGTACGAGTTTTAAAGATATTATTGTAAGTCCGAAAGATGGCATAATGTTTCTCGCAACTGAAAAAGTTATTTTGCGTTCAAGCGATAACGCCATGACTTGGGAGAATATAAAATTAATCCAACCGGAAAAAGATGCCGTTATTAATGCAATTGCGGTTGATCCACAAAATTCTAATAATCTTTATTATGTTACTAATACAACCTTCTTTCGCTCAAGCGACGGTGGGGCAACTTGGACAACCAAGAAATTACCGACTAAGCGCGCGGGAAGAGAATTGATAATTGATTTTAAGAATCCGAATGTGATATATTTAGGGACTAAGAAAGTTCAGTAATTTATTAAAAAATTAAAAATATGAATGATTATTTACAAAAAAAACAAGGTGATTTCGCTAATGCTCTCGATTTCTTCAGGAAAGAAATAGGAACTCTCCGTACTGGCCGAGCTAATCCGTCAGTGCTTGATAATATTCAAGTTGAAGCTTACGGAGTAATGAATCCGGTTAACGCCGTTGGAAATATTGCGGTGGCCGATGCCCGCAGTATTGTTATTGTCCCATGGGATAAAACAGTTTCCAAAGCAATTGAAAAAGCGATTGTTGATGCTGGTCTTGGCATGGGTATTTCGAATGAAGGAGATAAGATTCGTTTAACTGTTCCGGCTTTAACTGAAGAAAATCGCAAGGCGCTCGTTAAGACGCTAAACGAAAAGATGGAAAAAACTCGTATTATCTTACGCCAGGCTCGAGATGGAATTAAAGCCTCGATTGAAACGGCATTCACCGACAAAGAAATTAGTGAAGATGATAAATTTAGATTCATGAAAGAGCTCGATGAGTTTTCGGCTAAGAAAAATGATGAACTTAAAGAAATCCGCGACCGTAAGGAAACGGATATAATGGAAATTTAATTAATAAATAATTTATGTTGTTAACGATTGTAATATTCGTTTTAGTTTTATCCGTCTTAGTCTTCGGACATGAATTTGGCCATTTTTTTACCGCTCGTCGTTTCGGCGTTAAAGCGGAAGAATTTGGTTTCGGTTTTCCGCCACGTGGTATCGGGATTTATAAAAACAAGCATGGTAAATGGCGCTTCGTCTTCGGGAATCGGAGCGTAGAAAGTTTAGAAACCGCCGAAGACTCTAGCCTCCATCCCGCTCCTAAATCTACTGTCTACTCGCTTAACTGGTTACCGCTTGGTGGATTTGTAAAAATTAAGGGTGAAAACGGGGAAGGTGAGAATGATAAAGATAGTTTTGCTTATCAAAAAATTTGGAAACGCATTGTTATCTTATCGGCTGGCGTTATCATGAATGTGCTTTTAGCTTGGGTTTTATTTTCGGTTGGTTATATGATTGGCATGCCGCAATCAACTGATACGATTGGTAAAGGCGCGATTGTTTCTGAGCCGAAAGTCATGATTGCGACTGTTATGCCTAATTCTCCGGCGTCAGCAGCGGGTTTGAAAGAAGGTGACGCGATTTTACGTATTAATAATGAAGCAGTCGGTAGCGAAAAATCTTTGCAAGACGAAGTGGCTAAAAATGATGGCGTCGTGACAAATTTGTCAGTTAAAAGAGCAGACAAAGAAATAAGCATTTCTGTGACGCCGGCCGCTAAAGATGGCGGGCGTGCGACGATGGGCGTCGCGATTTTTGCCGCTGGCTTAGTTCGTTATCCGTTTTTTCCTGCCTTAATTGAGGGTGCGAAGACAACGACTTGGATGATCCAGCAAATTTTCGTCGCTTTCTTTAATTTATTTAAAGATATTTTTGCCGGACAGAAAGTTGGTGATCAATTCGCTGGTCCAGTCGGAATCGCAACGATTACCGGCCAGGCAGCTCGTCTCGGTTTCTCTTATCTACTGCAATTTACCGCGCTCCTATCTTTAAACCTGGCAGTTATAAATATTTTACCGTTACCAGCTCTTGATGGCGGACGCATCCTGTTTCTATTAATTGAGAAAATTAAAGGAAAGCCAGTAAAGAGAGAAGTCGAAGCTGTGATTCATAATATCGGATTCCTACTCTTAATTGCCTTGATATTATTTATCACCTATCGCGATATCATTAAGTTATTTTAATTTTAAGAATAATTATATGAACATTAGAATTAAAGCAACTCGCTTAGAATTAACTCCGGCTATTCGCGATTATTTCCAAATGAAAATGGACATGATTGAAAAATACCTAGGAGATATAAAAGCTATTAATTGCGACGTAGAAATTGAAAAAGCAGTTGGTGGTCAAAATAAAGGAGAAATATTTCGTGCTGAAGTAAATCTCGAGGTTCCGCAAAAATTATTGCGTGTCGAAAGAACTGAAGATGATTTATATAAAGCGATTGATAAAGTTAAAGACCATCTCGAACTCGTAATTAAAAAATACAAAGATAAGATGATTGATAAAAAGAGAGGGAAGTAAAAAATAGATATTTGCAATAGAAAACTGTCTCCGTAAGGAGATAGTTTTTTAACAATTAATTTACACATTAGTCAATATTTATTTTATCTAGAGAACGTATTATACTAATGTTAGAGCTAAAGGCAGACTTTAGATCTGTTTGTTTTTATATAAAGTTAGTCAAAATCAATATGAACATCTTTAATATCTTCGGTGATGCCAATGAAAAGATAGTAAAAGCCATGCAGCCGACAATTGATAAAATTGCCAGCTTTGAGGCGGAACTCCAGAAATTATCAGACGAAGAATTAAAAGCGAAAACCGCTATATATAAAGAGCGTATAATCAAAGGTGAAACTCTTGATGAGCTATTACCTGAAGCTTATGCCACAATGCGTGAAGCCGCGCGCCGGATTTTAAACCAGCGCCATTTTGACGTGCAGCTTGTCGGCGGCATCGTTTTGCATCGCGGTCAGATTGCGGAAATGAAAACTGGTGAAGGTAAAACTTTAGTTGCGACTTTACCATTATATTTGAATGCCCTTGAAGCTAAAGGTGTTCATTTAATTACCGTTAATGATTATTTGGCTCGACTGGGCGCCGGTTGGATGGCCCCAGTTTTCTATTCTCTTGGGCTTAGCACGTCAGTTATTGTTCATGAAAATGCTTTTGTCTATGATCCCGAATATATTGATGAGACTCAATATGATGAGCGCTTACAACATTTTAAACGCCTCCCGCGTCGTGAAGCCTATTCTTGTGATATAACTTATGGCACGAATAATGAATTTGGTTTTGATTATTTGCGCGATAATATGGTCTTTACTCTCGAACAGGCAGTACAGCGACCGCTTAACTACGCGATTGTTGATGAAATCGATTCTATTTTAATTGATGAAGCGCGTACCCCTTTAATTATTAGCGCACCAGCGGAAGAATCAACCGATAAGTATTTTAAATTTGCTCAGTTAGTCGAACGCTTAGATGAAACTGATGATTATAATGTTGATGAAAAAATGCGTGCGGCGACTCTAACTGAAGGCGGAATCGCAAAGGTTGAAAAAATATTAGGACTCGGAAATATTTATGTCGAAGGCGGTGTTAAAGAAGTTCATCATCTTGAGCAGGCTTTAAAAGCGCGCGTCTTATTTAAAAAAGATAAGGACTATGTTGTTAAAGACGGCGAGATTATTATTGTCGACGAATTTACCGGACGTTTAATGCCGGGCCGTCGCTATAGCGAAGGTTTACATCAAGCGATTGAAGCAAAGGAGGGTGTTAAAGTCCAAAAAGAATCCCAGACCATGGCGACAATTACTTTTCAAAACTTATTCCGTCTCTACACAAAATTGTCCGGTATGACTGGGACAGCCGCAACGGAAGCCGAGGAATTTCATAAGATCTATAATCTCGATACGATTGTTATTCCAACTAATAAACCGAATGTCAGAAAAGATTTGAACGATTTAATCTATCGCACGGAAATGGATAAATTCAATGCGGTTATTCGTGATGTTAAAGAACGCAGTGAAAAAGGACAACCGGTTTTAATCGGTACAATTTCAATTGAAAAAAATGAAATATTTGCCGCTTTGATGGAGCGCGAAGGGCTCCGTCCGCAAATGTTAAATGCGAAAAACCATCAACGGGAAGCGGAAATTATTGCTCAAGCCGGGCGTAAAGGCGCAATCACCCTAGCTACTAATATGGCTGGTCGTGGCGTCGATATTATTTTGGGAGGTAATCCGCCGAAAGAGGATGAACAAGCAGAAATTCGAGCTCTGGGAGGCCTTCACGTCGTCGGTACTGAGAGACATGAGTCGCGCCGCATCGATAATCAATTAAGAGGTCGCGCTGGTCGTCAGGGAGACCCGGGTTCATCCCAGTTCTATGTTTCAACCGATGACGATTTGATGCGTATTTTTGGTGGCGATCGCATGAAAGGTCTAATGCAAACTTTAAATGTTCCGGCTGATATGCCAATTGAGAATAAGATGATTTCGAAATCAATTGAATCCGCTCAGAAGAAAGTTGAGGGGAATAATTTTGATATCAGAAAACATTTAGTTGAATACGATGATGTTATTAATAAACATCGTACAGCTATTTATAAACGACGCCGTGAGATTCTAGAAATTGCGGAAGGTAAAGAAGTCATTGAACTCAAGAATATTAATGATGACGATGAAAGAAATGAAATTGAAACAGGAACAGTAAAGACTTTAACTTCAATTATCGCTGAGATGGTGCACGCCGAAATTAATGCGGTTGCTAGTTTTCATACTGCAAGCGATGATAAGAGCGAATGGAGTTTGAAAGAAATTTATGAAACCATGCGCACGATTTGGACCGCGCCGATTGAAGTTAAAAATAAATTAGAAGAACTTGCTAAGAGTGATAAGACAAAGGATGAGATTAGAGAAGATATTTTAAATTATTTAGTATCAGAATCTGATAATTTTTATGCCGCCCTAGTTGAGAAATTTATTAATGTCGGCGTTGAATTTAAAGAAGTTGAAAAGGGAATACTTATTCGTTCAATCGATGAGATGTGGGTTGAGCATTTAGAAACGGTTGATTATTTAAGACGGGGTATCGGTTTACGCGGCTACGGTCAGCGTGATCCGCTCGTTGAGTATAAGAAAGAAGCTTGGACCATGTATCAAGAATTAAATGCACTTATAAATAAGAATGTTGTTTACGCGATATTTAAAACTGCCGATGCGCTCGCTATGGCTAATATACCGGAAATAAAATTATTTGCCGAGCAACCGGCGAGTAAATTAGAATTTACCGGAGCGGCTAAAGAAATGCATAAACAGGCTGAAGCGCGCAATACGGCTGATTTAGTCCATGAAAAAACCAAAGGGGAGAGCGGCGAGAAAGTAGGTCGGAACGATCCTTGCCCATGTGGGAGCGGTAAAAAATATAAGCAGTGTCATGGGAAATAACTTAATGAGTAAATTAATCGAAAATAAAACAGAATTAATTGAGACAGTAAAATATATTGCCAAGGAAACGGCTCGTCTTTGCAAAAGTATCGTTGGCAAATCTTTTCCGATTAAATCATTAACTATTTTTTCACACGATGAAACTGAATATAAATTGTTATTTGCTAATCTGCAAACCCTAGGTGATCCTTATAATTATAATAACGGTCCACGCGTGGAATTATTTAAACCGATTGTCGCTGGTGATAATAAAATAACCCATCTGCGTATTCGAAAACCAGACATGGAGCGTCCGCAAGTTGGCTGTAACGATTTCGAAACCGATTATGAATTATTTAAAAAAGAATATTTATTGAAATATCCCGAACATCTTGAGTTAATTATTCGTCCAGAGTACGAGATGATAGAATTTCGCGATAATAAATTCGATGTTCTAGCTTATGTAGTTTCAAATTAGATATTATATGGATATAGATTCGGAAAATTTAGAACAAATTAAGGTTTCACAATCGGACTCAGATGAAATTAAGATTAAAAAAATTTACGATAGTTTTATTGTTAAATTAAACCTTATAAAAAATAAGCAATTTGTTTTTTTGAATAACCTATTTATCGCTAAACAGCAAGCCGATTTAAAAGAATTAAGAAAAAAAATTCAATAATAATTTTAAATATGGATGAAGTTTTAAATAAAAATGAGCAGCGGGCGCCCGAGTCAAAGGCAGAAAATATTGTTGAGCTTGATTGGGAAAAATTACGTGGAACTACTGAGTTAAAAATTGATCAAGAGGTAACTAGCGCAATCACCGGGGGCGAACATGTTTTAGATACTATCCCTAATGTTACTGAGGATGAAAAAAAAGAATTTGTGGAAATTAAAAATGAAATAGTTAATTTACAAAAAGAAACTAGAAACGAATTAGAAAAAAGTTTCGACACAAGCAAGAAAACACCAGAGAATTTTTCTAAGTCGGCCAGCTTGTTGTTAAGTGCGCTTGAGGGCAAGGAAGAATCAGCCGAGAAGGGATATGTTTTTAGCTATGACCCGATTATGGAAAAAACTAGCCAGGGAAAAGAAATAAAAGTTGATTGTTTAAGTTGGATCGGCGATGACGGTTTTGCAACTGATAATAAAAGACGCTTGGTCTTGGTGGCTACTAATCCGATTGACGGTAAAGTCGTTGGCTTGCGCCTGTCTGATATTAGGCCAGATGGTCTATCTCATGATGAAAAAAGAGGCTATATTAATAAAGAAGCGATTACCGGAGAAATATTAACTCGTTTGCGAGGTGAAGGCATCGCGCCGGCGTTAGATAACGCCTTCTTAAAAACGGTAACCAAAATCGCTAATTACTATAAGAAAGAGTTTGGCGGCGAGCACCAATTTACTTGGGTAGTTGAGAATGCTAATTTAAAAAGATTAAATCAGAAAAAAGAAGAAGGTCTATCGGGCCCTGAGCTTGAAGAGCTTGAAACTGAGCAGAAAAGATGGCAGGCAGTATACGGTGAGAACGGTAAACTAGGATTTAATAAAATAGATGAATATCGCTACGAGAAAGTTGTTCAGCCGGACGCAAAAGATGGTGAGTCGTATGAAATGCAAAAAGTTGATATGAATAAGTATCACGCTATTCAATCTTCCTTAGAAGAATGCGTAAATAATGAAAAATAAAAAAACATATGAAATCAGTCGTTATATGTGGGAGTAATCGCTTTGCTCCACAAATGCGAGAATTCGCAAAAGGATTAAAAGCTCTGGGCGTTGTCGTCTTTGAGCCGCATTTGTATCGTGCTTCTGGAGGAGTTTGGGCGGATCTTAAAGATTTTGATAAGAAATTTGTTGCGCTTGGTTTAACGCACGATCATTTTTATAAAATTAGAATGGCGGATGCGGTTTATGTTTATAATGAAGAAGGCTATTCTGGTGTTAGTGTTAGTATGGAAATTGGTTACTCTGTCGCTGTTAATAAAGCTATTTACGTTTTCGATGAAAAGGACGAAGAAATTTGTCGCAAGGTTCTATTTAGCGGCGTCGCTAAAACGCCAGAAGAACTATTAAATTATCTAAAATAATTTAAATTATATGTCATTAGGACGTCATAACGATGGGCAATTTGATTTGATTAGTGATTTTGAAGCAACTGGACTCGCGAAGCCTGCGGAGAAGCAAAGAGTGCCGCGCAAGACCATTGCCGATAAGATGATCGATGAAATGTATAAGAAAGTCGCCGAAGCGGAAAAGGTGCAAAGCGAAAAAAAGAAAGTAACTAATAGCGTAAGCATTAAGGGACTTATCGACGAGATTCATGCGTTAAAGCCCGAAGATAATATTGAAAATAAAGATAAAGAATAATTATAATAAAAAATATGTCAGATAAAGTAAAGCAAGCTCCTCCAGCTGCTGTTAATCATCCGGCGCCAGCGAATGCATTTGTCGCCATGGAAGAAACAATTTTAGATTTTTGGGAAAAGTCAGATATTTTTGCCAAATCAATTCAGAAAAATTCACCGCAAGGTAATTATGTTTTTTTCGAAGGGCCGCCAACAGCTAATGGCATGCCGGGCATTCATCACGTTTTAGCGCGTTCTTTTAAGGACGTTATGCCGCGTTTTAAAACCATGAATGGATATCGGGTTGAGCGTAAAGCTGGTTGGGACACACACGGACTTCCGGTAGAACTTCAGGTTGAAAAACAATTAGGAATTTCTGGCAAACCAGATATTGAAAAATACGGTATTAAAGAATTCAATGAAAAATGTAAGGAGAGTGTTTGGGTCTATCTTGATGAATGGCAGAAATTAACTCGCCGCATCGCTTTTTGGGTAGACATGGAGCACCCTTATATTACCTATGAAAATACTTATATCGAATCTTTGTGGTGGATATTAAAAGAAATCGATAAAAAAGGCTTGGTTTATAAAGGTCATAAAGTTGTGCCCCATTGTCCGCGTTGCGGCACTGCGCTTTCAACTCATGAAGTCGCCCAAGGCTATAAATTAACGAAAGATAATTCGGTTTATTTAAAGTTTAAAGTCACTCATGGAAACTCTCAGGTTAATCCGGGCGATTTTATTTTAGCTTGGACAACTACTCCTTGGACTTTGCCGGGGAACGTTGCGCTTGCCGTTGGAAAAGATATTGATTATGTTCTTGTAAAACATGAAAATGAAAATTTTGTTTTAGCTAAAGAACTCACTGAAAAAGTATTTAAAGATTTAAGCCATGAAATTATTAAAGAATTCAAAGGCTCTGAATTATTAGATTTAGAATATGAACCTTTATTTGAAATTCCTTTAATTCGCGCTGACGAAATTAAGTCTGGTAAAAAGGCTTATCGCGTTGTGCCGGCAAATTTTGTAACTACCTCGGACGGTACCGGCGTTGTTCATACCGCTGTTATGTACGGTGAGGACGATTATAATTTAGGAGAAGAAGTTGGCTTACCAAAAGTTCATACGGTTGATGAAGCCGGCCATTTCACAAATGATTTATCCGCTTACGGCCTCGAAGGAAAATTTGTCAAAAGCGCCGGAACGGAAAAAATTATTATCGATTATTTAATAGAGAAGGGAATACTTTTTAAAGAAGAAATTTACGAGCATGACTATCCTTTCTGCTGGCGTTGTGATACTCCGCTTCTTTATTATGCAAAAGACTCTTGGTTTATTGCCATGAGCACACTTAAGGAAAAATTATCGGCGAATAATAAAAATATTAATTGGGTCCCTGAACATATTAAAGAAGGTCGCTTTGGCGAATGGTTAAATAATGTTAAAGATTGGGCGATTTCGCGTGAACGTTATTGGGGTACACCACTTCCAATTTGGGAATGTGAAACATGCAATAAGCATCACGTAATTGGTAGCGTTGAAGAACTTGGCGAATTAAGTGGCCAGAAAGTTACAATAGACTCGGATATCCATAAACCGGAAATCGATACTTATGAATTTACTTGCGTTGAATGCGGCGGAAAAATGAAACGCGTCAAAGAAGTTTTTGATTGCTGGTTTGATTCTGGCGCCATGCCTTATGCGCAGCATCATTATCCTTTTGAAAATCAAGAAATGATTGATAACAATGTTCAATTCCCAGCTGAGTATATTTGCGAGGCGATTGATCAGACTCGTGGTTGGTTCTATACCTTACTCGCTATTTCTACGACCTTGGGTAAAGGGACACCTTATAAAAATGTAATTTGTCTCGGTCATATTAATGATAAATTCGGCAAGAAAATGTCGAAGTCAAAAGGGAATATTGTTAGTCCCTGGGAAGTTATTTCGCAATATGGCGTTGATGCGGTTCGTCAGCATATGTATACGATTAATCAACCCGGCGAAGGGAAACGTTATGATTTAGATGACGTTAAAGATGTTTTCCGAAAAAATATAATGTTGCTCTGGAATGTTTATAAATTCTATGAAACATACGCCACGGAAGAAAAAGGTGAAGCAAAAAAACCAGAGAGTCAAAATGTTTTAGATTTATGGATTCTCGCAAAACTCTCAGTTTTAACTAAGAGCATGACTTTTGAATTAAATCAGTATCATATTTATGAAGCCGCTCGCCAAATTCCAGAATTTATTGATGAGCTTTCAACTTGGTATCTACGCCGAAGCCGCGATCGCTTTAAGTCCGATGACTTAGAAGATAAGAAAAATGCACTTGCGACGACTCATTACGTTTTAGGAGAACTAGCTAAATTAATGGCGCCTTTCATGCCTTTTGTTTCCGAGAATCTTTGGCAGAAAGTTAATGGCTATAATTTTAATGACGCAAATCGCTCTGTTCATTTAGAAGCCTGGCCAGTGAACGATGAGACTGACAATACAAAATTATTAGCTGACATGGACGTGATTCGTAAGATTGTTGAGCTTGGGCTCGCGAAGCGCGATGAGGCCGGAATTAAGATTCGTCAGATGCTTTCGAAAATTACTGTTAAAGTTAAGTCAGAAATTGCGCCTGAGTATATTGAGCTCATTAAAGATGAATTAAATTTAACCGGTGTAGAATTTGCGGAGACTAAAGAAGATAAGATTGAAGTTGAGCTCGATACGGAAATTACGCCGGAATTAAAAGAAGAAGGTTTGAAGAGAGAATTGATTCGCTTCGTTAATATGTTACGTAAAGAAGGAAATCTAAATATTAATGATGAGACAAGTATTTATATTGCTGGGGCGAGCGAAGAATTAAAATCCGCGCTTATTAAAAAGAAAATGGATATCATGAAAGATACATTAAGCACGGAAATTAATTTCGTTGACTCCTTGCCGGAAGTTCTGGTTAGTAAAGAGGTAAAGATTGATGAAGTTAAATTAATGCTCGGCCTAAAGAAGTAAAGGGAAGAGAAATAAATCTTTTTGAATGTAAAAAAGCCCCATGCACGATGTTCTGTGCTTGGGGCTTTTGGTTTACGAGTTTGTGTTTGCTTTAGAATAGCTTAGCTGCGTTTTTTTGCCTTTGAAAGATTTATTAATAAGATCACTATTATGAGTGCGGCGCAAGCAAGTACGGCCCAGAATAATGTTTTGTAGATTTCGAGTTGATTAGTGGCCCAGTCGAGATCCTGCGTGGCGACTTCATGGTTCTCCTCGATTTCTGTTTTTTGCTGTGCGAGCACAAACGCCTGGGTGGAGAAAAGGAGATTGGTGTTATTGGCGAAGAGAGGCCAAGCATCCTGGGGTATTTCCAGAGATTTTAGAATGGACACATCTGTGCCGGTGTAGGTATTGGTACTGATTTCAGTGCTACCGCTGCCATAGGTAGTCAAAGTGTAAACAGTCAACGTTGTTCCGTTTTTAATGACAAGGTGGTCATCCTGGGCAAATAAGTTGCTGACAATTAATACGGATACCAAGGTCAGGGCAATCATGATTCTGTTTTTCATGGGTAATTGGTTTTAGGGGTTAGATAAGCTATTCAATTATGAAAGAACGACAAGCGCTCTCATTCCTTTAACTTAAAAGTATAGCACATTTTATTAATCTTGTCAATATTTATTAATACTCTAAAATATACTATAATAAATTATAATTAAATTTGGCTAATCTTATGATAAAATTTGAATTACTTGCTCCCGCCGGGAATGAACTTAAAATGAAAACGGCCTTCGCTTATGGTGCTGATGCAGTCTATTTGGGTATTCCGGACTTTTCCCTCCGCGTCCGAATAAACGACTTTGATCTTAAGGGAATCAAGGCCGCTGTTAAATATGCCCATGATAAAAAGAAGAAAGTCTACGTTACCGTTAATATTTTTGCCCATAATGAACATATCAAGAAATTGCCGGCCTATTTAAAGGCGATAAAAGCGATGAAAGTCGATGCGTTAATCGTATCTGACCCAGGTATTATCCATGTGATAAAAAAAGTTTGGCCGACGGCGGAAATTCATTTATCAACTCAGGCTAATTGTACAAATCTTGAGGCGGTTAAGTTTTGGGCTAAGCAGGGTTTGAAGAGAATAATTTTAGGTCGCGAAGTAACGCTCAAAGAGATAAAAGAAATTCATAAGGCGGTTCCGAAGATTGAATTAGAATATTTTGTTCATGGCGCAATGTGCATGGCTTATTCTGGTCGCTGTTTTTTGTCTAAAATGATACTCGACCGGAGCGGCAATCTTGGTGACTGCGCGCAACCGTGTCGCTGGGAGTATGACGTGACTTTAAAAACTGGTAATCATGACGAGGAATTAGAACTTGTTGAAGAAAAACACGGGACATATTTACTTAATTCTAAGGATTTATGTTTACTTAAATACATTAAAGATTTAGCGGCCGCGGGAATTACGAGTTTTAAGATTGAAGGCCGCGCGAAAAGCGTATATTATCAGGCGACGGTCTGTGGTATTTATCGCCGTGCGCTTGACCTAATTAATAAAAAAACCAGTCAAGCTAAATTAAAGACAGAGCTTGGCTATTTATTTATTGAGCTTGAAACTAAATTAGTCCATCGCGGCTATACGGCTGGTTTTCTATTGGGAGGTAAAGCTGAACAAAATATTGCCAATTCTCATAATACGAGCGATTGGGAATTTTGCGGTCAGGTCTTAAAGACTGAACTAACGAAAGACAAAAAAACGCGAGTCTATTTTCAGGTTCATAATACGATTAAAATTGGTGATACGGTGGAGATTATTAGGCCGAGTTATGATATAATAAGCATAAAGCTTACTCATCTTTGGGATGCTAAAAAAGAAACGGCGCTTGAAGAGGCTCATGGCGGCGGCGGTAGTCAGACGGCATTTATTGAGCTTTATGAAGAAGTTGGATACGTGCCTGACTTATCGGTACTAAGAAGAAAAAATACAAAATAATATGATTGCTTATCTTCACGGAAAAATAATTAATAAAACGCTTAATTACGCAATTATTGAAGTTGCCAGTATTGGCTATCAGGTATTTACCGGTGAGAATTTTTTAAACGAGTTAAAGCTTGGCGATAATGCGGAAGTATATACTCATCATCAGGTTCGAGAAGAAGCGAGCGATTTATATGGTTTCAAAACGCTTGAAGATTTAGAATTATTTGAATTACTATTAAGCGTTTCCGGCGTTGGTCCGAAATCAGCCTTGGGAGTAATTTCAATGGCGAGTGCGAGTGATATTAAAGAGGCAATTATTCGCGGTGACGCTGATTTATTAACTAAAGTTTCCGGTATTGGAAAAAAAACGGCCGAGCGTTTAGTATTAGAACTTAAAACAAAAGTTTTGCGAACTACGAGCGGCGCCAGTCTTGGTTCGCCAAGTTTAGCTGGCAGCGATGAAATCGATGCTTTAATGAGCTTAGGGTACTCTCTGAGCGAAGCGCGAGCCGCTTTTAATATGGTCGACCCTAGCCTCACAGATAGTGGCGAAAGGGTCAAGGCAGCGCTTAAAAAAATGGTGAAAAAGTAGCTTTACAGCTAGCTTTTTTTAAGTTAGGATAATAGAAAAGAGCTCAAAAATACAAATTTATAAAATATGGCGATTAACGAAAAGAGAACAATTACTAAACAATCGGTTGATTTTCCGGGCTGGTATCAAGATGTTGTCCGAGACGCGGAATTAGCCGAGGTTTCGGAGGTTCGCGGCTGCGGCATCGTCCGTCCTTATGGTTTAAAAATTTGGGAATTAATTAAAGCTGAACTGAGCCGACAATTGGAAGCGGATGGTGTGGAAAATGTTTACTTTCCAATTTTTGTGCCGCTCGAAAATTTAGAGGCCGAGAAGGATCACGTTGAAGGTTTTTCTCCCGAACTCGCTATCGTTACTCATGCTGGCGGCGAAGAATTAGTTAATAAATTAGCAATTCGGCCGACGAGTGAAGCGGCGATGTATAAAACTTACGCTAAATGGATTCAGAGCTATAAGGATTTACCACTTCGTTTAAATCAATGGGCGAATGTTGTTCGCTGGGAAAAGCGACCACGCGCCTTTTTACGTTGGAGCGAATTTCTCTGGCAAGAAGGTCATACTGTTTTTGCGAGTGAAGAAGAGTCGCGCGCGGAAGTTGGAAAAATGCTTGGTATTTATAAATCAGTTTATGAGTTCATGGCAATTCCAACTTTTAGCGGCCGTAAATCCGAGAGCGAAAAATTTGCCGGTGCAGTTATGACTTTAACTGCTGAGGTAATGGCGCGTGACGGAAAGGCGATTCAGGGTGCAACTAGTCATTATCTAGGAACTAATTTTGCGAAAGTTTTTGATGTTAAATATTTAGGTGCTGACGGTGAATTTCATTTTGGTCATCAAAATAGCTGGGGTTTATCTTGGCGTTCAGTGGGAGCCTTAATTATGGTGCACGGTGATGATAATGGTTTACGTTTGCCTCCAAATATCGCTCCGGTCCAAATCGTTATTGTTCCGATTTATAAAGATGAAGAAGCGCGTAAGCAAGTTTTAGAATATTGCGAAAATATAAAAACAAATTTTTCTGATAAATATCGAATTAAGATTGATGCCCGCGACGGCCAAACTCCAGGTTTCAAATTTAATTATTGGGAAGTTCGCGGCGTTCCGGTTCGCTTAGAAATCGGTCCGAAAGAGGCATCCGAAAAAAAATTAACTATTTTCCGTCGTGATAACGGCAAAAAAGAAATTATTGAGCTCGCTAGTCTCGAAGAATATTTACCGAAGACAATGAAAGAAATTCATGAGAATTTATATGCTCAGGCACAAGATTTCTCAAGTAAAAATATTAACCGGATAGAGTCCTGGGATGAAATTAAAGATCAGGTCGGCTGGTTTGAAGCAAGCTGGAGCGAAGATGCAGAAACGGAAAAAGAGTTGAAGGAAAAATACGGAATCGTTTCTCGTGTTTTGCTTACTGAAAAAGAAAATGCCGCACCAAAGAATAAGAAATGTTTTATTAGTGGCCAGACGGCAAAACATGATTGGCTATTTGCCAAATGCTATTAAAGACGATATCGCACATTATTTCCCCTGTTTACCCCCTTATTTATTAAATGAATTTTAAATATGTTCAATAAACTGCTCGGAAAATTCAGCCATGATTTAGGTATCGATCTTGGTACTCGTAATACCCTTGTTTATGTTGCCGATAAAGGAATTGTTGTTAATGAGCCGAGTGTAGTTGCGATTAATAAAAGAACTAATGAAATTCTCGAGGTTGGAGAAGCGGCCAAGAAAATGGTCGGCAAAACTCCCGGCCATATTGAAGCTATTAAACCCTTAGTCGATGGCGTTATTTCTGATTTTGAAATTACGGAAAAAATGTTGAAGTATTTTATTAATAAAGTTCATAGTGAAAATTTTACTTTAATTTCTCGTCCACGTGTCGTTATCGGTATCCCGCTTGATTTAACTGAAGTTGAAAAAAAAGCGGTTGAAGATGCGGCTCGTTCGGCCGGGGCCCGAAAAGTATATTTAATTGAAGAGGCCATGGCTGCCGCTATCGGCGCTCGTCTTCCGGTAACGGAAGCAACAGCAACTATGATTGTTGATATTGGTGGCGGGACAACCGAGATCGCTGTAATCTCGCTTGGTGGCGTCGTAACTTGGCGCTCACTCAAAGCGGCTGGCAATGAATTTGATAATAATATTATTGAGTATATTCGTGAAGAATTTAATATTTTAATTGGCGAGCAATTAGCCGAGAGTATTAAAATCGGAATCGGTTCCGCTGTGCCGCTTGATGAACCAAAGGAAATAGAAGTTCGTGGTCGTGATTTATTAACTGGTCTCCCGAAAGCAATCATGATTAGCGACAAGCAAGTGCGTGAAGCGATTAGTCGAACGATTTCCAAGATAATTGAAACTATTAAAACAATTTTAGAAACTACTCCGCCGGAATTAGTGTCAGATATTTATGAACGTGGCCTTTATTTATCTGGCGGTGGCGCTTTGCTCCGCGGCCTCGATAAAGCGATATCTTCAGCCGCAAAGATTCCGGTTAAGATTGTTGATGATCCGCTAACTTGTGTTGCGCGTGGAACCGGCCTCTTGCTCGGTAATAAAGAATTATTAGAAAAAGTTGTCCTGGCTAATAACCAAGAATAATATTTTTGTCTCCTAATTTTTTTTCATGAAAAAACTAAAAAAGAACAACCCAATTTTAATTTTTCTGGTAGTTTTCGGACTACTGGTTTTTTTACATACCATTGGTGTTTTGCGTCCCCTTGAAATATTATTTCTTAACGGCGTCAAACCCGTTAGCGGTCAGTTTTATAAATGGGGTAATAGTTTTAGCCGAACTTATCAGGATAGAGAAAGTCAGGCCTCGCTCTCAGCACGTGTCGAAGCTTTGACTAATCAGGTAGCTGTTTTAACAGTCGCCAACTCTGAGCAAAAAGAATTAGTTGAGGAAAATTCGAAATTGCGGAAACAATTAAAATTCATTAACGATAATAATTTTAAAGCCATTGCGGCCGCTGTTATAGCACGCGAGTCAATCGCAGAAGATACTGAAGAAGGGCAGGACTTAGTAATTAATCGAGGGACGAAAGATGGTATTGCTCTTGGCCAAGGCGCAGTTAGCGAAGAAGGTGTTATTATCGGAAAAATAATTGAAGTTAAAGAAACAAGCGCCAAGATTTGTTTAACGACTAGCTCAGAGTGTAAATTGGCCGCCGCCATTCAAAACCAAACACGAACACAGGGGATTACCGACGGTGATTTGGGTTTAACTATAAAAATGAATTATATACCGCAACTCGAAAAAATTGCTGCCGGCGACACGGTTATAACCTCCGGCTTAGGCGGAAGTATTCCGCGTGGGCTAGTTATCGGAAAGGTAATTGAAGTGCGCAATGAGAGCAATGAGGTTTGGCAGGACGCAACCATCGAACCTCTAGTTAATTTAAATAACTTAACCGTTGTCACGATAATTATCCCTTAATTAAGTTTGTCTTATGTTGGAGCGCATTTGGAAAATTATAATCTTAATACTAATAATTTCCGCTTTGGCTTTATTACAATTTTCGCTTATCAGCGCACTTCCTGAGCCTTATCGTCAATTTAATTTGGTTTTAACGGTTTTGACTTTTACTTTATTTTTTATTGATTTTCGCGTTTCCTTGATCGCCGCACTGATTGCCGGTTTTTGGCTTGATGTTCTATCTTTTCATTTTTTCGGTTTCTATTTCATAATATTTTTCTTTTCACTTTTAGTCTCGCAATGGATTCTCAAGAATTGGCTGACTAATCGCTCCTTGTATTCATTGCTGGCTCTGATGGTAAGTTCGACTTTCTTTTATAATTTTTTGGCAGCCATAATTTTATATACTTTTAGTGCCGATTACAAAACCTTTTTTCTTTTTCAATCTAATTTCTGGTTAACCCTTTTTTATCAGAGCATTTGGAGTGTACTCTCCGCGCTAATTTTATTTAATTTAGCGGCACTTGTCTCAAAACGAATTAAGCCTTTCTTTTTGGAAAAGAAGTCTTTTATATGATATTATAAAATAAATAATAATTAGCATAATTATGAAATACGATTTTATAACAGTTGGTGGGGCCACGCGAGATATTTCTTTTTTTACCGATCAGGGTGTTCTGATTGATAATAAAAAAGATATTTTGCGTCAAAGACTTCTTGGTTTCGAATACGGAGCGAAAATCAAAGTTGATAAATTTTATTATTCATTTGGGGGCGGCGCTGCTAATGCGGCCGTTTGCTTGTCTAATTTCGGTTTAAATACGGCTTGCCTGGCTTGCTTGGGCGGCGATGAAGGAGAGAAGACGATAATAAATAATTTTAAAGAGTATCACGTAAAAACTAATTTGATAAAAATTAATAAAAGCGCTGAAAGCGGTTCATCTTTTATTTTAGTGTCTCCGAGTGGTGAAAGGATAATTTTTGGTTCTCGCGGCGCTAATCACGAATTAGTGATTGATAAACATGATTTAAAGATTCTTAAAGAAACGGCGAATATCTATTTATCATCTTTATCCGGCGCCTGGTTAAAAAATTTACGAAGCATTTTTTCTGTCGTTACTAAAGATGGACCAAAAATATTTTGGAATCCGGGAGGTCAACAGCTTCGGGCGGGACTCAAGAAGATTGCGCCATTTTTAAAAAAGACGACCGTATTTTCGATAAATAAAGATGAAGCGATTGAACTCATTTTGAGTTCAGATCGCCACCGAACGCTTACAAATTCGTTTTTGAATAAAGAGGAAAATCTCTTGGAAATTATTAAAAGTTTTGGTCCGAAGATAGTTATTATTACAATGGGTGAAAACGGCGTTATTGCCTCCGATGATAAAAAAACTTATCACCATCAGATTATAAAAGAAAAAAAACGGGTTGACACAACCGGCATTGGCGATGTTTTTAATTCATCTTTCGCGGCCGGCTTTGTCTGTTTTTCTGATTTAGATAGAGCATTAGTTTTAGCTCTTCATAATACCGCCGCCAAAATTTCGCATCTTGGCGCGCAGAATGGATTACTTATAAAGAATTTAAAAAAAAATAATTTATGATTCACGGTGTAATAATTAAACAAATAACAAAAAATAATGACAATAGAGGCTGGTTAGCGGAAGTTTTCCGTCGCGATGAATTAGAATTTGACCCAGCCATGTCATACATAAGTTTAACAAATCCAGGCGTCATTCGTGGTCCCCATGAACACGTGGCGCAAAGTGATTGTTTTATTTTTCTCGGTCCCGGAACCTTCCGTCTCCATCTTTGGGATAGACGCGAAAATTCACCAACGAAAGGTGAGGCCGTAGAAATGGAAGTTGGTGAGAATAATCCGATTGTCGTTACCGTCCCTCCAGGCGTCGTTCATGGTTATAAATGTATTTCGGATATTCCGGCGCTTAGTATTAATATGCCGGATAAATTATATAAGGGTATTAATAAAGCTCAGGAGGTTGATGAAATCAGATGGGAAAAAGACGAGAATAGCCCGTATAAAATAGTCTAATATATTATTATGTGTATTTTTTGCAAAATTGTTAATCACGAAATTCCTTGCCACCTGATTTATGAAGATGATAAGACTTTGGTTTTTTTAGATATTAAGCCGGTTAATCCTGGCCATCTCCTAGTTTTGCCAAAAATGCATTATGCTAATATCGAAGAAACGCCAGCTGATGTTTTAGCTGATATAATTCTTGTTGTTAAAAAGATGGGCAAGTTGTTGAAAGATAAATTAGGTGTTTTAGGCTATAACGTCATGGAGAATAATGATCCGATTGCCGGGCAAGGTGTTCCACATTTGCATTTTCATGTTATCCCGCGCCATGAGGGCGATGGACACGTGCAGTGGCCGCAGAGTGACTACGCAGAAGGCGAGGCCGGGCTAGTAGCTAAAAAATTAATATCTTAATTATGAAGATTTTTGTTACCGGCGGCGCCGGATTTATTGGTTCAAACTTTATCCATTATTGGTTCAAGAATTACCCTGAGGATCAAATTGTTAATTTTGATGTTTTGACTTATGCCGGTAATCTTGATAACCTACGCGATATCGAAAACATGCCTAATTATAAGTTTATCCAAGGCGATATTACCGATGAGGATTTAGTAAACGAAAGTGTGAAGGGGATGGACTTAATAGTTCACTTCGCCGCTGAAAGCCATGTCGATCGTTCAATAAAAGATAGCGCCGATTTCATTAAAACTAACGTTGAGGGTACGCGCGTTCTGCTTGAGGCCGCAAAAAATAATGGGAATATTCGTTTCCATCATATCTCAACCGACGAGGTCTTTGGTTCTCTTGCTCTTGATGCGCCGAAGTTCACAGAAAAAACTCCCTATGACCCACGCTCACCTTATAGCGCTTCAAAAGCGGCCGCCGATCATTTAGTCCGCGCTTATTTCCATACTCATAAATTACCAATCACAATTTCCAATTGCTCAAATAATTATGGTCCCTACCAATATCCGGAAAAGTTGATCCCGCTCTTTGTAACGAATTTGATAATGGGCAAAAAAGTTCCTATCTATGGTGCTGGAAAAAATATTCGTGATTGGATACATGTTGATGATCATAATCGAGGTGTGGATTTCATTATTAAAAATGGTAAGATTGGCGAAACTTATTGTTTGGGCGGAAATAGTGAAAAAAGTAATTTAGAAATTACGGAGCTAATTTTAAAAACAATGGTGGCGGGGAGCGATATGGTCGAATATGTCAGCGATCGCTTAGGACATGATCTGCGCTATGCAATTGATTATACAAAAGCGAAAACTGAATTAGGCTGGCAGCCGCAGATCGATTTTGCGACTGGCCTTGAAGAAACTATTAATTGGTATAAAAATAATAATGCCTGGTGGCAAAAACTAAAAAAATAATCCTATGAAAAGTAAAAAAATATTTATCGTCGAGGATGACGCTAATATCTTATACGGTTTAGAATCACAATTTACGGCCGCCGACATCGATGTTGAGATTAGTGAGGCTAATGAAGAGATTGAGGAGCTAATAAAAGAAATAAAAGATTTCGATCCCGATTATATTATTCTTGATTTAATTTTGCCGAAGATAGATGGTTTTGAGGTTGTTAAAAAAATTAAGAGTGATGATGAATTAAGCGAAAAAGAAATATTTATCTTTACTGATTTAAGCGATGAGGATAGTCGTAGTCGCTCACTCGAGCTCGGCGCTGACTATGTTTTCTTCAAGGAAGAATTTGATACATTTGAGTTCGCCGAGAAGGTAAAAAAGATTGTCGCTAACAAGGATAAAGACGACGATAACGACGACCGCGATTACGAGGAATAAATCGCTAATTTGACTAAAACATCGAAAAATACTAAGATGAGTTAGTTAAGGTTTTTTATTATGTTTATCAAAAGAATCGGGATTGATCTCGGTACAACTTATACGCTTGTCCACCTGCCGAAACGCGGGATTGTTATTAATGAGCCAAGTGTTGTTGCGGTTTCAATAGCCGATAAGAAAATTTTAGCGGTTGGAAATGAGGCAAAAGATATGATTGGCCGTACTCCGGATACTATTTTGGCGGTCAGACCGCTTAAGGATGGGGTAATTGCTGATTATAAAGCGACCGAGGCGATGATTCGTTATTTTATCAATAAAACTTTAGGTGGTATCCGCTTATTTCGACCAGAGGTTATGGTTGCAGTTCCAGCCGGAATTTCTTCTACTGAACGCCGGGCGGTTATCGAAGCCACAATCGCTGCTGGTGCTAAAGCCGCTTATATTATTAAAGAGCCGGTAGCGGCTGCGATCGGCGCCGATATTCCAATCGGTTCAGCAACCGGTCATATGGTTATTGATATTGGTGGCGGAACCGCGGAAATGGCTGTTATTTCTTTGGGTGGTATCGTTGCTTCGACTTCTGTTCGTGTTGGAGGCAATAAATTTGACGCTGCCATTTTAGAATATGTACGAAAAAAATATAATTTAGCTATTGGCGAAAGAACGGCTGAAGAAATTAAAATAAATATTGGTTCGGCTCTCTATATGGAGGACAAATTGCATATGGAAATTCGGGGTCGTGATATCGTTACTGGGCTACCTAGAAGTATTACTGTCTCAAGCGATGATGTAACTGAAGCGATTCAAAATGAATTAGAGGCCATTATTTCAGCGGCAAAAAAAGTTTTACAAAAAACACCCCCAGAGTTATCGGCGGATATTATGGACAAGGGGATCGTGCTAACTGGTGGTTCCTCGCTTTTACGAAATATTGATCAATTAATTTCTCGAACAACTGGTGTCCCAGCCTATGTTGCTGATGACGCGATGCTCTGCGTCGCTAAGGGAACTGGTATTGCATTGGACAATTTAGATTCATATAAACGCAGTATTTTGGCGACTAAGTAATTAAATTCCGGCTCATTCCCCGGAATTTTATTTTTATTTTATGATTATTGGTATTGACGCCTCTCGCGCCAATCGACAACGTAAGACGGGCACAGAGTGGTATTCATTTTATCTTATCCAAAATTTAGCAGTCATCGATAAGACAAATAAATATTGGTTATATTTGAATACGCCTCCGACGCCAGAATTAATCGATGCCGTTCATGATAATCCTAATTTCACTTTTAAATATTTAAATTGGCCTTTATATTCATTTTGGACCCTGGGCCGTCTCTCGCTCGAAATGCTTTGGAAGCGCCCGGATGTGCTCTTTGTTCCGGCTCATACTTTACCTCTCTTTAGTCCGCGAAAAACTGTTAATACTATTCATGATATTGCTTTCGTTCGCGAGCAAAATTTATATTTTTCGGAAAAAGTTAAAACAAAAATCGCGGGTTCGCGCCGTTTGGTTAATTTTTTAGTTAAACTTATTACTCTTGGTAAATATCGCTCTGATTCCGTTGATTATTTATATTGGTCAACTGCTTTTGCGCTTCGCCATGCCAAAAAAATTATTACTGTTTCCGAATTTACTAAACAGGAAATTATTAGCTTATATCCTAAGACAAAAATACAGAAGATTGCTGTTGTCCATAACGGCTATAATAATGAATTATTCCGTCCTCTTAAAGATAGTGATAAAATGCAGATGGTTCTGGATAAATATAATCTCACTCAGCCATTTTTTCTTTATGTCGGACGTTTAGAGAAAAAGAAAAATACACCGGCTTTAATTGAAGCTTTATCGCTTGTGCGCGAAAATAATCCCGAAATTAAAGAAAAATTAGTTTTAATCGGTAATGCGGCCTATGGCTTTGACGAAGTAAAATATGTTATTGAGGAATTTGATTTAAATAACGATGTTTATATTCCGGGTTGGGTTAGCGAAGAAGATTTGCCTTATATTTATAATGCCGCTAGCGCCTTTGTTTTCCCAACTAAACATGAAGGTTTCGGTATACCGATTCTTGAGTCATTGGCTTGCGGTCTACCGACGATTGCTTCAAATATTCCTGTTTTGCGCGAAATTGCCGAGGACGCAGTCTTATATTTTGATCAAAATAATAAGCATTCAATCGCCGAAGCCATGGTTCGGATTGTTAAAGATGAGGCTCTCCGCAATGATTTAATAGCCAAGGGCTTAATCCAGAGCCAAAAGTTTAGTTGGCGTCGTTGCGCCACTGAAACGCTTAAAGAGATTGAAAATCTCTAGTAAAAAGTGTCTACAAAAAAACCATTAAATATGTTATTATGAAGATGTTATATGAAAAAAATAATAACATCTTTTTTTATACTTTTTCTCGTGTTCGCCGAGCCGGTTTTGGCTAGCATAACGCCTAATGATCCCTTTTATAAGAATCAATGGTATTTAGCAAAAATCCGTGCTGATAGCGCTTGGGGAAAGATTTCCGAGAGTCCTGACATGGTTATTGCCGTGATTGACTCAGGGATTGATATTAATCACCCTGATATCAGCGATAATATTTGGCATAATGGAAAAGAGATTGCCGGTAATAATAAAGATGATGACAATAATGGTTTTGCTGACGATACTAATGGTTGGGATTTCGTTTTAAATAATTCTAATCCGACGCCAAAATTCTCCTCTGGCTGGACAGAAGCGGGAGTTTCTCATGGAACTATGGTTGCCGGTATTATTGCGGCGCGCGGAAATAATAATCAGGGCGTCGCCGGAGTTACTTGGCGGACAAAAATTATGGCGCTTCGCGTTTTGAATGATAAAGGCGAAGGAAAAATTTCTGATGTGGTGCGAGCGATAGATTATGCGACGAATAATGGAGCGGATATTATTAATTTAAGTTTTGTTAATTTTAATTATAGTGAAGCAGTCCAAGAAGCGATCAAGCGGGCTCATAGTAATGGCGTGATGATAGTGGCAGCGGCTGGTAATGAGCAAGCGGCCGGTGAAGGTTACAATATAGACAAGACACCAATTTATCCCGCCTGTTATGATGGGCAATTTGGTGAGAATATGGTGATTGGTGTTGTTGCGACTGACGCTCTTGATCAAAAGGCACATTTTTCTAGTTACGGTTTCCATTGTGTCGATATCGCGGCACCGGGGATTAGCTTTTTTAATACGGTTACTCCAGGGAGCGATGTTAATAATCCGAATAAGTATTATGACGGTTATTGGTCGGGAACTTCAATGGCGGCGCCACTCGTTTCTGCTTCGCTCGCTTTAATTGCTCAGGCCAATCCGGAATTGAGCCGTCGAGAAATTGTTAATATTTTATTTGCTTCGACTGATAATATTAGCCGCCTTAATCCGACTTATCTCGGACAATTGGGCAACGGACGTTTAAATTTAAATTCCGCTATTGAAATGGCCAAAGACCGTCTTTATAGTCGTCTGGGTCGTATAATTGTTGTTCCAGCGAGTGGCGCGAAAGAAAGTAAATTAACTGCGGCCAATGGTGATTTGGTTAAAAATATTAATTGGACGGAAAAAATTGGCTCGAATGTAAGCTTGGCAACGGGCGATGTCAACGGCGACGGTATTGAAGAAATTATAATTGGCGCTGCGCCCGGCAGTGATCCTAATGTCATGATTTTTAACAAAGACGGCAAGCTCGTGAAAAAATTTCTCGCTTTTGATAAAAATTTCCGCGGCGGCATTAATGTCGCAGTCTCAATTTCAAGCAATAATGATCAAGCAGAAATTATTACAGCCCCGGCCTCTCGCGGCACAGCCCAAGTGAGAATATTTAATAATCAGGGAAAATTGCAGAAACAATTTTTGGCCGGAGACAAAAAATATATCGGCGGTCTTAATATCGCCGTCGGTGATTTAGAGGGCAAGGGAGAGAACAAAATTGTGGTCGCTTATGCTAGCGGTCAGGAACCACAACTTAAAATTTATAGTCGTGATGGTAAATTAATTGGCGCTTGGCTCGCTTATGAAAAGAAATTTCGGGGCGGAGTTAAAGTCGCGGTCGCAAATATTAATGGCCGCAAAGATCATGATCGCGCTGAAATTATAGTTTCTCCTGGTAAGGGGAGAGAGCCACAAGTTAAGATTTTTAATAATTACGGAACTTTGCAAAAGCAATTTCTCGCTTATGGCAAAGCTTGGCAAGGCGGGGTAAATTTAGCCGTCGGTGATTTGAACAATGACGGCATTAACGAAATTGCGCTTGGCGCCAGTGCCGGGGCAACGCCGCATGTTCGTGTCTTTGATAACGCCGGTACTCTTCTTGAGTCTTTCTATGCTTGGGAGGCAAGCTGGAGCGGAGGCGTTAATCTTGGTATAATAAGAATAAATAATTAAATAGCCGCCTTTGCCTAATGGCAAAGAGCTCAAACATATGTCTAAACAAGTAATTTTCGATAAGAAAAATGTACTCGTCGCTGGCGGCGCCGGCTTTATCGGTTCGCATTTATGCGATGAATTAATTAAAACTTGTAAGGTTATCTGCGTTGATAATTTTATTTCTGGCAGTGAACGTAATATTGACCATCTTCTCGCTAGTCCTGATTTTGCTTTTATTAATCACGACTTGAGCAAACCTCTTGATCTTGAAGGACATGAAGATTTAAAGAAATTTAAAATTGAATTTCAAGGTATCCAGGAAATATATAATTTAGCTTGCCCGATGTCGCCGCGCCGGTTTTTAACTAACCGTTTAGCGACATTACTCGCTAATTCGTTTGCCGTTAAGAATTTGCTCGATATCGCCGTTAAATATGATGCTAAATTTTTGCAATTTTCTTCTTCGGTAGTTTACGGTCCGCGTCAGAGCGATAACCCTGAGCTTAAAGTAACTGAAATGGATTTGGGACGAGTCGATAATTTATCGGAACGTAGCTCGTATGACGAGGGTAAACGTTTCGCGGAAACAATGGTCTCAAATTATCGGTCAATATACAATATTGATACGAAGATAATTCGCTTGTTTAGAATATATGGTCCAAGAATGGAGCAGAACGACGACCAAATGATTCCTGATTTTATAAATAATGCTTTGGAAAATAAAGAAATCATTATTCCGGGAGGCGCCAGTTTTTCTTCCTCTTTTTGTTATATTGAAGACGCTTTAGACGCCGTCATGAAAATTATGACAACCGATATTGCTGGACCAATTAATATTGGCTCAGATGTCGATGTTAATTTAACAACGCTTGTTAATCTTATAATTTCGGAAATTGGTTCAAGCTCGACTATCAGCTATGTTGATAGCCCAATATTTATTTCAGAATTAGCTTTACCTGATATTAGACAAGCAAAAAATAATTTGAATTGGATGCCGGTTGTGACGCTGTCTAACGGTTTGAAAAAAACAATTTTTGATATCCAGGCAAATAAGCGTTTGCAAGGAATTAATTAAGAATAAAGGATATTCAAATATATAGTTAATTAAAAAAAGAGCCCGGATATTCGGGCTCTTTTATTTATTATTTTTTTAAAATATGCTTTTCTAAATCGAGTATGTCGCCAGGCCGGAAGAGCTTATCGTTGCTGTTTATAATTTCCGGTATCCCGCCGATATTCGCGGCTAGAACTCTGAGCTTGGAATTGTGTGCCTCGTGGATGGTCATAGGCGTGTTCTCATAGCATAAAGACGGAATTACTAGACAATCGCTACTCTCCATTATTTTTTTAAGCTCTGGTGCTTCAAGGCGACCGCGGAAATCAATTTTGGGATCATTTTTTGCTAATTGTTTCGCTTCGCTCATAAGGCTGCCATCGCCGATGATAGTTAATCTTAAATCAGCTTTTGTTTCTAGTGCGCTTAGGAAGGCTTTAATTAATAAGAGAATGCCTTTATGGAATTCAATCTGGCCAACGAAGAGAAAATTTTGCTTAGATTTTTGTTCGTCTTGTTTAGTTGTTTCTTTCGCTACTTTTTCACCCGAATTAAAATTTTTAATTTCTGTTTCCGAGTCGTGGAAAAAACCACGTAGGCGATGTTGACCAAGTAGCCAGAGGGAAGGGGAAATTACTTTTGCCGGTGATTCGAAAAAAGCACGAGTAAATAATTGATAAAATTTTGCTGGCCACGAGTCGACAATTTTTTCTTTGCCAAGCATCATTAGGCCAGTTGGATAAAGCAACTGAATATCATGTAGGTAATGCTCGTGGTGTATTTTTAATTTTTTAATTACGCAGGGAAGACGAAAACCAAGACCCATTAAGTTATGGGTAATAATTAGTTCTGGTTTCTCGACTACTAAAATTTTTTTTATTTCCGCAGACCTCTTAAAAGAAAAAATATTTTTGGCATGCCAGAATATTCGAAGGTATGGCGGGATTTCCGCAAGACGAGAATAATCAGAAGGGAAATAATATGTTTTAATTCCGTTACTTGTCGGATTTAAATCTGCCTTTGGTCGGCAGCTAATTAAAAAAACATCATGGCCCTGTGCCTTGAGTTCGGCGATCATATTTTTTACAACCGTCTCGGCACCACCGCGGTTATAGGGATAGTATAGATTATTAGCGAGAGCAATTTTCATTTATTTAAAGATATTTTCTAAATGTTTCTTGATTTGATTGTTGTCATATTTTTTTTCAGCTAAGCGTCTTGCTGATAGTGCCATTTCGCGGCGCATTTCTTCATTCTTAAAAATTGAATCAATTTTTTCCTTCAAATCACTAACACTTCCTGGTTCAACTAATAATCCCTCGACATGGTCAGTAAATACTTGACGGACACCCGGTAAATTTGAAGCAATAACGGGTACTCCGCAGGCTAAAGCTTCAATGAGGACTAAGCCGAATGCTTCATTGCTATTTATTGAGGGCAGAATAAATAAATCAGCGTTTTGGAAGGAGCGGATAAGTTCCGGCTCATCTATTTTGCCGACAAATTCAATTTGCTTCTCTATCTTTAAATCATGAGCTAGGCTCTCGTAACGCGCTCGCAGATTACCGTCGCCGACTATTTTAAGGCGCCAATTGCGGCTGCAAAGAATAACTAATGAGTTTAGTAATACTTCAACTCCTTTAAAGTAATGTGCGGAATCAAGCCCGCCAACAAATAATAAGTTTAAACGATCACGCTTGATAAATTTATCATTGATATAATGAACAATTTCTTGCGCGCGGGCAATAGTTTTATTTTCTAAATGGCGATTGATTAATTTAGGTTGAAATTTTTTAATATCAAGTCCGAAGGGTATTTCTTGGAATTTTTCCTTATGGGTCTCGTAATAATCTTTAATCTGGCTAGATTTAATATAGTCGAGGCTTCCGCAAATAATAGTGTCCGCCTGATTCAAAAGCGAATTGCGGATTAAACGGCTCGGGATACTTAATAATTTTCCGAGTGGATTAAGACCGCGGACATCCATGTGATACTGAATAATTAATTTGGGACGGGAAAAAAATAATTTAAAAAACCAAACAACTTCTGCGCTACCGAAAAAGGGATAATGCAAATAAATATAATCAAACTTATTTAATTTCCAAAATAATTGTGGTAAAAAAGCGCCGTGGCCATAGTGAAGCCAAGGTTTTAAAGTTACGGGGGTAAAGGTCGTAATTTCATTCGCACCAGCAAGTAAATTATTTATTCGCTCGGCGCTATTACCAATTCCGCCGGGGTAAGGCGGGAAAGCGCAAACGATTGAAGCAATTTTCATAGTAAGGGATTAAGGATTAAATTACTTCTTGAGACTTAGGGCCTGGTTAAGTTCACTGATATTTTTTTCCATTTTAGCAATTGTTAGTCGCATGCGGAAAACTTGATAAATTAGAGCCAGCACAACAAGATAAACTAAGATATTTATCGCTGCTCCGGAAAAACCGAGCCAAGCAACAAGCGCATCTATTTGTTTGATAAAAATAATGGCGCCAAAAGCAATTAACCAAAAAATTAGCCAGAGCAAAAATTCAGAGCCATTTATTTGTTTTTTATTTTTCTGATTAAAAAGTCGGATTAGAAAGAAAACAATGACGATAAGTGCTAATATTTGCTGCAACATATTTAGTTAATTAATTTTTGAATTAATATATCTTTAATAATTTTAAATCCGCCGCTAAGTTTTTGGCCGTATTCATGATAGACAACGGTAATCGGCACTTCGATGACTCGGTCATTGTTTTTAAACAACTTATAAATAATTTCGCTGCAATGCGCCATGCCGTCATTTTCTATTTTTAGTTTTTGTGCGCTGACGCGACTCAGGGCACGGAAGCCGCTTTGGGGATCACTAAGACGAATATTAAAAAATAAGCGGTTGATGAGCCGCGCTAGAGGCATAATCAGATTATTTTTCAGTTTCGGAAGATTTGATTTCTTACTTAAAAAGCGTGAGCCGAGAACGGCATCGGCTTCATTATTAAGAAGAGGCGCCAGCATCTCAGGAATTTCAGCTGCTTGAAATTGATCATCGGCGTCAAAGTGGATTATTATATCAGCCCCGCGATCAAGCGCTAATTGCGTTCCAGTTCGGAGCGCTGCACCCTGGCCGCGATTAATAATATGACGAACAACAATTGCTTCGCTTTGACTGGCAATTTGAAATGTTCGGTCGCTGGATGCATCGTCAACGATAATTATTTCATTTACAAAAGGCTTGAGCTTGGAAATTACCAGGCTAATATTTTTTTCTTCATTGAAAGCGGGGACGACACAGCTTATTTTCATAGTAAACCGTTTTTAGTTTTTTTCTGATGGTCATGGCTGAGTGGTTCATAACCCTCACCCAGAGCGAGGCGGCCTAATTTTTCCCAGAATTTTTCTTTTGTTTTATCAATTGCTGAGTCGCTCAGGAAATTTTTTATTGCCGGGCTTAATTCAAGAATTTCAAATAAGCCAATCTCTCGACGTTTAACGCGCACTGTTCGCTTAGTTTTATTATTCGCTCTTTTCAGTGGAGCTAAACGTTGATTAATAATCAGTTTAAGGCTATCTAATTTTAATTTCAAGGGTTGTTTTAATTTAAGATAGGCGAGCAAAACTTCCCAAACAGAGTTGGCTGTTATAGTAGCTAAAACCAAGCGTCCTGTCGCGGCGGCAGTACTCGCATTTTTGAAATCTTCTTCGGTGTTTATTTCTGTCACAATAATATCGGAGTCGTGATTCATGACTTTTTCCCAATTACTATTTGAGACGGCGAGATTATTCACGCCTTCAAGCTCGTACTCAAGTCGATTACCAATAAAATAGATATTGCGTTTAGGGCTGTTTAATTCTTGAAGTAGGGAATAAAGAGTCATGCTTTTCCCCTGGCCTTGTGGTGAGCTGATTAGAATAAGACCGGATTCGCGTTTAAGCGCCCTTTGAATTAGTTTTAAACTTTGCGTCCCGAAGCCTAATTGTTTTAAACGTAAGAGATGGGAATTTTTTGGGATAATATTAATAATTATTTTCTCTCCTGAGCCTGATGGGCTAATTGTAAGATAAAAAGTTAATTGATAATTTTTATCTTCAATTTTACAATATTTTTTTGTCGTTAATTCGTCGGGGGCTAACTTCAAAATTTGGCGCAAGGCCAGGCTTAGGTCTTTTTCCAATTTCTTCGGTAAACCGAAAGAACGCTCCTCACCGTCAGCAAAACGGTAGTGGAGAGCTATCTTTTCGGGTACGCCTTCGATTATTAAGTCTTTGGCCCCTTCACGCGCGGCGTAATTAAAGAGGTTCTTGATGATTTTTTTGCTCATAATACAATTATTATACCTTATTTTATATTATTTTAAAATGTGTTAGAATAATTATGTTAACCCGCATTTTTACGGGATTTAAGCGTTATCAAGATTTTATGGCTTACTCTAATTTTTATGCGCGTTTTTACGCTAGTATCGACAAAATAAAGGCGTCCTTGGGGGCGATTTTTCGTTATAAGCCAAGCCTAATCTATTTTGCCTTGATAATCTTATGGCAGCTGATTTCTTGGTTCCAGTCCTGGCTCATTAGACGTAATTTAACGGGGGATGTTTTAGTCCTTCATTATAATGTTGATTTCGGGATTGATCGTGTGGGCGCCCCTTCGTCGATTTATTATTATCCGCTTTTAAGTCTTGGCGTTTTTCTGCTTAATTTTATAATTTTAGCCTTACTGCATAAAGATAAAAACTTTAAGATTTTGGTGCATTTTCTTTTAAGTGCGGCTGCTTTATTTAGTCTATTTATAAGTATCGATTTATTGGCTGTTTATTTAATTAATTTTCGCTAATTCACTATGATGGAATTTTACCTGGTTAAAATACTATTTTTTGCGACACTCGCATTTATTTTTGCCGCCCTGGCTACCCCTTTAGTAACCCATTATTTATATAAATATAAATTAGGAAAAAAGATTCGAAATAACGGCGCAACACCTGTTTTTAGCGAATTGCATGCCCATAAAGAAGGAACACCGACTATGGGTGGTGTTTTAATCTGGGGTACAGTTTTAATTCTAATCTTGGTGTTTTCACTATTTTATCGCTTTTTTCCAGGTGGAATCTTTCAACATCTAAATTTTTTAACACGCGCAGAAACCTTGCTTCCACTGGGCGCCTTAGTTATTACCGCTTTAATCGGTTTATTCGATGATTGGCTGGATGTGCGCGGCAAGGGGGTTCTTGGTGGCGGTGGTTTAAAATTACGCCATCGAATATTAATTTATACTTTGATAGCGATTGTTGGCGCGCTTTGGTTTTATTTTAAATTAGACTGGACTGTCTTTCATGTTCCTTTCTTAGGTAATTTTGAAATTGGCGCTTGGTATATTCCTTTGTTTATATTTGTTATCGTTGCGACCTCGTTTTCCGTTAACGAAACTGATGGTCTTGATGGCTTGGCTGGAGGCACACTATTAATTGCTTTTATCGCCTATGGCGTTATTTCTTTCTCTCTCGGACGTTATGATTTAGCAACTTTTTGCGGCGCGATAATTGGCGCCTTGTCTGCTTTCCTCTGGTTTAATATTCCGCCCGCTCGTTTTTATATGGGCGATACCGGCGCAATGAGTTTAGGGGTTACTCTGGGGATTATCGCCATGTTAACTAATAGCGCTTTATTACTGCTATTTATTGGGGTTGTTTTCATTATTGAATCCTCATCGGTTATAATCCAAGTTCTTTCTAAACGTTTAAGAGGGAAAAAGGTCTTTATTTCTTCACCAATTCATCATCATTTTCAAGCCCTTGGCTGGCCAGAAGCAAAGGTTGTTATGCGTTTTTGGGTGGTCGGAGCTGTTGGCTCAGCCATCGGTTTAATGATATTTTTACTTGATAAAAAATTCTAAGTTGATAAAAGATTTCTCCTATGGCTTTTAGTCGTTTGAAAAAAAAGTTATTTTCCGCTCCGTCCGGCGAGCATGAACCGGATAAGAGTTTACTGACAGCCATATTTGTTCTGTTAGTTTTTGGTTTGGTTATGCTTTTTAGCGCTTCCTCGGTTGTTTCATATTCGCGCTACGGTAATACATATCATTATTTTATTCGACAATTTGTTTGGGTAATTTTTGCGCTCGTTGCTTTCTTCGTCGTTCAGAAAATAGATTATCGCCGCTTAAAAAAGTTTGCGGTTTTCTTTTTATTTGCTTCAATTCTTTTATTATTATTAGTTTTTGTTCCAGGACTTCGAGCTGAATACGGAACAGCGCGTAGTTGGATTAATGTTTTTGGTTATTCTTTTCAGCCCTCGGAATTAGTTAAGCTATCGTTTTTGATATATTTAGCAACCTGGCTCGAGGCTAAGAAAGGGGAATTAAATGACTTTTCCAGCGGGATTGTCCCATTTTTAATCATTTTAGGCGTAATTAGCTTGCTAATGTTGGCTCAGCCTGATCTTGGCACTTTGTTTATTATTGTCTTTTCCGCAATTGTTGTTTTTTTTGCCGGCGGCGGAAAGGTCTCACATATTTTTTTAGTGGGGCTTATGGCCGGCTTATTATTATTTGTTGTGCTTAGTTTAAAATCTTCCTACCAGTCGGATCGTTTTAAATGTTTAAAGGATCCAAGTTTTAGCGCGCAAGATAAATGCTATCAGATTAACCAATCATTAATTGCGGTTGGTTCGGGCGGTTGGTTCGGGCGTGGTATTGGCCAAAGCCGTCAGAAATTTATGTATTTACCGGAAGTTTGGGGAGACTCAATTTTTCCGATTATTGCTGAAGAGATTGGTTTTGTCTTTAGTACTCTCGTTCTTTTATTATTTTTATTTCTTTTTTATCGTGGGTTACTTGTTGCGCGTGGTGCCCCGGATTTATACGGAAGTTCTCTCGCTGTTGGAATTGTTGCTTGGTTGTCCGTGCAAACATTTTTAAATATTGGCGGGATGATAAATTTAATTCCGATGACTGGTGTTCCTCTGCCGTTTATTTCGGCTGGTGGCTCGGCGATTTTATCTAATATGATTGCGATGGGTATTCTTGTTAATATCAGTAAACATACAAGAGGCTCAAGAAATTATTCTTAATTTATGGAAAATATAAAAAAAAGAACAATTATGTTTTCCGGCGGTGGCACGGGCGGTCCAGTTACACCATTACTCGCCGTTGCGTCCGAGCTACTGCGTGATGATAAAAATCTAAATTTAATTTTTGTAGGCACTAAAACTGGACCAGTCGAAGAGCTGATTGATAAATTTAAGGATGGAAAAATTAAATTTATTACTATTCCGAGCGGAAAATTGCGTCGTTATTTTTCCTGGCAAAATTTTCTCGACCTATTTAAAATTATTTCTGCCTTTTTCAAATCATTAAAAGTTTTAAGGAGCGAAAAGCCAGATTTAGTGATTAGCGCCGGCGGATTTGTGAGTGTTCCACTTGTCTGGGCGGCGGCTGCTAAAAAAATTCCGATTCTTATTCATCAACAGGATATGCGCGCTGGGCTCGCCAATAAATTAATGGCTCCTTTTGCGCGGGTTATTACTGTTACTTTTGAAAAGTCTTTGATGGATTATGGTCCGCGCGCCGTATTAACTGGCAATCCTCTTAAAGATATAAGTCATTACCTGCAAAATACGGTTGAAACAAGAAATCGCTACGGGTTTAAAATTGATAAACCTTTAGTCATGGTTATTGGCGGGGGAACTGGTGCCGTTGCCATTAATAATTTAATAGCGGAATCTTTACCAGAATTATTATTATTTTCTCAGGTTGTTCACTTAACTGGTCAGGGTAAAAAGCCGATCGTTGATATCAAAAATAATAATTATCAAAATTTTGAGTTTCTTAGCCAAGACGAGGTTTTGAGCTTGATGGCAACGTCCGATTTAATAATTTCTCGTTGTGGTTTTGGTACTTTGACTGAGATCGCGACTTTAGCTCGGCCGACTATACTAATCCCGATGCCTCATACTCATCAAGAAGATAACGCTAATCTTTTCAAATCGAGAGAAGCGGCAATTTATTTAGATCAAACTGGCTTAACGGCTCAAAAACTAATAGAAGAAATACAAAAAATAATTTCGGACGCAAAACTTAGGGGTAGCCTTAGCCATAATATTAGTAAAATCATGAAGCCTGACGCCGCGCAAAATATTGCCGCGATTATTTGGGAAATGATTAAATAAAATGGCAAAAAAAATAAAAAACATATATCTAATCGGAGTAAAAGGCGTGGGCATGACAATGCTAGCGCAATTTTTAGTTGAGAAGGGAAATAAATTAAGTGGGTCTGATATTCCGGAAACATTTTTAACGGATCGGGTTTTAAAAAAAGAGAAAATTAAAGTATATTCACCGTTTAATGAGAAAAACATTCCGCGTAATCTTGATTTAATTATCCATTCACTCGCCTATAGCCCAGAAAACAATCTTGAACTTGCCTATATCAAAAAAAATCCTAGTCTTTTTAAGAATATCCCGGTAATTACTTATTCCGAAGCTCTTGGTCAGGTTTTTAATGAATATTACGGGATTGCGGTTTGCGGTAGTCACGGGAAAACGACTACTTCGGCTTGGCTCGGTTATGTTTTATTAAAATCCGGGAAGGCACCGAGCGTTTTAGTCGGTTCACGCGTTCCGCAATTTGGCGGAAGTAGCGTGCTCGGCAAGTCAAAATACTTCGTGGCGGAAGTTGATGAATATAAAAATAAATTACAATATTGCTCACCGCAGGGAGTAGTTTTGAATAACATCGAATTTGATCATCCGGATTATTTTAAAGACCAAGCGGCTTATACAAAAGTTTTTGCTGATTTTTTAAAAAAAGTGCCGAAGACGGGATGGCTAGTTATAAATAATAGTGATCCTGAAATAAAGAAGATTAAGAAATATTGCCGTGGCCAAGTTTTAACTTATGATGTTTCGCTTGAAGGCAAAAGCGTTGAAACCGTAAATTATTTGGCACAGAATTTAAAATTAAAAAACGGCTATCAAGTTTTTTCTGTAAATGATTGGGGAGAATTTAAAATAGGTCTTTGGGGAGAACATAATATTTATAACGCTTTAGCGGTAATCGCTGCCGCTCGTGCGCTTAAAGTCCCGATTCCGGAAATTAAGAAGCATTTAGCTGGCTTTAAAGGTACAGAACGACGCGCTGAGTTGCTTGGTAAGTATAAAGGCGCCTTAATTATTGATGATTATGCACATCACCCAACAGAAATTAAAAGCACCCTCCAGGGAGTACGCGAGCGTTATACTGAAAAGAATTTAATTACCGTCTTTCATCCCCATACTTTTACACGCACAAAAGCGCTATTTAAAGATTTTGTTACGAGTTTTAGTAATACTAATGAGCTCGTCGTTCTTGATATTTATGGTTCGGCGCGGGAAAAGCAGGGCGGAGTATCAAGCACGCAATTAGTCAAAGAAATATTAGCCTATAATAAAAAACATAAAATTTCTCAAACTGTTCTTCATATTGCCACTATTATTCAGGCAATTGATTATTTCAAAGATAAATTAGGCACAAGCGACTTGCTACTCTTGATGGGTGCAGGCGATGTTTTCCGAATTGCGGGCGGACTCTTAAAATATGGGAAAAAACAATAAGATAATTGAAAAAACCGAGAAGGAAACTATTTCTTGGAAAATTTTTGGTCGAGAATTGTGGAAACTTCTACAACCATTCCGAAAATTATTTTACGCGACCAGCGCGATTATTTTGGTATCCGCGATTTTGGATTTAGGGATGCCTTATATTTTAAAACTCTTGATTGATGGTCTTAATGGTTTTGATTTAGATAATCTTTGGGTTCTCATTAAATTAATTATTCTTTATTTGGCAACCAGCCAGGTGCGTTCTTTACTTGATTATTTTAGCGACCGGCGTATTTTACGATTACTGGTCGATGTCGAATATCATTTAGGTGTTAAGGCGCAAGCAAAATTAGTATCGCTTGATTTAGGCTATCATGAGCGCGAGAATACCGGCGCCAAGATAGTAAAGATTGAGCGCGGTGTTGATAAAATATCGCAATTTTTAAACAATATTTTTTGGGAAGTAGCGCCGACTGTTATCCAATTATTTTTGACTCTGATTGCTCTATTTTGGTCTGATTGGCGGATTGGTTTATCATTTCTAGTCTTTGCGCCGATGTATCTGGCGACAACCTATTTTGCCAATAAAAAGATGTATCCGGTGCGAAAAGCGATTTATAAAGATTATGAGGTCGCGTCAGGAAAAATGGGACAGGCAATTATTAACATTAACGCCGTTCAATCTTTCGTGCAGGAGAAGCGCGAATTAAGTGAGTTTGAAAAAATTAAAGTTAAAGTTCGCGAGAATGAAGATAAGCAATTCGGCTGGATGATGAAAGTTAGTCTCGGCCGAAGCGTTATTGTCGATGTCGGACGCGCCGTTGTTTTATTTCTTGGCGTTTATTTTGTTTATAAAGGAGTTCTCAGCGTTGGTACTTTAATCTTTGCTTTTACTTTAAGCGAAAAAGCTTATATTTCTCTTTACCGTCTATCTCGTTTTTATGACCGCATGGAAGAGGGGCGCGAGGGCGTTAATCGTTTACTAAAGTTATTTAATAGCGAGACCTCAATTATCAATAAAAAGAACGGTTATAAGCCGAAAGATATTAAAGGTGAAATTAAATTCGAACATACTAGTTTTTATTATGGTGATAATAAGAAACCGGCCATAATTGACCTTAATTTTAAAATTACTCCCGGCTGCGTTATCGCTCTGGTTGGACCATCTGGTGGCGGTAAGACAACCGTCGCACGTTTAATTTATCGTCATTATGATCCGCAAAAAGGACGAGTCTTGCTTGATGATAAAGATTTACGCGATTACGACGTTCAGTCCTTCCGAAAATTTCTAGCGATTGTGCCGCAAGAAGTAGAAATTTTTGATCTTAGCGTTCGCGAGAATATTGCCTATGCTAAGCCGAAGGCCTCGTTTCAAGAAATTCAAGCGGCCGCTCGGATTGCTAATGCCGAAGAATTTATCACAAAACTTGATAAGGGCTATGAAACAATGGTTGGTGAGCGGGGAATTCGCTTGTCCGGCGGACAAAGACAGCGTATTGGTATCGCTCGTGCAATCTTAGCTAATCCGCGGATTTTAATTTTCGACGAAGCGACTTCAAATCTTGATAGTCAAAGCGAAGTCTTGATTCAAGATGCGATGGAAAAAATTAGTCGTGGCCGAACCATGATTATTATTGCTCATCGTCTTAGTACTATTAAAAAAGTTGATAAAATTATCGTTCTCGAAAACGGTCGCGTTGCCGAAGAGGGTAGTCATTCCGAGCTCGCTCATGTGACCGGCGGTCTTTACGCTAAACTCCTGAAACTACAAGAACTTGGCGAAGTGGATTAAAAGCCTTTATATTTGCCTTTTTTACGTATTACCCTATAATTAAGACATGCTTACAATTCTCAAAAACGTCCCCTTAGCACCTTATACAACTCTTAAAATCGGCCAAGCAGCCGAATTTTTTGCCGTTATTAGGAGTCTTGAGGATTTACGCGAAGCTATATCGTGGGCTAAGGAAAATAAGCAGAAGATATTTATTATCGGTGGCGGCTCAAATATTTTAATCAGTAAAAAAGTCAAAGGCCTAGTGCTCAAGAATGAGATTAAAGGAATGGAAGTAATTGAACGCGAAGAAGACTATGCGCTCGTTGAAGCGAAATCGGGAGAGGCTTGGACGAAGTTTGTGAACTATACAGTTGAGCGTGATTTATATGGTTTAGAAAATTTATTTTTAATATACGGCACGGTTGGCGCCGCCCCGGTCCAAAATATTGGCGCTTATGGCGTTGAGCTTAAAGATTCGTTTTATCATCTTAAGGCAGTTGATTTAAAAACCGGACATGAAAAAATATTTTCGGCGTCTGACTGCAAATTCGGTTATCGTGATAGCATTTTTAAAAATAGATTGAAGGGTAAATATTTTATTTATTCTGTGACCCTGAAGCTAAAGCGGGAAGCAGATTATAAATTAGATTACGGTTCAATCCGAGAAGAACTCCTAAAGAAGGGAATTTCTAAACCTTATTTACAGGATATTGTTCGCGTGATTACTCAAATACGTAATAATAAATTACCTAATCCTGGAGTATTGCCAAACGCTGGTTCATTTTTTAAGAATGCCGAGGTTAGCTTGCGTAAATTGCATGGTTTGCAAAAAAAATATCCGAATATTCCTAATTTTCCGGCCGGTAAATTATTGGCAAAAATTCCGACTGGTTGGTTAATTGAGCAGGCTGGTTATAAGGGTAAAGTTGTTGGGCCGGTTAGTATGTATGAGCGTCAGGCATTAATTCTTGTTAATCATGGAGGCGCTGAAGCAAAACACGTACTAAGCTTGGTAAAAAAAGTTAAAGCGGCTGTCAAGAAAAAATTTGGTATTGAAATAAATGAAGAAGTTAACGTAATATAAAATATTATTCAAGAAATTAAATATATGAATTCATCTGAACTCCGTCAGAAATATCTCGATTATTTTGCTTCTCAAAATCACGCCGTGATTTCGAGTGCTTCTTTAATTCCGGAAAATGATCCGACGGTTTTGTTTACTACTGCCGGCATGCATCCATTAGTGCCATATTTACTGGGTGAAAAGCATCCCGCCGGAAATCGCTTAAGCAGCGCTCAGAAATGTATTCGTACAGGCGATATTGATGAGGTCGGCGATTTAACTCATCATACATTTTTTGAAATGATGGGCAATTGGTCACTCGGCGATTATTTTAAGCAAGAGGCGATTAATTATAGTTGGGAGTTTTTGACTAGCCCAGAATGGCTTGGTCTTGATAAAAATCGCTTAGCCGTTTCCGTTTTCATGGGAGACGATGATGCGCCTTTTGACGAAGAAGCTTATAATTTTTGGAAAGAAATATTTAGCGCGAATAGTTTACCGCTAGAAAGAATCGCTAAATTACCAAAGAAAAATAATTGGTGGGGTCCGGCTGGTACAACTGGTCCTTGCGGACCGGACACAGAAATTTTTTATTGGTCGGGCGATGGAAGTAAAGTCCCGATGAGTTTTAATGATGATAATGGTTCTTGGGTAGAGATTTGGAATAATGTTTTCATGCAATATAATAAAAATGCGGAAGGCAAATTTGAAGCTCTCAAGCAAAAGAATGTTGATACCGGCTTAGGTCTTGAACGAGTGCTCGCTGTTATTAATGGTCTTGATGATAATTATAAGACGGAATTATTTATTAATTTAATAAATAAAATTGAGGAGTTTAGTGGTCGTAAATATGATTCTGATAAGGAAACAACTCGTGCGATGCGTATTATCGCCGATCATCTTAAGGCAGCGACATTCATCATCGGTGATAGCCATGGTACCACGCCTTCAAATACTGATCAGGGCTATGTTGTTCGTCGTTTAATTAGACGGGCGATTAGATACGGAAAACAAATCGGTATTAATAAAGAGTTGTGGACAGCGGAAATTTGTCGGGTTGCAATCCATGATTATAAACAAATATATTCCGAGTTAGAAAAAAATCAGGAATTTATAATCAGCAATATAAACAAAGAGGAGGAAAAGTTTTCTAAGACTTTAGAAAAAGGTTTATTAGAATTTAAAAAATTAGAAAATAAAAATATTAGCGGCGTTGAAGCTTTTAATTTATATCAAAGCTATGGCTTCCCGCTTGAAATGACCGAAGAGTTGGCTCAAGAAAATGGAGCTAAGGTCGATCGTGTAAGTTTTGAAGAAGAACTTAAGAAGCATCAAGACCTTTCCCGAACCGCATCGGCTGGTAAGTTTAAGGGCGGTCTAGCTGATTCCGGCGAAGAAACGACTAAACTTCATACGGCTGCTCATCTCTTATTAGCATCATTACGTAAAGTTTTGGGAGATCACGTTGTGCAAAAGGGAAGTAATATTACGCCTGATAGACTGCGTTTAGATTTTTCGCATCCGGAGAAAATGACGCCCGAACAGTTAAGCACCGTTGAAGATTTGGTTAATGGGGCGATTACTAGCAATTACAAGGTTGTTTGCGAAGAATTATCGCTTGAAGACGCTAAAAAGAGAGGCGCTATGGGCGTTTTTGACTCAAAATATGGCGAAAAGGTTAAGGTTTATACGGTTTCTTCAGTATCAGCTGATGGAAGCCCAAAAATTGAAGAAGCCTTTTCACAGGAGATTTGTGGAGGGCCACATGTCGAGGCAACGGGCAATATGGGGCATTTTAAGATTCAGAAGGAAGAGGCCTCGAGCTCTGGGGTCCGAAGAATCAAGGCGGTTTTAGAATAATATGGGCTTATTATATTTTTTGCCTGAGACTATTTCAACAATAAATATTATTCCTGGTTATTTTTTAGGCCATTTCCCGATGATTTTGATTATTGGTCTATTCCTGAGCCTAATTGTTTATTTGTGTTATAAATTAAAGCGAAAGAAAAAGATAGAAAAAGATGGTGATTTTTTACTGACCATCTTTTTTTTATTTTGGTTAATTCTGACTGCTTTTTGGACGGTTGCTAATGTGCTTGATTATAAGCGTAATCAAGTATATTATCATTACGATTTACCAAAAAAACAAATTGCCCGCGTGTGCAATTTATTAACAACTGATGATGGTCTATGCCGTATATTTTCATTTATTAAAAATATTCAAGCCATTGTTCCTCCTGGAGCGATAGTTAAGATTGAGGCTATTGATACCGAGAAAACTTTTTTAGAGTATTATATTTATCCAAAGTATAAATATACGGAAAATAATTTAGAGGCTGATTATTTATTGTATTATCCTGAAAAAATAATCAAAAAAAACAAATAGTTCCGATATGATTATTTTAAAAATATTTTTATATTTTATTTCGCTTTTAGTGCCAGGCTATCTGACTTTATGGTGTATTAAGACAAGACGGCCATTAGCTAACTTGCTAAATTTAGCATTGGGCTATGGTCTTGGTTCTTTTTTCGTCACTTTATTGTATTTTACGGCTGTTTTTTGGATGCATATGGCGGCTAGCTTATCTCTATGGTGGCTAGTTTGCCTTATTATTTCGCTATTATCAGGATTTTTTATCTTTTTTCGTCACGGTATACAAGCTACAGAGACTAAGAATATTAAAGAGATAAAAACAACCAAGCGGCAAAAAATAATTATATTGATTATTATCGCATTTGTTGTCGTTAATTCAGTCTCATTAATTAGCAGCACATTGGTTCGTCCGGTTGCTACCTTTGATAGCTTGTCCATGTGGTCGGGCAAAGCTAAAACTTTGTATTTTAATAATAAGCTTGATTTTAATCCTGACTCGCAATATTTTTTAGGTGGCGGTGGGCATAATAATTATCCCTGGCAAATTCCATTAATGCAGTTAGGACTCAGTTTAAATTTCGGTGGGTATAATGATCTCTATACTAATTTTATTTTTTTGGCATTTTTTATTGCTTTATTAATTTTAGTTCATTCTTTTTTATTTAGAATAACAAATTTTTATAAAGCAACGATTTTGACTTTCTTTCTTTTTTCATTACCTCTAGTTTTTTATCATGGGTTTAATTCATATGCGGATTTAGCGCTCTCATTTTATATAACTGGATCATTGATATATTTATTTAAATGGCTGGAATTTAAAAATAGAGCAGACTATTATTTGTCAATATCTTTTTTCGCGGCGGCATTTTTTGTTAAAGATGCGGCTCTCCTATATTTGCCGGCATTCTTTGCGATATTCTTTTATCAAATACTTAAGAAGGAGATAAAGAAATATGAATGTTTTCGTTATTTCATCTCGAGCTTCTGTTTACTTTTGCCTTGGATTTTTTTTAAATTCATGTGGAATTTGAGTTATTCTAATTCGGGATCCGGTCTTAATATGATTTTTCCGGTAAAACTTATTCTTAGTTTTTTAGGATCTCTTTTCGTAAGTTATAGTTGGAATATTTGGATTTTTATCGCCATTTTGGTATTTATTATTAAATTTAAAAAAATTATTAATGATAAACTCGCTTTTTCGGCATGGATATTTGTTGGTATTTCAATAATTTCTTTAATATTAGCGTTCTCTTTTGCGGCAGTATCCCAGTATGCCTATGATCAGACGGCTCTTTCGCGAACGATGATGCCCTTAATTATTAGTTCATTTTTGGCAGTGGGATTTTCGTTAAAAGAAAACAAGATTTAACTCTTGACAACTTGGGTTCTTATCTCTATAATAATTTTATTAAGAATATTATTAGATAAAACTAATTTTTATAATAGATTTTGATAAAGCAGACAGACTAGTCTTTATCAAATTTTTTTGTGTTAATGTCAAAAAATAAGGAAAAGACAAACGATAGCTCAGACACCCTTAACGCCAAGGACTTTATTGAGATGCAGGGCGAGGTGCTGGAACTTATGCCAGCCGCGAGTTTTCGGGTGAAGCTAGAAAATGGTCACGAGATATCCGCTCATTTATCTGGGAAAATGCGTATGAATAAGATACGCTTGCTCCCTGGAGATAAAGTTAAACTACAGATTAGTCCGTATGATTTAACCAAGGGTCGCATCACGTATCGCCTCTAAACTTAATTAATTTTAGAATTTTCAATATGAAGGTAAGAGCCAGTGCTAAAAAAATTTGCAAAGATTGTAAGGTGGTACGACGCAAAGGTCGCGTTCACGTCATTTGCAAAAACCCTAAACATAAACAAAGACAGGGGTAATTTATTATTTTATGGCAGTAAGAATCGCGGGAGTAAATATTCCCAATGACAAAAGAGTAGAAATCGCTCTAACTTATATCCACGGTGTTGGCCGAACTCGGTCTAACAAGGTTTTAGCTGAGGCTAAAGTTGATAAGGATGTTAGAGTTAAAGATCTTAAAGAAGAGGAAGTTAACCGTTTAAGAGAAATTGTTGAAAAGAAATATACGGTTGAGGGCGATTTACGCCGTGAGGTCGCAAGCAATATCAAGCGTTTACGCGAGATCGGTTGTTACCGCGGTTTACGCCACGCTAAGCATTTACCGGTAAGAGGACAAAGAACCAAGACTAATAGCAGAACTGTCCGTGGCAATAAACGTGTTACTATGGGTAGCGGTAAATCCAAGGCTGGATTACAAAAGACCTAATCATTTATAAAGATTAAAATATGTCTGAAGAAGTAAAAAAAGAAGCCAAAAGTGAAGTCATAAAGGAACCAAAAAAAGTTCCAGCTCTTCCTGTTGAAGAAAAAGAAGAAAAGGAAGAAAAAGAAACTGAAGGCTTTAACTTTGATTCTAGCGATGAGGAATTGCCGGAAGAAATCAAGCAAAAATTAGAAAAAAATAAACAGGCTCGGGCGAAAAAGAAGTTAATCAAGAAAAAGAAGAAAAAGACTGCTAAAATCGTCAAAGTCGGTCGCGCTTATATCCAAGCGACTTATAATAACACCATGATAACTTTAACCGATACTAATGGTGATGTTATTTCTTGGGCAAGTGCTGGTTTAGCTGGTTTTAAGGGTGCCAAAAAAGCGACTCCTTATGCCGCACAAATTATTACAAAAATTGCTGCGCAGAAAGCTAAGGAAGAATACGGTTTACAAGAGGTAAGCGTATTTGTTTCCGGTGTTGGGACTGGTCGTGAAGCGGCCATCCGCGCTTTAAATGCTAATGGTTTAGATGTTGTTGCCATCAAAGACGTAACTCCGGTTCCGCATAATGGCTGCCGTCCTAAAAAACCACGTCGAGTATAATATAAAATAATATGGGAAGAAATATTGATGCTTCATGCAAACAATGCCGTCGAGTTGGTGAAAAACTTTTTCTAAAAGGAGAACGTTGTGCTAGCCCGAAATGCGGAATGGTAAAACGTAATTATGCTCCAGGTTTTCATGGTCCTAAGGGCCGAAAGCGCTTAAGTGATTACGGATTGCAATTACAAGAAAAACAAAAGGCAAAGAAATTGTACGGCTTGTTAGAAAAGCAGTTCCGTTTGACTTATGCCAAGGCCTCTAAGAAGCCTGGTGATGCTGGTAAGAATTTCTTACGTTTACTTGAAATGCGTCTTGATAATGTTGTTTACCGTCTTGGTTGGGCATCTTCCCGTTCCCAAGCTCGTCAATTAGTTAATCATGGTCATTTCACAGTAAACAATCGTAAAGCTTCTGTTCCATCTTTCTCTGTAAAGCTTGGCGAAACTATAAAAATTAAAAAGAGCAGCTTATCAAATCGTTTCTTTAAGAATCTTGGTGAGAAACTTAAGAAAGCTGATAGACCAAGCTGGTTGAATCTTGATGTTACTGATTTAAGCGCTAAGGTTCTTCATGAACCAAAGGATACTGATTTACCACAAAACATTAACGTACAAATGATTATTGAGTATTACTCAAAATAAATTAATTGCCGGCGTTCGAATTTTTATTCGCCGCCAGCCGCATTATCTATGCAAAACATTGCTTTACCTAAAAAAATTGATTTTAAAGAAGGTAGCAATCCGAATGAAGGAACCATCTCTGTTGAACCTTTATTTCCGGGTTACGGTATGACTTTGGGCAACTCTTTGCGCCGAGTTCTATTATCGTCTCTTCCGGGTGCAGCCGTTATTGGCGCAAAAATTAAGGGAGCGAGTCATGAATTTATGGCTTTGCCACACATCAAAGAGGACGTCCTGGAAATGATTTTGAATTTAAAACAATTACGTCTTAAAGTATATACTGAAGAAGAAGTTCGTTTAGAGCTTAAAGTAAAAGGAAAGAAAGTTGTTACCGCTGGTGACATCATGAAAAATAGCCAAGTCGAAATAAAAAATCCGGAATTGGTTATTGCTAATATTACTGATGAAGCGGGAAGTTTAGAGATGGAAATTGTCGTTAAAGAAGGCCGTGGTTATAAAATGCCTGAAGGTGCTAAAAAAGAAAACAGAGAAATCGGTTATATCGAAATTGATTCAATGTTTTCTCCGGTTACCGTTGTTTCCAGCTCAGTTGAAAATACTCGCGTTGGCAAAATGACTAATTGGGATAAGTTAATCTTAAATGTTAAGACTGACGGTACTATTACTCCGGAACACGCTTTCAATGAAACAGTTAAAATTTTAGTCGACCAATATAGCGCTTTACTTCCTGGAGCAATGGCTAAAAAAGAGGAAGAAACTGAATTAGTTGTAGAAGCTGAAGTATCTGAGCCAGAAGAAGTTGTCGAAGAAGAAATTGTTGAAAAGAAAGAAAAAAAGGAAAAGAAAGAAAAAAAGACCACTAAAACTAAAAAATAATTAGTAACCCACGTTGATATGCGTCACAGAAATAAAAACAAAATTTTAGATCGGAAGAAAGGACCTCGTGAATTAATGTTGCGTAATTTAGCTTCAAGTATTTTATTATACGAGAAAGTTAAGACTACCAAGGCTAAGGCTCAAGCGGTCAGACCATTAGTTGAAAAACTAATTACTTCCTCAAAAGCGGGTGATTTAAATGCTCGTCGCGGTTTAATTAAAGTTCTTCTTCAGAAGAATGCAGTTAAGAAAGCGATTGAAGTTTTAGGAGTTCGCTATAAGACTCGCCCGGGTGGTTATACTCGGACTACTAAGTTAGGTGTTCGCCAAGGCGATGGTGCCGAAATGGTGCAAATTGAATTAGTATAATTATATGAAAAATATTGAGAGAAAATTACATCAACTTGACGCTACCGATTTAGCTCCCGGTCGCTTGGCAACTAAAATTGCTTTGATTTTACGTGGCAAAAATAAACCTGAATATGAAGCTCATTTAGATTTGGGCGATATCGTCGAAGTGAAGAATATTTCAAAAATGAAGTTTACTGGCAAGAAATTAGACCAAAAACAATATCATCATTATTCTGGATATTTAGGTGGTTTAAAGAGCAAGAAAATGTCAGTTGTTTTTGCGAAGGATCCGGGTGATGTTTTATATCGCGCCGTTCGCGACATGTTACCTCCGACAAAACTTCGCATTAATATGTTAAAAAGATTAATCATTAAATAATATGGCCGAAAAAAAGAAACAAGAAATCCAAGATTCTGAAGCGATTGAAATCAATGAAGATGAAACTTTGGATGAAGAAAAGGATTGGGCAAAAAATGAAACGGTTGAATTTTCCGGCAAATATTTGAAATCTGTTGGACGCCGTAAGCAAGCAGCTGCTCAAGTTCGTCTTTATGAAGGCGGCAAGGGTGTTATTATGATTAATGGTAAACGCGCTAGTGAATATTTTCCTGGTGACGGTTTAAATCTAATTGTTCAACCTTTAAAAACTACTGGTCATTTACGTGACTTTAATTTCTCGGTTATCGTTACTGGCGGAGGAAAAATGGGACAAATCGATGCGGTTCGCTTAGGTATTGCCCGTGCAATTTTCGCCATTGATCCAGCCACTAAAGAAGCCTTGAAAGTTAATAATTACTTAACTCGTGACCCAAGACAAGTTGAAAGAAAGAAACCGGGTTTACGCAAGGCGAGAAAAGCGCCTCAATGGAGCAAACGTTAATTTTTGCAACTCTATATACGAAGAAACGCCCTATTTACTGGGGCGTTTTTTTGATATAATTTAAATATATGGAAAATCTGATTAAAAAATTAGAAGAACTACGACAGCGCTTTTTGCATACAAAGGCACTTTTAGATATTGAGCGAAAGATTGTTCAAGAAAAGGAGTTGAGACTTCAGACGGCCGCGCCAGATTTTTGGTCTGACCGCGAAGCGGCCGTTAAAGTTGGCCAAGAAGTTGAAGAACTGGCAACGGAAATAAAAGAATGGCAGGAAATGGAAGTTGAAATTAGGGAAGCAGAAGAAATGGCCGCTATGGCGCAGAAAGAAGCGGGTGGAGAACTAACAAGTGAATTAGAAATTAAATATGAAGAACTGGAGAAGAAGTTCTCTCATTTAGAGTTTTTATCGCTCTTTTCCGGCGAGTATGATCATGATAACGCCTTACTGTCTTTGCACTCCGGTACGGGCGGCGTAGACGCTCAGGATTGGACGCAAATGTTGGAACGAATGTATTTACGCTTCGCCGAACGAGAGAATTGGAAAGTCGAGATACTCGATCGTAATTATGGTAATGAAGCTGGTCTTAAGAGTGTTGTTTTGCGCGTGGCCGGGCCTTGGGCTTATGGATATTTAAAGAGTGAGAATGGCGTTCACAGACTATTGCGAAATTCTCCCTTTAACGCTGATGGTTTAAGACAAACTTCATTTGCGCTCGCCGAAGTTATTCCGGAAATTAAAGATGAAGAAGCGATGCCGATAAAAGACGAAGATTTACGCATTGACGTCTTCCGTTCGAGCGGTCCTGGTGGGCAGAGTGTTAATACGACTGACTCGGCCGTACGAATCGTCCATTTACCAAGTGGCATAACTATTTCCTGTCAGACCGAACGCTCCCAACATCAGAATAAGGAAAATGCGATGCGGATTTTAAAAACTAAATTAGCACAGATTGCCCGCGAAGAAAAAGAAGCACAAGAAAGAAAACTCAGAGGGGAATTAACAAAGGCCGAATGGGGGAGACAGATTCGTTCCTACTTTCTCTATGGTAATCGCTTAGTGAAAGATCATCGCACTAATTATGAGACATCCAACGTTGATGTTGTTTTAGATGGCGATTTAGAGCCCTTCATGGAGGCGTATTTAAGATGGTTGAAGGAAAGCAAGTAAGAGAGGCGAGGAGTTTAATCAAGATGAGCTCAATTAATGTAAGTATTGACAATAATATAAATATATTGTAATGTTTTTGCATAATTTCTGAAATCAGTATTAATCCATAAAACCCTTTATTATGCGTCCTTTCAAAAGAATCAGGTCAATCCGTTTTTTCCGAACGATGAGTCGATTATTCGTTGTCAGCTTGCTGATTCTCCTCTTGTTAAATAAATTTCAGGGGCCGGTAGATTTTTGGCTGTTTATAACGGCGTTTGTTTCAATCCCATTTTTAGGCGTTATGTTCTGGATCGACCGGGTGCGCCTCGCTGATGGTGATTTCTCGATATATTTTGCCTTGTTTCTTTTTAGTATCGGGTGCTCCGTAGTCTTTGGCTGGGTAGTAACTGCAGAATACCTTACTCTTTATGGGCAATCCTTAATTGCAGCGATGCAGATTATATTTTCTGCCCTTGTGTACATGCGAACGGAAAAATTTGGTCGTAATATTGGAGGACCGCCAATTAGAACCAAGTCGACTCTAAGATTTTATTAGCCTGCTCGCAGACTTTATCTTTTCTTCATCTCATTCGTTCTATAATACCGCTATTAACAATGGCGGTTTTTTATATGTCAAAATTCAGAAATTTTTGGCGGAGTCCAGCTAAGATATTTTTAGCGCTTAATCTTTTTTTAATAGTCTATGTCTATTTAATTGGTTTTAGGCCACATGCTTTTCGCCAAGAAATTACAAAAAATGACCTGGCTTTTTATAACGGGGAGAGTTTAACTTTGATCGCTCGAGTTTGCGAAGAGGCGGATCTTGACTATAAAAGTCGGCGCCTAAACATTTGCGTCGAGGGAAAAATTTCGGGTCAAGTTTTAGTTACAACAAATCTTTATCCTGAATATAATTATGGCGATTATTTAAAAATATCAGGTCTACTTGAAGCGCCTCCTTTGATTGATGGTTTTGATTACGAAACTTATCTCGCTCGCTATGATATTTATTCAGTCATGTATTATCCAAAAATAAGTTTAGCAAGTGGGGACTTAAATATCCCACAAGCGATATACCTAGGCTTAGCGAAGATTAAATGGCGATTAAAAGAAATAATTGAGGCAAATTTACCAGAGCCTGAGGCTGGACTAGCGGACGCCTTAATTCTCGGGTATCGGCGGACATTAATGCGTGAAGATCTGGCTATATTTTCTCGAGTCGGCTTAAGTCACATGATTGCCATATCTGGGTCTCATATTACGATTTTGAGCGCAATGATAATTAATTTTCTTTTATACCTGGGGATAAGTCGACACCGTGCTTTACGTTTAGTATTTATATTTCTGTTTCTGTATCCACTCATAACCGGCCTAGCCGCCTCGGCCGTCCGTTCTTCGATAATGGGTGCTCTAGCATTTTTAGCAATATATTATGAACGCCCGAGTTCCTTAACACGTGCTTTAGTATTTTCTGCTTCTTTTATGCTTCTTCTAAATCCGAAATTACTGCGTAGCGATATTGGTTTCCAATTATCATTTTTAGCGCTTCTGGGCATAATCTATTTATATCCAATTGGAGAGGGAATCACGAAGCGTTTTTTAAATCAGCGAAAATTTAAGCCAAGCACGAAAAAAAGATTAAAAGTAATTCTTGATATGATTAATTTAACAATAATTTCTCAACTAGTTATTTTGCCGATTGCCTTAATAAATTTTAAGCAATTTTCTTTAATCGCTCCACTTGCTAACGTTCTTGTTCTTTGGACTTTTCCGCCGCTACTCGCTGCTTTAATTATTGCCTTATTATTAAGTCTTATAATTCCGTCTTTAGGTATTTTATGGTTCACTCCGGCCTATTTTTTGCTTAAATATATCTTCTTGCTTTCGAATATTCTTGCCCGACCGAATTGGGCAGCGATATCAGTGAATAGTTTTAATTGGTATTTGGGAGTAGTGTATTATCTCGTATTATTCCTTATTTATCGTAAATTTAGACATTGACAAAATTAGTTTCTTATGTTTAAATAAGACGATGCTCAAGACAAAACCGAGTATTGTTCTTTTAAAATTATTAACCCGCCATGGTCTTTGCACCACTCAGACTAGGCATAAACAAAAAGGAGGCAGGCATGAGTGCTAACCAAAATCAAAAAGTATTATCAACCATGACTGGCTATGAACTTATGGCCACGATTGAAGCCCTGGAAAAGCAGGGCTTGAATGTAAACAGCTTTAAGCTAATCAGACAAGATAAAAAATTAGCGGAAGAAATAGCTAATATAATTTTGTCAAAACAGTTGCAGCCCGGGATTGATGACCAGCAATTTGGATCAATAATGGGGAAAGAAAATTATTTTGGTCCGACTGAGTGGCTCCGGTATTTCAATGTCTATTTGGATATGGAGTTACCGATATCGCTGTTTAGGCTAGCTCAAATAGCAGAAGACGATTGTCCCTTCGAAAAAAACAAGAAAGTAAAGGACACGCATTTTTTATTTCGCTTACCAAGAAAAATTGAGATACCGACGATGGACCGCTATCTAACCATTCAAACTTGGCGCAAAATCTTATCAGCTAATAGGCAACCGCGCTTTGTCGGCGGCAATACAAAAACCCGCTGGTTTGACGTAAAGGATTATGCCAAAAATCCGCATCATCGTTTTGATTGGTTCCTTATGTATAAAGAAGTCGTGCATTATGATACTGGTTTTCTAGAAATTCCGCCGAATAATTATTTGAAGCCAAATGTCTTAGAAGCAGTTTCAATGCATTTTCTCTATTACATAAAAAATAAACTGTATTTAAATCAGCATGAGGCTGGATGTACTTGTGATGAAAATAATGAAGAAACTCCCCATAATTTTGCTTCTGTCGGTCTCTTTGATAAAATAGGTATATCGATCAGTGGCTCAACTGATGCAAACGGAATTTTTCTTTTTCGTAAACTGGAGTAAAATTTTGATTAAAATAAATTATCTAAAATAATAAACAAAATATAAAATCTGCATGGAAAAGAAAATGTTTAAGCATCAGGATGGATTAATCTTTGGCTTATCGGAAAAAGCTGACGGGGACATGAAAATCCATAAGAGTGATAAACACTCAATTGCCGATATTAATCGGCAAAAATTGTATTCCCGCCTCGGTTTAAATGGTGGCAAAGTAGTATCTGTTTTATGTGCTCATGGTAAAAGAATCACCGAAGCTGATGCTCGTAATATGGGCTGTCTCGTTTGGGATACTGATGGGCTAATTAGTGATGTCCCTGGTATTATTCTTGCCGTATCGGTCGCCGATTGTGCACCGGTCTACTTATTTGACCCGCGGATGCGCGTTATTGCCCTCGTTCACGCTGGTTGGCGCGGGACAGTTGATAAGATCGCCGAAGGCGTTGTTAAAAAAATGATCCATGACTATGGATCACGCAGCGCTGATATCCAGGCATTTATTGGTCCTCATATTCAGGAATGCCACTTTGAAGTGAAAGAGGATGTCGCTGAAAAATTTCATGATGATGATATTGAACTTCGCGAGGCGAAAATTTATGTTAGTTTAGCTAGTGCTATTCGCCGTCAATTACTAAAAGTCGGTTTAACTGGAGCGAACATAAAAATAAGTGAGGAATGCACTTATTGCGAAGAAAAATATTTTTCTGCGCGTCGCGATAATTTCCCGCGTGTAAAAGCCGGTCTTGCTTATCTCGGTATAGAGTTCTAGATTCATAAAATAAAAATTAAGTCTTACAAGCCGTTCTGAAAAGGAATGGCTTTTTTATTGACGATAGTCGTTATCCGTAGTAATATTTAGGTATAATAATAAGGAAAAAGCAGCATTATTCTATGAAAATACAAAAGGAAAAAATTAAAGAAATTTTAGATCGCGGTATCGTTGTCCAAGTTTTCCCCGATAAGGAGGAATTTGCGGAAGCGCTCGCGACACGAAAATTGCGTTTTTATATTGGCGCTGATCCAACTTCGACTGCTCTGCATTTAAGTCATGCGAAAAACTACATGCTGCTTGAAGAATTCCGTAAATTAGGGCATGAAGTAATTGTTCTAATTGGTGATTTTACCGCTCGTATCGGTGACCCGACAGAAAGAGAGGCGGCACGCAAACAATTAACTCGCGACGAGATTTTAGTTAATGTTAAAAGTTGGGTTGAACAAATTAAACCCTTAATGGATTTTAATGATAAAAAAAATCCGCCGCTTATTAAATATAACCATGATTGGCTTGCGAAGTTGACGATGGAAGAAGTTATAAATTTAGCTTCTAACGTTACCGCTCAACAATTACTTGAGCGGGATATGTTCCAAAAGCGTTTAGCGGATAATAAGCCGATATATTTACATGAGTTTATGTATCCTCTCATGCAGGGCTATGATAGCGTCGCGATGGAAGTCGACGTTGAGCTTTGTGGTACTGATCAAATTTTTAATGCTTTAATGGGACGTACTCTTCTTAAGAAATTAAAAAATAAAGATAAATTCGTCGTGGCTGTTAATTTAATGGAGAATCCGAAGACTAAGGAATTAATGTCTAAGAGTCGTGGCACCGGAATTTTCTTAAATTTTTCGGCCGAAGATATGTTTGCGGGTATAATGGCGCAGCCCGATGAAATGATTGAAGTTTTTTTCATCAATAATACAAGACTTTCTTTATTAGAAATTAAAGAAATATTAAAAGCTGATAACCCTCGGGACGCAAAGCTACGAGCTGCTTATGAAGTAACTAGAATTTTTCACGGTGATGCGGCAGCGCAGAGCGCTCAAGATGATTTTATTAACAAATTTCAGAAGAGGGAAATACCGGATGATATGGAGGCGATAAAAATTGGGGCAAGCGAAATGTCGCTATATGAAATTGTTAAAAAATTAGTTCCGGAAATGAGCAATAGTGATATTAAAAGATTATTTACGCAGGGAGGTATCAGAATAGATAGTATAAGTAAAACTGCCGCTGATGAGCTAGTCGCCATTCCGAAAGAAGGTTTAATTATCAAAGTAGGGAAGCGTAATTGGTTTAAAGTTATAAAATAGAAAATAAAAAAATACCTCTGAAATTTCGAGGTATTTTTTATAATGTGTTTGAAAATTTTTTATTTCTTTTTTGTCTTTACTTTCTTTGGAGCACTCTTGGCACCAGCCTTCTTAACTTTCAAAGCTTTAAGTTCGCCTGCTTTTAAGGCCGGTTTTCTCTTGGCTTTAACGCGTTTTGGCTTTTCCATAGTGCGAATACAAGAAGTACAGAGACGAGCTTTTAAACCCTCAATCATTTTGCTTTGAAGATTGATATTCTGTCTTTTTAATGTTTTAATTTTAGAATGGGAACGGGAAGCGCCTTTGGTTGCGCTGCGGCCACATAAATCGCATTTTTTTGCCATAGTATTTCTTCGCTTATTTAAATCTTAGATGATGGGATTATTCTAACAGCATTTTTAAAATTAATCAAGTTGTGCTAATATATTCGTATATGATTTACGTTTTCCAAATAATTGTTTTAATTTCATCGGCGATTGTGCATGAATATATGCACGGTTGGATGGCTTACCGGCTAGGTGACTCAACGGCTAAAGATGCCGGCCGATTAACTTTTAATCCGCTTGCGCATCTTGAATGGTTCGGCTCTTTTTTCTTGCCCTTGGTTATGATTGTAACGGGCATGCCTTTTGTCTTTGGATGGGCAAAACCAGTACCATATAGCCCAAATAATTTAAGTGATAAGAAATATGGTGACGCTAAGGTTGCGCTCGCCGGTCCGCTGGGGAATCTAATTATTGCCCTGTTTTTTGGCTTATTTTTACGATTTTTCCCAGTTGTTAACTTAACTTTTATCGGTTTAGTCAGTTTAATAGTCTATATTAATTTGGTATTAATGGTCTTTAATTTAGTTCCGATTCCACCGCTTGATGGCTCAAAAATACTGGCCGCTTTCTTGCCGGCAAGAATCCGTGAACGTTATTTGAACTCCGAAAGATATGGTTTTATTTTGGTAATTTTATTCGTAATGTTGGCTGGTCAAATCATAATTCCGGTGGTTGAATTTCTGTATCGAATAATCGTTGGCGCCTAATTGCTTTTTTGCTAAAAATACTGGAACAGTCGGCCTTGACTTATGTTTTATATTTTGTTAAATTAATTAAGTTAGAAAAATTATTATAAAACCCATCCTGAAAAGTCAGGATTATTTTTAATATATAAGAAGCTCATTTCTATATAGAGCTCAAATTCACTAATAAATTATGCCAACTATTAATCAATTAGTTCGCCAGGGTAGAAAGTCAGTCGCTAAGAGACGTAACGCCCTCGCGCTTCATACTAGTCTTGATTCTTTGCACCGCAAGAAAAAAGATACGGCTAAGGGTGCTCCTTTTAAACAGGGTGTCTGTTTGAAGGTGACTACAACCACTCCGAAAAAACCTAACTCCGCTTTACGTAAAATTGCGCGTGTTCGTTTATCGAATGGTATGGAAGTAACGGCTTATATTCCGGGCATGGGACATAATTTACAAGAGCACTCTATCGTTCTCGTCAAAGGCGGGAAAACGAAAGATTTACCAGGTGTTCGTTATAAAGTTGTCCGTGGCGTATTTGATGCCTCTGGTGTAGAAGCAAGAAGACAAGGTCGCAGCTGCTACGGCGCTAAAAAACCGAAAAAATAATTAAAAAATATATATGAGAGGTAAACCAGCTCCTAAAAGAACAATCGAAGGCGATTCAAAATACAACGATAAGAACATCGCTAAATTTATTAATTACGTCATGGAAAGAGGTAAGAAGTCTGCAGCCGAGAAAATCGTCTACGGATCTTTTGAGATCTTAAAGGAAAAGACTAAGCAAGACCCAAGACACATTTTCAATAAAGCGATCAAGAAAGTTTCTCCGCTTGTTGAAGTACGCGGTAAGCGTGTTGGTGGTGCGAACTATCAAGTTCCTTTCCAGGTTCGTGGCGAAAGACGCTATTTCTTGGGTTGTAATTGGATTATCGGCGCTGCTAATGACCGTAAAGGTCGTTCAACTGCTGAAAAGCTTGCAACTGAAATTTTAGACGCTTCTAACGGCGAAGGTACAGCTGTTAAGAAAAGAGAAGCAGTCCATAAGATGGCTGAAGCTAATAAGGCTTTTGCTCATTTCTCAAGATCAAGAAATTAATTTTTTAATAAATAAATTTCCGCTTTGGCGGAAACTATATATATATTTATGTCTCGTGATTATTCTCTAGAAAATACCCGTAATATCGGAATCATGGCTCATATCGATGCCGGAAAAACTACTTTTACCGAACGTGTTTTATTTTATACAGGTAAAAAGCATAAAATCGGCGAAGTTCATGAAGGCGCAGCTGAAATGGACTGGATGGAGCAAGAAAAAGAGAGAGGTATCACAATCACATCTGCTGCTACTACTTGCTTCTGGAAACACAATAAAATCAATATTATCGATACTCCTGGGCACGTTGACTTCACAGTTGAAGTTGAACGCTCTTTGCGCGTTTTAGACGGCGCAGTGGCTGTTTTTGATGGTCAGGCGGGTGTTGAGCCACAATCTGAAACGGTTTGGCGTCAAGCTGATAAATATCAAGTTCCTCGTCTTTGTTTTGTTAACAAAATGGATAAGATGGGAGCTGATTTTTATATGAGCTTGAAATCCATCAGAGATCGTCTTAACCAAAAGGCTGTTGCTTTGCAACTTCCGATTGGCGCAGAAAGCAATCTATCAGGTGTCATCGATGTTTTAGAAAAGAAAGCTTATACCTTTTCTGGTTTTAACGGTGTTGATATTAAAGAAATTGAGATTCCGGAAGATATGAAAGCGAAAGTTGAAGAATATCATAATGAATTAGTTGAGAAGGCAGTTGAATGTGACGAGAAGACAATGGAGAAATATTTAAGCGGCCAAGAAATCAGTTTAGAAGAGTTAAAAGCTTCTATTCGTAAGGGCGTTATTGCTAATGCAATTTACCCGGTTTTATGTGGCACTGCTTTGCAAAATATTGGTGTTCAATTAGTTCTTGATGCTGTTAATGATTATCTACCATCCCCACTTGATGTTCCAGAAATTGATTCAACTGATGCACGAGACAGCGAAAAGAAATATCCGCTTCGTGCCGACGATTCTAAACCTTTCGTTGGTTTAGCTTTCAAAATCGCGACTGACCCTTTTGTCGGTAAATTATGCTTCGTCCGCGTTTATCAAGGTGTTTTAACAGCCGGTTCTTATATCGTTAATTCCTCAAAGGGAACTAAGGAAAGAGTTGGTCGTTTAGTTCGCATGCACGCTAATCACCGTGAAGAAATTAAAGAAATTTATGCGGGTGATATTGCTGCGGTTATTGGTCTAAAAAATACAACTACTGGTAATACTTTATGTGATGAAAATAATGAAGTTCTTCTTGAATCAATTGTTTTCCCAGAACCAGTTATCAAGATTGCCGTTGAACCAAAGACTAAGGCTGACCAAGAAAAGATGGGCGTTGCTTTACAACGCTTGGCCGAAGAAGATCCAACTTTCCGTGTTGAAACTGATCCAGAAACAAATCAAGTATTAATCTCCGGTATGGGAGAATTACATTTGGAAATTATTGTCGATCGTATGCGCCGTGAATTTGGCGTTGAAGCGAACGTTGGTAATCCACAAGTATCATATCGTGAAACTATTACGAAAGTGGCTGAAGCGGAACATAAGTATGTTAAGCAATCAGGTGGTCGTGGTCAGTATGGTCATTGCGCCCTGCGTGTTGAACCGCTTGAATCAGGTAAGGGAATTGAATTTGCTGATGAAGTTAAAGGTGGTGTTATTCCACGTGAATATATTCCGGCGATTGAAAAAGGTTTCAAAGAAGCTGTTCTTAGCGGAACGGTTGCAGGATATCCAATGGTTGATGTTAAAGCAGCGGTTTATTATGGTTCATATCATGAAGTTGATTCTTCTGAAATTGCCTTTAAACTGGCTGCTATTCACGCTTTCAGAGACGCTTGTCAGAAAGCCGGTCCAGTTTTACTTGAACCGATTATGAAAGTTGAAGTTACTACGCCAGAAGAATACATGGGTAATATCATTGGTGACTTAAGTAGTAAGCGTGGTCAAATTGAAGAAATGTCCGATCGTGCGAATATTAAAGTTGTGAAAGCTAAAGTTCCACTCGCGGAAATGTTTGGTTACTCAACTTCACTCCGTTCCATGTCTCAAGGACGCGCTAATTACGTCATGGAATTTTCTCATTATTCTGAAGTACCAAAAAATATACTTGAAGCCATAAGAGAAAAGCAAGGGAAGTAACAATTATATTTTCTTCGCTTAGATGATTTCTGTGGTAAAAATTATTTTCAATAATTTTTACTCTACGAAATCATATGCGCTCAGTAAAATATAATTTTTACCAACATCACAATACAACTATGTTCTCAGAGCAATTAAAGAAAATCTTAAACCTCATAAAAAAAACTGGTGACCGCGTCGTAATTTTCGATGCAAATAATCCTGGTGATTCTTATGTTGTAATGGATATTGACCGCTATGCAAGTATGGTAACGGACCAAAAAGAGCTTGTTCAAAGTATACCTGTGGAAACACTCGAAACTGAATTAAGCCCTCTAAATACGGTCAAAACCCCAGAAAACGAAAATTTGACAGAAGAAGATTTAACTGATAAAATAAATCGCGAAATCTCGATGTGGAAAAATCGAGAAAATACTGCATACTTAGCGGAAGATGACAAACCTAAAAAGGCCTGGACAATTCCGTCCCAAGTCAAGAATAAGGCGCAGGAAATTGAATAATCGCTAGCAAAATTTAAAAATAATAAAATAATTAATTTAGTTCGGCTGGTTTCCTATATAAGGAAAGAAACCCCGTTAAATCGGGGGCCTTACAACAAAAACATGGCTGTAGAAAAATTTGAACGCACAAAGCCCCATGTTAACGTCGGTACTATTGGCCACGTTGATCACGGGAAAACTACTTTAACCGCCGCGATGTTGGCTGTTTTCGCCGCTAAAGGCATGAAAGCATCCCACAAGAGCGTAAACGAAATCGACTCCGCTCCAGAAGAAAAAGCGCGTGGTATTACCATTGCGACTGCGCACGTTGAGTATGAATCAGAAAAACGTCATTATGCGCACGTTGATTGTCCTGGACATGCCGATTATGTTAAGAACATGATCACTGGTGCTGCTCAAATGGATGGCGCAATTTTAGTTGTTGCCGCAACCGATGGCCCTATGCCTCAAACTCGTGAGCATATCTTATTGGCTCGTCAGGTTGGTGTCCCTTATATCATTGTTTTCTTAAACAAATGCGATATGGTCGAAGACAAGGAATTAATTGACCTTGTTGAAGAAGAAATTCGTGATTTATTAAAGAAATATGAATTCCCAGGCGACACCACTCCTATCATTCGTGGCTCTGCTTTAAAGGCTTTGGAAAATCCAACTGGCCCTGACGCTGAACCTTTAATGAAATTAATGGAGGCTTTAGACAATTATATCCCTGAACCAAATCGTGATATTGATAAACCTTACTTAATGCCTATTGAAGATATCTTCTCAATCGAAGGTCGCGGCACAGTAGTTACTGGCCGTATCGAAAGAGGTAGCGTTAAAATTGGTGACGAAGTCGAAATTGTCGGCTTAATGGACACTAAGAAAACTACTGTTACTGGAATCGAAATGTTTAATAAACAATTAGAATCCGGCATGGCAGGAGACAACGCTGGTATCTTAATTCGTGGTACTAAGAAAAATGAAGTTGAACGTGGCCAAGTTTTATGCAAACCAGGTTCAATCACTCCACACACAGAATTCAGCGCTGAAGTTTATGTTTTATCCAAAGAAGAAGGTGGTCGTCATAAACCGTTTTTCAACGGCTATAAACCACAATTCTACTTTAAGACCACTGATGTGACAGGTGATATCACATTACCTGCAGGAACTGAAATGGTTATGCCTGGAGATACAATTAATTTAAACATTAAATTAATTTCTCCAATCGCTTTGGAAGATAAACAGAAGTTTACTATTCGTGAAGGCGGCCGCACTGTTGGTGCTGGTGTCGTAACCACTATTGTTAAATAAGTTGATACTTTACCCCGTTCTTTCCTTTTAAAGGACGGGGTTGTAGTGTTTATTTAAGAAATAATTATGCCCGAAAACAAAAAAGAAGCTAATGAATTTAAGCAACGGATCAGAATCAAGATCAAGGCTTTTGATCATAAGATTATTGACCAATCAACCAGAACCATCGTTGAAACGATTGAACGTAGCGATGCGAATTTTTTTGGTCCAATTCCGTTACCAACTGAAATACGTAAATACACGGTTAACCGTTCGACTTTTGTACATAAAGATGCCCGTGATCAATACGAAATGCGCATCCATAAACGGATGATTGACATTATTGACCCGACCGCTAAAACGATCGAAGATTTAACGAATTTAAATCTACCGGCTGGGGTTGACGTGGAAATAAAAATGTAGTAATATTACAAAGTAATATATAAGTTGGCTAATAATTGGTTAAATAACTCTGTTATTAAAGAAAGTGTTTAAGCGAAAATTAGCCATAATTTGGAGGTAAATCAGCGAAATAAAACTATCATAAAACAAATAACTAAAAGCGTTATTTTTGTAGTTTTTTTGAAGCTGGTTTTAGACCAGTTTTTTGTTTAAAAAAGAAGACCAATATGAAATTTATTTTAGGAAAAAAATCAAGCATGACCCAAATCTGGAGCGACGATAAAGTTGTTGCTGTTACTGCTGTTATAGCCGGTCCTTGTGTTATCACTCAAGTGAAAACCAAGACTAAGGATGGTTACGAAGCTGTCCAATTATCACAGGGTACAAGACAAGCTAAGAACATTAAAAAACCACAGCTTGGTCATGTTAAGAATTTAGATATTAAACCAGCTCATCTAAGAGAATTCCGCATCGATAACACTGAAGCCTTTAAAGTCGGTGATGTTGTAAGCGCTGAAGCCTTTGTTGCTGGCGATCCGATTAATGTTACCGGAACTTCTAAAGGTAAAGGTTTTCAGGGTGTTGTTAAACGTCATCATTTCCATGGTTTCAGAAAAACTCATGGTAATAAGGACCAAGAAAGAATGCCTGGGTCAATCGGTCCTAAAGGTCCAGCTCACGTTTTTAAAGGAACAAGAATGGGCGGACGTATGGGTGGCGAAAGAGTTACAACTACTAATTTAGAAGTTGTCTCTGTCGACGCTGAGAAAAATATCATCTACGTTAAGGGCGCCGTTCCTGGTGCAATCAACGGTCTAGTGATGATTACTGGTAAAGGCGAATTACAATTAAATATAAAGAAAAATATTGAAGAAGTGACTCCAGAAGTTGCCGCCGAAACTATCGCTCCTGAACTAGCTACTGAAACTACTCCCGAAGTAGTTGAGATCGCGCCAGTTGTAGAAGTTAAGGAAGAGGCTAAAGAAGAAGTAAAAGCGTAAAAGTAATATTAATTGATTATCATATGTCATTAAAGATAAAAGTCTACAATCAATCCGTTGAACCCGTTAAGGATTTAGAGTTATCGGATAAAATCTTTGGAGTAAAAGCCAGCAACGAATTATTGCATCAAGCAGTAATCGCGCAAATGGCCAATGCTCGTCAGGTTTTAGCGAACACTAAAGATCGCAGCGAAGTTTCCGGTGGTGGTAAAAAACCTTGGAAACAAAAGGGAACAGGACGTGCCCGCGTTGGTTCTTCTCGTTCACCGATTTGGATTGGTGGTGGTGTTACTTTTGGTCCAACTAAGGATCGCAATTTTAAACAAAAGATAAACCAAAAGATGAAGCAAAAGGCTTTATTTATGGCTCTGAGCGATAAATTAGTAAATAATTCTTTAGTGGTTCTTGATAATTTAGAATTTGCTGAATATAAAACAAAGCAATTTAATACCTTGCTGACAAATTTAGAAAAGAAAGTTTTGCTTAATGATCGCCGCAACATCTTAATCATTAATGAAGCGACTGAAGAGAAGGCAAAATATTCTAGCCGTAATTTAGTTGGCGTCAAGGTTATTAATTTAGAAAATATCAATTTGGTAGATTTATTGAATCATAAAAATTTATTAATGACGGAAAACGCAGTTAAGGTTTTGACTGAACGTTATAATAAATAATTGTTTAATTAATAGAAACATATGGCTATGTTTGGAAATAAAAAAACTGACGCTCCAGAGAAGAAGGTGGCTCCTAAAAAAGAAGCGGCGACAGTTTCTATGAATGAATTATATAGCGAGACTGCTCCGAAAGCGGCAAAGACTAGCGGTGATAAAGCCGTTAAAGTTGCTAAAGAGAATCAAGCTTACCGTATTTTAGTAAAACCGCTTGTTACTGAAAAGGCAACTACTTTGAGCGAGCATAATAAATATGTTTTCGTTGTTTCCTTGAAAGCTAATAAAATTGAAGTTGCGAAAGCAATCGAAGCAATTTATGGCATCAAGCCAGTAAAAGTTAATCTTTCTAATGTTAAAGGTAAGAAAGTTACACGTGGAAAAATCCGTGGACAAAGAAAAGATTGGCGTAAGGCTGTTGTTAGCTTGCCGAAGGGTCAGACAATTAAAATTTACGAAGGCGTTTAATTAATCGAATAATATGGGTATTAAAAAAGTAAAAGCAAATACACCGGGACGTCGTGAAGCGACTTTTGATGATTTCAAAGATTTAACCAAGTTTACTCCAGAAAAGAGATTGGTTATTATTCGCAAAAGACAAGGTGGTCGTAACAGTCAGGGTAAAATCACTGTGCGTCATCGTGGCGGCGGAGCTAAACGCTTTATTCGTTTGGTAGATTTTAAACGTGATAAATATAATATTCCAGCAACAGTAGCAGCGATTGAATATGATCCGAATCGTGGTTCTCGTCTCGCTTTACTCCATTATGCCGATGGTGAAAAAAGATATATTGTTTCCCCGGTTGATTTAAAAGTTGGCGACAAGGTTATGAGCTCTAAGGAATTAATCGAGCTGAAGACTGGTAATGCAGTTGCCGTTCAATTCGTTCCTGCCGGTATGCCGGTTAGCTCAGTGGAACTTGAGCCAGGCCAGGGCGCTAAAATTGCTCGCGGTGCCGGTAACGTAGTTTACGTCATGGGTGTCGAAGGTAAATTCGCTCAATTAAAAATGCCATCTGGTGAAATCCGCAAGGTTAAGAAGGAATGTTTATGCACTATTGGACAAGCTAGTAACCCTGACAAACGTCATATCTCACTTGGTAAGGCTGGTCGCAGTCGTCACCTTGGTATCAGACCGACTGTCCGTGGTACCGCTATGAATCCGGTTGATCATCCACATGGTGGTGGTGAAGGCAAACAATCAATTGGTTTGCGCCATCCGAAGACTCCATGGGGTAAACCAGCTCTTGGTGTTAAGACTAGACGCAAGAGACACTCCGATCGCTTAATAATTAAACGTCGTGCGAAGAGAAAATAATTTGTAATATTAATCAACAAGATATATGTCCAGAAGTCTAAAAAAAGGACCATACATAAACTTACGTCTGATCAATAAGATCAAGAACTTAAAGCCAGGTGATAAAACTGTCTTAAAGGTTTGGGATCGGGCGGCTACTATCACTCCAGAAATGGTAGGTTTTACTTTGGGTGTCCATAACGGTAAAACTCATATCCCAGTTTATGTTGTTGAAAATATGGTTGGCCATCGTTTGGGTGAATTCTCCATGACCCGTAAGTTCGTTAGTCACGGCGGTAAAATGGCTAAGTCCCAAGCTGCTGATAAAAAATAATTTGTATATATATGGAAGTAAAAGCCAGTTTAAAACATTTGAGAATGTCACCGCGAAAAGCTCGCTTGGTTATTGATGTTGTTCGTTCAATGCCGGTTAACGCCGCCCTTGATCAATTAAAGTTCATCAATAAGAAAGCAACTGATCCGGTCGCCTGCTTAATCCGTTCTGCAATTGCTAACGGTGTTAATACTTATAGTTTAGAAGCAGATAATTTATATATTAAAGAAATTCGCTCCGACGAAGGCGTCATGTTAAAACGTTGGATGCCACGTGCTCATGGCCGTGCAACCTCTATTCGTAAACGTGGCTGCCACCTAACTTTAGTGCTCGCTGAAATTAAAGAAAGCGGCAAGAAAGAAAAGAAGGTTCTAAAAACAGCTGATCCGGTTAAACTAGAAAAATTAGTGGCTGATAGCGCTAAGACCGCGAAGGTAACTAAGGCAAAGAAGGAATCAAAAGTGAAGAGTGCAGCGACCGCCGAAAAGGGTGTGGAAATAATCGACCCACGTATGGAAGGTCATCACTCACACGCTAAGGTTGAAGGAAAAGGTTTTTCCGGAAAAATGTTTAGACGTAAATCAGGATAATATATATAATTTGTTATTAAATTGATTATTAATACATATGGGTAAAAAAGTAAATCCGAAAATTCTACGCATGGGAATCACCAAGACTTGGGCCTCGGTTTGGTTTGAGAGTGGTGAGAAATATATTAAAAATGTCCGCCAAGATGTTTTAGTTCGCAAATACATGATTCGCGAATTTAAAGAAGCGGGTATTGATAAGGTAGAAATTATTCGCAGTCTTAATAAAATTGAAATCACCGTTTCTACTGCTAAACCAGGTTTGATTATCGGCCGCGGCGGTAATGGCGTTGAAGAATTGAAGAAAAAACTTCATACCCAATTTTTAAAGAATTTCCGCATGGGTGAAATTGCCTTGAATATCAAGGAAGCTAATCGCCCTAATCTAAGTTCACAGATTATCGTTCAATCCATGATTCTAGATATCGAAAAGAGAATGCCTTTCCGCAAAGTTATGAAACAGACTATCGGTAAAGCAGAAAGAGCTGGAGCATTGGGCGTTAAAGTTGTTGTCTCCGGTCGTTTAAATGGTGCTGAAATTGCTCGTCGTGAAAAATTAGTTTCCGGCAAAGTTCCGCTTCAGACATTACGCGCTGATATCGACTACGCTCGCGGTGCCGCTCATACTACTTATGGCGCAATCGGAATTAAGGTTTGGATCTATAAAGGTGAAGTGTTTGAAAAAGAAGCTCAAAAAGGCGAAGTGATTGCCAACTAAAATATATAAAATAAAGTTTGTTATATGTTAATGCCAAAGAAAACTAAATGGAGAAAAGATCAGAAACGGCGTCGTGGCGGTAAAGCCAGCCGTAATTTGAATATCAGTTTCGGCAGCTATGGCTTAAAGGCCTTAACTCCTTGCTGGGTATCTTCTCGCCAAATTGAATCTGCTCGTCGTGTTATGACAAAGTATGTCAAAAAAGGCGGTCGTATTTGGATTAGAATTTTCCCTGACAAACCAGTTACTGCTCATGGTGGAGAAATTCCTATGGGTAAAGGTAAGGGTGCGGTTGACTATTACGTCGCAATTGTTAAACCGGGTATGATCATGTTTGAAATGGAAGGACTTGATAAGGTAACTGCCAAGAAAGCGATGGAATCAGCTGGTCATAAATTGCCAGTGAAATGTCAATTTATTAGCAAAGAGTAATTTATAAGATCGCGCATAATAATATGGAATTTAAAGAATTACAAACCAAAGATAAAAAAGAACTGCATAAATTATTAGTAGTTAACCGTGAGAAATTACGTGAATTACGTTTTAAGGATTCTAATAAGCAGTTAAAAAATATTCGTGAGATTCGCGTGGTAAGAAATCTTATCGCCCAGATTTTAACGTTATCAAATAAACAAGAATAATATGCCAGCTAAAAAAAACGAGCCGACAGCAAAAGCAGTAAAGCCGGCGACAATTATCAAAAAATTTAACGGTGTCGTCGTTAGCGATAAAAACGACAAAACTATTGTTGTTAAGGTTGAAAGCGTTAAGGTTCATCCGAAATATAAAAAAAGATACGTAGTTAGCCGCCGCTATAAAGTACATGATGAAAAGAATCAGTATAAAGTTGGCGATAAAGTTATATTCATTGAATGCCGCCCGCTCAGTCGCGATAAGCGCTGGCGAACACTTAACCAATAAAAGGTTTAGAGATACAAATATATGATACAAGTGCAATCTTATTTAAAAGTAGCTGATAATTCTGGTGCAAAAGAAATTATGTGCATCCGAGTATTAGGTGGATATAAAAAACGTTACGGACACGTTGGCGATATTATTGTCGCAGCTGTAAAAAGCGCTGTTCCTCACGCCGCTGTTAAAAAAAGTGACGTCGTGAAAGCAGTTATCGTTCGTACCAAAAAAGAGATTCGTCGTGTTGACGGTTCTTATGTCCGCTTTAGCGACAATGCTGCCGTAATTATCACCGATATTGAAAAGAAAGATCCGAAGGGAACCCGTATTTTTGGGCCGGTGGCTCGCGAAGTTAGAAAAGCTGGTTTTGTTAAAATCGCTTCTTTAGCCCCTGAGGTTTTGTAATCAAAACATACATAGAAAAATATGAATATCAAAAAGAACGACAAAGTACAAATTTTAGCTGGTAAAGATAAGGGTAAAACCGGAAAGGTTTTGCAAGTTTCACCGACTCAAGGTCGCGTGAGCGTTGAAGGCTTAAATTTATTAATTAAGCATTTAAGACCTAATCGCCAGAATGAAAAGGGGCAGAGAATTGAATTCCCAGCTTTCATTAATTTGTCGAATGTTGCGGTAGTATGTCCGAAATGTGGCAAGCCAACCAAGATTGGTCATAAAACAATCAAGCTTGAAGGCGGCGAAGAAAAGAAGTTTAGAGTTTGTAAAAAATGCCAGGAAACAATTGAGTAATTTTAAATTTATGAGATTAAAAGAGAAATATAAAAAAGAAATCGCCAAGGCATTAGCTGAGAAATTTGGCTATAGTAATGAATTCTTGGTCCCACGCCTCGAGAAGGTTGTGATTAATGTTGGCTTCGGTCATCATTCCAAAGAAAAAGAATTCATGGCTAGCGTGGCCAAAGGTTTAACCGTTATTAGCGGCCAAAAAGCAGTTTTCACTGAAGCGAAAAAATCTATTTCCGCTTTCAAAATCAGAGAAGGCTTAACTATTGGTTCTAAGGTTACTCTACGCGGTGCACGCATGTATGACTTTGTCGAAAAATTGGTGAATATTACTTTTCCTCGCGTCCGCGATTTCCGCGGTATCAGCGAAAAATCAGTTGATCGTAATGGTAATTTAACGGTTGGTTTTAAAGAATTCGTTGCATTCCCTGAAATTCACGTCGAAGATGTTGATAATATGTTCGGTTTGGAAATCTGTTTAGCGACCAGCGCTAAAAATAAGGAAGAAGGTTTGGAAATGTTCCGCCTCTTCGGTTTCCCGTTTAAAAAAGACAGCAAATAATTTAAATATCTATGGCAAGAACTGCATTAATTGTTAAAGCAAAAAGAAAACCAAAATTTTCTACCCGTAAAATAAATCGTTGCTGGCGTTGTGGCCGTAACCATGGCTTTATCGGTGATTTCAAATTGTGCCGTATTTGTTTCCGGGAATTAGCTGATAATGGCGATCTGCCAGGTATCACTAAATCCAGCTGGTAATTTTTTATTAAGTATTCACTAAAAATATGATGGATCCCATCGCAGACATGTTCACAAGAATTAGAAACGCTTCCGCCGTTAAAAAAACGGAGATTGTTTTGCCTATGTCAAAGCTAAAGCTTGAAGTAGCCAAAATTTTAGAAGCTGAAGGCTGGGTTAAGAAAACCACGATTGTTCCTGGTGGTCTTGACGGAAAGCATAATATTTTTGATGAGCTCAAAATTCAATTAAAATACCGTAAGAACGGAAAGCCACAGATTAGTTCAATCAAAAGAATTAGTCGCCCAGGACTTCGAATTTACGTTGGTAAGGATGAAATCCCTACGGTTTTAAATAATTATGGTATGGCTATTCTGTCCACTTCCAAGGGCTTAATGACTAACAAAGAAGCACGGAAGCAGAAGATCGGTGGCGAAGTATTGGGAGAGATTTATTAATTATCAATAAGAATATTTTATATGTCACGTTTAGGAAAATTGCCAATTATAATCCCAGCCGGTGTTCAAGTCACGATTAATACTCGCGAAATTCTTTTTAAGGGTCCGAAAGGCGAATTAAAAATCGCGAATAATCCGATAATTGAAGTTAAGGTTGTAAATAATGAAATCATTATCGCTCCTTATGATCGAGCCGCTAAAAATGCGAGCGCGATGTGGGGTTTAGTTTGGAGTCTATCTCGTAACTCAGTAATTGGTGTAACTGAAGGATTCAAGAAAAAATTAGAAATTAATGGTGTTGGTTATCGTGCGACTGTAGTCCCTGGCCAAATCAATATGAGTTTAGGTTTTTCCCATCCGGTTGAATTTAAATTACCAGTTGGTATCACCGCAATCGTAGAAGGTAATTCAATTACTTTAAGCGGCGTTGATAAACAAATGGTTGGCGAAACTGCTGCTCAAATCCGAAAAATCCGTAAGCCAGAACCTTATAAAGGTAAGGGTATTAAATATTCCGATGAAATCATTCGTCGTAAAGCTGGTAAAGCGGCATCTAAAGGTAAATAATTGCTTAGTCAAAAAAGATTTAATTATATGGACAAAAATAAGGCCAAATCTCAGAAAAACATTCGTCGCCATGCGCGCGTTCGTTCAACGATCTCCGGAACTGTTGCTATTCCACGTTTAAGCGTTTTTCGCTCAAACCGTGGAATGTTCTTACAGCTTATCGATGATCTTGGCGGAAAAACTCTTGCGAGTGCATCGACGCTTGAACTTAAAACTAAAGCCGCAAAAATTGATTTAGGTAAAGAATTAGGTTTGCTTATCGCGAAAAAAGGACAAGCACTTAAAATTACCAAAGTTGTTTTTGATCGCAGCTCTTATAAATATCACGGTCGCGTAAAAGCGGTAGCGGAAGGAGCGCGTGAAGGTGGTCTGCAATTTTAAATATTATAAATATGTCTGAAATTAAAAAAACTACAAGCGAAGATAAAGCCAAGGCAGTTTCGGCTGGTGCAGCGGCAACAGTTGCCACTGATATTTACGGCGGTCAAAAACGAAACCAAGGCGCAGGCGGTGCTGGCGGCGGTGGATATCGTGGTCCAAAACGTGGCGATCGTCGCGACGACAGACCGAAGGACGATATGGAACAACGCATTCTTGAAGTTGCTCGCGTAACTCGTGTTATGGCGGGTGGTAAAAGAATGAATTTCCGCGCTTGTGTTGCCATCGGCGATAAGAAGGGAAATGTCGGCGTCGGTCTTGGCAAAGGAGCTGATGTTACTATGGCTGTGAATAAAGCGGTTAATCGCGCTAAGAAAACCATGGTAAACGTTCCAATGGTTAATGAAACTATTCCTCATGAAATAAATTTGAAAATGGGAGCAGCCAGATTAATGTTTAAACCGGCAAAAAAAGGACGTGGTGTTATTTCAGGTGGTGTCGCTCGTATTATTTTAGAACTAGCTGGCGTTAAGAATGTAACTAGTAAGGCATTAGGCTCAAAGAATAAAATCAATAATGCGCGTTGTACGATTGAAGCCTTACGCCAATTACGTCGCCCAGAAGTAAAAGCTGAGAACAAGAAAGACGAGACTAATGAAGAGAAAAAATAATCATTTTAATTGAAGTAATATGTTATCACTAAATACAATTAAAAAAGCAAAGGGCTCGTCCAAAAAAATTAAACGAGTTGGTCGCGGTAACGCCTCCGGCCATGGTACTTATAGTACCCGCGGTTTGAAGGGACAAAAATCTCGTTCCGGCGTCAGCGGTTTAAAGCGTTTGGGCATGAAGAAGCAATTGCTTGCTATTCCTAAAGTCCGTGGTTTTAAATCTCATAAACCGAAAAATCAGGTTGTCAGTGTTAAGGCTGTTAATAAGAATTTCAAGGATGGTGAGGTCGTTAACCCAACTTCTTTATTTGAAAAGAAATTAATCAACTCTGCTGAGATGCCAGTTAAAATATTAGGCAAAGAGAAATTAACTGTTAAGGTCACTTTTGAAAAAGTTGGCACCAGCGAACCAGTCAAAGGCCAAATTAAATAAAACTAGAAAAATATGTTCAGTAAATTAGAACAAATTTGGAAAGCTAAAGATTTAAGAAATAACATCCTCTTTGTTTTGGGGATGTTAGTTATATTCCGCCTCGCCGCTCATATCCCAGTTCCCGGTGTTAATGCGGTTGCTCTCAAGAATTTATTTGCTTCTAACCAGATTTTAGGACTGATGAATTTATTCTCCGGTGGAGGCATGGAAACATTCTCAATCGTGATGATGGGTGTAGCTCCTTATATTACTTCTTCTATTATTTTTCAGCTTTTAGGCATGATTGTGCCTTCAGTTGAAGAAATGCAAAAGGAAGAATCTGGTCGCCAGAAGATTAATATGTGGACAAGATGGCTCACTGTTCCGCTCGCCGCGATGCAAGCTTATGGCATGATTACTTTGCTTCGCCGTGGGTCAGCTGGAATTTTGGGTGAAATTGCTCCTTTTGATTTTGCTGTTATTATCATTACTATTTCGGCCGGTACTATTTTTCTGATGTGGCTCGGTGAACTTATTTCTGAAAAGAAAGTTGGTAATGGTATTTCCTTATTAATTTTTGCTGGTATCGTTGCTGATTTACCAAAAAGAATCGGACAGATATTTGTAACTTTTGATCAAACGCAATTGTTTATGTTGCTTGGCTTTGTGGCCATTGCGATAATTACAGTTGTCGGTGTAGTTGTTATTAACGAAGGCCAACGTAATATTCCGGTTCAATACGCCCGTCAGATTAGAGGGAATCGAACATTCGGCGGCACGAGCACTCATTTACCATTACGTGTAAATATGGCTGGCGTTATCCCGATTATTTTTGCTATTTCTATTGTTCTATTTCCATCAATGATCGCGCAATTTTTAATCCATGCGAAGAGCGCCTGGGTTTCAAATGCGGCTGCGTTTACAATCCAATTATTTAACAATCAATTATTCTACGGTATCACCTATTTCGTTTTAGTCTTTGCTTTTACTTATTTTTATACCGAAGTTATATTTCACCCGGCGCAAATTGCCGAGAACCTGCAGAAGCAAGGCGGTTTTATTCCTGGCATTCGACCGGGGAAAACTACAAGCGATTATTTATCAAACACTACTCATAAGATTATTCTGGTCGGCGCCTTATTCCTTGGTATTATCGCTATTTTACCTTTAATCATGCGCTATTTCACCGGTGTTCAGGCTTTCTCAGTTGGTGGTACTAGTCTCTTAATTGTCGTTTCAGTGGTTATTGAAACTGTTAAGCAGATTGAATCCCAACTTACCATGCGTGAATACGACGGACTCTAAACTAAAAACCAATGATATTATAAAGACTCAGCTCTCAGGCTGAGTCTTTAGTTTTAAGTTGATTTATGATATATTTAGGTCATAAATCATGAATATTTAAAATATGTCTTTTGAAGAACAAATTGTGCCAAATGCTGAAGTTGAAAAAGTAGTCATAAGCACGGAAGTCGAAAAAACAAAGAATGAAGCTGAAGAAGAAAAATCCGCTATTGGTAATGGCAAAAGCGAAAAAATAACTTTGTCAGAAGCAGAGAAAAATATAATTCGTGATGAAAACCATTATTTTTCTCAAAAAGCAGCTTGGGAAGAATTTCAGAAATTAGGTATGATTCCTAAAGAAGCTGAGGAGTGGTTTGACGCTAAATACGCGAAATATAAGGGTGAGGACGGTTCAGGCGGTACGCCAATTTTACTTCGTGATAGTGGCGGTAATCCGCTTGGCAGTTTCAAATTTGAAGATATATCCTCTCAGGAAAAAGCCGCTCATAGTTTCGGTACTTTGAAGTTGATTGGTGACAATTATAATCTTGAATTTATTAAGCATTTTAATAATGAACCAGAATTGCTAGAGATAGCCGATAAAAAGTTAAGTACATTGCCTCAGTTGCTTAAATTATATCAAGAGAATGAGGCTAAATTAGCTGGTAAATAATTTAAAATATATGGACCTAAATAGTATAACGGATAATCTCAGTGAAACAACTGATTATCGTCTCGATCAGCGTTTTGATAAATTAATGCGGACTAACCCGCGTTATAAGAATTTGGACGCTGAAAACAGAAAATTAATCATGGATTTAATTGATAAATATAAGAAGAAAATCAGAGAGCACGCTGACCCATCGAGCCTTACTATCCGCCATGACCTCTATCATCTTTATCAAAATAGAATTAAGCTTGGCTTAACCTTTAATGATTTAGACCAAATTAAAGAACTCTTGGAAAGCTTTAAGAAATAATTATTCTCTATGGGTTTAAATAATTTAGTCGGTGGGCGTGGATTTACGCTTGGTAAATTTACGTCTAATCTAAATGCTTCGACTCAATCCGGCGCATTGAAGAATTTTCGCGATCCGATTCGTCGGGTTGTGGAAAAGAATTTATCCGCCATTCAAGGTGGGCGTTTTAAGAGCGCCGAGGCGATGCGTCACTTGCAAAGAGATGAGAAGCTAGATTATAAGGCTAAACGCGACGTAGGGCGTATTTTTAAGCAGTTAGAGGCGACTCCAAAAGCAGTTGAGGAAAAAATTTCACGTCGCGAAGTACTCGATAGAGCTTTAAAGGCTAATGATAATGGCGCAAAATCAGACGCGAAAGATCGACCAGTCAAAGTTCCTTTGCAGTTAAGAATTAACCGCGCCGATTCAGAGTTTAATGAAGATAAAGTAAAAGAGAATCGGGTTAGCGCTTTGCAGAATCGTTTGAATGAAGCCTCGGGAGTATCGGGCCCAATGGGCAAGCCGCTACCGCCAGCACCAATCAAGCAAGAGCCAGCCAGCTCGCGACCAGGAGAGAAAGGAGCGACGCTAACGGAGCATCATGAGCATATAAGTTTTAATTAGATTAATATTTATGGTTTTTTCTTTCATTACGATCATTCTTGGGCTTTGTTTATTTGAAATTATTTCGAGCGTTGATAATGCGGTCGTTAATGCGCATATTTTAAAAACAATGCCGGATAAATATCGGAAGATTTTTTTATTCTGGGGGCTACTTTTTGCAGTTTTCGTTGTTCGCGGTTTACTACCATTTGTAATTGTTTGGATTGCTAATCCGAGCCTAGGTGTTTGGCAAGTGGTAACGGCGACTTTCTCGAATTCGCCGGAAATTAAGGCGTACATTGAACATTCGAAGCCATTATTATTACTTGGGGGCGGTATTTATCTGTTTTTAGTATTTTTATCTTGGTTATTTTTGGAAGAGAAAAAATATGCTTTTTTAGTTGAAGGCTTTATTCATCGCCAAGGAGCTTGGTTCTACGCTTTTGCTTCAATTATTACGACCGCCGTTGTTTATTTTTCTTTGCAGCAAAATCCAACTCTTGCGTTGGCCGCAACGATTGGCGTTTCCGCTTTCTTTATTACTGATGGTTTTAAGAAGAATGCCGAAACACAGGAGAAGAAATTAATGGATCCAGCGATGGGCGCTTGGAGTAAAATTTTATACCTTGAAGTTTTAGACGCCTCATTTTCGATCGACGGTGTTATCGGTGCTTTTGCCTTTACGGTTTCCGTCCCTTTAATTATTTTAGGTAATGGTTTGGGTGCGTTTATTGTTCGTGAATTTACGATTCGGGGAATCGATTTGATTTCTAAATATGAGTTTTTGAAGAATGGCGCGATGTATGCGATTGGTGTTCTCGGCGCAATTATGGTTCTTGAAAGTTTCGGGCATGAGTTCCCGTTTTGGATGGCGCCCCTAAATATGTTCGTTTTATTAGGTATTTTCTTATTCTTGTCCGTTCGTTCTGATAAGGCCCGGAAAAAATCAGCAGTATAATTATGGTTTATATAAAAACAAAAGAAGAAATTCGGATTATTAAAGAAGGCGGCAAAAGATTGGCCTCGATTTTGGCGCGCGTGACAAAAGAAGTTAAGCCGGGAGTTCAGACCGGATTTCTTGAGGAGATAGCCGATAGGATGATTCGCGAAATTGGCGGTCGTCCGGCTTTCAAGAATTATCCGATGGGCGGAGGCATTTTTTTTCCATCAACACTTTGTATTTCGATTAATAGCGAAGTCGTCCACGGAGTTGCGCTACCATCACGCTTAATTAAAGCTGGGGACGTCGTTGATATTGATATTGGGATGGAATGGCCAGTTACGCCAGAACTGAGGGCGAAATTTAAGGCACCGCTTAATAAACATTCAAAAGGCGGTGGATTTTATACGGATATGTGCGCCACGGTTGGTGCTGGCGCAATAAGCAAGGATGCGAAAAAATTACTCAAGATAACTCAAGAATGCTTGAATCGGGCTCTTAAATTAGTTAAACCGGGCAATACGATTAATGATTTGGCGCGGGCGATTCAAGGACTCGCTGAAAGTAATGGTTATGGCGTTGTTCGCGATTTAGTTGGTCATGGCGTTGGCTATTTTGCACATGAAGGACCGGATGTATTTAATTTTGAAATCAACGAAGACTCTCCGGAAAATCTCGTTCTTGAAGAAGGGATGGTTATCGCAATTGAACCGATGATAAATATTGGTGATTGGCGTGTTAAGGTCGCGCGAAATGGTTATACAATAATTAGCGCTGATAATTCTTTAAGCGCTCATTTTGAACATACGGTAGCAGTTACGGTTAAAGGTTGTGATATTTTAACCAAATAATTATTTATTAATTATAATAATTATATGGAGTCAAAAAAATATTTAGGCATCGATTGGGGTGAGAAGCGAATCGGCTTGGCGATAGCCGATGAGGAAACTTGTTTAGCCTTGCCATTAAAAACAGTGGCTAGTCTTAATGAGTTATTAGAGACGATTAAGGAAGAAGAGATCGACGTCGTTGTAATTGGCAGCCCAAAAAAGATGAGCGGAGAAGCGGCCAATAACCCTCTCTGGCTTAATTTTGTCGCCCAATTAGAGCAAAAAAGCGGCAAAAAGCTTGAGTTTTTAGATGAACGCCTCAGTAGTTTAGCGGCTGACGCTTTAAGCGGCGAGAAGAAGGATAAGGCAGAGCGTGACGAGATCGCCGCGACGATAATTTTACAAGATTATTTGGATAGTAATTAAATGGAAGAAACCCGCCACAGCCAAGCTATAATTTTAAATCGCTCCGATTACCGCGAGAGCGATTCTTTAGTTACGGTCTATACGCGTGATTTTGGTAAACTTGCGCTCGTGGCTCGGGGCACTAAAAAAATTAAATCAAAACTAGCCGGGCATCTTGAGCCGATTTGTCTGGCCGATATTTTAATTATAAAAGGAAGGGGATTTGATTATGTTGGGAGTGCGCTAGCAAAAAATGCATACCTCGGCATTAAGGATAGTTTAAATAAATTATATTATGCCGGGCAGACGATAAGATGGTTTAGTCGGCTCGTTAAAGATGCGGCGCCGGATGAACGCCTCTTTCTCTTATTAAGTCGCTGGTTAGAAGTTCTTGATAATTACGAGGATGAGCAGTTTACGAAAGAGAACGGGGAACTCTATTTTACATTTTTTGCCCTTAAATTACTGACTGAGCTCGGCTATAAACCGGAAATGTATGAATGTTTGAATTGCCGCGAAGCGATTAAACCAGGGACAAATTATTTTAATTTACGTAACGGTGGCCTAGTTTGTGGTCCATGTATGGAGAAGGAGCGCCTAAGTCAGGGTCTAAATCCAGCTGAAATATTGACAATATCTGATAATTGTATTAAACTAACGCGCTTTATCATGGATAATAAACTTGATGCGGCAAAAAAATTAAAATTAGATAAGAAGGTTATCAAAGAATTGTCAATTTTAACCATAAATTTTTTAAATTTTCATTCCTAATAAAAAATGATAATTATTGTAAAAAAAGGTCATAAAAAGGGCCCTTTTTTTCTTGCTAAAAAGAGGAGAATGAAGTAAAATTAAAGTAGTTAAATAAGCGAATTTTTAATAAATCCGGCTCATTAAGAGTGCGGAGCTAATTTAGTTATATGCCAAGAATTTTAATTGCCGATGCTAAAAAACAAGGCCAGGGAGAAGTGACTGTTTCCGGTTGGGTGCGAAATTTACGCCTCCATAAAGGATTAGTTTTTATCGATCTCTCGGATATCTCCGGTCTTATGCAGCTTGTTTTTGTTGCCAATAAGGAAGGCGATAATAATGATTTTGAATTAGCCGAAAAATTAAATCTTGAAAGTGTTATTCAGGTTACGGGAACATTGCAAGCGAAACCGATGAAGAAGAATGATTCGAATCCAATCCCTGATTTTGAATTAGCCGCTACCGGACTTAAATTAATTTCGCTAGCTGAAGAAGAACTGCCGATTCCGGTTTTAGATAAAGCGGATAATGAAGCGAATTTAGATAATCGTCTTGATTGGCGCTGGCTTGATTTACGCCGCGAAGAGAATCAAATGATTTTTAAAGTTTGGTCTAAACTTGAAGAAGGTTTTCGGGAATATTTTACCAAAAATAATTTCATCCAAATCAATACGCCATGCCTCATGAGCACATCGTCTGAAACTGGCTCAGAGGTTTTTGAAGTTAAATATTTTGACCGTAAAGCATATCTTTCCCAATCTCCCCAATTTTATAAACAGATGGCGATGGCCGCTGGTTTTGAAAAAGTATTTTGCTATGGTCCGGTTTTTCGCGCGGAATTATCCTTCACTACTCGCCACGTAACCGAGTTTACTGGCTGGGACTTTGAAATTTCATTTATTGATTCGCACGCCGATTTAATGGATAACGAAGAAAATTTACTCGTCGCTGGTTTTCAAAAAATTAAAGATGATTTAGGACTTGATATTGAAGTACCGACTCAACCTTTCCCAAGAATTACGCTTGCCGAAGCGAAACAAATGCTCGCGGCAAAAGGAATTAAGAGCGAAAAGGATTGGGATTTTTCAACGGAAGAAGAAAAAGAATTAGGTCTAATAATTAGAGCAGAAAGAAATCATGATTTTGTTTTCGTAACTGATTATCCGATTGAAGCGCGTCCTTTTTATCATATGCGTCACGAAGATAATAATAAATTAACAAAGAGTTTCGATTTGCTATATCGCGGTTTAGAAATTACTACCGGTTCACAGCGTGAACATCGGGTTGATATTTTAGAAAAACAAGCAATTGAAAAGGGAATGAATCTAGAAGAATTAAAAGATTATATTAATTTCTTCCGCTACGGTTGTCCAAATCATGGCGGTATCGGCATGGGGCCGGGAAGAATTGTCATGAAGCTCTTAGGGCTCGGGAGTATTAAAGAAGCTTGCTTCTTGCCGAGAGATGTTAAGCGTTTAAATCCCTAATATAATTTATATGTCTAAAATTTTAATCAAATCATTATATCGCGAGACGAAAGAATATTTAGGCAAAAATATTCAAGTTTCTGGTTGGGTTAGAACTTCGCGCAGCTCAAAAGACTTCGGTTTTATTGAGTTAAATGACGGCTCCTTCTTTAAAGGAATACAAATAGTTTTTGAATCAAGTCTAAATAATTTTTCTGAAGTAGAAAAAGTTAGCGTTGGTTCATCACTTGAAATTGAGGGCGAGCTCGTTGAATCTCCAGCGGCCGGTCAGGCTTTTGAACTTAAGGCGACTAAAATTACAATTCTCAGTTTAGCTCCCGAAAATTATCCCCTCCAAAAGAAAAAACATAGTTTTGAATTCTTACGCACGATTGCGCATTTGCGCGGTCGTAGTAATACTTTTTCTGCGGTCTTTCGTTTGCGCTCAACTCTAAGTTTCGCGATTCATAAATTTTTTCAAGAAGAAGGATTTAATTATATTCATACACCAATTATTTCCACGAGCGATGCGGAAGGCGCCGGCGAAATGTTTCAAGTTACTACTCTTGATTTAAAAAAGACCAAGCTCGACGCTAAGGGCGAGATTGATTATAGCGATGATTTTTTTGGCAAGAAGGCGGGGCTTACAGTCAGCGGTCAACTTAATGCTGAAGCTTTAGTTATGGGTCTCGATAAGGTTTATACTTTTGGACCGACTTTCCGTGCCGAGAATTCAAATACGACTCGTCATGCTTCTGAATTCTGGATGATGGAACCGGAAATGGCTTTTGCTGATTTAAATGCGGACATGGACTTAGCGGAGAAAATGTTAAAATATTTAATTGCTTACGTTCTTAAAGAATTGCCGGAGGAAATGGAATTCTTTAATAAATTTATTGATGAAGGAATCAGCGAGCGCTTAAATAATATTTTAAATTCAAAATTCGGTCGCCTAAGCTATACTGAAGCAATTGAAATTCTTAAGAACTCAGGCAAGAAATTTGATTTCCCGGTTGAATGGGGAATTGATTTGCAGACTGAACATGAAAGATATTTAGCGGAAGAAGTTGTTAAGGGTCCAGTATTTTTGACCGATTATCCGAAAGATATTAAAGCTTTTTATATGCGTTTAAACGACGACGGTAAGACGGTTGCCGCGATGGATCTACTCGTTCCTGGAATTGGCGAAATTATTGGTGGCAGCCAACGTGAAGAACGTTTAGAGAAGCTTGAGAAACGGATGGAAGAGATGGGACTTAAGGAAGAAGATTACGCTTGGTATTTAGATTTACGTAAATTTGGTTCAGTTAAGCATGCTGGTTTCGGATTAGGATTCGAACGCTTAATCATGTATTTATCCGGTATGGCCAATATCCGTGATGTTATTCCTTTCCCACGAACGCCAAAGAATGCAGAATTTTAATTCATTAATGTAAAATCATATGACCAATAATCATAATGCGAAGTATGCGTTTTATTATCTCTTGTCGCTCGTCGCTTTAATTTTTACGACGGTTTCGGTCGGAATGATTGCTTATAGCATAATCGATAAGACTGTTCCGGATGCTTTAAACTCTTATATTAGTAATTACGACGGCCAACTTAAGTTCGCGATTTCTGCTTTGATAATTGCGACGCCGATTTTCTATATTATCTCCAGCTTAATTTTCAAGGGTCTACGCAAACAGGAATTAGAAAAAGATTCCGGTGTTCGCCGCTGGTTAACTTATTTAATTATTTTAGTATCATCACTAATAATTTTGGGAGTATTTATCGGCATGATAAATAGTTTATTATCAGGTGAACTTACTAGTCGCTTTGTTCTCAAGGCAATTACAATATTTGTTTTAGCTGCTGGAGTATTCAGTTTCTATTTCTACGATATTAAACGTGAGGACTTAGTGCGCAAGGATATTGTTGTTCGATTATTTTTCTATATCTCTTTGGCGCTCGTGATTATCGCTTTTATCGCCGCTTTCTTCTTTGTTGAATCTCCAAAAACAGCGCGCGCTCGTCGCCTTGATCAAATTGTGATTAATAATATTTCTGGACTCGAGAGTTCGGTAAATACTTATTACGAAAAGAATAAAAGATTACCGGAAAGTATTGATGAGCTAAAGGCAGATAAAAATATTTATCTTGATCTGAATACTTTGACTGATCCGGATACAAAACAACCGATTATTTATCAAAAATTTAGTGAAAAAGATTTTCAGTTCTGCGCCACTTTCCGTTTAGATAGCGCACAAACAAATAATGACCGGATGCCAGTCGCAGTTTCTTACCCAACTTATCCGGGTGACAAGAGCCATGGCGCCGGTTATCAATGTTTGCCAGGGAGTTTATGGTCAAACGTTAAATCCGAGCCAGTTATTAATCCTGGAGTAAATTAATTATGATTGAATTTACGAGTAATAAATTTTCTGGGCCTCTCGGACTTCTGCTTTCGCTGATTGAGTCAGAAGAAATGGATATAACGGAGGTTAATTTAGCGAAAATCGCTGATGAGTATGTCAGTTATATTCGGGCTAACGCCGATATTAATCCCGATGAAATGGCGGACTTTTTAGTGGTCGCGGCGAAATTATTATTTATTAAATCAAAAGCCCTTTTACCATATCTATATACTTCCGAAGACGCTCAAGAAGTTGATGATTTAGAAAAGCAATTAAGGATGTATAAGGAGTTCGTGACGGCGAGTCAGAAAATAAAAGATATTATCGCCGGCAAGCGTTTCCAATTTCTACCACCACTTATAAAAAATCGTCGTCACCAGTTTAATCTACCAGTCTTTGCGGCGCCAACTAAAGTTACGCCGGAAATTCTGCGCGAAGTATTTCTTAAATTATTAGCCGCGCTTGAAAAACAAGTTGAAGAGAAATTACCGGAAGCGCATTTAGAACCAAAGATTAATATTGAAGATAAAATTGCTTTAATTAAGAAAATGCTATTTGATAAAATTCGAATAAATTTTTCTAAGTTACTAGCGAGCGCGCAGAATAAGACCGAAGTTATTGTTAGTTTCTTGGCCGTGCTTGAGCTTGCGAAGCAAAAAGAATTAGTCTTTGATCAAGAAGAACTTTTTAGCGAAATTCATATCACTCGTAATCAAATTTAAAATATGTCATTAAAGTCACAAATTGAATCATTATTATTTGTCGCGATTAAGCCTCTCGCTATTAAAGAGCTTGCTACTTTAACTAGTACGAAACTTAAAGATGTTGAAGAGGCGCTTTTATCGCTTGAAGAAAATTATCAGAGTGAAGAGCGCGGACTTAGTTTAATCAAGAATAATAATCAATATCAATTAACAACGGCGCCAACTAACGCTGCGCTTGTTCAGGAATTTTTGAAGGATGAAACAAGCGGGGAATTATCACAGCCAAGTTTAGAAGCGCTGACTATTATCGCTTATCGCGGACCGATCGGAAAACTTGAGCTTGAAAAAATTCGTGGCGTTAATTGCAGTTTGATCATCCGAAATTTACTATTAAGAGGATTAATTGAAGAAAAATACGATAAGACACGGGACGAAAATTTTTATACTGTCACCCATGATTTTGTTCGTTTCTTGGGTTTAAATAGCGTCGGCGATCTACCAGAATACAAGAAGCTTGGGACCGACGAAGCCGTTAATACGGTGATTGAAACAGTTTTAGAAACGGAACAAATTTAATTGGGTAATTACATGTGGCAATGGATTTTAAATATATTTTTGACGGTCATTTTATTGCGCTCTAACGGTAGCGCTATTGTTAATAATGATTTAAAAATTATTAAATTAAATCCGGCAGCGCTTGAATTTATTGTTGATGCGGATAAGGGAGCGGTTCTTTCTCTTAATGATCGGGTGTTTTTTTACACGAAAAATGCCGACGTAACTCAGCCGATTGCGAGCATCACAAAGCTCATGACCGCTTTAGTATTTATTGAAAATAATCCGGGCTGGGATACGACTTATACGATCGCTGAGGCTGACCAAGTTGAAGGCGGACATTTAAATTTATTTCCGGGTGAAGAAGTTCGTATTAGTGATTTACTTAAAACCAGTTTAATCGCGTCCGATAACGGTGCAACTCTCGCTCTTGTGCATGCAACCGATTTAAGCGAAGCGGAATTTATTAAGAAGATGAACGAGAAGGCGCTTAAACTTGGACTTAAGCAAACTAGTTTTATTGATCCGGTTGGTTTAAGTGACCAGAATATTTCTACCGCGCGTGAAGTCGCTCTACTCGCTAAAGCAGCTTTAGCTAAAAACGAAATTAGACAGGCAACTGAGAGTAAGGAATATGAATTTGAAACAATCGACGGCCGCGTTAAAAAAGTAGAGTCAACTGATTATTTATTATTTGATTCCGAGAAAAATTCTTTCCAGGTTATGGGGGGGAAAACCGGCTATACAGATAAGGCGGGTTATTGTTTCGTTGGACGTTTTAAGGATGAGAGCGGTCGCGAAATAATTTCCGTAGTCTTAAATAGTAGTGGGAAGAACGAACGTTTTAAAGAAAGTAAAAGTTTAGTGAATTGGGTTTTTAGTAATTATGATTGGCGCCCTTAAGTCTTTAATTTTTTTATGCCCCAGATAAATCGTTTATATTTTTGGTTCCGTAATTATTTTTGTCTCCATTTTCCCCATACTTATTGTGTTTGTAATAAGCGTAAATCAGCCGTTAAGTTTTTTATTGCCGGAAGTTTTGCGGCCGCTACTGATTTATTATTTTTATTTTTATTCCACGGAGTTTTCCATTGGTCGATTGTTCCTTCGACCAGTTTAGCTTTTGTTCTTTCATTCTTTGTCAGCTTCACACTCCAGAAATTTTGGACCTTTCGCAATTTTAGTCACGATAAGGCGGTTAGTCAATTTGTTCTCTATATCCTTAATGCTCTTATCGGTTTGAATTTGAACGGCTATTTCATGCATATGCTCGTTAATCGTTATCAGGTTTGGTATATTCTCGCTCAGATTATCGTTAATGTCGCAATAGGCGCCTATAACTTTATTATTTATAAATCAATTGTTTTTAAAATTGGAAAAAATGAAACTCGTCACGAACAAAAAATTATTGAGTCAGGCGCCCGCGATATGGCTTAGAAGCGCTGGCTATACATTTATCCCTGAGCGTGAAGACGGTCAGGAGAGTTTTGCGCGTCGTTTATCCGGTGATTTCTATCCCCGTTTCCATATTTATTTTATCGAGCAGACAGATAGTAAAGGAGAAATATTCGTCACCTTTAATTTACATCTTGATCAGAAAAGACCTGGTTACGCCGGGCAAAACCGCCATAACGCGGAATACGATGGAGAAGTCGTGGAAAGGGAAATGGCGCGTTTAAAAAGTTTACTCATGCCGGGGTTTTTAGTATAAATTACATATGGGTCAGTCGGAAGAAATAAAATCAAAATTAGATATCGTTGAAGTGATTCGCGAATATACGCCCGTTAAAGCGGTCGGCGCGAATTTTCAGGCGCTTTGCCCTTTTCATAATGAAAAGTCGCCGTCTTTTGTGATTTCTCCTGATAAACAGATTTGGCATTGTTTTGGCTGCGGCCGGGGCGGTGATGTTTTTGCATTTGTAATGGAGAAAGAAAGCTTAGGATTCATGGAGACCCTACGACTACTCGCACCGAAAGCGGGCGTAGTTTTAAAATATGAAAATCCGGAAAATTATTCAGCGCGTAATCGTATTCTTGATGTTTTAGAACTTGCGGGAAAATACTATGCACATTTGCTCAATAATCCGACCGGAATAAAAGCGAAAGAATATTTATCTGCACGCGACTTAAAAGAAGAAACAATTCAGGAATGGCATTTAGGTTATAGCCCGGATACCTGGAGCAATTTATATGATTTTTTGAAAGCCCGACCGCTTACCGGTAAGAAATATACGGACGAAGAAATACTGGCCGCTGGACTCGTGATAAAAAAAGAAGGTGGACGGGGTTATTATGACCGTTTTCGTGACCGCATCATGTTTCCGATTTGGGATGTGAATAATAATTTAATTGCTTTTACCGCGCGTATTAATCCCGCGAAGGAAAAGACAGAAAAGCTTGGCAAATACATCAATAGTCCGCAGACTGGAGTATATGATAAAAGTAGGGTCCTATTTGCCTTAAATAAGGCGAAAAATGCGATCAGGAAGGAAGACTTAGCTATTGTCGTTGAAGGCCAAATGGACGCCATTTCTTGCCATCAGCACGGCTTTAATAACGTCGTTGCTTCTTCGGGCACCGCTCTTACAACAGAACAAGTCGCGCTTATAAAAAGGTTTACGACTAACGTCGCTTTAGCCTTTGATATGGATAGCGCCGGGCAGATGGCGGCTGACAGGGGAATTAGAGAAGTCTTAGCCCAGGACCTTAATTTAAAAATAATAACGCTACCAAACGGCAAGGATCCAGACGATTGTTTAAGAAATAATCCGGATGATTTTAGGCGTGCAATTGAAAACGCGAAACCGATGCTCGAATATTATTTTGAAAAAATTAGCGCGGATTTAGATTTAGAAAAATTAGATAATAAAACGAAAGTGCGCGATCTCATGTTCATCATGATTGATCTCGTTAGTAATCAAACGGAACAAGGCTATTGGCTTAAAACGATTAGCGAAGAATTAGGATTTTCGGAAGGCGATACCCGCGAAGAATTTCATGCTTGGAAAGGAAAGCAGAAAACGGCACCCGTAAAAGCCAAGAAGATTGAAGCGAAAAGTGAATACCGAACAAGAGAAGAGAGACTAGCCGAACTATTATTAGCCCTTCTCGTCAAGTTCCCGGATTTTATTGGCTATACTTTGAGCAATTTAGAACCGGAGTATTTAGCGAGTGAGGAGAAAATTAGGTTTTACAAGAGCCTAATAATCTATTATAATAAGACTGCTTCCTTGGATTACGCTAATTTTAGATTATACTTAGAGGAAGAGGGAGCGCTCGACGAGAAATTTCTCGATAAATTAATCCTTCTAGGGGAGAAGGATTTTTATAGCTTTGAAGCCAATGAGGCGAAATCAGAAATTATTAAAATTATTGTTGAACTCAAAAAATACGGTTGTCAAAAGAAAATTAAAAAATTAGAAAAACTTATCGCTCTGGCCGAGAAAGAAGCGCGCCAGGCCGATTTAGAAATATTAATGGGCGAGCTCATGAATTTGACCGACGAGATTAAAAAAATTAATTTAGGTTAAAAATTTATATGGCAAAGAAAGCGCCAAAAAAAATTAAAAAATCTACAACCAAAACTAAAATGACGACTCCGAAAACAAAGGTGAAAGTTAAAGCGGTTAAAAAACCGATGGTTTCGGCTAAAAAAACGGCGAAGAAAGTCGTGAAAAAAGTAGTTAAAAGCGGACCGAAATTAGTTAAGGTTGTTCCACGGCCGAAAGAAAAAGAAGTCCCGCGTGTCATTGTTAAACCATCAGACGAAGCGATGCAGAGATTAATTGATAAGGGCAGACTACGTGGTTTCATTACGGAAACTGAGCTTTTATATTTATTCCCGGAAGTTGAAGAATATGTCTATGAATATGATGTCTTCTTAGGTGATTTGCAGAAGAACGGAATTCGCATTGCCGAAGATTCTGGCCGCATTTTAGATATGGCGGAAAAGAAAGCGAATGAGCCGGCATTAACTGGCCGCGCACTCGCGCATCAGAACGCGATGAATATCGATTTATCAAAATTAAGTGCTGATTCGATTCAAATGTATTTAAAAGAAATCGGCAAGGTTGCATTACTAACAGGTGACGAAGAAGTTGAGCTTGCGAAACGAAAAGAGAAAGGCGATAAGGAAGCAGAGAAGAGAATCATTGAAGCCAATTTACGTTTAGTAGTTTCTATCGCCAAGAAATTTGCTGGCGCTAAAGGCATGAGTCTTCTAGATTTAATTCAGGAAGGAAATATCGGATTGTTTCGTGCCGTTGAGAAATTTGAATATCGAAAGGGCTATAAGTTTTCAACCTACGCGACTTGGTGGATTCGCCAAGCGATTACTCGTGCACTTGCCGATCAGTCCCGAACGATTCGTATCCCCGTTCATATGGTTGAAACAATTAATAAATTTCAGCAGGTGCAACGTAATTTAATTCAGGAATTAGGACGTGAACCCTTAGCCGATGAAATTGCGGCGGAGATGGGAGAGGAATTAGAGAAGGTTCGTTATATCATGAAGATTTCCCAAGACACAATTTCTCTTGAGACAACGATTGGTGACGATGAAGAAGATTCAACTCTTGAAGATTTTATTGAAGACGTTAAGAACGTGACCCCCGATCGAGCCGCGGCCTTACAATTACTACGTGATTATGTGAAGAATATCGTCGCGCAACTTTCACCACGTGAACAGAAGATTCTTGAAATGCGTTTTGGTTTAGTTGACGGCGTGGCGCATACTTTAGAGGAAGTCGGACAGGAATTTGAAGTTACCCGTGAACGTATTCGTCAGATTGAGTCTAAGGCGCTCGAGAAGATCAGGAAGTTTAAGGGACTCGAGAAGCTAAGAGATTATTAAAAAACAAATTAGGGGCTAATATTAAGGCTATATATAGGGTTGACATAATAGCCTAATTTGATATTATATTAGTAAATATTTCGTTGAAATATTTTGTTTTTTTGGAGCGAGCATTGATTTGCTCAAAGACAATTTAATATTCCCAGGTAGCGCAGCGGTAGCGCAGTTGGCTGTTAACCAATTGGTCGTCGGTTCGAATCCGACCCTGGGAGCAAGCATAAAATAGGCTAATGTTAGCCTATTTTTTGTTAAAAACCAGTAGGATAAATTACATTTAGGTCAAATGGTGACGTTAATGTGACGTAAAAGTAGTAAAAACTGGTAATTAAACGTTATTGTGTTTGACCCAATATTTTTTAAGTGTTAATATATCAATATATATTGATATAACATATGATAAATAAAACTTGTATAAATAAAAAATCGTCTTTAGAGTTTGGTGAATTATCCAAATTACTTAAGGTTGTTGGCGAAGAGAATCGTCTTAGAATCCTCTGTCTTTTAAAGGGCGGGGAACGTTGCGTTTGTGAGATTTTTGAAAATTTAGAATTATCACAGAATTTAGTTTCTAGTCATCTTAAAGTCTTGAAAAATCTAGATTTAATTGCGCTTAGACAGGAAAAGCAAAAGAACTATTATTCTATAAATAAAAAAGTATTTAAAAAATATAACTTATCATTAACTAAATTTTTCAAAAGCTATGAGTAGAAAAATAAATTGGCATTATTTAAGAAGATTATCACAAGTAGTCGTTATCGCTTTGGTACTATACTTAACTCTTAGACATTTGAATTTAGGAATTGAAAAGGCGGCACCAATTGACGCTTATTGCCCATTTGGAGGTTTTGAAAGTCTGCTAACATACTTAACTACCGGAGCTTTCTTAAATAGAATTTTGCTTAGCTCATTTACGCTACTAGCTGTAGTTTTAATTTTTACTATCTTCTTCGGTCGGGTTTTTTGCGGATATTTTTGTCCGCTTGGTGCTCTTCAAGAAATGATTAGGGGCCTTGGTCGAAAACTAGGTATCAAAAAAGATTTAGAACTTCCAGCTATTATTGATAAATATGGTCGTTATCTAAAATATTTAATTTTATTAGTAATTTTAGTTCTATCTTATAAACTTGGGGATTTAGTTTTTAGAAATTACGATCCTTATAACGCTTTAATGCATTTAGGTAATGAATGGGAAGAAAAGGTTTATGGTTATAGTATTTTAATTATTCTACTAATCGCTTCTTTGTTTACTAAAAGTTTTTGGTGTAGATATTTTTGTCCACTCGGAGCAACTTTAGGAGTTGTTAAGAAAATTAGCTTTTTTAGATTGAAAAGAGATAAAAAAACTTGTGTATCATGTAATCATTGTAATTACGTTTGCCCAGCTGGGCTTGATGTAGCTAATAGTGATTCGGTCAAATCGGCTGATTGTATTAGTTGTTTAAATTGTGTTAGTGGTTGTCCAGAAAAAAGTTTAACTGTTTCTATTTTTGGTAAAACAATATCTAAAAATAGATTTAGTATTATGGTCGTTGTTCTTTTTGCTGTTGTTATTTTAGGGGCATCATTATCTCCTTTATGGCTACAAAAAACAGAATCAAACGTTAAAGATGTTAAGGGGCAAATTAATGTTGAAAATATTAGAGGAAGTAATACCTTGGAATTTGTTATTAAAGAGAGCGGTTTACCATTTACGGCCTTTCAGACAGAATTTAACCTACCAGCCGACATCGATCAAGCTATAATGTTAAAAGAAATGGCATCAAAATACGGATTAAAGAATAAGGCTGGTGAGCCATTGGAAACTGAGGACTTCCGTAAATTTATTGAAAATAATTTAATGAGTAAAAATTAATTAATAATAATTATATGTTTAAAAATAATGAAGGAGTTTTAGATCGATTAATAAGGGTGGCGCTTGCTGAAATATTTTTTATTTTAGCATTGTTTTGGTTTGGCGGCGTTACACAAATTATTTTATATGTTTTAAGTTTAATGATGGTCGTTACGGCCGGAATTGGTTTTTGCGGCCTATATAAAATATTTAGCTTTAGTACTAATAAAAATGAAAAGAAGCTATCAAGAATAGTAATGGCTGTTTTTGCTATTATTTTTTTAGTAATCGCCGTCGGCGGTGTTTATGCTAGTAGTTTTTTTAGCAAGAAATTTTTTATTGAAGATTTTAATTCAATGAATAATAATTATAAACAAACTTTATACTATACTGGGCAAGATAACAGAGCGGAGAGTACCGCTAATTATGAAAAATTAGTTAGTTCATTCTCGGTATTCAAAAATAAGTATAATACATATAAGCCAGTAGCAATTCGCTCGGACTTAAAATTTAATTTTGATTTAGAAAAAGTTAGCCAGCTTATTGCGAACTCTAAAGACGAAATTTATAATGGAGATTTAAAAACTTTGCATTATAAACTAGAATCGATTCGTTTATCATTTCAAGAGATTCTTAAAAGAAATAACTTCTCAATGTTAGGTATGGCTTTGTCTGATTTTCATGATGCCATGGAAGTGGCTGCGGAGGCGGCTGATAGTAAAAAACCCGATTTAGTAATTAGCGCTTATCCTGAAATTGACACCCGTTTGAAGGCAGTTGAAGAAATGGCTAATGATTCTGAAATTCAAGGAATTAGAGCTAGCTTAGAAACATTGGTCACTTCAGCAAAAAATAACAAGCTTGATGATTTACCAAAACAAGGAGCTGATTTAAAATCTAGCTTTATTAAAGTTTATCTAAAAAGAGGTTAATTATGAATATTTCTTACCTAGAATCAGATGCTGAATTTGCGTCACTTAAAGAAACTTCACAAATTTTAGTAGTGGATTTTTATTCAGATGAGTGTCCACCCTGTGAAAAATTAGCACCAATTTATGAAAATGTGGCTAAGATTTATTCTTCGGTCAAATTTGTAAAAGTATTTCGTCAACAGCATAGAGAATTGGCAGTATCGTTAGGCGTCAGTGGCTCACCAACTGTACTATTCTTTAAAGACGAAAAATTACTTGAACCACGTTTGTCTGGTGATATTGAAGAAAAAGAACTTACTTCAATTTTAGCATCATTGGGGGCGGAAAGAGATTCAAACACAATAGTTGATAATCAAAAAACAGAGCAATATGATCTCTGTATTATTGGCAATGGACCGGCGGGAATGACCGCGGCAATTTATGCGGCTCGTTATAAAGTTAATCAGGTATTGATTGGAGATCTCCCTGGTGGTCTAATGACATCGTCTCATAAGATTTGTAATTTTCCATCGGAGATAGAAATCTCAGGGATGGATTTAAGCCAGAAAATGGTCAACCAAGTTAATGCTCTAGAAGTGCCTCAAAAATTAACATCAGTTATTTCTATAAATCAGGTAGATAAAATCTATGAGATTGTTTTATCAAGCGGTGAAACTGTTAAAGCCAAAACAGTATTACTAGCTACTGGAACTAAACATCGACACTTGGGTTTACCTAATGAAAAATCATTAACTGGAAGAGGTGTTTCATATTGTGCCACTTGTGATGCTTTGTTTTATAAAGATAAAACCGTTGCGGTAATTGGTGGTAGTGATAGCGCTAATACAGCTTCAATATATTTATCACAAATAGCCAGTAAAGTTTATCAAATTTATCGAGGTGAGGCTTTGCGTGGCGAAACTGCCTGGATTGATCAGATAAAAACTAATGAAAAAATAAGTGTCATTTTGAAAACCGAGCTTGTAGAATTATTGGGAGAGAATAAATTAACTGGCATTAAATTAAGTAATAACGATGAATTAGCGGTTGATGGTGTATTCATTGAGGTTGGCTCTGAGCCAGACTTAGATTTAATTAATCAATTATCCTTAGAAACAGATAAGGGACATTATATAGTGACCAAAGAAAATCAGACGACTAGTCGAGAAGGTGTTTGGGCAGCCGGTGACATAACCACTAATTCAAATTCATTTAGACAGATTGTAACGGCTTGTTCGGAGGGAGCGATAGCAGCTGAAAACATTTTTAAGTATCTTCAAGTTAATTAAAAATATTTAACTCATTAAACAGGTTCTAATAAGCTTCAGCTCGCGGCGCATCAATATAAAAATGAGCAGAAATGCCCGTTTTTATTATATAAAATCAGTTCGAAAATAACACTATATTTTTATAATCTTAGCAAACTGCCTGGTTTTATTGGCTTAAATAAGTTCGAATCCATCGCTCTGTTCTTTACAAAAAAATATTTTAAAATATATAAATAAAAAGACCAGAAGTGTCATACCTCTGGTCAATTATCTTTTTAGTTTGAATATTAACCGTTTAAAGATTTTTCAAACTCTTTACAATAAGCTAAGTATTGTTCACGTTCTTTTTCTGCCTTCATTTGTAGTCCTTTTTCTCTTTTGTCGATTGAGGGCATTAAATCTTGAAAATACATAGTCAGTTCTTGTTCTTCTGTTAAACGGTAGATAGTATATGTTGTAACAACTTGATCACTTTCTTTTACCGTTTTACTAATAATAAGGTGCGATGGAACAGTATCTTTTTGCAGTTTTTTTAAAATTTTTAAAGTAGCATTATAAACACCTTGATTTGCTTTAAGCGGGATATCAATTATACCTAGCTCAACTGACCAAATCTTGTATGATTTATTACAATCTTCTCTAGAGAGAACAGTGGAGTTAATTTCTTGTTTAGAGAAGATAATCTCTGAAACATAAGTTTTCTCGTTAGAAACGTAAGGCTTCTTTGCAAAAATTTTGGTAAGAGCCATGACACCGATTTTATTAATACTATTCATTTGTTAAAGGATTTTATCGCTACGGGCGAAACCGAAATTATTTTTTTCCGTTTGGCATTCAGGGAGTGTCTTTATTCACCCTATATCTACTAATTAGGGAAGCAGAATAACCTTGAGACTATGGTATCACAATATAACATATTTGTCAATCAGTAGGGCAACGGTTACAATAAATCAGTATCCAAATTTTCTCCATAATTAGCCAGTGAAGTTCGGAAGCCGTCTCTCCAAGCGAGCAATATTGACAAAAAAGTATACTTATGGTATGCTTTTTTTGTTAGTTAAAGTAGCATTGTCGAACATTAAAAAATAACGCCATGAATTTAGAAGAAAGAAGAAACAAATTAGCGAAGACTGATAAACGTAACTCAGGAATTGTAACTTCGCCCGCGTTTGCGATGGTATCACTTATGCTTATTGGAGAAATAACAAATGTTGAAATAAAAATGGGTTCAGCCACTTTTTTTATCAGCCTGGCAATTTTACTCGCGATTGGTTATTTGGTTGGGTATTATTTACCTCGCAAATTGCGAAAACAAATTTGCTAGTAAATAGCGAAAAAGAAAATTGGTTTAATCAAAAAAAATTTGAACCTAATTTAAAATATAACCGCAGTCATCTGATGATCGCGGTTTTATATTTCTAAAAACTAGTTAGTTCTTCTATTTCTTTCTTAATATTTATCCAGTTTTGAGTTCTGAATTCGTCCACGAAAGGGAGCCAACGTAGATTAAGCGAGGTTAAAGCCTCGCTTTTTATTTGCCCCTTGTCTGTTTTAGCCGTTATAATTATTAATTATTGAAATTAAAAGAAAACCCCGCGGACAGTTGTTGCGAGGTTATTTAAGGAAACATATTGTACTATTCTTCGTCGAAAATAATGAAGGACGTGCCTCTAATGGCAAGCAGCCATAATGTAATTACGACGATGGGGTTTTTTAAAATGAACAGAAATAATTTTATTATTATTGAATTATCGTGCGGAGAAAGATATCCATATTCTCCGTAAATAATAAAGCAACAACATAAGATTAAAATTACGAACGACATGATTCCCAGGCATCTCATAGTTTTTTCAGTAGTACTCATGATAGGAGCCCTCCGCGGCCCATGATATAGTTTGTTTGCAATTTTTTGTCTAGTTTAATAATATCATATTTTATCAATAATGTCAATAGATAATAAACACCTATATATCATGGGGCTTATTTACCAGCAATTATTGCACTTTTCGTGCTATTTTTTTTATGGACGTGAAGTATATATAAAAAACATTTGGTTTGAAAGAAATACACATGGCTGGGGCTGGCATCCTAGTTCTTGGCAAGGAAGGCTTGTATTATTTCTAACTTCACCCACGACGCGGAGCCAACACATTTTTTGTGCTGTTGACCGAGATACTTCTCGTAAGACAAGCCAAAAACAAAAAAACATGACTTACGTCATGTTTTTTTGTTGGAGTCAAATGAGTAAAAACAGGCTTAAATAAGAGAGATTATTAGTTCGAATCTGAACTCTATTTAAAAAAATGAGCATGTGCGGTCATTTTTTTATTACTTTTATTATTTATTGAAATTTCTCTATTTAAAAAGGGCTTTTATCAAAGCTATAATCTTGTTTATTATCAAATCAAATAGATCAATATCTCTTTCTTGGTATATGATTTTGTATTCGGTGTTGTATGCTTCTTTTATTTGTTCTGCCAGCACCCTTGAATCATAATATGGCTTCTGGATCACACGAGCTATTTTTATGCCCGCGCTACCATAAACTTCGTTTTTAAATTTATCTATTTCTAAGGATTTGGCATTATTATGACTGCCATCATCTAATTCTACTACTAGTCTGATGGTCATGGTTCCTTTATTGAAAATTGCAAAATCAGCGTGCCTACTTTTTATTCGATTTCTATTTGCTTCCTTATATTTATTGTCTTTAGCGCCAACCAAGTCTTCCATTCGAACTTTACAGAAAATAATGTTCTTTTCTCCAATAACTCCTTTTAATACTTCATAAAATTTTGTTTCTGCTTTCGTTAGGATATATTTCTTTCCGTAGTATGATCTATATTTTATTTCGACTATTTTATTTTCCATATATTTATTGATATAGAAAATTATAACATCTATTCTATTATTTTTCGAATACTATTGCCGATATTTCTTGGATATCAAGGAATTATTTTATAGCTGCAACTGGATAAGTAAAAATATCAAAAATACTAATGTATCATGCTCAGAGTCAATAAAAAATTCATCTTTTTATAGATGAATTATTTTTTTAATTTGAAATACCGATTCTTCGGTCTTGAGGTCGCTTGTATCGAATAGTCTCAGATTAAAAGTTTTATACTCTTCGAAAGCTCTGTGCTGAATTTCGAAATTATTATCGAATACCCCGAAGGACTCTCTCTCGCTTAATCTCTGCCTGACCACGCTATCGCATGCATGAAGACAGAAGCCATAATCGGGGACAGGAACTAAATTTTCAACATCTGAAGGAATCGTTACTCCGAGTAGGCGATGATAGACGATGGTCGAGTAGATGTAGCGATCGCAGACAACATGACTATTTTTCAGAATTTCATTAATTTCATGAGCTGCATAGCACATACCCGACAAGTAATAATAAAATCTTGAATTATAATCACCGCATGATTCAACCGCTCCTTTCAAGCTTTCAAAGACTTTCGGTGGAGTCTTATAATAAACAGCGCGAATTTCTTCAGCTAAATTGGTTGCACAAGACGTTTTTCCCACGCCGTCACAACCTTCCAAAACAATAAGTGTTTTCATTTTACGAATATTTTTTAAGGTTCTGACATGTATTAACTTTAAGTAATTTAAAACATTTACACATTATTGTCAAATTATTTTACTTTTTTATTTATTATATGCTATATTTTAAGTGTAATATAAGACAATTTTTTATAAATGATCATATATATATAAATTAATATGAGTCAAGAAATTGAAATTGAGAAAACCTATCTAGCGAAGTTTTTGCCAAAGGGGCTTAAGAAGTACGAGTCAAAGAAAATGCTTGATATTTATGTCCCAAAACAAAGTAAACATGCAAAACTTAGAATAAGACAGAGTGGTTCATCTCATGTCATCACTAAAAAGAGCGTCATTAGCGAGAATAATGCATCGACACAACTCGAGGAGACTATCAGTATCAGTCCGGAAGAGTTTAAGGCTTTTTTAAAGATTGGTAGTAATAAAATTTCTAAAGTCAGATATTATTACCCATATAAAGATTTTGTAGCTGAAATAGATGTTTTTCTCGGTAAATTAAAGGGTCTAGTTTTGATAGACTTCGAATTTAAGAATCATAAAGATTTAAATAATTTTGTAATGCCCGATTTCTGTTTGGCTGACGTTACCGAGGAGGAAACTATCGCCGGTGGTGTTTTGAGTCATCATTCAATCACTTCAATTAGCGCGGTTCTTAAAAAATATAATTACAAAAAAATAAATCTATGATTAGCTCAAAGATAAAGGAACTACGGCTAGTAGTAGCCGACGAATGTCCTTATAGTTGCCTTTATTGCAATTTGTATTATAAGAAGTTGCTGGATGCTAAGAAAATATCTCAATCTGATTTTGATAATCAATATAGAATTGGTAATGAGAGCTATAGTTTACTTTATAAAAAAAATAAGGATGATGTTATTTTTGGTCCGTCTGACTATAAATTTTTATTCTCAATCTTGCGCAAAAATTTCGGCCTAGAAGATATTACTTTTAGTGGCGGCGATCCATTTCTAACAAAAAATTTAAAAGAAATAATTAATTTAGCCAGTAAAGAGGGTTTTAGAACAACGGCGATTACTAAGGGCGCGCCTTTATTCAATATTAAAAATAAAATAGACGCACGTAAAAAGTTTGGCAATCTTTCCCGAATAATTTTTTCCGTTGATTCGCTTGATCCAGTAAAACATGCAAAAAATAATTTACCACTGGTTAAAAGAGAGTTGGCATTAAAATATTTACCAAAAGCCCTAAAGACGATAAAAACCCTCACCGGCCTAGGCTATAATATTGAAGTAAATTCAGTCATTGAGCCAGTCGGCTCCATAGGCAAGAGCCTGACTAAAAGTTTTAATAAAATTAGAGATATTATAAATTTTTGTCTTGAGAATGGAGTAAGCAAAGTAAAATTTATTGAGCTTGATTCCATGGTTACAATGGGAAAGCCATATATTGAAAAATATTTTTTTGAAATGATAAAAGCAGGATATTTTGCTAATAATAATATTTCTCCCTGGAGTGGTAAAAAGAACGAAAAGATAACTTATAAGAGCATAACAGAAATATTTTCTATTCCGAGAAAGAAAGGCGCGAATATGAAAGTTATGGCTTACCGCACACATTGTCCAAGTTGTCATATCAATAAAAATAAAGTAAAGGACTGTGAATTTTCTCAGGGTGGCGAGTTGCATTTAGATTTTAGCGGGAAGTCATTTCTATGCCAAAAAGACGCCGATTTCAAATTTGTTGATATATCCCAAGCTGTTAAAAATAGAGATTCGGCCGCAACTATTAAAGGTCTGTTATTAATTGAGAAGGGAATAATGAAACAAAAGTGTAAAAAATAATATATGAAAGCTCAATCAAAAAAATACAGCTTTGTTTGGCCAAAAATAAATAAGGAGATAGAAAAGGCAGTCATTAAACAATTGCATACGTCTATATCTATATATGACGGCGGCGGTATTTTTAAGGATTTCGAAAATAAATTCGCTAAGTATCATGGAAGAAAATTTGCGGTTCTTTGTAATTCCGGTACAAATGCGATCCACTCAATGTTCGTAGCAGCAGATTTTAAGGAAGGGGATGAAGTAATCTGCCCGGCATATACTTTTTTTGCTACGGTCACTCCTCTTCTGTTTACTGGTGCTAAGCCAATTCTGTGCGACTGCGATGAGAATGGTAACATTAATCCAGTAGAAATATTAAAGAAAATTAATAAAAAGACAAAAGCAGTTGTTGTTGCGCATATGTGGGGGGTCCCCGCTCAGATGGATAAAATAGTTTCTATTTGTAAAAAGAATAATTTACTTCTACTTGAGGATTGCTCACATGCACACGGCGCCTCATTTAATAATAAGAAAGTTGGTTCATTTGGCGATTTATCAGCATGGAGTCTGCAAGGACCTAAAATTATTAGTGGAGGCGAAGCTGGTATTTTTACTACGAATAACAGAAATTTCTACGAAAGAGCTCTGCTTTTGGGGCATTATAATAAGCGATGTTTTCGCGAAATTGGATCAGAAAGTAAATGGAGTAAATATAAAGTTACCGGTATGGGCTTAAAATATCGGGCTCATCCATTAGCGATTGCGATTGCGAGTAAACTTTTCGATAATATTGAAAAAAATGCAAAAATCCGTGATAAATATGCTCGAAAACTAGTGGCCCATCTAAAAGATAATAATAATGTCCAATTACCACCAGCCTATTTCGATAAAAGAATTAAACCATCTTGGTATGCATTCACATTTTTTGTTAATAATGATTTATTAAAAAATGGATATCTGGAAAATAAAATTAGTGAATGCGTATCAAGCGGTTTAGTTGATATTGATAACCCAGGCTCAACTAAGCCACTTAACTTGCTGCCGCTTTTTCAGAACGCCTCGGAGTTATTCCCGATTTATAAAAATAAAAATAATTATTTTTCTTATAGAGAGGGGGATTTTCCGCAAGCAGAAAAATTATTTAAATCTTTATTAAAAATGCCAGTCGGGACTGACAAGGAGGATAATAAAATAATGGAGATATATATCAAGGGAATTAAAAAAATATTTTAAATAAACATGGAAAATAAAAAAAGACTAATTTGATTAGTCTTTTTGCTATAAGATATAGCTAATAAATTTTTAAAACTGTTAAGCTTATTTTTTTGTGATTAATGACAAAATCTTTATGATCGCCTTCGCTTAAGTTCATTATGTTCTTTGCAAAGACAGATGCATATGATAAAGAATTTTTGTCGAAGCTAAGGTAACTTCCGATTTTCGTTTCGACGGTTTTCCCATTAACAAGAAGAGTCAGTTGCTTTCCAATTGCAACTTGAGTATCTGGTAGACCCGCTTTTATTTGCGGATCAATTACCCGAGCTTGGTTTTTAACGGCAGTTAATTTTCGGATTTCATCAATCCACATGGCCTGCTGCCGGTTGCCTTCCTCATAGACAAAATTATCGTGAAAAGTTTCGCCGGAAACATCAACGCTATGGGCTATTTCTTGCCCGAGTCGTTCAATCTCAATTTTAATGACAGAAATTTTTTCGTTTAATTTGTCGTAATCTTCTTCAAGGAAGTAAAAGACATCATTGGTTTTAAGCGTGGATAACTCAAGTTCGAGATCTTCTTTTGGGATTGCTTGCCTAATTTTCTTAGCCTTACGAGCTTTAGAGAATTTATTTAAACATTCAATCAAACTTTTTTCCTCGATATCGAATGCCAAGCTTATCTTTTTAATCTGTTCGTTGTCCATTGCTAGCTTTTTTAATTACATAAAAAACTTAAGATATTTTTGATAAGCAAGGATAGAGTCGGCTGTATTTTTTTTAACCAAACTCTTGGGTTCGCGCAATTCTTCTAAGTTTTTACTTAAAATAATCCATTCATGGATAATTTTTTCCTGAAGCTCGGTTTGATTTTTGGGACAAAGATCAAAAAGAAGTTTGGCGTTTTTAGCTTCACGACAGGATTGCAAAAACTTATTGATGGCGAACACTTCTTCCGTTTCGTTCTGTGCCAAAATGTATTCCTTTTCAAAGTCATCAAAGGGCAGGAAAGCGTCTTTCATCCGTGAAGATTTTTCTTCCAGGATTAGTTTAAGTGGTTTTGCTAACACCTCGATAATTTTTTGAACAGGAATGTTAAATTGGCGGCTGATGGCCAAAATTTCTTCTTGGTGTATCTTCATGGTTTCTAATTTTTAAATAACAATTAATTATAATTTTTAGCAATTTTTAATGCTTTTGTCAAGTAATATTTGAAAATTGATAATTTAGCATATTAATTCTCACTATTGACAATTTTCTCATAATTAGTTAATATTTTGAGTCAGTATTGAACCTTAAAAATTTATGTCTAACCCCCTAAATACACCAAAAAATCATGAAAATTCTTAAAAATTATTTCCTGTTCTTCGCCCAACATCCTATTGGATACAATGTTAGCCTGTGGATCTTTGTTTTTCTAGTATCTTTTGTTCTTAGTAGTTACCATATTATCAATATTCCCGGTTATTACCTTGGCATTGAGATTATTATCTTCGTTGTCCATACCGTTGTTATTTATCAGGTAATCCTGAGTAATATTACGAGGCAAGCAGTTGACGTGCTCGACGATTATTCCTATCTATTTCAGGTGGCGGTTTTCCCGGATGGGCGAAAAGAAATTCTTTCAAAACCTATTTGGGGAAAATCAAATGTTTATAGCGTAGCGAAGATGTTAGAATATTCCGGACGCGGTGAAATGTTTATCGTTAAAACAAGTTGCGGCGGTAAATACGAAAACTCGCATATTACAATTCCTGTAAATCTTAAGTTTAGATTGAGTGGCTCATTTAATCAGTTAGAGCTCTTTAATGAGTTATTTAAAGAACAAAATGATCCATACGGTCCAGCACTTAGCATTGAAAAGTACGTGCGCAGCGTTTTTAAAAAAGTAAACGTCAAAAGTCAGGATTTAATTGATGCCGCTATAAAAAAATATGCACAGCTACAATCATCAGAACCAGTTTTATTAAACGAAGTAATTGCCGCAATTAATTTTCCGGATAGGTTGCTATCAAATATTATTGATGTCAAAATCTGTCTGGAAAGTCCCATCTACTCATCGTGCAAAGGAATGTCCTGCGGCGAAGAGATGTAAGCGTAATTAATTAAAGAAAAAACCCATAAACCAAAAAAATCAGAAAAATGCAAGCAAAAAAACTTAAATTAATGCGCGGCAGATTGGTCGCCACCGCTTACGAAGCCTATGATGAAATAATGGCTTTAAGCGAGAAAGTCCGCCTGGACGATAACCCACGAACCGGAATCCAGATATATATCAGAGAGCCAGGAGTAAGTAAAAGGAATTCAATATTTACTTCCATTTACCATCCCTCGGAAGACGCTATGTCGTTCGCTGTCGAAAAAGCCGTTAGGTCATTTGCACTTAGACATTCTTCGTCACAAAACAGTGAGGATCCGGAAAAATTACAATTCCGGGGAAGTTTAACTGTCACTATTGGCGGTTGCACAATCCAGGCATCATGTTCCGGTCTGTTTGGGGATGAAGATGTATATATTTCTTCGATTCTTTTGGCACAAATATTCTCATGTACTCCTGCGCTAATCTTAGATGAGGTATTCGAAGCCGGAGGACATTTGCCCGAAATCTTTGCGAATAAAAGTTCTTATCTGAGCCATCTGCTTGAAAAACGCAATTATTAATTTTCTGAATGAAAAATTGTAAAAAAAGAAAACAATGGAAAGAAAACGCGCTAAATTAGTCATCCTTCATGGCAAGGGAGACGCTAGACTTCTCAGGGAGATTGAGGGTTCAAATTCAAGATATCAGTCCTCAGGAAACGAAAGCACTCGTCGTGTGGTGATTACTCAGGCCTCAACAGCGCTTATTAGAAGAGAGCTAAGTGAGATAGGCTTGATTATTCAAGATGTAGCGACAATTGAAAAAGTCGCTAAAAAATTCGATATTGAATTGGTAAAAAAACCAGGTGGAAAATTAGCCCTGGATGATACTTTCGGCTTAGGTCTCTGTGAGATCTTGGAATATGAAAAGCAATAATTTACAAAATCTTGGAATACAGCCATCAGCAATGATGGCTTTTTTATATCCTCTTGATTAATATTTAAAACAAATATATAATAAAAGTTCATAAATCCTACTTGTAGGAAAAAATTAATATAATATATATGAAAAGTTGTGGCAAATTTTTTGGGTCAACTACGATTGGCAAAAAGGGCCAAGTGGTTATTCCGATGGAAACAAGAAAAAAAATGTCCTGGGCTGAGGGCGACAAGCTTCTCGTTTTTGGTTTAGAAAACGGCATGGTTGTTGTGACAAAAATCGACGAGATCCAAAATTTAGCTAGTCGTCTTGAAGCGAAGATGAAAGTCGTTAAAGAATATATTAAAAAAGCAAAATAATTATCTATGGAAAATAATAATGAGAAGCCGAATTTATTAGAGCGTTTAAAAATTTCTCCGACCATGCTTAAAGAAGGTGTGGCGATACTATTTTTAATTGCCATTGTGGCTGGTGCCTATTATTGGTATACGCTTAATAAGCGGGTCTATAGCGATAAAGCCGAAGTCTATGCACCGCTGATTATTCTTAGCCCTGATCAACCGAGCGTGCTCGAGAACGTTTTGGTAAAAAATGGCGATCGGGTAGTTACTAATCAAGCCGTCGCCAAGGTTGAAAAGGGTGATTTTGTGCGCGCTAAAACTGATGGTGTTGTTGTGAAAATTAATGATTCTGTTGGTAAATTATTTTCTCCGGGCGAAGCGGTTGTAACCATGATTAATCCTGATGATTTAAGATTAATTATTCATGTGGCGGAAAACAAAGGACTAAAATCTGTGGCCGTTAGTCAGAAAGTAGTATTCACGGTTGATGCTTACGACGCCAAAGAATTCACTGGTACCGTTGAGGAAATATCACAAACCTCTGATCAGTCTTCAGTCGTATTCTCAATATCGGACAAAAGAGATGAAAAGAATTTTTCAATTAAAGTAAATTATAGTGGCTATCCGGAATTATTAAATGGCATGTCCGCTAAAGCCTGGATATATAAATAATCTATGGAAGAGAAAGGAAAAGAAAAAGGAAAAGAAAAAGGAAAAGAAAAAGGAAAAGGAAAAGGGAAGGATTATAGATGGATGGTTTTGATTACGGTTATTGTCGGGACTTTTTTGGGGCGTCTTGATCAAACCATTGTTAATCTTGCCTTACCTAAAATTATTCAGGACTTCGGTATTACGGTTTCTTCAGCTGGCTGGATCGCGACCGCCTATATTTTAGCGAATGCGATTTTTGTGCCGATTTGGGGAAAGCTTGGCGATACAATTGGCCGAAAAAAAGTTTATATCTTGGGTTTTTTAATATTTATATTCGGCTCAGTTCTGGCGGGTTTATCCTGGAATTTAAGTTCTATGATTGTTTTTCGTATTATCCAAGCGATTGCTGGCTCCGCTGATTACCCGACAGCGATGGCGATTATTGCCGTTACTTTTCCAGCTGGAAAACCACGCACGCAAGCTCTTGGCCTTTGGTCAGCGTCTTTTGCCGCGGCGGCCGTATTCGGTCCACTCATTGGCGGCCCGTTAATTGATAATTTTAGTTGGCGTTCGGTTTTTTTGATTAATCTACCCGTCGGAATTGTCGGTTTAGTTATGGCGTTAACTTATATCAAAGAGTCGGTGTCTGATAAGAAGACTCAAATTTTTGATTGGTGGGGCGCGATAACACTAGGCGTAACACTTTCCGCTTTAGTATTAGTATTAGACAAAGGACTTGATTGGGGCTGGTTATCACTTAATAGTTTTGTCGCTTATGGAGCGATGATTGTTTTTGGAATAATTTTTTATCAAGTAGAAAAAAATATTGAGGAGCCGATTATTGATTTCAAATTTTTCAAAATGCCGACCTTTGTAAATACTTTGGTTAATAATTTTGTAGTATTTATGGGTATGATGGGAGGAATATTTTTAATTCCCGTATTTGCTTCAACCTATTTAGGACTAGACGCTACGCAAACCGGATTACTATTTATGCCGATGGCCGCTATGATGATGATATTCTCGCCGCTCGGCGGACATTTTTCCGGCAAAGTCGAGCCACGTTATATTATTGCCGCTAGTACTTTAGTCGCGGCGCTTGGTCTTTATTTATTTTCTTATCTTGATCCGCGTTCCACGATTTGGGATATTATTATTCCGCTTAGTATCATGGCGGCTGGTCTTGGTTTTGGTATGGCGCAGCGGACGAGTTTAATCGCTTCGATTGTTCCGGAAAACGAAGTCGGAATCGCATCTTCAGTTTTGGCGCTTGTCCGAAATATCGCCGGTGCATTTGGTATCGCACTATTTGGTACAATCTTAACTAGTTCTGCAAAAACAAATGTCTTTAATTTAGCGCATAATAGCGTTTTGCGTTCGAACGACCCGACAATGTTTGGACAGTTCGTTTCCTTAATTACTTTAAAGGCCCAAGTTCTCGCTTATTCAACGGTATTTCAAGTTGCTTCAGTCGTTGTTTTAATTGGCGCCGGTTTGGCATTATTTATTAAAGTCGATAAAAAGAGGGTCGGCAAAGAGATATTATTTATTGATTGACAAAATTTTGATTTTGTACTAAATTTTGGCTACATAGGACTTTAACAAAATAACCCACAAATACATTAACCACTTAAAATAGGAGGAAACAAATCATGCAAGGAATTGAAAAATCGCATTGTGAAGCAGTCATCAAAGCAATTCTTAATGCCGCTTACTCATTTTGGAATTCGTCGGTAGATGCTGCTTTGAGGCCAATTGCTAAGTATGGAAAAATTGACACCCTTGGTATGGATGCCATGCCAGAAATTACCATTATCAAGACTCTGCAAGAGTATGATGAACGTTCGGCTGTTATCACGGAAGAAACAGGGATTAGGGAGGTATTGCGTTTAGCAAATTCCGATGATCCTAGTTATTTCCGGACAGTTTTTATTAGCGATCCAACTGACCGTTCAGCTCAGATTAAAAAGTCTCTGGATGAGATTGAGGATAAAAGGCAGAGTGTCGGTCAGGCTATGAGTGGTTCTCAGTTCAAAGAAAATTGGGAAAAAAGATTTGGCGATCCTGTTGACGTCACTGGTGGAACATCGGCTGTGACTTGCGTTCGTCGCGGTATCCCAATATTTTCGGTCATCGTAAATTACGTGAGTCGAAAATTATTCTTAGCCTGTAGTGCCGGTTGCTATTCTTATGTTCTTCCTGAAGAGCACACGACAATCGGTGTGAATGATATTCTTTTGCACGGTGAAAAAATCTTTTTCAATAATATGAAGTCAGACGAAGCAATGATGAAGTTTGTAACCTTCATGGGGAAAAGCGGTTATCAAGAAAATTTCATTGATAGCCAATTTATGACCGAAGAAGATATGGCAAAAAATCTCCATTATAATTTGCCTGGCGGTCCATCGCGCGCCCTGTATTTATCAGACCTGCAAAGTGTTCCCATTGGTTTTATTCTAGCAAATGGCGAAAAGATTACGGAATGGATTCACTGGCTGCCATACTTGCGTTTTGCTCGCACTAAAAATGATCAGAGCGAACCGGCATTAAGCCTGTATGAAATTTATCAGGATAGACCTTGGACCAAAGAGGGAATACTTATGGCTACTCCACCCGCCTATAGCATTTTTAATCCGGTTGGAAATAATAAAATGGTTATAAATATAAACCGTTTTAATTCCTTTGTAAATCCCAGCCAGGTTCGTTCTACCCTTATTTTGACGGCGGCTGATAATGCCTGGGCAACCAGAGTGGTCAACCAATACGGTTACCGGCAGATTGAATTCTAAATTTTCTTTAACCAAAATACTGAATGATGCACGAAACAACTTATCCGCTGGGCGGAATTAACAAAATGTGGGAACCTATTCACATCGCCGTAAATTTAGGCTTTGAAACTGGTATTACAATCCATGGTCGCACTTGGACTCGCGACGGGTCACAAATTCAAATTTTTGATGAAGATAAACAAGAAATTGGAAATCACAGTTATTCATTCAGTGAAAATTTCAATTATCATTATCAATTAGCCGAAGATGTTGCCGAGGAAATGAATATTATGTTTGGGCTTAGAGGCCAAGACAGATTAGTCCAACCTGAACAGTTATACCAGGTAATTAAAGAATTACGTAAAAAATGCGAATCAAGGTTTGGTAATAAATTACCGGACTATGATTATGAGGTTTTAGTATATTTCCATTAAATAAACAGGTAAATTACTCACCTTAAGAGTACTTTAAAACGGGCCATAAACCCGTTTTTTTAATAGATAACTTTGAGTAGGCTAATAATATTTATATTATTGACAAAAACAGCATAAAATGATAATGTATTGTGTTGGATAATCAGGCATAAAATATCGTATTTTTTGACTTATTAATTAAATTATGGGATTATAAATATAAGATAATCACTATATATGGCACAAAAATTAGCCAAAGTAAAAAAAATTAAAGATACAGACGGCGATGGCTTGTCTGATTTTGATGAAATAAATATCTTTGGTTCCGACCCTTATAATTCTGACTCAGACGGCGACGGCATTGAAGACGGTGAGGCAGTTTTGGATGGTAAAGATCCAGTAGGGGGTGGTCCACTCAGGGACTTTTTTATTCCGAACGCCAGTAATAATTATAAACCAAAATCTTTGCGTCCTAAGAGATTATTATTTCACGCGGTTGGCGCCTTAGCGATTAAATTTGTCGTTATTATTCTTGTCGCCTACTATCCTTTAACCGCTTGGATGACTCCAGACGTTTCTCGCGAGGAAGCTGCAAAAATAATTGCCTTAACCAATAATTTAAGAAAGAGCTTGTCTCTAGAATCTTTAAGCGAAAATTTTAAACTTAACCAAGCAGCGGAAAAGAAAGTCGATGACATGTTTATCAACCAATACTTCGCGCACCGTAGTCCGCAAGATTTTGATTTAGAACATTTTTTAAAATTAGCCTCATATACTAACTATATTACAGTTGGAGAAAATTTAGCGATGGGTTATGATAACGCCTCCGACGTAATGAGCGCTTGGGAAAAAAGTCCAACCCATTATAGTAATTTAGTCGATCCCAATTTTAAAGAAATTGGCGTGGCCTTAGCTGGAGGAATTTATAAGGATAAAGATACCGTTTTTACTGCCCAATATTTTGGCCTTAAGCAGGATACTTATGTTTCTCCAGAGCCAAAAAAGCCAGCAAAAAATATTGTTGAAAGGGTATATATGCCTGGCGAAAAGGCGGTTTTAGCTGATTCTAGTGGACAAGCTTCTCCAGTAGTTGCCAAGGCAACAAGTACGAGTCAGAAAGTAGTAGCGAGCGAAGTAAAGGCAAAAATAATTATTAATGAGCCTGAGGGACCGAAGGATGAAAAAGTTGTTAAAGTAGAGGCAATTTTGCCGACAGAAACTAAGTCCGCGAATTTAGAAGTTTTTAGTACAAATATTGAAATGTCACCATTAAGCAACGCCACAAAAACTGATGAAACAAAATGGGTAGGCTTAGCAGTGGTTCAAAATGATAATATTTCCGTGACTCCGCCAATTATAAGCGTTAGCTCTGAAGCGGGCGACATACAAAAAGTTGAAGTAAGTTCTGACAATATTAGTCCCGAAAAAACATCAATCGCTTCGCAGTACTTATTATTTAAAAGTCATCCTAGTAATGGACTCGTACAAATATTTAATTTAAGTTCAATATATTTTAAAATTCTTCTCGGCTTGGTAATTATTGCAATGCTTTGTAATGTATTTATAAAAATAAAAAAGCAAAATGCGAAAATAATTATTTCTGGTTTAGGATTAATTGTTTTCTTAATGATAATGATTATATTTTAGACGAATATAATTTTTATGTTAATTTTACCTAAAAAGAAGTAAGTATTTACTTCTTTTTTATTATATTATATAATTTAAGTCCATAAATCTTCTTCTTAAAATATAGAGAGCTCCACAATCAAAGCAATAAGCATTGAAATATTGTAAGCCTCATCCTCTTCAAAAAAATTGTGTTCTTTAAAACGCAATAAAATATTTATATATATAATTCATGGTTATGTCTGTTTTTTATATTATTTAATATTCAGGCAGACCAAAAATATTATGAAAAAATACTTTTCTTTAGGCTTTAAAACCCTGGTAATTTTAGCAGGGTTAATAGCCTCAAACAGTGCGTTAGCTATTGTTTTGCCTCCTTCTCAGGGACCAAATAATGCTGGCAGCGGAGCCAATTTAAATAGTTCTGGTACAATTTCTTGGAATAACCCGAGTAATATTGTCTCGTCGAACGATCTACGGGCGACGGCAACGATAACTAGCTCTGGCGCCGTTACTGAATATCTAAAAGCTTCAAACTTTAGTTTTAGTGTTCCTACTGGGGCGACAATATATGGTATTCAGGTTGGGATAGAAAAAAGCGAGGGTGGTTTGCACTCAGCAACAATTAGAGATAATACAGTCCGTTTACTGAAAAATAATGTCATTGTTGGTAACAATTTAGCCGCGACAACGACAGATTGGGCAATAAGTGATACTGTCACGACTTATGGGGATGCTTTCAATCTTTGGGGAACAACTTGGACAGCAGCGAATATAAATAATGCTAATTTTGGTGTTGTTTTGTCAGCTAATCGTACAAGTGGTGGTGACGAAATAGCGCGTGTAGATCATATTACTATTACTGTTTTTTATACAGTAGATACAACTGCACCGACTTCCTCAATTACACTTCCAGCCGAGGGAAGTCTTGTTAGGGGAACAATAAACTTATCGGCCACGGCAACTGATACAGAATCGGGTGTAGCTAAGGTTGAATTCTGGCATTCAAGTGTTGTTGGAATAAAAATTAGTGAAGATTCTACTAATCCATATTCTGCATCATTAGATACAACTACGATGAGTGACGGTACTCATTATATTTGGGCTGATGCTTATGATAACGCAGGCAATCATGCCTTGTCATCATCTGTTTCTATTGTTGTTGATAATACAAAACCAACACTTTATTTGCCTGATGATATTTCTTTAGAAGCGACGAACCAGAGCGGAGAAATCGTGACTTATAGCGTTTCCGCTAGTGATGTTGATCCCGTAGAACCGACAGTATCTTGTGTCCCAAGTTCAGGCTCAACATTTGTTCTCGGTAACACAACAGTTACTTGCTCGGCGACTGATACAGCTGGAAATACTGAAACTAATAGCTTTAATGTCGAAATTAAAGATACGACCAGCCCAGTGATAAGCGCTCCAGAAGACCAAACTTTTGAAGCGACTGGAACAATGACTACGCCAACTTTGGATCCGGCCACGGCGACTGATATCGCTGATGCCAGTCCGCTTATTACCTATTCCCCCCATGTTTTTCCGTTGGGAACGACAGAAATAATTTGGACCGCAACGGATGCTTCTGGCAATATAGCGACTACAAGTTCATTGGTTACAATTAATGACACAACAGGACCAGTTATAACCCTAAATGGAAATAATCCTTTTGATATGTATATCAATAATGATTATGCAACTCTTAATCCTGATCCAGATTATACAAGCGTAGACGCAGTCGATGGTACTCTAGAAACTACAGTAATCGGGAAAGACTTTGATAATACTGTTTTGGGGTCTCACTTAATAACTTATAGCGCAACCGACTTATCTGGTAACAATACAACGGAAACAAGAACGGTAAATATCGTTGATAGGAATAAACCAATTATTTATATAAATGGTTCAAGCCATGTGACTGTTGAACGAGCTTTAAGCTATGAAGATGCTGGTGCTTATGCGATAGATAGAGATGGTACACGAAGCGACGTAACGGGTGACTTAAGTGGTCTTGATTTAAGCGCTATTGGTGATTATAAAATTACTTATGATTTTACTGGTGCTGAATTAGGCGATTTAACGGGCACAAACGTTGCTGATCAAGCTAAGCGTTTTGTTAAAGTTATAGATACGGTTGCGCCAACAGGAACGGTAGTTTATTCTAATACCTTACCAACTACTGTTAGCGTAACTGCAACTTTGACCACGAGCGAGCCAGTAACAATTACAAATAATGGTGGAGCAAATACTTACGTCTTTACTGCAAATGGTTCATTTACATTTGAATTCGTTGATCCGTCCGGCAACACTGGCTCAAGTACGGCAGTAGTTGCAAATATCGATAACGTGAATCCAATAATTTTGTCAGTTCGCGCTACCGCAACTAATACAATTGAAGTTATTTTCGACGAAGCCCTGCAGAATGATTCTGAGGGGCATCATCCATCAAATTTCGATTTTAGTGTCTATAATTCCAATAACGATATTTCGTATGGAATAAGTGGCGTTAGTTACGGTGATAAAAAAGTAACAATTACTTTAACGAATTCTTTAGAGAGCGGCGACTTGCCTAAGTTAGTAATTAACGGAGAAGCGACTTCCTTGGTTGATTTAGCCGGAAATTATTATAATGACGGCATGAGCGATCTTAAGGATGTTGACGATGCAATTGCCCCAATTCTATCATTAATTGGTATGAGTCCAATTAATTTAACAGTAGGTGATACTTATAATGAACAAGGCGCGACATCTACTGATGTTTTCAGCGGAGTTGAAGAGCCGATTACTATAAGTGGGACAGTCGATACTAATGTAGCTGGCGTTTACACTATTACCTATAATGTAAATGATGTAGCTAGTAACACAGCTGTTCAAATAAGTAGAACAGTTAATGTTAATGCGCGCCAGAGTTCTGGCGGCAGCGGCGGTGGTGGTGGCGGTGGTGGCGCATCTGCGTCCGTTTGTGCAAACGTTGCATACGGCGGATGGGGAACTTGCGTTAATGGCATCCAATATAGAAATGTTCTAACTCAATATCCGGTTGCTTGCTATTTAAATGCAGCCCAGCAGCTTGAACGCTCAAGAGCTTGTGTGGTTGAGAATACTTCAAATAATAATCCTGAACCAGAGAGACAAGTATTGGGAGAAAGAAAGTTTGCTGATGGAACATTAATTAAGGGATCTGATAATAGAATCTATGTTGTCCTTGATGGTAAACTTCAATATATTTCTAGTTTAAAAGAATTAAGAAAATATAGAGGACCAGTTTTAAGAGTTGATGATTCAATCATTCTTTCTTTCCCTAAAATGGCCGTTCTCGGAGTAAAAAAATATGCCGACGGCACTTTGCTTAAAGCAAGGGGTGATATAAAAATATATGTCATTAAGAACGGGAAGAAGGTTCAGATTAAAACCTTAATTGAATTAAAAAAATATAAGGGTAAAATCATTATAGTCGAAGTAAGCGAATTAGCTAATTACTAATAATTGCTTTTCTAGACAAGTATTCTTTAAATAGAACTATATAAAGAATAAACAAAACCCGCTGGTTATTGGCGGGTTTTGTGTTGACAAAATTAGGACAGAATGATAATGTTTTTTATTAATTTATAAGTAATTCACAGATTGTCGAACCTTAAAAATAAACACCATGTTGTACCACGGAGATGATAAATACCTAGTGCCTTTCCCGGAATTTTTTCAGGGACACGAACTTGATATCGAGGTATATTTGAGCATCAAGCTTGAGTACCAGGGTTGGCCAATCGTTCTTAATATTATTTTTACCAAGAGTGAGGATCTTGAGGAAATTAAATTTATGGCCAAAAAATATTGGGAAGAAGTTCAGTCGCTCGACTTGCCAAATGATCTTAAGTTGGCGGTTAAAAAAGTTAGCGAGAAGCTCAATAATGAAATGCCGATTAAACCGCGTATCTTGCTTAAATTCAAGCAGGGTCCGACTGGCTATAGATTTAATGAGGATAAAGAAATCGTTACGATATTTATAGATAAGGAAACGCTTCCACAACCGGAAAAGATTATATTTTTTCCTTCTGATTTTTTTAACGATTTTAATCGCTTAACGATTAAAGGCTTAGAAACTACATGCAAATAATCCTAAAACCATACCTGATGAAAACGAACTTTTAGCGAAGGGCTTTGCGTCCTTTTTTAGGATTCTGAAATTAAAATAACCACATAAAACTTTGTCATGAAAAAGCAAAACTTAAGCACCCATCCCTTGATTATGAAGTTGCGCGCCGCAACTGATGAAGCGGCCAAAAAGCAGGCAGAAAGACATACGCTCGCAGCAATCCGGCAAAGGGAAGCGGAAGAGAATACTTTCAAAGCGAACGCCGCTAAATTATGCGATGAATTTGTTACTGAAACAAATTTAATATCCCTAGCCCATAAAGGTGTTTCGAATTATCCGCTCTTGTTCATTTCTGATCGCCATCCGGTAAAGAACAAAAAAACTAGTTACCGCTATAATATCGGCAAGGAAGGACAATATTTGTTCGAAGAACTTGAACGTAATGGGTTTGAACCGGTAATAATTATTATTACCCATGATTCCCAGATTGATGGATATAATACCCACAAGGAGTCACCGGTAAAAAAAGTTGGTTACTATTTGGGAGTTGAATGGTAAAGAAGTATCAAAATAAAGATTATGGAGTCTGAACAACAGGCTCCTTTTTATTTCTCTTTACAAGTGAACGGATGTTCACTATAATATATCTAGAGACTAAACATTTAAATTTTAAGAAAAATTTATGTTGGAAAAATACAAACATCTTATCGTCCGCTTCTATCGCCGTAATCGGCGTATGCCGAGTTATGCCGAGATAATGACTATCCTTGGTTTTAAGTCGAAGAATGCGGTTTTTAAATTGGTTAATAAATTAATTGAAGAAAATTTTTTAAGTAAAGATAAAAAGGGAAGACTGATTCCAAAAAATTTATACGGTGAATTAAGGGTTCTTGGCCAGGTTGAGGCCGGCTTTCCGTCTCCCGCCGAGGAGGAGCTCTCTGATACTATGAGCATGGATGATTATTTAATAAAAAATAAAGAAGCGACCTATATGCTTAAGGTCAGCGGCGAATCAATGAAAGATGCCGGTATTTTACCGGGCGATATGGTTCTCGTCGATCGTAGCCAAATTGCAGTGGCTGGAGATATCGTTATTGCTGAAGTTGATAGTCAATGGACCATAAAGTATTTGCGTAAAGACGGTAAAGGCGTTTATCTCGAACCGGCGAATATAAAATTTCCTTTAATTTATCCTCAAGAAGAATTAAAAATTGCCGCGGTCGTTAAGGCGGTGATTAGAAAATATTAATCTAAAATTATGCCTCATATTTTAGCGTCATTTCCTCGAGCGATTCTGCACGTGGACGGTGATTGTTTTTTTGCATCTTGCGAAGTGGCGCGCCGACCGGAATTAAAAGGGAAAGCGGTTGTAACCGGTTTAGAGAGGGGTATTGTTTCTTCCTTAACTTATGAAGCAAAAGCGCGTGGAGTTAGAAGGGCGATGTCTTTAAAAGAGGTAAAGCGGATCTGCCCGGACGTCGTTTTTTTACCCTCGGATTATGAAACTTATAGCCTCTATTCTTTACGCATGTATAGCATCGTTAGGCGCTTTACGCCCGACGTCGAAGAATATAGCATTGATGAGTGCTTCGCTGATTTAACGGGCCTCCAGAGGCCTTTAAATATGTCCTACGAGGAGATAGCAGAGAAGATTAAGACTACTTTAAATAGTGAATTGGGTTTTACTTTTTCTGTCGGGCTTGCACCAACTAAAATACTCGCAAAACTTGGTTCAAAATGGAAAAAACCGTCAGGCCTAACTATTATTCCGGGGCCAGATATCCATCTATATTTAGAAAAGACGAGTATTGACCAAGTTTGGGGTATTGGACCGCAAACAACGGCTTACTTAAATAAATTTGGTATTAGAACGGCGCAGCAATTTGCCGAAAAAGATTCCGATTGGGTACAAAAAAATTTAACGAAACCGCATCAAGAAATTTGGCAGGAATTAAAAGGTCAAGTCGTTTATCAGGTTGATAATAATAAAAAGGATAATTACCAATCAATCAGTAAAACAAAAACTTTCACGCCGCCGTCAAGCGAGCGGGAATATGTTTTTAGTCAGCTCTCAAAAAATATAGAAAACTCTTGTATTAAATTACGGCGTTATAAATTAGCAGCGAAAAAAATATTTTTCTTTTTAAAAACTCAGGATTTTCGTTTTCATGGTTATGAAGTTAAGTTAATTCGCCCGACTGATAGCCCGGTTGAGATTATTAAAATGGTTGATAAATATTTTGCTTCGGTATTTTCCGAGAATAAATTATTTCGGGCGACCGGAATTGTGATGATGGATTTAGTTGAGAATACATCGCGCCAAGCGGATTTGTTTAATGAAGTTATTATGGCTGAGAAAATTTCGAAAATATTCGCGAGCGTCGATGGAATCGCGAAGCGTTATGGCAAACATACTTTATTTTTAGGTTCTAGTTTTTCGGCGATGACTAAGGCACAGCATGGTGGCGACAGGCAAAGAGCGGCCGAAAGGAAAGGGGACTTATTTAAAGGCGAAACAATGCGAAAAAGACTAGCAATTCCGTATATGGGAGGAGTGGGATAAGACTAAAAATAGATAAAATATTTGAATATTATTGACAAATTATAGAAAGAGTGATAATTTTTGCTGTTAGGAACTTTAACAATTCAATGGAAATTAACGGAATATAAATCAAAAACAAACAGAAAAATGAACACAGAAAAAATCAGTAACAAGCTTGAGCAAAAATCCAGGATTTCGCTCGCTTATCTCTTTATCGCTGTCGGTCTAATAATGATTACGCTCTTCCCAGGCCCTTATACTCAGGGTTTTAATTTTATGAATCAGGTAATATTTCGTGATTCAATTAGCGGAAACTTCACTTTTCATAATTTTGGTTCAGTTATGCTTTGGGCAGCCGCCGCGATATATTTGGCGCACTACATTTATGGTTCTTTCACTTATCCGAGAAAGTACGAAGAAATTCTTGTTTATAAATGGGTACAAAAATCCAATAAACCAGACTCATATGATTTCTCTTATATGCGCGGCATATTCGCAACTCTGATTGTTTTAGTTGCTTTCTATTATAATGTGTATGATCTCGTTGGCGCTCTAACATCCTTTCTGTTTATTTTCTTGTGGTTGCTCGTAAATGCAGTTTTATACATAAAAACAGGAACTTATGGTATGTTTTCCCATAAAAAGATGAACGTCGATGTGGGGTATATATATTTAAGCGACAATGACGCGCAAAACATTAAGCAATTAGAAACCGTGTTTTATGAATATCCACATTCGGTAAATGAAAATGAATGGAAGATTGTGGTTGCTGCAAAATATATGGATCATTGCCGATTGCGTAGAACGCAAGAGTGTCTTGATGAAGCTCAGGTTGATCGGATAAGCTACAAAGCTTATGAGGAATTCACAAAAAGATTCACTTAAGTATTTAAAAAAGCACAATAAAGCACAAAACAAAACAGGCCGATTAAAGCCTGTTTTTAATTTTCATTAAGCCAATTTGTTTTCTACATTCTTCTTAAGTTTTTCGGTAATTTTAATGGCTTTATTATATTGGCCGTTTCGAGCAGCATCTCGAGCTAGGACAAAGTTATTAAAAGCGGTTTCGTCCACGATATTATTAATTTTATTATTTTCACCAATAATTTTCCTCCAAGTTGTGTAATCGCTGTTCTCAAATGTATTGAGAACCTTTTCTTGCCACTCTGGCGGATACTTGGAGCTATCTTTACTGCTTAAGTTTATGTGAGAGTCGATTATATCTGAATTTACATCAATGACATATTTGCTCGTGATTCCGGCAGAGAATATCATAGTTAGGAAGGCGAGGTTTATGGCCACCTTTTTGTATTTATTCATATATTTTAAGTATTTGTTTAATTTATTAATCTATCTCTAGCTGCTTATATTACGCAAATAAAAAAAATTTCTTTTAATAAATATTGACATAATTCCCATAATTATTGTATTAATTTAGGTCAAAGAATCGAACATTGACAATTCAAATATACATAAACCCTCCACTAAAACTGAAAAAAATGAGTACAGAACTTGATGAACAAAAATCGCATTTAGTCTGCGAAGGAAAAACTAAAATTGTGAGAACCCTGGATGGAGCTTAGGACCTGGTTTTGATTGAAAGTAAGAATGATATCACTACTTTCGATGACCCCGCAAGACAAAATAGTTCGGAACCAAAGCAAAGTATGCAACAAATACAACTTGCCGCGTCTTTGGCCTTTTGAAAGCAGCCGGTATTCCCGTTGCCTATGAACGCCAGGTAAATGACACCGAATTTATTGCACGTAACTGCAAAATGATTCCACTTGAAGTAATTGCTCGGCGCACTTAATATTTTGGCGCAAAAAAATCCTGCCCTATACAAAATTCGTCAGGGAAGGATTGAGAAGCTTGACCAGTAAACATTAAGCTAAAAAGATGAAGTAAACGAGTAGATTAAAATCGCTCGTTTTTTATTTGCCTACAACAATCATATTCTTTTCTATTTGAGTAATTGTTTCATGATAACCAGTCGGATAGTCACGAATCGCACCATATAGAACCGACGCGCTATAGCGATAAAGTTCGCCATTTCTTGTTCCTGGATCATTGGTCGTGAATTCTTTAGTTATGGGGTTATATCCACGAATAACAATCATATGGCGCGGTGGACCAGGAGCTTTAAAGTTTGGATTATTCAGAAGTACGCCGTCCATCGGAGTGATAACAAGATTTCCTTTTTCAAGTTCGGAGATTATGTCGTTAGTCGTTATACCTTTTACTAAACTTACTTTGTCATAATTGAAATAATCTTTTAAAATCCAATCAACAGTATTTTTTGCTGATACATCACGCGATTCGCCGTATTTTTTTTGAATATAATCAGAGGCACCGAGAATTTGCTTTAGCGCTTCGTCTTTTGTGAGACTTTCGCCCTTCGCCCATTTAACAGCCATTAGAGAAGAAGCCTCTTCGCAGCCGTTTTCTTGACGCTGGTCCGCCCAATCGCCGTAGGGCGCTTGAGCTGTAAAGGGAACATTAGCTATTAGGACATTTGAAGTATTTATAATTTGTGCAACTTTTTCTCCGTAAACGCCAAGAGGAATTGAGCTTAAATTTTCATTCGTAATTCCCAGACCAAGCTCACGCATTATTCTAAATGCATCATCCGGTCGGCCAAGATAATATTTTTTAAGATTTTTTGGGTAGATATAATAGGCCTCACCATTAGTCTCAACGTCAAGAAGTATCATGCCGGATAATCTGCTCGGAAATATCTCGGTATTGATAATTAAATCATGTTTGGCACCGAGCGCCATCTGTTTCATGATTTTAAAGGCGTCATCTGGGCGACCCAAATAATAGCGTTTATTGTTTGCTGGATAAACATACCAAGCTTCACCGTGAGACTCGACTTGGAGAAGAATTAAGCCAGAAGTTTGGTCCGCGACTGAACTCGCTTTAGCTGCTGGCGTGAGAATAAATAAACAAGAAAATAGCGATAATATTAGAAATTTTTTCATATGTATTATTGATTAGAGTTTAATTATATCATTTCACGTCTATAATTGCGATTCTAAATAATATGGGCATTTTTGGGTAATTATTGAGATAATTGACAAAATTAAAATATAATGATATATTTTTTCGTTAATCGTTAATTAACAATATAAGACGCCGAGCGAGAGTCCGGATTCTTACAATATAAATATAAAAAGCAAAAATCGATAAAAAATGGACAACCTTGAACTTAAAAATTATCTGGACGAACAACTTCGCCAGACAAAGCTTGCTCTTGATAACGAGCTCGCGAATGCGAAAGAGCATTTGAATGAGTATCTAAAAAACAAATTAGATGCGATGATTACGGAAATGATGAATAGAACAGAGGCGAGTAATAATGCCTATGTAAAAATGTATGAAAATTCGCTTCAGAATATCGAGGCACGACGTTTCAATGGTGCACATGAGTCGATATTGAACTCAATGGCTAGTATGGCGAAAAAATCGCTTGCTAGTGGACTTGAAAATAATAAACTGATGTTGCTTGATTTCATTAATTTTTGTAAAACGCAACTTAACAGATAAATGAATAATTAACCAAAACGGAGACAATCATGAAAAAACTGCCTAGACAGACTCCATTGAGTGTGACTCAAATATTTAGTCACTTAAAAAGGAATCAACAAATTTATCCGAACAGTTTGCTCATTAATGAGCTCGGTGCTGCCTGTAATAATGGCGAAGATACCGATGGTATTGGTGAACAAAAATTAATTGCGACGCTTAGCGTGCGAAACCGTCAGGAAAGAATGATCGCTTTCTACTGCTTATCGATTATCGATAAAGAAAAACATGCAGATGTTCTCATGGATTTCAGTGATCAAGCCCGCAATAAGGCCTTACTTCCGACAATCAACCAAAGATTAAAAATTTTTAATCCCCAGTAATGAAAAAACTATTTCGGAAAAGCACTCTCCCGCCGAGTGAGATTGTTAAGTGGTTAAAAAGAAGACCGCTATTAACTATTCGCAAATATTATTTGCTTAATGAGCTTGGGGCTGCTTGCCAAAACGGTGACGATCCACAGGGTGTCGGAGAAAAATATTTGGTTCAGACTCTGAAAGCTCGTGGCAAGGAGGCTCGCAAAATTGCATATATCTGTTTGGCTAATCAGCCAAACGACAAACACCTGGAAATATTAAAAGAGTTTAGGCTCGAAGACAGAAATACTTGCTTATTAAGCGATATAGATCGCCGCTTAAGTGATGAGTCTTAATTCAGTAAAATTTGCAAAAAAAAGCGAGACAAAAATCTCGCTTATTTTATTTAATAAAGAAGGCCGTCTGGTTAGGATGGCCTTTTTGATTTGTGTTTGAGTCTTTGTTATTAAGTTTTACTAGCTTTGCCCGGGAAAGCGCGCCTAATATGCGGGATTTTTTGAAAACGATAAGCCGTATTTTTTTAACACTGCCTTTATTTCTTTAATGGTTTTCAGTCCGACATTACGGAATCGCATCAGATCATATTCCGAAATTTTAGTTAAATCACCAAGCGCTGTAAGTTCGGCGGCCAAGAAAACATTGAGAGCGCGAACAGAAAAGTCTAGGTCTATTAAGCGGTATTCGAGCGATTCGCCCGGAATTAATGGTTTTTCCGGTGGCTTAACTGGGGTCGGCGGGGTTTTTGCGTCGATTAATTTAGTAACTTTTTCCCAGGTAAGGGGAAAAGCCAGAATTGTTTCCAGGCGCTCTTCATATTTAATTCGGTTAACGATGCGAGTATATATTTGATTTACTCGCGAACTAGTAATTTCGCGATCTTCAGCAATTTCTTTAGCGCTCATTTTTTTCTCGTCGAGTCCGAAATACTGTTTTATAAATATTACATCTCTTTCCGAAAGGGTTGGGAATAAGCGCTTATTTATTCGTTCGATAATTTCGAACTCAAATTCAGGCGTAATATTGGGGCGGATGATATCCATATAATATTCTGTCATCTCGTTAATTACTGACTCCTGCCAAGCTCCCAAGCCTTTTTTATCGTGATTAACTTCAGTGCCGTTAAGAATATTTCTCAGATATATGTTCCACAAGGCTTGTCCGCTCATATGCGGTTTAAGATGATTGGGATTAAATGAATTCAAAAAATTTTGGTATGCCTCTGGTATTCCAGGTGCAAAGGTAAATCGCCTTAACTTGGCTAATGACTGACTCGAGTGTTCGAGAATATCGATTACTCTATGAGAATCAAGAACGGTCGAAAGACAGGCTAAAAGTTCGCCGCGACTGATAATGCCAAATTTAATTTCCTCAGGGAGAGGACGATTAAAATTTAGACGGCTAAAGATGTGAAGCATCTTCGGGATAGTTTCGTCAAAAGTCATTGCTTTTTCAGTCCAAAGACTTTCTTTACGAAGTCTGGCTACATAGTTATGTGCCGTCGAGGGGCTTATTCCTACTCCGAGTTGAATTACTATTGTTGGCATGCCCATTTTTAGTAGTTCTAGCACAGCTTCTTTTTTGCTTTGGTATTTTCTGTCGTCGTTCATTGTTTTTTATGGATTTGGTTAAAATTTCGGTTAATTGCTTTATATTGTTAAAGAAACGTGATTTAAGATGTTATAATATTATCGTATATTTGTCAATTATTGTCACTTTTAAAATAAAAAAGAGGAGTTTTACTCCTCTTATGATTTTTTGCTGATGGGCATTTTTAATGCTTGGAAATAGCGAGATGAAGTTTGGACCTATCAATGTCTTTGCCAAAATGTTGGCTGACAAAGGTTTCGCCCTCTTTCAAGTCGTAATTGAGAATTTCTTTCGCAAGTTTAATTGCTTTAGCAGAAGCGCGATAGCCTTTAGGTAGGGTTCTGATGTGGCAAATCACATCATGTTCGCGGCGGTTAATTGCCGGTGAATTTAGCATAGCTGAATTAATTTCTACTTGAAGTTCATCTCTTATCTCTAGGCGCTTGTCAAAAATTGTTCTAATCCTTTGCAGGTATAATTTAGGATCAAAATTTCCGCTGGTTGAAAAGAGGCCGAGAAATTTTCGTGATTCCGGAAAGCTTGGAAGTTCGTACTTCTTATGAATTATAATTGGCACTATCAGATCATAAAGCCTGAAAGTTGCATTAGCTTTAAGAAGCTCATAGAGGTCGGATTGACCACGTCTTTCGAAAGAGCTGCGTAAATCGCAAACCCCAGCAGTATTAAAGCCTGAAAGCTCGCCATCAAATTTAAGAGAAAAGGCGGCGCTAGTGTCGACAGTAAAGCTAGTCATAACCCCGTTCGTATAAAGATCCTTAACTTTAAGCAATTCACGCTGAGTGCTAATTGTTATCCCAGCCAGACAATTTTTGTCCATTAGTTCCAAGCGTTTTCTGACTTGCCATTGCTTGCTGAATTCTGGTGCAAGTTCGCGATACGCATAATCATTCGGTGAAAATATCCAGAAATTTCCTGGTTTGGCCAGAATTCCTTCCTGAAAAGCTGAAGTTTTGACCCCGTATTTTCTAAGCTCGAGTAATTCCGTAAATACCTGGGCGGTCGCTGGTTTAAGGACGGCCTCTTTTTGGAAGCTCTCAATAGCTGGTACTAAATTATTGGCAATTGACTCATAATAATCCAATAGATTATTGGTGTTAAATATGTGCTGATGCAAAGTTCTTAGCTTGACTCCGATAAAATCTGCCTGGTTATCGCCATATTTAGCGGCGAGTGTATTGAGCTTTTTCTCGGTATGCTTGTATCCGCTTAATTTATAGGCCAGATGCTCGCCTATAAGATTTACGAAAAAGTTTACCCGGTCTAGCTCTTTATTTAAGCCGATATGTTTATTCCTAATGCTGTCAATCGCTAAGGCGATTTTAACGAAAGTATCGATGAGATAATCTTCATCAGTCTTTTTCGTAAAGTAGTAATCGGAAATTTTTTTGGCTAAATCCTCGCATTTCTGCATGAGCCAGATATCAGCTCCTAAAAGAGTGCGCACTAAAGGCGCAAAAGGGAATTCAAAGTTTCCTCTCATGTTTATTTGTATATTTAAGGGTTAATGTACGATTAATTACTAATTGAAAAATATTAGCACAATTATTCAAATATGTCAATAATATTCCTCGGCTTTTTTATTTCCTTTAAATTCTGCTAAACTCATAATATAATCATAAATATATGAAAATAAAGTTGCTTATAGTTATATTTATATCACTTTTTTTACTTAGCGCCTGTAGTCTGACAAAGTCAAAAAAGGATATAATTGTATTGAGAGTGAATGAGCCAGTCGCTTGTACAATGGAGGCGAAAATTTGCCCTGACGGTTCGGCCGTTGGTCGAACTTCGCCGGATTGTGAATTTAGTTCTTGTCCTGGAACTAATGCGCACGAAGCAACAACAAATAAAGTATATTTCGGCAATAGTAATTCAAATCCGAATTCGATTGATTGCACAAAAGTCTATTCGGTCGAAAGAATTATTAAGCCCGGTGCCGATGTCGAAGTTGCAACTTTAAATGAATTATTTAAGGGTCCTAATTCGAATGAAAAGAAACAGGGTTATACTTCCTGGTTCTCCGATAAAACTATAACTATTTTAAAAAGCTTTAAAGTAGAAGACGGAGTTGCTTATGTTGATTTGATTGATATTAGAAATATTATCCCTAATGCCAGCGCGAGTTGTGGAAGTTCTGAATTGCTCTCGGAGATGGAAAATACGCTTAAACAATTTCCATTAATTAAGAAAGTACTATTTAGTATCAACGGCAATCAAGCAAGTTTTTATGAATGGCTGCAATTATCTCCTCCAGTGGAGTAATTTTACGGCTATTAATTTTAAGTGAATAATGCTAAAATATTCGTGCTTAATAATCATTTTAAATATTTACTAAATTTAAAAAATATGAACAAACAACAAGTATTTTTTGCCAGTCTCCTAACTTTAGCAGTGACCGCGGTCGTGGTAGTTGCTTTAGTTATGGCTAATAAAACAAACGAGCAGGATCGTTTTTCGGTCGTCGGCTCAGGAACAGTTTATGCTAAGGCCGACATCGCTAATATTGAGGTTGGACTCAAGACCGGTGCTAAAAAAACGGCTGCTGAAGCAACTACCGAGAGCACAAGTAAAATGAATGAGATTGTTGCTGAATTGAAGAAATTGGGAATCGAAGATAAAGATATCAAAACCAATAATTACAATTTAAGCCCAGTTTATAATTATACAAATGAAAAGGGCCAAGAGTTAGTCGGTTATGAAGTAACTCAGAACATGACTCTTAAAATTCGTGATTTATCAAAAATTGGTGATGTAATTTCTAAGACTACTGAAAAGGGTGCAAACCAAATCGGAAATATTAATTTTACTATCGACGATGAATTTGCTTTGAAAAATCAAGCAAGAGAATTAGCCATCAAAAAAGCTCAAGAGAAGGCAGTTTTAATTGCTAAACAATCAGGCATGAAGTTGGGAGAAGTCAAAAGTGTTTACGAAAACGCCGACGCAACACCGCCAGTTATGTTTAGTTATACAAATGCTAAAATGGATTTAGCTGGTAGCGCTCCAGAAGCAGTTAGTGCGCCAAGTATCCAGTCCGGGCAGAATGAAATCAAAGTCGAAGTCACTTTGGTTTATGAAGTAAAATAGTACAGCCTAATAAATTAGATTAGAAAACAAAAATGAGAAAAAACACCTGGCTAGAGAAATTGAGACGAACGATCACTGCTTTTTGGCCGGTGGCTAAGAATAGAAAAGGGAAATGTCAAAATTGCGGCAAGTGCTGTCATTTACCGACACGTTGCCCCTTCCTTAAGGACGACAAAAATGGGAAAAGTCATTGCACGGTTTATTGGTTTAGAACCTTGAATTGTCGTAAATACCCGAGAACAGAAAAAGAATGCTTAACAAAAGCATCCTGTGGATATTCATTTAAATAAATTTTTTTCTTAAAATTTTAAGAAATTTTAATTATTTTAAATTCAACTTCTTTTTCCGCCAATTTTATTTTGACGGAATCGCCGAGACTATGCCCAAGTAAAGAGGAGCCAATTGGCGAATTATGTGAAATAATTCCGGCACTTGGATCTGTTTCCGATGAACCAAGAATTGTATAAGTTTTTTCCTTGCCATTAATACTATTACTAATCGTAACAGAATGCCCAAGTTCAATAACTTGGGTATTTTTGTTGGGGCGAAAAATTACGGCATTTTTTAGATGATCCTCGATATCTAAAATTCTCTGGTTTATTCCGCGAAGTCTTCCTTTGGCAACTTGGTAGCCGACATTCTCCGAGAAGTCGCCCATCTCGGCCAAACGCTTAACTTCTTCAGACTCACGCGGTCTCGTAACGGTTTTTAAGCGTTCTAATTTATATTTGAGTTCCGAAAATTTAGCCTCGGTCAAATAAGGATCGGGTTTCGGTTTAACGTAGGTTTCTTTTTTACGATGTGGTACTTGCATATATGATTAATCTGGCTTCATTATATGGCAATTTAAGCCACTAGTCAAAGAAGCGTGCGAATATTATTGCAAAATTTTATTAAAGAGCTTAAGATAAAAATATAAGAATACTTTAACAATAAATATAATTAACGCTCTAGTATTAACTCAAATAAAGACTGAATGTCTAAGGGGAAAACACTTGAAGTAGAAAAAGCAGTCAGAAGTATTGTGTTCGTTGACACTAACGTTATCATTTGTCCCGATTCAGTGGATAAATTACGTAAAGGTGGCAATCTACTATGCATTAGCTTAACAAGCATAATAGAGTTGGATAAGCTAAAATGCCGTCGGAAAATTTCGCTCGGAGTTCGCGAAACAATTCGAAAGATTGACTCATTGCTGTCCACAAATGACCCGGGGATACTAATTGTAAAGCAATTGAATTTTGTTGGGCTCAATTTAGATAAAAATAATCCCGATCATAAAATAATCGCTAGTCTCAATTATGTATTGCATCATTTCAAGCTTAAGCAAGAACCGTTCAAGGATTATGAAAAAATGAAAATGCTTAGTAATGATAATCTTGTTCGGATTTTAGCCCGCGGTATTGATAGCGGAAAGGAATTAATTGTCGAGTCCTATCTCAACAATATTCGTGGTAATAATAACTATTCAAGCAATTCGAGTAGCCATCGCTCATTTTATCGTCGCAATCATTTAAAAAAAATTGCCAATCAATAGGATTTTTAAAACATCAAAAAAGGTCGACTCAAGTCGACCTTCTTTTATTTTGAATTTTTGCTTAAATTTATATATCCGATTTATCGAACACATGGGCAACGCTTTCCGCATATCCCGCGCTGGAGATTTCAATAAAATCTGCTTTGCCGCGCAGGGATTCAATATTATTTGCGCCTACATAAGTCATGCCCGAGGCCAGGCCACCGAGATAGCGGTGGATAATTTTAGCGATTGGACCACGGCTTGGGACGAGGGTTGCTTCGCCTTCGACGTGAACCTCTTCGTCAATTTTCTGTCCATCCAGTTTTAATTTTTTTACAGTTGCAAGAAAGCTAGCCATCCCGCGGTACTCTTTAAATTTTTGTCCGTCTTTAATAATTATCTCTCCCGGCGTTTCATCTGTTCCGGCGAAAATAGCGCCACTCATAACAGTATCGGCGCCGGCGCCGATTGCCTTTGTTAAATCACCTGGACATTTTATACCGCCATCGGCACAAACGGGGACTCTACCCTGAGTGGCCTCGTAGACGTCCATAATGGCCGTAATTTGAGGTACGCCCGCGCCAGTCATAATTCTTGTCGTGCAGGCGGAACCGGGCCCTATCCCGACTTTTATGCCGTCTGCTTGCTTACTGATAAAGTATTCGGCTGCGTCTTTAGTCGCGACATTGCCGACAATAACATCGATATGAGGATAATTCGATTTTATATAATCTAGTGTCTTTCCGGTTCGTTTTGAGTGACCATGAGCGACATCAAGAACAATAATATTAATACCAACTTCGTTTAGAGCTTTTATGCGTTCCTCGTAGTCTTTTATGCCGATAGCAGCGGCAGAAATTAAATTTTGAGCCTTTACCTTTTTAATTTGCTCGGCCTGATCGGAAATACTTAAAAAACGGTGGATAACGCCGAGTCCGCCTAAGCGACCAAGAGCAATCGCCATTTCGCTTTCGCAAATTGTATCCATATTTGCAGCTAAAATTGGAATATCTAATTTATAATTTTTTGTGACTCGGGTTTCAAATTTAACATCGCGGCGGGAAACAATTTTATTATATTTAGGGGAGATGAGGACGTCATTAAATGAATATCCTCGACCAATTATTCTGGCCATAAATTTTTTAGATAAAATTTAATTAATTATCACCTTAAATACTATATCGCCAATAAGCTTCCATGTCTACAAGAAAATGCCTATAATTAGCGTATTAGTTATAAGACTTTAAAAAAGCTAATATTTTATGCAAATTTTATGGAAGAAATTAAAAATTTAGAAACCAGCGAAAAGCTCGAGAGGCATCACCATGGCCATAGTTGCCACGGAATGATGTGTAAATGCGGTCCTATGGGTCATAAATTCATTAAATTAGCCATGGCAATTTTCGTGGTTATCGCTTTATTATGTATCGGGGCTTCGCTAGGTAGGCATTGCTCACGTGGCGATAACTATCGTGATAATGAGAACTTTGGAAGAAATAATAGTGCTTATAGTATGGGTGGCGGTTGCGGTATGCGTAATCAGCAGTTTCAAGACAATGGAGCCCAATATGAACGTGGTTTCAATATGATGCGCGGGCAAACAGTTCAAGTTTCACAACCAGGATTTCAAGTAATTGAAACAGCGATTCCAGCTTCAGCACCGACGGTAAATACAACCTATATTAAGGTAGGCACAAGTACTCAAGCTGTCCCAGCAAAATAATAATTAATAATCGTCAAAAGGTCTGCTTATTATAAAGTAGGCCTTTTTGGTTTATTTAGGGCGCGGCCCACTGTTTTATAAAAGGAATTTTTTTGCTAGACTAAAATTATGTTTAAATTAATGGCTGAATCCAGGAAAAGAATCATTATTACGGCGATTATCTGCTTATCTTTGCTTATTGTTTTAGTGGGCAGTCTTTTATTGTTAAATGGAAAAAGGGGAGTGAAAAATTATCAATCTAATAATTATGGTTCAAATACAGAACAGCATCTAGGAGTGGAAGCAGCCAAAATTGATGAAAAGGTAATCGCCAATGCCAATATTGATAATCAAATAACAAGTATTAGTAAGCCAGATTTAGAGTTCTCTGGGCTTAGTGTCTCACTCCCGATTTTAATGTATCATTATGTCGAAACGCCGACGGCAACGACGACCCTAAAGGGTTTATATCTTGATCCGAAAATTTTTGCCGAACAATTAATGGCGTTAAACAAAAATAATTACGACTTACTATTTATGTCTGAAGCGGCGGCGAGTCTTCAGGACGAAAAATTGTTGGGAAATAAAAATATTGTTTTGACTTTTGATGATGGTTACGAAGATTTTTATACGGAAGTTTTCCCCTTACTAAAAAAATATAATTATAAAGCAACTCTTTATATCATTATTAATAAACTCGGCGCTCCTGGCTATTTAACGCGCGAGCAAGTGAAGGAGCTCGCGTCTAGCGGATTAGTCGAAATTGGCTCCCATACTTTTAATCATCCGGATTTAAGAGTGCTTAAAGACAAGGATGCAAAATTTGAAATTACCGCAAGCAAAAAAATTCTGGAGCAAATTTCAGGTCGACCAGTAACTAGTTTCGCTTACCCTTTTGGTTATTACAAAACTGATTTTTTTGCGCTAGCATCTTCCACTGGATATACTAATGCCGTTTCGGTTATTCCTGGACTTAAACAAGGCCGAGAGAATATTTGGTTGCTAAGACGACTACGCCCAGGCGACCGCTCCGGTGAAGTATTTGTTAAATGGCTAGATGATTGGTCTAAATCAAAATATTAAATCAAAATATTAAATTAAAAACGGGTTTTTGACCCGTTTTTTTATTTCTTTAATCCTCAAATTGCGGCACTAATATTTTATTAGTAGCTGGGCGTTTTGGAAGAATAAAGATGAGAGATGCAGTAAGAAGAAATATTCCCGATGCTAGCCAAGCGAGATGTATCGAGAAGGTATTGGCTAAATAACCGCTTATAAGTAGACCAAATAAACTTCCGATTTTGTTTATCATGGAATCAAGCGATAAAACTGTTGCTCTTGTTTCTGATAATAATTGATCGTTAAAGTAGCTTTGCTTTAAGGGTTTAAAGGCACCACGAGTCATTTCATGCAGAAAGAAAAAACTCAATGTCGCAGCTAGGCCGCTAATTTGCGTTAAAACAATAATAACTAACGCGGTTAAAACTTGAGTGAAGGCAAGTGACCGGCTTTCATCTTTTATAAAGCGGCGACTATACTTTGATAAGTTCCCACCCCAAGCGTCAGAGAGTGCAATTCCGATAAATATCCAGCCGAGATATTTAGTCTCAAGATGATAGCTTTTTTGGAAAACAATCGTCCATTGCATATTTAGGGCTTGAATTGAAAGCGCTAGGACGGCGCCAAGAATCATGAAGCTAATAATTTTACGACTATTAAATCCATGTTGCCAACCGATCTTTATTTGCTTGATTAAGCCGGTTTTGACGCGCTTAAGCGCTGGGTCATGATAGGATTCTTTTAGACGCAAGGAATATAAGCCAACCAGAAATGACAGCAATGCGCTAGCCAGCCACGGCCACGCGAGGTTATAGTTACCGATATAGGATCCCGTGAGACTACCGATAATTACGCCCGCCGAGCAAAAGTATGTTTCTTGCCGGAACAATTTTTCTTTCTGATGTATTAAGCCCTCTGCTTTAAGTGAGTCGACAATCCAGGCTTCGAGAGCGCCAGAAGAAAAAGTTTTACCGAGTCCGGCAATTATTTCCGCGAGAATGAATATCCAGAATGAATTTGCGCAAAAATAAGTTAGAGTTGCAGCGGCTGATATAAAGCAGCTCAGAGTAATTGAACGATGCCGTCCGAATTTATCGGCGAATGACCCAGTAGGCATTTCCATTAAAATAATGGTCGCCATAAAGAAACAATTGATGACATTGATTTGCCAAAGATTCATTCCGCGCGCAACCAGGAAGGGAATATAGGTTGCAAAGGAGAAAGAAACTGAGAACATGATTAAAAAGGACAAGATTAAGAAGGTACGACCGGCGGATGAACTTGAGAGATTTTTTAAAGTTTTCATTGTTTTCTCCTTTCTAGATTAATTAATGATTAAAATAAATTGATTTAAAAAAATCCCGGCGCTTTTCCGTCGGGATCTAAACTATTTGTTTATTAGATTTTTTTCTTATTTATAGATTTGGGGCTATAAAGCTAATTAATAAAAATAATAAACAAATGGCAGAAATCCCGACCCGTGGATCGACTAAGCGACCAATCGCAAAACCGCTGCAGTTATTAACTGTAGTTATTTGTTGGTTAGATTCCATCAAATGTTTATAATTCATATTTTTCTATTCCTCTAATAATACGAGAAAATATGAAAGTTGTTACAGTTTTATGGGATTTTCTTGTTGTTTTCGTATTTTTATGCTAAAATAAGAGTAATTAAATATTAAAAAAAACTAGGCTAATTATTTAAATATTAGCCAATTATTAGCATATAATCTAAAAAAATTATGAAAAAAACACTCATTATTATTTTGGCGCTAGCAGTTTTAGTCGTTGGCTGGTTTTGGATGTCATACAATAAACTTGTAACAGCTAACGAACAAGTTGATAATCAATGGGCGCAAGTCGAAGTTCAGTACCAAAGACGTTTTGATTTGATTCCAAATCTTGTGGAGTCAGTCAAGGGTGCGATGGGCCAAGAACAAAAAGTATTTGGTGACTTGGCGGCGGCGCGTGCAAATTATAGCGGCGCTAATACTGTTAATGCTAAGGCCGAAGCAGCTACTCAAGTTGAAGGCGCTTTAAGTCGTTTGTTGGTTATCATGGAAAATTATCCACAGTTAAAATCAATTGAAACGGTTCAGACTTTGATGGCCCAGCTTGAAGGTACGGAAAATCGGGTCAGCGTAGAACGTAATCGCTTCAATGAAGAAGTTAAGGCTTATAATCTTTTGACAAAGCGTTTCCCGATGAATTTAATGGCTTCTATGTTTAACTATTCTGAAAAAGCCTATTTTCAAGTAGCTCCTATTACGGCCGAGGCACCTAAAGTTGACTTAAATATTACTCAATAATTCATAATTTTCGCTTCCATGCGACGAAGGGTCCTCTATATTTTTAGTGTTATAATTTTTTTGACGGTCGGTTTTTCGGCTCGGGCTTATTCTAACCCAGGAAAACCGACCGGTTTTGTTAATGATTATGCAAATTTGTTTAGTGCTCAAGAGATTTCGGCCCTAAACAATAAATTAACACAATTTAATACTGAAAGCAGTAATGAAATTTCGGTTGTAACAATTAAAAGTTTAGATGGCGACACAATTGAAAATTACGCCAATAAATTATTTACGGATTGGGGAATCGGAAAAGCAAAAACTGATAATGGTGTTTTATTACTAGTCGCATTAAACGAAAGACAAATGCGTATTGAAGTTGGCTACGGGCTTGAAGGCGCTTTGCCGGATGCGACTTCTTATCAAATAATTACTAATACTTTAAAGCCTGCTTTTCGAAATAATGACTATTATGGCGGTATAAATGCGGCCACCGACCAGATTATTTCAGCGACTAAAGGCGAATATCAGGCAGCTCCGACAACGACCCCTAAAAAATTTCCTAATTTTGATATAAATTCAATTTTCTTTTTTGGCTTTATACTTTTTGGATTACTTAACGCTCTTTGGCGTTATTTAGCTAAGAGCCGAGAATGGTGGCAAGGCGGCTTAATTGGAGCGGCGATCGGTTTTTTGGTCGCTTTAATTTTTTTCAGAACCTTACTTAACTTTATTTTTATTCCTCTGGGTATAGGCGCTTTTGGGTTCATGATGGACTATTTAGTTTCTCGCGTTTTTCCAAAACCAACAACTACTAAAGGCAGGAATAATAATTTTTGGTTTTTTGGTGGTCCGGGCGGTTTCGGTGGCGGCTCATCAGGTGGTGGCGGTTTTGGTGGTTTCGGTGGCGGCTCATCAGGTGGTGGCGGTTCAAGCGGCTCTTGGTAATTTTGTACTTAATAATTATTTATGCTCGATATCACATTAGTCACTATCGGAAAAGTTAAAGATAAATCATATTCCGCCTTAATTTCTGAGTACCTTAAGCGCTTAAAGCCCTATGTGCGTTTAAAAATTGTTGAGCTTGAAGGTCTTTCATTTACGGAAAAGAATCGTGAACATGCTAAAGATTTCGAAGGCGAGAAAATTGAAAATTGTCTTTTAAAACTAAATGATTCCGTCGTGTATTTGCTCGCCGAGAGAGGTAAAACCTATGATTCAAAAGAATTTGCCTATTTTCTGGAAAAGAAATCACCTCTCGTTTTAGTGCTTGGCGGTGCTTTAGGATTCAGCGATAATATTTATAAAAAATATCCTAGCCTGTCTTTATCACCCTTAACTTTCCCCCATGAGTTAGCGCGAGTTATTTTCTTAGAACAGGTTTATCGAGCCGCCACAATTCTACAAGGAAAAAATTATCATTATTAAAATAATATGAAAAAAATATCTCGAGCCGCTCTGCACGAACAATGGCGTAGTAATCGCCTAGTTTTTTGGTTATTTGTCATCTTCATTTGCGCTTTTACTTTTACCCTTGTTTGGACGCGACTGATGATTTTTGAGGCGCTGCGACAGAATTCAGTAACCGAGTCTGGCCTTAAAGTTGTTAATGAGAAACTTAGTCCAAAACTCACTAACCGAGTGACACAAGAGTCGCAATTCTTAACTTTAAATGAAGCACAGAAAGGACTCGATGAATTGAATTTTATTATGAGTCCAAACGGCCAATCAATTGCCTATACTTTTACTGATAAAAAATTTAATAAAAAAGTAGTTTCTTTAAATGGCCAGGCCGGAGCGTATTATGATGATATAACTTTTATGAAGTATAGCGCGAGCGGTCAACGTTTCGCATATGGCGCCAAAAATGGCGGCAAATCCTTGATTGTGCTCGATGGCCAAGAAGGGAAAATTTATGATTGGATTTTTGAGCCGCGCTTCTTTACGCCAGATAATCAATATTTTATCTATAAGGCTCGTGATTCGCGTGGCGACATGCTTGTCTTTAATACTTGGGAAAGCAAGGCCTATGATCGAATTTACGGAATAACGATAAATAATAGTCAAACTCAATTAATTTTTTATGCGCGTAAAGATGATAAAATCTGGCGTGGAACGGTTGATTTAAGTAAACCCTTATTTGCTGATCCGGAATTAAAAAATATGACCGAATAATATCTCAAAATAATAAAAAGATTAATATGACGGAACTCGCAAAAATTACTAAAGATTTAAACAGCTTGGCTAATAAACCGCAAGCCTTTCAGCTACAGCGTTTTTTTAAGACGGGAAAAGGTCAATATGGCGAAGGGGATATCTTTTTAGGTCTTAAAGTACCAGAAACCCGTAAAATTGCCAAGAAATACGTTGATTTGGAGCTTAAGGATGTTTCCGTCTTACTTAAGAATAAGATTCATGAATTTCGTCTGGCGGCTTTACTGATTTTAGTCGCGAAATATCAAGGGACAAATGATCAAAAACAAAAAACGAAAATAGTTGATTTCTATTTAAAGCATACGGCGCATATCAATAATTGGGATTTAGTTGATTTATCCGTTGGGAAAATATTAGGTGATTATTTATTGCTTAACGAAGGAAAAACGAAAATACTTGATAAGCTCGCCAAATCAAAAAATCTTTGGGAAAGGCGCATGGCCATGATCGCTACTTTTGCCTTTATTTATAAGGGTAGGGCCGATGAAGCATTGTTTATAGCAAAAAAGTTATTGCACGATGAACATGATTTAATGCATAAAGCCGTTGGCTGGATGTTGCGCGAAGTTGGTAAGCGAGTTGATAAAAAGAAATTGATCAGTTTTCTTGATGAACACAGTAAAGATATGCCAAGAATTGCGCTGCGATATGCTATTGAGCATTTTAGCCCTAAAGAAAGAGAACACTATTTAAAAAAATAAATATAACGCTCGTGCGCGAGCCCGAAAATCTTATGAATAAATACGAAGCAAGAAACGGTTTATCTAGAGATGAACAAGCGGCTAACAGTGAATTAGGGAAGGTTTTTCGTGAATTTAGGGATATCGTCCTTAATAATAAGGATTACGAGCTAGGTAAAGCGCGGGAAATTCTTAGTACTTTGAATGAAAAAGACGCTAAAAAATTATTTGAGTTGTTTAATCATCAAGAAGGGGCACTGCCAGACGAATTGGCAATTGAATATATTAAACTCGTATATTCTTCGGCTAGTATCGGAGCGAAAATGGCTGAAGGGAAGACGTACTATGAAGCCCTGTCGGCGATTGCCTGGGAGATAAAAAATGCGCATTTAGAATTAAATACCGATTTAGTCCAAGAACAGATTAAGCTAAGTGCAGCCGAGCTAAATCAGGTTTAGATAATTGTTGTTTTTAAAAAAAGTGTTATAATAAAATAATAATTTATTTTACTAAAATATATGTCAGACGGCAATAATAAGGAGTGCATATGTACTCACGGTAAAGGCGCTACTAAAGCAATTGTGATGATTGTGGGAATGCTTCTTTTGGCCGGCGTTATTACGGTGGCGATTTTACGCGACAGAATTGTTAATCAGCAATTTAAAGCAGTAACGGTTACTGGTCAAGGAAAGATTAGTTATAACCCCGATATTGCTATTGTTAATCTTGGAGTTCAGATTGATAAGGTTGCTAAACCAGAAGAAGCTTTAAGCCAATTAAATTCGAAGGTTAATGGTATTATTAAAGCTCTAAAAACCCTTGGTATTAAAGACGAAAATATTCAAACGCAAAATTATTCACTTTATCCGCAATATGACTATAAGGATAATGTTTCAACAGTATCAGGCTATAATGCTAATCAACAATTAGTTGTTACTGTCGTTAATTATGATAAAAATCCGAATAAACTAAGTTCTGTTATTGCTGAGGCTTCAAAAGCCGGCGCAAACCAAGTAAATAGTCTTTCTTTTGATGCTGCTAATATGAACGACTTAAAGCAACAGGCGCGGATTGCTGCTATTGCTGACGCTAAAAGCAAAAGTAATGCTTTGGCGGGCGCAGCGGGCGTAAAACTAGAAGATATTACTGGTTGGTATGAAAATTTAGTTAGTCCTATGCCAATATACGCGAGCGCTGATTACGGTAAGGGCGGCATGGGAGGCGGCGGAATAACAAGTGCCACAACACCTGCCGGTAGCCGCGATGTTATTATTGAGATTGGCGTTACCTATAATATAAAATAATTAGCTCATAATATTAATAAATCACTATGAACGGAAACGGAAATTCAGATCAAAGCCGTCACGGCTTACATGAGAAGACAGTTTTAATCGTTAACACGACTAAAAAATTTTTTATCAAGAAGGCGAAGGGTTTTGGCGTAAAAATCATCACTCTGGGAAAAGAAGCGAGCACTTTGCAGCCTTATGTTGATTTTCACATAACCGCTGACACTGCGAACCACCCAGAAGCGCTGGCTGCTTTGGATAATTTCCTAAAACTTCATCCTGAGATTAAGCTCGACGGTGTTTTAACTTTCTGGGAGGATGACGTCCTTCTGACATCAAAAATTTCCGACCGTTATAAATTAATTGGCACGCCTTGCAAGGTGGCCAACCGCATCCGTAATAAATTCTTTTTACGGGAGTTTTGCGCAGCCAATAATTTACCGACAATCCACCACAAAGAGCTTAGAAGCCTTAAAGACCTTGAGGAGATAGTTAAGACCTTTAATTTCCCACTAGTCGTTAAACCGGCTTATGGAGCCGCTAGCGCCTTTGTAGTTAAGGTTAATAACGAAGAAGAGCTACGTGAGAGCTATAATTATATTAAGAAAGAGATTTCCCCTAAAGTTGAGTCCGCCTTGAATGATGGTTTGGACGTTTTTGTTGAAGAATATATTGATGGTGACGAGGTTGATATGGATATCCTGGTTCAGAATGGAAAAATAAAATTTTGTGGAATTTCTGATAATGGAAAAACAAAAGAGCCATTTTTTATTGAAACTGTTCGTATGACACCTTCAAATTTACCGGCAAAAAATCAGATGGAGCTTATTGCTATGGCCGATGAAGCTTTGGAAAAATTGGGAGTTTTAAACGGCTGCGTTCACTTTGAAGCTAAGTCTACCCACGAAGGTCCGATGCCACTCGAGATTAATTTACGTCTTGGCGGCGATGAAATATATCCGAGTATTAAGGCGGCCTGGAAAGTTGATTTAATTGAAAGCGCTTTAAAAATTGCTTGTGGAATATATCTACCAAAATGGGAGGTAATGGCGGCGCCATATAAATACTTATGCGCGGAAACCTTTTCGTCTGACCATTCTGGTATTTTAGTAAATTTAGATATTGCTGAAGATTTAAAAAAACGACCCTACGTTGAAGAATTTCAATTTGATAAGCGCATCGGCGACTCAGTTCTGTCTCCTCCGGATGGCTATGAATTATTAGGTTGGTTGCTTGTATCTGGCTTAAATCCGCTTGATGCATCGGACAATTTAAAGGAAGCAGAGAAGGAAATTTACTATGAAGTAGCTAAATTCCATCCGGCTTCTTCAATTGGAAAAACGGCCCGTAAGACTCCTTTCTCGGCTTCAGTTATTAATCGTGAAATCTTAAAGCGAGGTTCAAAAATTGAAAAAATTCGTCGCATGGCGATTTCTAACCAGCGTAATCTTCATATCGGAATTGCTTGTAATTTATATGAAGAGAATGCTAATGATCAGGAAGCAGTTGTCGAAAATGATTTAACTATCATTGGAAAAGATATTGAGAAAAACTTGAAAGAACGCGGCTACAAAATAAGTTTTTTTGACTTTAATGATTTACCGAAGGCTTTTAATGATTTGAAAAATAGCGACGTTGATTTAGTTTTTAATGTTTGTGAGCGTATTAATAATTCAAGTTTACTTGAGCCTCATGCCGCTTCAATTTTTGATACTTTACAAATTCCATATACGGGTTCCAATCCTTTCACTTTAGGATTATGTATTGATAAAATTCGAGTTAAAAAATTATTAAGTTATCATAAAATTCCGACTCCGGAATGGGACTACGTTTATACTCTCGACGATCCAATTCGCGAAGATTTGCGCTATCCTTTAATTGTTAAGCCGGCAAATACCGATAATTCGATTGGTATTACCAATGATTCAGTTGTTCGCGATAGAGATGAGCTTAATCGCCAACTTCATGTTGTAATTAAGGAAATCGGACGTCCAGCCTTAATCGAGGAATATATTGAGGGCGATGAGTATGATGTACCGATTATTGGTATGGATAAGGATGATTTACGTATTTTACCCCTTTCACGCTCAATTTTTGATGAATTGCCGAGCGATATTTGGCATATTTACCCCTTTGAGGCGAAATACACTGATGATTCAGTCTATGATAAAATTATCGTCCAGCGCCCGCCTAAGAACGTCAGCAAGAAGCTGGAGACCTTACTTGGCGAAATTGCGCTTGATACTTACAAGATTTTAGATTGTCATGACTACGGTCGGGTTGAGATTCGGGTTGATAAGAATAATAATCCCTATGTGCTTGAGCTTAATCCAAACCCTTCACTTGATAACGGTGGTTTCTTCGCCGATTCAGCGGAGATGATCGGAATGGATTATGGAGACTTCTTAGAAGAAATTATTCGCCTTGCGATTAAGCGCTATAAAGATAATCCGCCTTATTATCACCTCCAACCGAATATCATGTAAATTTATATATGATTGAAATTCGAGTTGTAAGAGACCTAGAAACGGCGGCCAGCTTATGGCTGGAAATTTCGCCACGGCGAGTTATTTTTGATGACTGGAATTTTCGCTACGGTTTTTTTAAATATGAACCGTACCCTTTGTGTTTTCGGGCAGCCTTTGAAGTATCTGAGGGCCGGGAAGAGTTAGTCGCCCTTATGCCGCTTGTTGAATATCCAGAGTATGGTCATGGTTTTATTTCCGAAGAACCCTGTGAAGAAAATTGCGTCTTTGTAAAAGCCGGCCACGAAATTGCTATAAAATTGCTTTATGAAAGTTTAAGTAAAACTGAAAAAACTCAGTTTTATGATATCTCTGGTGAGGATGAATATACAAAGAATTTGACCCTTGAAGATTATAAATACGTATTACCATTGTCCGGTTTTAATAATTTTTCTGATTTCATGGCGGCACGTCTTTCGCCAAAACGTCGTCATAGTCTTGAAAAAGAGATAGCAGCAATTGAAGCTTTAAACCCAGAAATTATCGATAATGATTTTAATGATCTCGATATATTATTTGAATTAAATGTCGGTAGTTTTGCCGGTGAATCATATTTAACTAAAGAAGGAGAAAGGAAACCATGGCGGGAGTTAATTAAAGAGCCATTCGATTGGCATTTAACCAGCTTACGCCTTGAGGGCAAAACCGTGGCCGTTTCTTTAGCAGTTTTATATAATGGTTATTGGCATTATTTATTAACAGGAGTAGCTTTTAAAAGTTATCCTGGGCTCGGTAAATTTTTAAATAAAACTAATATTGAGAAGGCGATAAGCGCGGGCGCTAAATATTTTGATGCTGGACTCGGCGATTGCGGTTGGAAAAATCTCTGGCATTTTGATCAAATTCCCCAATACGAATACTTAAATTTTTAATATGTTTTTAATTCCAAAAGATTTTTATCAAGTTAGAAAGACTAAGAATAAAGGACGCGGCGTATTTGCTCTTAAGCATATCCCAGCTGGGACTCTAATCGGCGACTATGTTGGCCGAGTTGTTAGTGATGCCGAAGCGGATATTCTAGAAGAAAAATACGGTCAGGGATGTTATTCCTTTGAATACGTCGGTGAAGATGTTTCTCTTTTTCCGGTTGATTTAAAAGCCGAAGGCGTCCATTTAATTAATCATTCTTGCGCCGCTAATTGCAATGTGTCGGATGTTGAAGGCCACAATGTTTTTTTTGCTTTGCGCCATATTTTCCCGGGCGAAGAAATTACTTTCGACTATGAGTTTGATCCCGAGTCAGATGGCGGAGTTAGCTATTGTTTTTGCGATAGTCCGTTCTGCCGTGGCACAATGTATGCCAGAGTGGAAAAGCCAAATTTAAAAATAAAAGTGAAGAAAGAGAAGAAAAAGAAAGAGGGAAGACCAAAATACCATGTACATAAAGTTGGTGAAATTTTGCCTCCACTGGCGAAATATCCTAAAGAAATTAAAGATAATCACCGCAAATATAATATTTTTTCCTATCTTAAAGTTCCTCCTCTCGTGAACCCAGCGACAGCGTTGCCGATGGTTAAGGAACTGCGCGAACAGATGAGGCTAACTGGTAGACGAATAAAATTCCCTAAATTAAATATGTCGGTTCTGGCAGTAGTTGATGATCACTTAGTAGTTGAGCGTTAAAACCCCTTTGTTTATTGGCATATTATTTTAGGTGTGCTATAATAAGCTTGTAATCATTGGTTAATTAAAAGGGGCCTGTTGAAAACCCCATAATTTAAACCATAAAATACAAAGAAGTTTAAAATTATTTATTAATTAATTTTAATAACAATCATTTATAATGGACATATCATTAATCTCTTTAAAGAGTTTCTTGATAAGCCCCATGCTAAAATTATGTCAAAAATGACAAAATCACAGATGATTGCTAATTTATCTGAAGCAACCGGTTTAAGCAAAAAGGACACAGCCGGCTTCATGGAAAAGTTAGCAGACGTCGTTTACAAGGAAGTTAAGAAGACTGGCGAATGCATTGTCCCTGGCTTTGGTAAATTAGTAAAGGTTAAGAGAAAAGCTAGAGACGGCCGCAATCCTGCGACTGGCGCAACTATCAAAATCCCTGCCAAGACTGTTGTTAAATTTCGTTTAGCAAAAGCAGTCAAGGACACTGTTCTATAAATTATTAAAAAGTTTGTAATTAGAAAATTTGTTTCTCAAATAAAAAAAACTACCCCTCGGAATCGGGGTAGTTTTTTGTTACAAAAAAACCGACCCCTATGAGATCGGCTTTTTTGATTAACACTTTGCTTTCCACTTTCTATATGAAATGGTCTAAGCCTGCCATTCTTTGACATATTGACCTAGGCCAAATTCGTTAAGTTTATTTTTGAGCTTAGTGTTCTTATGGAGAAATACTAAAAGGGAACTAAGCTCAATTTGATATCGGTTCTTAACAATCTTATAACGTAAATTGGTATCTGATTTAATTGCTCTTCTAATAGTCTTACCTTGAACACCGCCTAAATCGGCCGCTTCGGATACAGAAACCCAAATCGGATATTTAACTTCTTTGTTTGGGAAAATGATATGATTTTCCATTATTTCGTGATTTGAGTCTAAGATAGTTTAGACTTAAAAATAAAAATAGGCTAATTAAAAATGAAAATTCTATTTAAGTCTAAACTAATTTAGACTTAAGAATATGTATTTTTATTAAAATTGTCAAATATTTCTGATTCTAATTAGTTCAATATAAAATATTGATTTTAAGTCCATCTCAGGCTAGACTTAAGTCTATTTATCTTATTCTTTTTTAAGAATAAGTCAAGGCTATTCTAATCGTTTGATCAGCAGTGTCTAAAATACGAATAAAGCGTCGAATTTAACTAAATATTAAATTGATTTTTCTATCATATATTTTTTAGATTTATCTTGCATAAGCGAGCGTATTATGCTAAGATATGAACAAGAATTAATAATAAATTAATGTTTTGGCGGGGCAGTATTTTCCCGTTATTTTTTGTTAAAACCATTTAACCTGTTTTAGTTTTTCAAATTTAAAATGCCTAATAACCTGATAGACAAATTTAAGAATAAACAAGCTTTTAGTAAGCTTAAAAGCCATGACAAAGAGGCTTTTATTAAAGCTTATGATGAAAGCGTTAACGATATCTATCGTTTTGTTTATTTTAAAATCGGGAGCCGTGAAGAAGCTAATGATTTAACTTCCATGATCTTTTTAAAGACCTGGAATCATATTCAAAATAATAGTTTAGAAGATAGCAAAACACTACGCGCCTTGCTCTATAAAATTGCTCGTAATACTATTATTGATCATTATCGTGAAACCGGTAATAAAATAACCGCTTCTCTAGACGATGAGGATAATAAGATAGAAGTTATTGACCAGTCTCAGAATCCCCAGGAAAAGATTGACCAGGCAGCTAATTTTGAGCTAATAAAAAGCAAATTACCACTACTTAAAGAAGAATATAGGGAAGTGATAATCATGAAGTTTATCAATGACCTCAGTCTCGAGGAAATATCTGATATTAGCGGAAAAACTAGGGGAAACGTCCGAGTTTTACTGCATAGAGCGCTTAGCGCGCTTCGAGAACTAGTTGAAGATGAAACAAAAGAAGCAAATGAGCCTAAAGTTTAACTGTAACGTTTTATCGAATATCACGTATATTATAGCGTATGACAGACAAAGAATTAATTACAAAATTGAATAGTCTGAAAAATATCGCCCCTGATGCAAATTGGTTAGCCAATAATCGGGAGCTTTTATTGTCACAGGTATCAAACTCCGGCGCACGTGAATTATCCGCCTGGAGTCTTTTTGTTATTAACTTTAGTAGTCTTGCTAAAGCCGCTGCAAAACCCGCCTATGCTTTAGGCGCTTTTATTTTAATTCTGTTGACCGGTAGTATTTTTAGCCACCAAGCTTTTAGCAGTGCGAAACCAAATGACTCATTATATATAGCACGCATTATTTCGGAGAAGGCAAAACTTAATACGATGTTTAATTCCGACGAACGAAATAAATTAGCGGTGCAATTTGCGACCGAGCATGCTCAAGATATTTCCGCTGTTTTAGCTGACCCACAATTTAATACCGACGAAAATAAAGATCAGGTCGCTAAACTTAACGAAAGCTTCAACGAAGAAATCGATTCAGTTAAAACCCATATTAGCTACTTAAGTCCGAAGCCAGCGAAAAACAATAAAATTAATGATGCGAGCGATACCGTTTCGATGGCGAATAGTTTAAAGGATAATAATGGAGTTCAGGTTTTTGAAGATACTCATTTACAAGCCGACATAACGCCAGGCGCGAAAGCAACTAGCGTTTTAAAAGTAGCCAGCAGTTTAATCGCCAGTACGACTATCGCGACAAGTACTCCGGTTAGCGCTGATTCAGTTCTAAACGAAGCAAAACAATTATTCGAAAAAAAGGATTATACAAAGGCCTCTGATAAATTAAAAGAGGTTGATGAGATGATTAAAAATTAATATTTAAAAATTAAAGTGCGCGTTTGTTAGTTTATCTCCAGCGTTACTCCTGGCTGGAAGTTTGTTCCTCCTATCATGGACAAGCCAAGGAGATACACTAACAAATCCGCATTTGCGGATCGGTAAACCTAGGAAAGGCCGAGTCTCCTGATGGAGATGGTTTATCTGCTAATAAATCTTACTTATATTCAATTTGAAACAAATTAAATTCAAGCTTTGAAAAAAATGTAAATCGGTTAAGCTTTTCTCCAGCAGGCGGACAACACGCGCGGCTGGCAGAACTTATTTATAAGATCAGTCAGCTCACGCCTTAAGTCTAAACCGGCTGGCGGAGCGGGATTCCGACTGATTTACTGATTAAGTAAAATCACGAATTTATAGAGTGGACAATTGAACAACAATTCTTTCGGAATTGTTTGAACTACTACTGTTTAGACATTCGGAAAGAAATAAAAAATTATTATGAATAAATTACGCAAATTCCTAGTTATCGGCGTAATGGCAATAACAGTTTTAGCCACCATGGGCATGTACGCTCCGGTTAATGCTTCTGCATCTGCAGGTGACTTAATCAAAATGTCTGGCTTATCTTCTGTTTATTACCTTGGCTCCGATGGCAAGAGATATGTTTTCCCTAATGAGGCGACTTACATGTCTTGGTACAATGACTTCAATGGCGTTGTAACTATCCCTGCTTCTGAATTACAAAGCTACCCATTAGGTGGCAATGTAGTAATGAGAGCGGGCACCAAGTTAGTGAAAATCACAACTGATCCTTCCGTTTACGCTGTTGAACCTAATGGCGTTTTAAGAAAGATCCAAAGTGAAGCACAAGCTGCAGCTTTATTCGGCACCAACTGGAACAAGAGAGTTGTTGACGTTTCTGACGCTTTCTTCACTAACTACACTATTGGCGCAGTTTTAGCTAATGGTGTTATCCCAGCTGGTTCCTTAGTAAAAAATGCAAGCGGTGCTGAAATCTTTTACTTCGACGGAACTAACTATCGTTCAATCGCTAACGAAGCTGCTTTCAATGCAAATAGATTTGCTTGGGGCAACATTATTACTGCTAGCTCTACTGTTACTGCTGGTGGTTCTAATCTTTCAAGCGGTGAATTCGTTAACGTCGCACAAAATGGCGGCACTGGAATTGTTATTACTGGTTCTGGTTTAATGGTTTCATTAAATGCCAGCACTCCAGCTGCAGCTTCAGTACCACAAAATGGTGCACGCGTTCCAATGGCTAAAATCAATTTGACTGCAGCTAATGATGGCGCGGTAAGCGTTAACTCAATTCTTGTTAAGAGAATTGGTTTATCTTCATATAGTGATGTTAACCAAGTTTGGATGGAAAAGGACGGTTCTATCGTTGCTTCCAAAAAGACTGTTAACTCCAATGACGAATCTATCTTAACTTTCTCCCCAGCTTTAATCGTTAATGCTGGCCAAACTGTTACTTTAGATTTAATTGCTTCTTTGAAGGGTTCAGGCGGCAACATGGGCTTCAGTATTGCTTCTGCTTCTGCAGTTAGTTCAACTGGCGCTACTGTTTCCGGTTCTTTCCCTGTTAGTGGCAATGTAATGTCATTGACTAGCTATAACGTTGTTAACCTTTCAATCACTACTACTGCCGCTACTCAATCTGTAAAGGTTGGTGACGAAAAGGTAGAATTAGGTAGTTTTGAATTAGGTTTCAATAGTACTGCTAAGGACGTTACTGTTAGCTCAATCATGTTAAAGAATAATGGCGTTGAGGATCTTTCCAAGACTGCTATGAATCTTTACTTAGAACAAGCTGGTAATAAGGTTTCAACTGGCGTAACCGTAAATGGCCGCTATGTTACCTTTACTTTCGGTTCTGGTTTAAATTTACTTAAAGATGACTCTTCCAAGATCTTCAAGATCAAGGGTGATGTCATTGGTAAAGAAAATACCGGTACCCCTAGTTATACTTTCACTTTGAACAAGAGCACTGATTTGATTGCTTATGAAAAGAGCACAGGTTTTGGCGCTAATGTTTTAAATGGTACATCTGGCAGCGTTTCTGCTGACAACATGACTATTTCTAATGTTAACATCACTTCCGGCGCAATTTCTGTTTCTAAGAAATCAACTTCACCATCTGACACTACTATCGTTAAGGGTTCAGACAACATTGTTTTATTAGCTAACGTTAAGACTGACGAAGCGATGAATGCTGATGGCTTAAACATTAGCTACTCTTCAGACGGTTCACAGGCTCTTACAACTGATCAATTTGAGAACGTAAGAGTTTACGTCAATGGCGTACTTTTGGATTCTTTTGATCCAGCTACGACTACAGCTGTAATTTCCAAGTCTATTGATTCAAACTTATCCTTAGTTAAGGGTGATAATGAAATCAAGGTCATGGCTAAGGCTAAGACAAATGCTACTAACAATGCAGCTTTCATTGCTAAATTAGTTACTGGCGTTGGTTCTGATGCTTTATTTGCATCTAAGAATCCTACCTATGTTTCATCTGGTAACGCTATTGCTGCAGGCAGCATTGGTGGAAGCGCAACTGGCGCAACCTTCACTGTCGCTGGTGCAGTTATCTCTGTTACAAGAAATGATGGTTATTCCGCTGGAAAGACTATCGTTAAAGGTAGTAATGATGTTTCTTTAGGTAAGTTTACCTTAAAGGCAACTAATGATGCTTTAACAGTTACTTCTATTTCTTTAGCTGGTAACTCAACTGCATCTACTTCTACTACTACTGATTCTTCAATTTTTGACGCTAAGGTCTATGTTGATGGCGTTCAAGTTGGTAATACTGTAGATTTCACATCTACTGGTGCTAATTTCTCGTCATTAAATTTCTCCATTGCTAAGGATACTACAAAGAGTGTCGAAATTAAGGCATCCTTTGATTCTTCTGCAACTGGCGGATTTAAGACTGTTATGACTGTCAATGCTCAAGATTCACGTGGTAAGGAAATCACAACAAACAACACTGCTTCTACTGTCGACTTCAATGTCACATCTGCTGGTTCTTTGAACGTAGCTTTAGGTGGTAATACTCCTGCTGCTGCAATCTTAGTAGCTAAGGCTGCTGAACAAGAAGTTGCTCAGATTAAGTTCACTGCTATCAACGATAGCGCGAGCATTACTGAAATCAATGTTATTAATTGGGATGGCGTATCTGCTACTTCCACAACTGCTGACCCAAGAATCGCTTCTGTCAAATTATATGATGGCAGCAATTTATTAGATTCTTTCGTTCCAGTTAACGGTGCAGGCAAATTCACTATCTCCAATGATGCAGCTTTAATCGCTGCTAATAACAGCAAGACTTTATCAGTTAAGGTTTCTTTGAACCCTATTGATAATGACTCTGCTGCAACTGATAAGGATTTAATGATCAGAGTAACTACTGTTAAATCCAAGTCATCTGCTGGTTCTGTTACAAGCTTAACTGCTAATGTAAATGCAAATAGCTTCCGTATCAGAAAGACTGTTCCTACTGTTACTTTAGCTGCTTTACCTTCAACTTTATTAACTGCTGGTAACACAGTAGTTTCCAAGTTCACTGTAAGCGCTGATAGTAATGGTGACGTTGCTTTAGGAAAGATTGTGTTAAATTATTCTACTTCATCTGATGTAGTTCTTAACACAGCTGTTCTAGCCAACGCTGTTAAGGTTAATGGTGTAACCAAGTCTGCAACTTCTACTGTTAGCATTGCAAACAAGACTATCACTATCGACTTCACACAGTCTGCTGAAGAAATTGTTTCTGCTGGTACTTCTAAGACAATTGAAATCTTAGCTAATATCGTTTCTGTTGGTAATAACTCACAATCTTTGACAACAACGATTGCTGAACCTTCTACCTACACTGATGGTGGCAGCACTACTTTCCAATGGTCTGATGGAGCTTCCATCACTGCAGCTACTTATTCTAGTGGCCGAAGAGTACCTGGCTTAAGCACGGACACTCAGGTTCTATCTAAGAACTAAGTAAAGTCTTCCCGATTTTCTTTAATTAATCGGAACAATAAAAGAGCCCCTTTGGGGGCTCTTTTTTGTCGGTAATTTTTGCTAATTTTATTGAATTGAAGCAGACAGGGAATTATGATATAATTTTTTATACCTCCCCGATATTTAACTTGAGATTTAACGAGCTACCGGAGGCAATTATTTATTAATTGCCGTATACCATTTATCATTATCTTCTCCTAATGTTAGATGGTGGGCCAAAATTATGTCCCAATTAGCGCCAGTTATGTTAACAGCTGATCAATTTAATCAGCTCGCAACAAAAGAAGACATCAAAGAGTTGTCGGAAAAAATGGAAGAAAGATTCAATATACTTGATTACAAAATAGACACAAACGGGGCGCAGAGCTACAAAGATACAAACGCCGCGATATTAAACCATGAAATTAGGATAAAAAAACTTGAATCAAAATATATTTAAATTAAGCATAATAGCCGTCGACAGCCCATCGACGGCTATGTTATAATAACCTTGTTATATATTTGCTAAATTATTAAAATTATGTCGCCAAAAACTTATTTAAGAATTTTGCAGGGTGGTATTATCGCATCGCTATTTATCATTCTTCTTGTCTTTAAAAATTTGCTTTTCCCGTATATTACCTCGAAGCAACTGCCGTTTAATATTATTATGGAGATTCTCTTCGCGCTCTGGGCTGTATTTATGCTTCGATATCCGGAGTATCGACCGAAGAAGAGTTTTATTTCTTATGGATTAATTGCATATTTTGCCGCTATTCTCGTTTCTTGTTTTATTAGTGTTGATTTTAATTTAAGTTTTTGGGGTGACGCTGAAAGAATGCTTGGCTTCTTTCACTTGGTCCATTTCTTAATCTTTTACTTTATATTGATAACAGTTTTCCGCACTTGGAAAGAATGGCGCTTGCTCTTTCAGGCATCCGTCGCGATTGCTACTATTGTCAGTTTCGTTGGTTTATGGGGCGCTAATTCTTATAGCACAATTGGTAACACAGCTTACGTTAGTGGCTATTTAATATTTAGCATTTATTTTATTATTCTGCTTTTCTTCCGTTCCCAGGATAAGTTGGCTCGTTGGCTTTATATTTTACCCTTAATACCGATGGTGATAGAATTTTGGCGAATGCATACCTCCGGAGCAATTATAGGCTTGACTCTTAGCATCCTCCTGATGATTTTATTATTCGGCTTATCCCATGTTAATAAAATAATTCGACGTAGCTCTCTAATTATATTTATTCTAGCAATCCTAGGTATAGTTTGGATATTTTCACAATCAAGTTCCTCTTGGTTTCAAAATAGTTTCTTAAGAAATTTAACTTCACAAAAAGTTACTTTCCAAACCCGTTTAATTTCTTGGAAGGGAGCAGCGGCTGATTTTAAGTATCATCCAATTTTTGGCACCGGCTTTGGTAATTATGCCATTATTTTTGATAAGCATTTTACTTCCGACTTTTATAACTACACGACCGGAGATACTTATTTTGATCGCGCTCATAATAATTTAATTGATATTACTTCAACCACTGGTCTTGTTGGGCTCGCAACTTATCTCAGTATTTTCCTGGCTGCTATTTATTATCTTTGGAAAGAATTTAAGCTTAACGGGAAGAGAACAAGCTCTGATATTGGTGGTCTAAATAATATTGAAATTATTATTGCCGTATCTCTCATTGCTGCCTATTTTATTCAAAATTTGGCAATATTTGACTCCTTCTCGACGCTTTTAGGGCTTATTAGCATCCTAGGCTTCGTTTATTGGCTTGATTATCGTCGCGGCGCAGGTAGCGAGATTAAGAAAGAACCACGCCTTGCTATAAAGGGCGACAATGCGGAATTGATTTGTCTAATCGGCTTCTTAGCAATTGCCTATATTTTTACTAATTATTACAACGTCCGTACCTGGAAAATGTTTACCGGATCAATTGATGGCTATGCGCAAATTGCTAATGGTCAATTAATCAGTGGCGTAGAGGCCTATAAGTCGAGTTTAACGGGGCGACCGATGGAACGTGACGCACGGGTAACTTTGATTAATCTTGTTATTTCAAATCCTAGTTTATTATCAAATCTTGATAGTAAAAAAGCGGGCGAGATATTGGATTATGTAATTGGACTAGCCGAAAAGAATGTCTCTTATAATGTCGAGGATAGCATGCAGCAAATGCAATTGGCACAAATTCTTGATGCGGCTGCACGCTATAATTACCGTAATGCCGAGAAATTTAATTTCTACTCAAGTCAGGCAATGTCGGCCATTGACGCTTCTATCGCGGCAAGCCCGGGACGTGCCACAACCTACTTTGTTAAAGCTCAGATGCAACTTATGCGCATGGAGAATGAGGATGCCATAAACACTATGAAGGTCGGCATCGCTTTGAATCCTAATTATTATGAAGGTCATTGTCGTTTAGCGCAGATGTACTTTGTTCTTAAGGATCCGAAGTATGAAGCCGATAAAGGTTTGGCCTTAAATAACTGCGTTGACAAGGGAGGGGTTGATCAGATTGGTTCAGATACCCTATTAAAGTTAGCGATTAATTATTACTCAGACGCGAAAGACTATTCACGCGCGGCAATATTAACTGAGCGCCTTGCTGTTGTTACCGGAGCTGACCCAGAAGTTTGGTATAATTTAGCCAAGCTTTATGCTGTTATTGGTAGTTCAACTAAGGCTGAGGAATCATTTCAAAAGGCTTACGCGCTTGATTCTACGATTTCCGTAAAAGATTGGCAGGCATTTAAGACTACTATTGAAACAAATCGAAAGGCCGTGAAATAAAGAAAAAATAAAGAGAGAATTTAAAAAATCAGATCTTCGGGTCTGATTTTTTTTATTGTCGTAAAACTCAATAAATATGGCAGAAATACTATTGATATCATTTAATATTATTTAGAAATATTTTAATTATCCATAAGTAGGGACTTGCTATAGTATTTAGACTTAAAATTAATTCTAAACATATGAAATTATCTTTTTATCGCCAAGTAAAAATTAATCGAAAAATATTAATAATCGCCTCAGTGATACTTGTGCTTATGACGATTATTAGCTACTACCTGATTCGATTATTTAGTCTTAGTGGTTCGGAAATTGCCCTAGCCGAGCTTGAGAAGTCGTATTCGGCGGAACCAATTTGTCACGTTAAATGTGATATTTGGCGAAGAGAAAAGGAACAAATAATAATTAAAGATTTAAAGAAGTTCTCCCCTAAAGCGACTAAAAGAATGGAAAAATATTGGTCATTTCTCCCTGACGATTCCCGATTTAAGATTGAAATTGCCCAGATTGCCCTTCTCGCTTATGGCGAAAATAATCCACCGGTTTATTTAAAAGAATACCTTGATAATCCGTCGGCTGATTTAAAATTACTTCGCGAAATAATTATCAGATTTAATTCGCTGGCAGTTAATAATCGAATATTAATTAATAATTTATCTAAGATAGCGAAAAATGCGAGTTCAAGCGAAATAAAAATAGCGGCTATTCAAACATTAAAAGAAATTAATAACGACGGGGAAATAGGAAACTATTTCAAAATAATTAATTCGAATAGTGAGCTCAACGTTAAATTAGAATTAGTCAAAAATATAAGTAATATTCGTGATAAGCAAAATATATTCACGAAAGAGCAACTGGAAATTATTAAGAATATTATTGTGAAAGGGGATACTGAAAACCCCTTACGGCAATCATTGGTGCAATTATTAGGTGATTATTATTTGATATATCCGGATGAAAGTATCTCGATTTGGCAATCAGTCTATAAAAATGAGGCTCTCGATAGTATCAGTCGTAGTTTTAGTGCCGACTATATAAATCACTTAACAAATACGAATTTAGATATACCGACTGTTAGCGATAATGAATGGCAAGATTATTATAATCAGTAATTATATGAAAAAAATATTGATAATTATATTCGGACTTATATTTTTACCCAAAATCTGTGGTGCTATGCCACCCGGAACTTTAGTCTATCGAACATCGGAAAATGGTCGGATGTTTGGTTATAGTGGCGATCCTTTAATATATTCGGAAAAAGGAATAGTAAAAAATATAAACTCCGGTCATGTTGGTATATACATCGGTCAGGAAAATGGCGTAGATTATATTGTTGAGGCCCTAGCTAATGGTATAGTAAAAACACCGGCTGACAAATTTGTAAATTTAGGCGAGGGAGAAAAATATTTAGGAGCAAAAATTCCAAAAAATCTTTCCGCTATTCAACAGGCCAAGGTTGTCGCAATTGCCAAGAGCTTAGTCGGAAAAAATCTGGCTTATGATTTTGATTTCAAAACTCAAAAGGGTCCGGAGTCGGGAGAATGGACTTGCGTCGGTCTAACAGAAAAGTTATACGAAAGTGCAAATATTTATAATCCAAATAATTTAGGTTCTCTAGAATATGAAACAAGCTATTACGCAATTGATATAACTCCTGACGGTTTTGATAATTATAGTACTGTAAATTCCTACGGTGATTGTTTTTCGGCTGATTATGAATATTCAAAAATTGCTGCCCGTGTTGATATATTAATCCCCGCGCCCGAATTAGTCGGATTCGATGTCGGTCTTATAAAAGATGATGAGCGCTATATATTTATCCCTTATACTCAATATCTTCAGCCCAGTTTAAGTGATATTACTACCGATATAACGATGGAATCATATTTTAATGGTTCGGAAGTTCGTGGTTCAACTTCTAAATATGCGCTTGCGCTGCGTTGGAGCTTAATTAATAATCCATCGTCGTCATTAAGCACAATCGCACGTAAAACAAAAGAGGCGGTAATAAGTTTGAAAAATAGAATATTCGGGAACGGAACAGACGCAGCAGAAATTGCGCTTGTTACTGAAAATACTTCAAACCAAAATGTCACGTCAGAAGACACAACTGCAAAAACCGGGGCGCTTATAAATAAAGCGACATCGACAAAATTAGAAGATGCTGAAATAAATGATCCTAAAACTACAAATACTGGTAAGCAAGCTACAACTGCAAAGACCAGTACGAGTAAAACGGTTTCTACTAAGACTAATTCAACCCAGACTAATTCGGTTTCTAATAATAAAACGAATCAAAACACAAATACCATTAATGACTCAGTTGAGGCGGCTAGTTACTATAGTCCCGCTAAAGCGTCGGAAAATACCGTTATAGCGGCGGATTCTAAAGTTATAGAGACGCCAAAAATTGCGACTGTAAGTAGAATATACGCGACGGGAAATAATAAATGGATTGAATTATATAATCCGACGGATTTAGATTTTGATTTAGCGGCTGCTGGCTATCGTTTGGAAAAAGCCAAGACGGCAGCTGACCCAACTTTAATAATGCGCATCGGAAAGACCGAAGATGGTTCTTATCCCGGAGGAACAATTATTAAAGCGCGTGGCACATATATGATTGTAAAAAGTACGGCGAGTGATTATTACTTACGACAGGCTGATGCCGTAGCCACGCGTGATGATTTTACTTGGCCAAGTTCTGGATACACAATATATTTGGGCACGGGAGCGATAAGTTCTAATACCGATCCCGACATAGTTGAAGCTCTTGGCTATGGCGCGAATGCGACCTATTATCAAGGGGACGCTCCAGCTCCTGAAATCACTGATAATTATAGTCTTAATCGCCAAAAGGGTAGTGGAAATAATAATCTTGATTTTAAACTCGTTAAGTCCGATGACCCAACAATTGACTGGACAATTGATAATGAAGAAGAAACATCAAATACAGCAACAAGCACGATAATAAATACAGCAGCTAGTACAAGTACTATTTCGACTACTACACATATTATTGCAACTACAACGCCAAGCATATCAAATAGTACTAATAATATTGCTTCGACGACAAGTAATATTGCGACCTCAAGCCCGAATCAGGCCAACACGCTTCCGCTTCTTATAAATGGAATTTATGGCAGCGGTGTAAATGATTGGATAGAATTGTATAACCCGAATAATTTTGCAATTGATTTGTATTCAAATGAATATCGTTTAGAAAAAACTAAAACGGCGATAGACCCAGCTCTTATCATGAGAATTGGTGATCCGCTAGATGGTTATTATCCCGGGACTACAATCATAAACGCCAATGGTAAATATCTGATTGTGCGCGATGATGCCGATCAATTTTTTAAAGATAAAGCCAGCGCCATTGCGACTCGTTTAGATTTTAGCTGGTTAAATTCCGGATACACATTATATTTAGCTAGCGGCCCAGTTAGTTCAAGTACCGATGAGGATATTATCGACACCCTGGGCTTCGGACTTAATGCAACTTTTTGGCGCGGTTATAATCCAGCAGAAGCGATGAAAGACGGTTATAGTTTAAGCAGAACTTCAAATACTGGTAATAATAATTTAGATTATAATTTATTGAAGTCTGATGATCCTAGTATTGATTGGTCAGAGGAAAATAGTGATACTGGGACATCGATGAATATTTACAATTTTTCCACCTCTTCTTACGACCTATTTTCTTTTCCGGAACCAATAAATTCCGCCGGCTTAGAATATGTCTGGCATTTCGATGAATGCACGGGGTCTACAACTGCGAGTAGTTTAGGCAATTCTACTCTAAACGTAGCTAATCATTGGAAGTCGGGGAAGTATATTTGCTCTAAGGAAGCGGGATATGACTACGGGAAGATAGTTGGGCCACTGGATAAACAAATTGATATAAATAATTTCACAATTAGCTTTTGGTTTAAAGCAACTCAAAGCTATCCGCGATTAAGTTTAACTCTCGCAAACGATCAGAGTGATTCAATAAATGTAACCCTGGAACAAGGATTGATGCAATTTAGTGGCTTAGCAAATCCGAGTTGGCGATATTATCAAGATTTTGCTTTTGATAATACATGGCGGCAAGCAACGCTGGTTGTTAATCGTAATGATGGTTATTGGGCTTTGTATATTGACGGGGAAGAAGTATTTTATATTGATACTTATAAAATGATGCCTGCGATGGATTTAATTGAGCTGGGCGGCGATAATGGTCCTTTTGCTGTAGACGAATTAGCGATTTGGAGTCGTGCATTAACGCCTGACGAAATAATTGATATCAGAAATTCTGAAGCTCCGTTTAGCCCTGTTTATTTGCCAGAAGCACAGCAAATTCCAAAATTAAAACATTTTTGGAATTTCAATGAAGGCATTGGCACGACAACTCGAGATTTAATTGGAAACACTGACTTGCCGATTGATAAAAACGCTTGGACTAATATTGATGTTAACAATAGTGCATTAAATAATAATTCAGGTCGAATAATTAATGTAAATTTTCCCGAAATTGATTCGTCCGACCTTTCCTTAACCTTTTGGTGGCGAAGTTCTAATACCTATTATCGTAATGAATCGAGGGTAGCTCTGCGCAATGAAACAAGCGCCAATATTTTATCTCTAATTCCGAGTCAATTTGTTTCAGGCTATGTCTATAGTAACGCCTATAGTTATTTTAGTAGTGGCGAGAATCAAACAATCCCTAATGACTTAAATTGGCATCTTTTAGCTTTAAGTTATGATTCTTATCGTAATTTACTTCGATTTTATGTTGATGGAGTTGAAAAGGGTAGTCGAAGTTATATTTGGGGAGCAGAAATACCACTCATTAATGCCTTAGAAATTGTCTCAGAGCAGGGCCAAACAGAAATTGACAATTTAGGTATTTGGGAAGGTGCGCTTAGCCCTGCCCAAATTCAAGAAATATTCGCTAATAATTGATAAAAAAAGCCACTTTCGGGTGGCTTTTTACTTGATTTATTTCTCGTTTTCTTGTATTGTGTAATTGTTATTAGGGCAAGCGGGCAATCGCTCTTTTTTGTAGTTTACTATAAAAGGGAGAGGAAAGTCCGGACTTCATCGCTTGGTAACAAGCGGAGACGATAGTGGGTAACGCCCACCGAGGTGTTTAATTTATTAAACGCTTTAGGGAAAGTGCCACAGAGACAATACTAATTCTGGAATTTATTGACAGAATCAAAGGTGAAAAGATGCTGGGTGTTTCTTCTTGAAGCTACTGGCATCGGCCTCCGGTGACGGAGATGCCGTGGTAAACCCTATCAGAAGCAAGAGCAAACTTTTGCCAGTTTGGCAAAAAGACAAGTAGCTCGCATGAGCTTATTAGTAATAATAAGCCTAGATAAATGATTGCTAGAACAGAATCCGGCTTACGGCTACCCTAATAACAAATGTTATCCATTAATTTATATATGAAAAAAATTGAAACTTTTTTTTCCACCTTATTTATTCCCGTTGATTTTATTCTCTTGGTTTTAGCCGGTCTCTCCGCTTACTACCTAAGATTTTCGAATTGGTCGGCAAATATTAGACCGATTATTTTTAATTTGCAATTCTCATCCTATTTTCGATCATTGCTTGTTGTCGCCTTGCTTTGGATAATTATTTTAGCCGTCTCTGGCGTCTATAGTATTCGCAGTGCGCGTAAATTAGCACAAGAAATTCGCAAAATTTTCTTTGCTTGCGCAGCTGGCCTCGCCTTAATCGCCATTATTATCTTTTTTCAACGTGAACTATTTGATTCACGTTTTATTGTTTTAGTCGGCTCTGTATTCGCCTTTCTCTATTTAAGTATTGCTCATGCCTTTATTCGTTGGCTGCAAAGACGTTTATATGGATATGGAATTGGCGTTCATAAAGTCATTTTAGTTGGTAATTCAAAAACTACTGATAATTTAATCGCTGAATTTTCGAGCAATAAGAAATCCGGTTACGAAGTTATAAAAAGAGTTAGAGATTTTTCTCTTGAAACTGCTCAGGAAGTAGCCGAATTTATTTCTGGCAGGGAAGTTGATGAAATTATTCAAAGTGATCCAAACTTAACTAAAGCAGAAACCTTACGTCTCTACGATTTTACTAATGAAAACCATATTACTTTTAAATATGTCGCTGATTTACTCGAAGTAAAAGTTTTACGCACTGAAGTGGCAGAAATTATTGGTATTCCAGTCGTTGAAGTTAAGCGTACCACTTTAGAAGGTTGGGGAAGAGTGTTTAAACGAATTTTTGATATTGTCGGATCAGGTCTGCTTATTTTAATTTTTTCTCCAATTATTCTTTTAACAATGTTAGCTATTTCGCTCGATTCTCGCGGACCGATATTTTTTTCCCGCCGTGATGATGGTAATCCTGTTTATCGCGTCGGTGAAGGTGGAACGACTTTTCGTTATTTTAAATTTAGATCAATGATACCGAATTCAGATAGTATGCGCTATAACGAGCTCGCTGATCGCAATTTACGAAGCGAAGGCCCATTAGTTAAGATTCAGGATGATCCTCGCGTTACTCGTATTGGCCAACTTATCCGCCGTTGGTCGATTGATGAATTACCGGAATTATTTTTGGTGTTCATTGGTCGTATGAGTTTAGTAGGGCCGCGCCCACATTTACCAGAAGAGGTCGCTAAATATGAAAATTATCATCGCAAAACTCTGACCATTAAGCCGGGAATAACGGGCTTAGCTCAAGTTTCGGGGCGTAGTGACTTACTCTTCGAAGAAGAGGCAAAACTTGATATTTACTATATTGAAAATTGGTCTCTTCTACTCGATATTTCTATATTATTTAAAACACCCTTCGCGGTCTTTAAACATCGCCAGGCTGAATAATCAAACAAATGAAAGTTGCTTTAATACACGATCACTTAGCCCAAGATGGCGGTGCTGAAAAAGTTTTAAAAGTCTTTTCTGATATGTTTCCGGAAGCGCCGATTTATACTTTATTATATGAAGATAAAAATGTCGCTAAGTATTTTAAAGATAAGCGAATCGAAACATCTGTTATCCAAAAACTTCCCGGAGGCATTAAACATTATCAATGGTATCTTTTTTTCATGCCAATGGCGGTGGAATTTTTTGATTTATCATCATATGATTTAGTAATCTCAGATACTAGCTCATTTGCGAAGGGGGTAATAACTAAGCCTCATTGTCTGCATATTTGCTATTGTCATACTCCTACCCGCTACTTATGGAGTGATACTCATCAATATATAAACGAACTTAAATATAATAAGTGGTTTAAGAAAATCATTTCTTTGATTTTAAACCGCATCAGACTTTGGGATCGTTTAGCGGCCGATCGCGTTGATGTCTTTATTGCAAACTCAATAACTGTTCAGGAGAGAATTACCAAGTATTATCGTCGCGATTCGACTGTTATCTATCCACCCGTTGAGACGGAAAGATTTTCTGTTATCGATATTAGTAAGCAAGCCCGGGAAGAGAAGTATTTTTTAGCCGGTTGCCGCTTGGCTCCCTATAAACGGGTCGATCTAGTTGTTGAGGCTTTTAAAAAATTAGGATCAGCTTATAAATTGAAAATTTTCGGTGACGGGGTAGACTTAGAACGTTTAAAGATGATTGCCGGAAAAGCGGAGAATATCGAATTTTTAGGACGAGTTAGCGAGGATAATAAGGCAAAACTATTTCAAGGCGCGCAGGCTTTTATTAATCCCCAAGAAGAAGATTTTGGTATTACTGTTGTTGAATCTATGGCGAGTGGTCGTCCAGTTATCGCTTATCGTCTCGGAGGCGCAACGGAAACAATTATTGAAGATCAAACTGGTGTATTTTTTAATGAGCAGAGCGCCGATTCTTTAATCGCTGCAATTAAAAAATTTGAAACAATTGATTTTAATTCTCAAGATATACGTCATCATGCCGAAAAGTTCTCAGTTGCTAACTTTAATCAACAAATATCCGATTTTATTGCCAGCCATAAAAAATAGTTTATGAAGATTGGAGTCGACATTAGAGTATTAATGGATGAATACTATAGCGGTGTCTCTCAATACACCGCTAATTTATTGACGGCAATTTTGGCTGCTGATAAAAAAAATAATTATAAATTATTTTATAATTCATGGGATAAACTTGATAAAAAATTGAGTATTTGGCGAAGAGATAATGCCAGCGTTATAGGTAGCCATATTCCTAATAAGATATTCAATTATTTTGGTCAAAGTGTATTAGCTTATCCTAAAATTGATAAATTATTAGGTGGCGTTGATATTTTTTGGGCTCCGCATTTTAATTTTTCGAGTCTTGGTGCAGAAACAAAAAAAATCATCACCGTTCATGACTTATCGTTTTTAAGATATCCAGAATTTTTTAGTTTGCGAAAAAATTGTTGGCACAAGGCTTTACGGGTCAGGAATATCCTCCGTAATGCTGATAAGATAATTGCCGTTTCCGAAAATACCAAAAATGATATCGTTGAACTCGTTGGTGTTCTACCTGAAAAAATTAGAGTTATTTACTCGGGTAATAATGCGATTAAAAAAGACGTAGATAAAGATAAGGCCGACAAATTCTTGCAAAGTCATAATATTTCCGGCCGTTTAATTCTATATTTAGGCACAATCGAGCCACGAAAAAACATCATTGGTTTAATTGCAGCTTACGAAGAGTTGCGCGCAAAGAATTCTGAACTTAATGATGTAAAATTACTTTTAGTGGGTGCTAAGGGCTGGAAAAATAATCAGACCTACTCTAAATGGAAGAAATCGCCATACAAAAAGGATATAATATTTTTAGGATATATTAATGAGGAGGAAAGAGATATTCTTTATGCTGAATCGAGTGTTTTTGCTTACCCCTCCTTTTACGAAGGTTTTGGTTTCCCACCGCTCGAGGCAATGACATATGGTTTGCCCGTTGTTTGTTCGAATGTTTCAAGCCTACCTGAAGTAGTTGGCGCGGCCGCCATAACCGTTAATCCATACGAGTCGGAGGAAATTGCCGATGCCTTAAGACTAGTTTTAACAGATAAGTCATTGCGCGAACTACTAATAAGCCGCGGCTATGAGCAGGCTAATAAATTTACCTGGGCTAAAACAGCAAGTGAATATCTAGATGCATTTGAAAAGATTTAGATAATAAAAAAGTGGCTTGCAAGCAAACCACTGAAACTTTTTAAGGCCGTACCTTATCGCTCATATTCGGAGCGTTCATCTAAAAAAATAAGATAATCTGGAAAGTTTTCGCAGACAACTACGTCGCCTGTGTTTAGAAACACGATAATACTTTTACTAGTAATTGTAGTTTCATTCTGAGTTAAATTTAGTTCTTCCATTCGGTAATGATTTTTTTTATGTTAACTAGCTAGACCAGTTAACCGGGCAATATAATGTAAAGTACGATATTAAGGTACCGCCAGTATTATCCTATATTTAAGACGAATTGTCAAACTTAAAAAAATATAAATTCACATATGAAAGTAATTAAGAAAAAAATAATCACCAAGAAAAAGGGTAAAGTTCTTGTTGCCATGTCAGGCGGAGTCGATTCTAGTGTGGCCGCTCAATTGTTAAAAAATCAAGGCTACGACGTTGCTGGAGTCTTTTTGCATTTCTGGAAAGATGAATCTGCCGGCTTAAACCACGAAAATCGTTGTTGCTCCTTAGAATCATTAATGGACGCTAAATTAGTCGCTGCTAAAATCGGCATGCCTTTATATACTTTTAACTTTTCCGAACCCTTTAAAAAGGCAGTGGTCGATAACTTTCTCAGCGAGTATGATGCCGGTCGTACACCGAATCCTTGTGTTGTTTGTAACCGGAAAATTAAAATTGGGCTTCTATTAAAGCATGCACGTGCGCTAGGTTATGATTATGTCGCTACTGGTCATTATTTAACACTAAAGAAAGTCGGACGTGAGATTCAATTATTTAAAGCCAAAGATAAAAATAAAGATCAGTCATATTTTTTATATACCTTTAAACCTGATGAGCTCAAACATCTATTATTTCCCCTCGGATCATATGTAAAACCAGAGGTCAGAAAATTAGCGGCTAAGTTCAAGTTAGTGGTTGCGGGTAAAGCTGAGAGTCAAGATATTTGTTTTTTAGCAGGCGATCATAATAATTTTCTAAAAAAATATTTGGATTTGAAGTCAGGCGATATTAAAATTTTGGAAACAGGAGAAAAAATAGGCGAACATCTTGGCCTACCACTTTACACAATCGGTCAAAGACGTGGCCTAGTTGGAGGAACGGGCCCGTATTACGTCGCAAAATTTGATTATAAGAATAATATCCTCTACGTCGTTAAAAATTGGAATGAGAATATTCTCTATGAGAAAACGCTGATTGCTAAAGACGTTAATTGGCTAAGTGGACGTGCGCCTAAACGCCTTCTAGAATGTGAGGCTGTTATTCGCTATGGCCATAAAGCTGTTAAATGCACGGTAAGCCCAAAGAACAAAAATGATTACAACGTTGAGTTTAAAGCGGTTCAACGAGCCGTTACGCCGGGACAAAGCATTGTATTTTATAATAAAAAACAGGTTTTAGGCGGAGGCATAATTAAATAAATTTCACATATTAATATTTGTGCTATAATACACGAGTCTTAAAATATTAATTTTAAATAATTATGTCTCAACAACTCCCCGATGTTTTTAAAAGAATTCAGGATAAGAAAAGGGAACAACGTGATCTGAAAACTATCTATCGCGACGCCCTCTCGGTCAATGGTGAATATCAGCAAGCCCTTGAAGAACTAGAAGCACTTAAAATCAAGAAGAAAAAAATTGAAGCCTCGGTGCAATCTGATTTTAAAGAAGAATTTGATAAATTAGAGGGACTGAAATTAAATATCGCCGGAGATAATCAATTACTTAGCGATTTAGCTTTAACCCAATTAACTAGCGGTGAACCGGTTAAAATTATTGATGAAAATAAGGTTGAGTACGAACCAGTATTTACCGTAAGATTTAAAAAAACCAAATAGAATAATTTGAAACAAAAAACAGACCAAAATTGAGGTCTGTTTTTGCATGTGCCGCGAGAGGGAATCGAACCCTCACTAGGTCGCCCCAACACGATTTTGAGTCGTGCGCGTCTACCAGTTCCGCCATCGCGGCATACTAATTACGAAATTTAGTATAATAAATATATGTCTAATTGTCAAAGATTTTTCTTTAAGATATAATAAATATAGTTATAAATCCTATGGGAAAAATCATTGCTATTGTTAATCAAAAAGGCGGTGTCGGCAAGACAACGACGGCCGTAAATTTAGGTGCCTATTTAGCTTATCTTGGTAAACAGGTTCTTTTGGTTGATATTGACCCTCAAGCTAATGCAACTTCAGGTCTTGGCCTAGATCATCGAAATTTAGAGGCGGGCGTTTATGAATCCTTAATTGGCGACAAACCAGTTTTTGAAGTTATTAAAAGAACGATGCAAGAAGGTTTAAAAGTCGCTCCAGCTACTCTTTCTCTCGCTGGAGCTGGTATAGATTTGGTTAATCTCGAAAATCGCGAATTTCGCTTGTCGATAATTTTAGAAGAAATTAGAAAAGATTATGATTATATAATTATTGACGGTCCACCATCTCTCGGATTATTAACGGTTAATAGTTTAGTCGCGGCTGATGAGGTATTAATTCCGATCCAAAGTGAATACTTCGCGCTTGAAGGCTTGAGTCAATTACTTGAAACAATCAGCCTTGTTCAAAATAATTTGAAGCCATCGCTGGGCATTATGGGCGCGGTCATTACCATGTTTGATAAACGAAATAAATTATCCGAGGCGGTGATGGAAGAACTTTATAAATTTTTTCCCAACCGAATATTTCGCTCGGTTATTCCACGAAGTGTTCGTTTGGCCGAGGCACCGAGCTACGGACGTTCCATTTTGCACTATGATCCAAAATCTCGTGGCGGAAAAGCATATGAAGGCTTAGCGAAAGAAGTGTTGAGCCTAGAAAAATAATTAAGATTTTTATGAAAGTCTACAAATTCAAATACGAAAAATTAGTCCGGGATATGATACCGACGAAAATAAAAAAATCTGGCGGGAAAGTAAAACAGAAGACGCTTAGCACTAACAAATACATTTACGAACTAAAAAGGAAATTGATTGAAGAGGGAGAAGAATTACTGGTCGCAAAAAATACAAAAGACACACTTGATGAGATGGCAGATATTCAGGAGCTAATTGATTGCTTATTGGTTTCCTTGGGCAAGAAAACACCTGATTTAAAAAAGCTGCAAAAAGAAAAGAATAAAAAGAACGGATCTTTTAAGGACAAGATATATATAAACAATATAAGCGCTGATGAGAATTTTGATTGGTTAGACTATCATTTAAAAAACAAACAGAAATATCCCCTAATATAATAATATATGCCTCAAGGATTAGGCCGTGGACTCGGCTCTCTTATTCCAAAAAAAACAATGACTTACGGCCAGAATCCATTTAAGTCAGAGATGGCCGAAGAAGAAACGGTTGTTCTTCATGATGGGGATAGAATTTTAAAAATTAATCCCAGCCGCATTTCAATAAATCCGCAGCAACCACGTACTTTTTTTTCGGACACCGCTCTTAATGACTTAGCTGAATCTATTAAGCAGCACGGCATTATCTCGCCGCTTATCGTTACTAAAAAAGACGATGGCTATGAACTTATTGCCGGAGAGCGCCGCTTGCGAAGCGCCAAATTAATTGGCCTTAAGGAAGTTCCAGTTATTGTCCGCGAAGAAAAAGATCAGAAAAAATTAGAAATCGCTCTAATTGAAAATTTGCAACGCGAAGACTTGAACCCGCTCGAAACAGCTCGTGCTTACCAAAGATTAATCGATGAATTTAGTATCACCCAAGAAGAAGCAGCCCGTAAGCTAGGGAAAGCGCGCTCAAGTGTTGCTAATGCTTTGCGTTTATTAGCGCTTCCACTTGAAATCCAGGAAGCCTTAGCTAGCGGAAAGATTAGCGAGGCCCATGCTAAATATTTACTTGGTCTTGAAGGAGAGGCAAAGCAAATAAACATGCTTAAAAAAATAATGCGGCAGAATTTAACAGTTGCTGAAACTGATAAAGAAATTAAGCGACTAGGCGGTACGAAGGCGGCAAAAACAAAAGATTATTTCGACCGCGCTCGCGAAGAAGAACTCGGAGAACTACTTGCGACAAAAGTAGAAATAAAGCGCCAAGGTAAGGGTGGAAAATTAGTCTTTGATTTTTACTCGGAAGAAGAATTAAATGAAATTATTAAGAAAATAAAATAAATTTTAGGTGATGATTTTTTAAAAATATTAGTATAGATAAAAGTGGCAATTTCTAAAAGAATGCCACTTTTTTTGTTTAAAATTATATTTGCCATCCTGAACTTCTTATACTAAAATGATAATGGCTTGATGAGTTAATAATCACCAATTTTTAAGAATAAAATAAGCACATAATTAATGTCTTTTGTCCACCTCCACAATCATAGCCATTATTCATTACTCGACGGTTTAACTAAACTGGACGAGATGATTAATTTTGCCAAGGAGCAAGGATCGCCGGCGGTCGCTTTAACTGACCACGGTTCCATGTATGGCGCTATAGAATTCTATCAGAAGGCTAAAAAGGCCGGAATTAAGCCAATTATTGGTGTAGAGACCTATTTAGCCCATAATTCTCGTTTTGATAAAAATACCCGAGAAGATGCACGTAGTTTCCATCTTTTATTACTGGCTAAAAACGAAATAGGTTATAAAAATCTCATAAAATTAGTTTCCCATGCTCATATGGAGGGCTTTTATTATAAGCCACGTATTGATTGGGATTTGCTAAAAGAACATAGCGAGGGGCTTATTGCCTCAACAGCTTGTTTAGCCGGGGAAATACCACGCTTAATCATGGCCGAAAAGCTTGACGAGGCTAAAAAGAGAATCAAGGAGTATAGTGAGCTATTTGGGCCGGGGAATTTTTATCTTGAGTTAATGGATCATCCTGAAATTCCCGAGCTTGTTAAAGTTAATGCTGTTCTCATTGAGCTTTCCAAAGAGCTAAAGATCCCCGTTATTGCTACTAATGATGTCCATTATTTAAAAAAAACCGATGCTGAGGCTCAGGATATTCTTTTATGTTTGCAGAATAAGAAAAAAATAACCGATACCGATCGCATGAAAATGATTGGCACTGGAGACTACTCGATGCGTCCAAATGCGGAGATGATAGCCGCCTTCAAGCATATTCCAGAGGCGATTGAAAATACTCTGAAAATTGCCGATATGTGCAATTTAGAAATTGAATTAGGTAATATCCAATTACCGCATTTTGAAGTTCCTGATGGTTATGACGGTAATTCCTATTTGCGTGAATGGTCAGAGAATGGAATCTTAAAACGTTTTCCAAATGCTACAAACGAGGAGCTAGTCCCTGTTCGCGAAAGACTTGATTACGAACTCGCCGTTATTGCTAAAATGGGCTGGCCATCATACTTTTTAATTGTCGCTGATTTTATCAATTGGGCAAAGGAAAATAAAATCGTCGTTGGACCTGGTCGCGGTAGCGCAGCGGGTTCTATGGTCTGCTATTTAACTGGTATTACGAATTTAGATCCTTTAAAGTATGATTTACTCTTTGAACGTTTCTTAAATCCAGAACGTATCTCCATGCCTGATATCGATATGGACTTTGCTGATATAAGACGCGGCGAAGTTTTAAATTATGTCGGAGAAAAATATGGGCACGATCACGTCGCTCAGATTATAACTTTTGGAACTATGGCAGCCCGGGCGGCCGTGCGAGACGTCGGCAGAGTACTTGATGAACCTTATGAATTTTGTGATAAAATTTCGAAGAGTATTCCGATGTTCATGAAGCTCGATGAGGCAATTAAAACGGTTCCAGAGCTTAAGGACCTATATAATAACGAGCCGGCAGCCAAGCGTATTTTAGATTATGCGCGCCGTCTTGAAGGAGTTGCTCGCCACTCTTCGACTCATGCCTGTGGTGTTTTAATTACCAAGAATCCCTTAACTGAATACGTTCCGATTCAATACGCATCGTCCTCTGATCGCAGTATTATTTCACAATACTCTTTGCATCCGATTGAAGATCTCGGTCTCTTAAAGATGGATTTTTTAGGATTAAAAAATTTAACGATTATTGAATCCGCACTTAAAATTATTAAAAATACTCGCGGTCTGGAAATAAATATTGATGAAATTCCACTTGATGACAAACAGAGCTACAAATTATTTCAGGATGGGGAAACCACTGGTGTTTTTCAATTTGAATCATCTGGCATGAAGCGTTATTTGCGGGAATTGAAGCCAACTGTTTTTGAAGATATTATTGCCATGGTTGCCTTATATCGTCCGGGGCCAATGGAGTGGATTCCCGATTATATTTCCGGAAAACATAAAACAAAAAAAGTTGTTTATTTGCATGAAAAACTTGCTCCAATTTTAGAAAAAACTTATGGGGTAGCTATCTATCAGGAACAAGTTATGCAAATTGCTCGTGATTTAGCTGGCTTCACTATGGGTCAGGCTGATGTTTTGCGTAAAGCGATGGGTAAAAAAATTGCATCGCTACTCGCCGAACAAAAGGAAAAATTCATTGAAGGTTGTGTAAAAAATGGTGTTTATAAGGAATTAGGGGAAAAGGTTTTCTCATTTATCGAGCCATTCGCTGGTTATGGCTTTAATCGGTCACACGCCGCTTGCTACGCGATGATTGGCTATCAAACCGCTTATCTTAAAGCTCATTGGCCGGTCGAGTTTATGGCCGCATTACTAACCTCTGATCAAGGCGACACCGACCGCGTGGCGATTGAAATCGAAGAATGTCGGAATATGGGCATTAAGATAATGGCGCCTGATATTAATGAATCATTTGGAACATTCACGGTTGTTACTGCCGGCACAAAAGAAAATCGAATTGTGGCAGCCAATGAAAAAGTCGATACTGTTCGCTTTGGATTAAAAGCGATTAAAAATGTTGGCGAGCATATTGTCGATACCGTAATTCAAGAAAGAAAAGAGAAAGGTCCCTTCAAAGATATCTTTGATCTACTTGAAAGAGTGACTGATCGTGATTTAAATAAAAAATCACTCGAGAGTTTAATTAAGAGCGGAGCTATGGATAGTTTCGGCGAAAGGGGTGAGCTGCTCGCAAACATGGAAAAGCTTTTGAATTATAATAAAGAATTAGCAAAAAATCGTGATAGTCGGCAGAGTAGTTTATTCGGCGATCTTCCTGAAGGGTCGGGTTTAAGTCGGACAACTCTTACGCCGGCACCGCCAGCCGAGCAAAACGAAAAGTTGATTTGGGAAAAAGCCTTATTAGGTTTATATGTTAGCGAACATCCTTATAGCGTATTTCGACCTTATTTAGTAAATTATACAGTTCCGCTAGTTAAACTTAGCCACCATAAGGGAGCAGAAAGAGTTATAACGGCCGGTATTATTTCGACGGTTAAAAAAATTATCACGCGTAAGGGCGAGTCAATGCTGTTTGTTAAACTTGAAGACGCTACCAATACGGTTGAATTATTAATATTTCCTCGATTATATAAGGAGACATTGAATCTTTGGGTTGAAGGTCAGGCGATTATTCTTGATGGCAAAGTCTCGGAAAAGGATCAGGAGATAAAAGTATTAGTCAATCGCGCGACTCCGCTTGATCCTGATGCACCAACCAAATCAATTGACGACTTTAAGCGGATTATAATGGCTGCTGGGCCACCGAAACCAAGTTACATGAATAAATATCGTAACGCTAATGCTGTAATTGCAAAAAAAGTTGAAGTTGCCGAAGAAACATCGATGCCTAAAAATCCTTTGCGCCTTATTTTTCTTAGCGACCTCGATCAACAAGATTTATTAAATTTAAAATCCGTCTTTTCTAAATATCCCGGCGAAAACGAAGTATATTTTAAAATTACCGAGAGCGGTAAGGCAAAAATTCTTAAAACTGCTTTTCGCGTTGAAAATAATGATGACTTAATAAAGAAATTAAAAGAAGATTTTAAAGATCTTATTAAGATTGCAGAATAAGTTCGCCTATAAATTGCTCGGAATAAAATATTCTGTTATAATAAAGTTAAATTAATATTTAACTTTTTTTAAATTAAAATAATTTTCATTTTCTTTTTGTCATATGCCAAGAGTTAAAAAAAATACTGACTTGAGTCCAGAAAAAAAGATTGTCAAGAAAAGTAAAACCAAAATCAAAATAAAGTCACCTGAAAAGAAAGCTGCCCCGAAAAAAAAGGCTCGCCCGGTTGTTATTGATGTAATTGAAGACGATGAACCGGAAATTTCTTTTCCAGAACTAAAAAAAGAGGCGATCGGGAGCTTTGCTCCAGATGAATCAAGCGAAGAAGATGACGAAGAAGAGGCACCAGTGGAAATCGATCAGCAAAAAAAGTTTTTTTCAGAACTCGTAACTGAGATAAAGGAAAAAAATCCTAAGACTGCTTCGATTAGGCGTACTAATGGCGATGAAGAGCTTGAAGATGAGCCGCGCGCTCGTAAAAGTGTCAGTCTTTATCGTCGTTTAGTTTGGCGCTTCATCGCTTTTACGGTTATTTTACTATTAGTTGTTTTTTATTTTTCCTTTTCTAAGCTGACTATTTATATTTCTCCAAAAGGTGAAACCATAAATGATAATCTTTTATTAAAAGTTGGACCAGTGGAGTCAGCTGGCGAAAATTCAGAAACAGATTTTCGTGAACAGGTTGCCGGAACGGCAAAAGAAGTTAGTGTGACCGATGAAAAATCGTTTCCAGCAACAGGTGAAGAGTTTACCGGCGAAGAAATCTCGGGACAGGTCAGTATTATTAATAATTCTGCCAAAAGTCAGGCTCTCGTTGCAACAACCAGAATATTAAGTCCAGACGGTAAGCTGTTTAGAATAAAGGATGCTGTGAATGTTCCGGCTGGCGTGGAAGTTAATGTCGATATCTACGCCGAGAAGCCGAGCGAGGATTTAGCTATTGCCGCGACTACTTTCACAATTCCAGGACTTTGGCTGGGCTTGCAGGATAAAATTTATGCTAAGAGTAAGACTGATTTTGTCTTCCGTCAAAAAATTAAGAAATACATAAAAGCTTCAGATATCGAGCAGGCAACTAAGGATATGAATGATCTATTAGTAGCAAAGGCTAAAATAAGCGTTGATTCAACGAGCACTAACGCCGAAACTCTTTATGAAAGTTTAGATACGGCGAGTTTTGAGATTGATGCTAAGGCCGGTGAAACAAAGGATAGTTTTACAATTAAAGCTAAGGGCAGCTTAGCAATTGTCAGTTTTTCAAAGGATGAAGCGGCGAAATTAGCGTCTGCGAAATTAGCCTTACTTGTGCCTGATGATAAAGAGCTTGTTGATTATAGTGCTGACAATATAAGTTATACATTCGATAATTACGACACTAAAACGGGAGTTGCTTCAGTTAAGGCAAGTTTTAGCGGCACCATGGTCTTAAAGAGTGATACTCAAATCATTGATAAGAAACAGTTAGTAAATTTAAATCGGCAGCAATTAGAAAACTACCTTAAATCTTTTCCGGAAATTAAAAATTATGAATTTAAATTTTTTCCATCATTTATAAATCGAGCACCAAGACTACCGGAAAGAATCCAGATTGAAGTAAAAGGATTAGAGAAATAGTTCTAAAACATACAAAAAAAGCCTCGCGCATAACGAGGCTTTTTATATAGATTTTCTAAAATATTCCTAAGAAATTTGAATTAGCTTTCTTCTTTGGGCTGTGAATAACCAAACTTAAATCATTAGCTAATTTAATTGCATCAGCGAGTGAGCGCTGGTGAAGATTACGTCCAATAGCTAGACCGTTTGTTCCGGCAATACTTAATTGTTCACCTGTAGTTTGAAGCATTTCTTTGTTTGTTCGTTTTTCGCCGCCGACACATATTACTTTTGTTCGACCAGCCGCTAAAATAACCTCCTTAAATTTCTCGGCAATTAACTTATTATTTTTAGCGCCGTATGGGTATTTTACTTTTACGAAATCAGCCCCAAGACAGGCGGCCATCCCTGCACCACCGGCAATTGTATGAATATCTTCCTCTTTAATATTTTTCGCTCGTGGATAAACCCAGAGTACAGCAATCAAGCCATTTTGATGTGCATCGTTAATAGCTCTAGCAACTTTTGCAAGCATTTTGGACTCAAATTTACCACCAAGATATAAAGTATAGCCGATGCCAACGACATTCAGGCTGGACTGCTTTTTAAAATCAACAATATCTTTTACTTTCCACCAGCATTTACTTGAATCTTTCTCTTCGTTTAAACCGATGTTTGATTTACCGTTGAGTTTTACCAAATAAGAAATACGACGATAATCCATTCCATATTGTGCAATTAAACCCAAATGTGTTGCAAATAGCGCACCTTTTGTACCGGCCGCAATTTTAAATAGATGTTCTGGACTGGCATCATCTTTTGATATACCGGTGCCAAAAAAATCATCATTTAAATGCTCAACCTTTTGATCACCGGCAATAAGTAATAATTTGCCCGTACCGGATGTAGCGAGTTCGTAATTGCGACGAAATTCACTCTTTTTAGCTGATGGAACACTCAAGGGAAATTTGATTTCTAACATATAAATATTTATAAATTTATGAAAATATGCTATGCTATTTTTGTTAGAGTAATTATATCATAATTATGTCAAAAGATAAAAATAATCTCGAAATTGATTTAAATAAATATAAGGATCTTGAAGGACTGAGTTTGAAAAAAATGAATTTCGGGCTTTGGTTATCCGAACATCGTGCGCAAATCGGAAAATTTTTTATAATTTTTTTAATTGCGATTTCCGCTTTTTTCTTTATTTTTACTTCCTATAATTATTTTGTTTATTTTCGCAATAGTTCTCTTAAGGCAGACGACATCGCATCAACAATTAGTAACGTTGTATCCCAGCGGAATATCGCGTCTGATATTACTTATGGCATACCGCAAATTTTTCGAAGCGGAGAAAATTATGATCTCGTTGTCTTAATAAAAAATCCAAACGATAAATTTACTGCCCATTTTCAATATTGTTTTGCCACCAGCGAAAAGAATATTAAATGTAGTAGTGGGTTTATTATGCCACTGGAAGAGAAATATATTTTTGCTTTAGGACAAAAAATTCAAACTGCTTCTCCGGTTGTTAGCTTTAAAATAACGAGTACTTCTTGGCAGAGAATAGACACTCATCAAATTGCCGATTGGTCAAGCTATTTTAATAGCCACATTAATTTTGCTTTTGAAAATATTAACTTGGCACTAGCTGATGAAAGTGGTCTATCTGAAAAAATCGGTTTAGACTCTCTTGAATTTACGGCTATAAATCGTTCAAATTTTGGTTATTACGAAGTACCATTTAACATCTCTTTTTATAGCGGTTCCGAGCTCATCGGTGTAAATCGTTATATTATTAAAAACTTTTTAGCCGGCGAAAGCCGAACCGTTCGCATGAGCTGGCTTGGCGGCCTATCGAGCAATATTAGAACAGAAATTCGCCCCGAGCTTGATCTACTTGACGATAGTATTTATCTGAAGTATCAGGGCGCAAAATAAAAACCTTAAACCGATAAATGATTATAAAATATGCTTAGTCGCTTCAGGCTATATCTGAAAAATTTTGATTGGCTGATATTTTCCGCAGTAATTCTTCTTATTGCTTTTAGCTTAGTAGAAATTTATAGCGTGGCCTTAGGTCAGGAAAAATTTAGTTTGCTTAATTTTCAAAAGCAGATTTTTTTTGCCGCTTTTGGTATTATTTTGCTTTTTTTATTTGCTTTCATCGATTCTTATTTTTTAAAAAGTTTAAGCCGTTATTTCTATATATTTGGAGTTATTGTTCTTTTGGCTGTATTAATGTTTGGCTCAACGATTCGCGGCACCAAGGGCTGGTTTAATATTTTTGGCTTTGGTTTGCAACCAGTTGAGTTTATTAAAATAATCCTCATTTTATTTTTAGCCAATTATTTCTCGGGGCTAGCCACTAAGGTTAAAACAGCGCGCCATTTTTTTGTCTCCGCCGCGAGTGCATTTTTTTTGATCTTTTTAGTCTTGATGCAGCCCGATTTTGGCTCTTCTTTAATTCTCGGTAGTATTTGGCTTATTATTATTATGGCAGCCGGATTTCCCAAAAAATATTTTATTATTATTGGCGTCGCCGTTGTGATCGTTTTTACGATTTCCTGGTTTTTCCTTTTTAAACAATACCAAAAAGAGAGAATTCAAACTTTTCTTGATCCAACGGCCAATTCTTTGGAATCGGGATACAATATCTCTCAAGCCATGATTGCTGTCGGCTCGGGCGGACTAATTGGGAAAGGCGTAGGATTCGGTTCTCAATCACAATTAAAATTCTTGCCCGAAGCACAAAATGACTTTATTTTCGCCGTTATTGCAGAGGAATTGGGTCTTTTAGGAGTACTATTGGTTCTTGGTTTCTATTCGCTCTTCTTTTTTCGCTGCTTCGCAGCCCTCAAGAAAGTCGGTAACGATTTCGGCATATATTTTATAATTGGCGCCTCAGGCTTGATTTTTATTCAAATGTTTATTAATATTGGTATGAATCTAGGAATTATGCCTGTCGTGGGCCTACCGCTGCCTTTTGTCAGCTATGGTGGCAGTTCCTTATTATCTTTACTAATATTAGTCGGGATAATTGAAAATATTATAATTAAATCAAAAATTAGCTATTAAATCTATGGAATTAAAGTTAAAGGCAGAGAAGAGAACTGATAATGAAAAATTATCAGCAGAATTCATTCCGGCAGTTATTTACGGGAAGGGTGTTTCTAATCAAAATTTAAAAATTAAACGTGTCGATTTTGAAAAGGCTTTTGCCGCCGCCGGTGAATCAAATTTAATCAGTCTAGATTTCGGCGAAGGTGCAGTTAAGGTTTTAGTCAAAGAAACACAACGTGATGTTTTGAAATATACTTTTACTCATGTCGATTTTTATCAAGTCAACATGAAGGAAAAAATTACTACTGAAATCCCATTACACTTTATCGGCGAATCAAAAGCAATTAAGGAATTAGGCGGCATGTTGATGAAAGAAATCAATGAGCTCGAAGTTGAATGTTTGCCTAGTGATTTAGTTGACCACATCGATATCGATATTTCGGTATTAGCAACTTATGATGACGTTATTAAGATTGCGGATCTAGTTTTACCTAGCGGTTTCAGACTAACTCATAACCATCCTTCTGATGTCGTCGTAGTTGTTGTTGAACCAAAGGCGATAGTGGAAGAAGTTAAGCCAGTTGAGGCTGCTCCGGTTGCTTACGCGAAAGATGCCAAGAAGGACGCAAAGAAAGAAGAAACAAAGAAATAAATCTACAATAGATCAAATAAAAAATATCCCTGGTATTTGCCTGGGATATTTTTTATTTTAACTTATAATTGTTTCAATTATTGCTAAACGTCGCTTGCCAGCTAAATCTTTTTTAATTTTAATGAATCCATGCGGAAAATACTTTTTTGCGAGGAGTGAAATTGATATATGCTGACTATCATCGATCTCGCACAATACACTAGCGCCAAGCTTGAGAGTTTTTAACTCATTAAATAGCTCGCGATAGCATTTTAAACCATCTCTACCGGCCACCAAGGCTTGCCCTGGCTCTTTGCTGATACTTGGTGATGACTTTATCTGTAATGGACTTAAATACGGCAAATTAGCCGCTATTAGCAATCTCTTGCTATATAATTTTGTGAAGTCACGTTTATTTACTAATGGTTCTAATAAATTTCCCAAAAGAAAATCAATTTTCTTAGCTTGTTTATTAGTTTTAGCGTTTTCTCGTGCTATTTTTAGTGCTGAACTCGAGATATCTATTGCCTTAAACTCCGTCTTATTATAAATAGCTTTATTTAATTTACTGAGTTCATGTGCTAGAGAAATAATTATAGCGCCAGAGCCGGTACCTAAATCAATTATCATGCTTGGCGTATTTTCATTAAGAGCCAAACTCAATAATTCTTCGACCATTAATTCTGTTTCCGGGCGGGGAACTAAAACATTTTTATCAACCTTAAATTCCAAGCTAAAAAATTCTTTTTTTCCAATTAATACCGCGATTGACCAATCCTCCAAACGTTTTCTTTCTAAAACTTTATATTTACTATAAATAGCTGTTTTAACATCAAGTTCAAGATGGCTGATTAAATATTCCTGACGACATTTCAATAAATAGGCCAACAATAACTGACTTTCTTTTATTGATATTTTTGAAGACTTTAGTATTTCTGAAACTTTCATCTTTTATTATTTCAAAATTATTTGCGATTATCACGATCAGCCTTTTTCAAAGCACCAACAATTTCCGCAATATCACCATCCATAATTCTGATAATACTATGCCAAGAGATATTAATGCGATGATCGGTAACGCGATCCTGTGGAAAATTATAGGTACGAATTTTATCAGATCGATCGCCGTCACCAATTTGAGTTTTACGCGCACTAGAGTCGGCTGCTAGACGCTCCGCCTCTTGTTTAGCAAGTAAGCGTGAGCGCAAAACCTGCAGAGCTTTCTCTTTATTTTGATGTTGAGATTTTTGATCTTGGCAAGAAACAGTTATCCCGGTTGGGATATGAACAATACGGATTGCCGAATAAGTTGTATTAACACATTGACCGCCAGGACCGCTTGAGCAAAAAGTATCGATTCTAATTTCATTTGCTTTAATTTCAACATCTACTTCTTCCGCTTCAGGCAAAGCAACAACTGTCGCCGTTGATGTATGAACACGCCCTTGCTTCTCGGTTTCGGGAACACGCTGAACACGATGTGTCCCGGCCTCAAATTTAAGTAAACCGAAAGCGCCCTCGCCCTTAACGGCAAAAATAATTTCCTTATAGCCACCAATACCGATTACAGATGAGTCGATTAAGCTTAATTTCCAGCCCTGGCGCTCACAGAAGCGTGAATACATTCGGAAGAGATCACCCGCGAAGAGAGCCGCCTCGTCACCACCGGCGCCAGCCCGAATTTCGATAATGGTATTCTTTTTATCATTAGGGCTTGAGGGATTAACCTCTTCGTCAATTTCTTCTTTTAGTTTTTCAACTTTTGCATTTAGTGTAATTAATTCCTCGCTTGCCATTGTTGCATACTCATTATTCGCCTCGGTTTTAAGAATTTCATTATTTTGTTCGATATCTTTTTCTGCTTTTTCCAAATCTAAAATAAGCGCGATTGCTCGCCTTAGACTGGCGTGCGCCTGAGAAACTTTAACAGTCTCCTTCGCATCTTTCAAAAGCTCGGGATCCATTAATTTTTGTTCTAGGTCGGCAAATTTTTGTTTTATCTCCTCAAACATATTAATACGATTAATTCTTATCTATTATAGATGATTTACTTAACAAAAAAGCAATCTATTGTAACATTGTAGCATGTTAATACTACAAAATTAAAGTCGATTGCTTTTTATGAGGCTATTTTTTGTTTAATTTTACTTGAGCTATTTTTTTGATATCCTTGGTTTTAACAACCACTTCTTTCTTAGCACGAGCTTCCGCGCGCGCAGCACGCTTAACTTTCTTTCCTTTTACTTCTTTAACGCTATCCTTAGCCTTAACTTTAGCTTCAAATTTTTCAACACGACGAGCCGTATCGACTAATTTTTGCTTACCAGTATAGAATGGATGGCAGGCAGAACATAGTTCAACCTTAATTTCCGGTTCAGTCGAGCCGGTTGTAAAAGTGTTGCCACAAACGCAGATTACTTTGCAGTTGGGGTAATATTTTGGGTGGATGTCTTTCTTCATATAAATAAAAAAAATTCTATTGATATTTAATAAAATTTGAACTATTGAATATCTTTAAATTATGGTAGTATTATGTTATCATAACTTTGAAATTTAATCAAGAGTTGCCATAATACACTCCAGAAGACGTATGACCAAAATAAGTAATATTGCTAAAAATACTTCATATTTAACTATAGCACTGATTTTTCAAAAAATCATTTCTTTTACCTACTTTACACTTTTGGCTCGTTATGTTGGTCCAGCTAATCTCGGTAAGTACTATTTTGCCTTATCTTTCACGACAATTTTTGCCATATTTATTGATCTTGGCTTCGCTAATGTCCTAACCAGGGAAGTGGCGAAGGATTCGTCTCGCGCTGAGACTTGGTTAGCCAATATACTATCATTAAAAGTTCCGCTCGCTTTTTTATCATTAGCAGCGGTTTTTATTTTAATAAATGTTCTTGGTTATGACCCTTTAACGCGTAATTTGGTTTATATCTGTTCTATCTGCATGGTGTTAGACTCGTTTACGGCCACATTTTTTTCCGTTGTTCGCGGCTTTCATAATTTAAAATATGAGAGCATTTCTTCAGTTATATTCCAGATTATTGTTTTAACTATCGGCTATAGCGCCTTATTACTTGGTGGTGGTCTTATTCCAGCGATGTTCGCGCTAGCAATAGCGAGCGCTTATAATTTTATCTACGCGATAATCATTCTAAAAAATAAAATTAAAGTTGCGATTAAGCTTATTTACGATAAGCATCTGACCAAGGAAATAATCACCATCTCTTGGCCCTTTGCTGTCTACGCAATATTCCAACGACTGTATACATATTTAGATTCAGTATTTTTATCAGTGTTGGCCGGGGACGAACAGGTCGGATTATACCAAATTGCTTTTAAAATTATATTTGCTTTACAATTTTTGCCCATGGCGTTCACAGCCTCGCTTTACCCGGCCATGAGTTCTTATTGGCATAATAACCGCGAGCAATTAATTATTTCCTTTGAGAGAGCTTTGAGTTATTTGATTATTATTTCGCTACCGATTATTGTCGGTGCAGTCGTTCTGGCTGACAAAATTATTTTATTATTCAAAGCTGGTTACGGCGGAGCTCTATTGCCTTTGCAAATATCGATTATTTCTCTATTTTTTATCTTTATTAATTTTCCCATCGGCTCTCTCCTTAACGCTTGTGATAAACAAAGAAAGAATACCTTAAACATGGGAATCGTAACAATTACCAGTATTATCCTTAACTTATTATTAATTCCTCATTATCAAGCCGTCGGTGCCAGCGTAACCGTTCTTATTACTAATGCCTTAATGTTCATTTTGGGAATATATTGGGTGAAAAAAATTATTCCTTATCGAGCAGCCAAAAATTTGTTGATCTTTACTAAGGTTCTCTTTGCCTGTTTAGTCATGGGTGTAATAATATATTTCGGAAAAAGTTATTTAAATGTTTTTGTCGCGACGATAATTGGTTCCTTAATTTATTTTACTTTATTACTAGGGCTCGGAGCTTTCAAGCGAGCTGATCTAAATAGCATTCTACAATCATTTAAGCGTTAATATATGAAAACTCTCTTATTTACTTTAGAATATCCACCATTTCATGGTGGCGTCGCAAATTATTACGGTAATTTGGCGAAGTACTGGCCAATCTCAGAAAAAATGAGCATTCTTAACAATGATAAGGGCGAGCTTAGTCGCGGCACTGGCTTTTTTTCCTGGTGGCCAGCCCTGTTCTCTCTATATAGAAAATTGAGCAGGGAAGAATTTGAGTCATTACTAGTTGGTCAAATTCTACCATTGGGAACAGTCGCCTATTTAATATCACGTCTTATCCCGATAAAATATACCGTTTTTTTGCACGGCATGGATTTTGCCTTAGCAATTAAAACGCCATGGAAACAATTTTTAAGTAAATTAATACTTCGTCGGGCCGATAAAATTATTTGTGCTAATAGTTATGTACGGGATAGATTAATTGAATTTCTTCCTGAGTCTTCAATCAAAACTAGAATTGTTAATCCTGGAATCGAAGGTGGAGCACCTGAAATAGACGCCAAAGATATTGCGGAAATTAAAAATGAGTATCATCTGGAAAATAAAACAGTTTTACTCAGTCTTGGCCGCTTAGTTAAAAGAAAGGGAGTCGACATGACTATAGACGCCTTGGCCTTGATTCCCGAAGAAGAAAGTAAAAATTTAATGTATTTTATCGCCGGCGCCGGTCCGCGTGAGGAATTTCTAAAAAAATTAGTTCCGCCAAGATTACTCGACAAAATTATTTTTCTCGGTAGCTTAAATGATCAAGAAAAATGGACCTGGCTAAAAATATGCGATATTTTTGTTATGCCTTCACGCGATATTTCTGGAGACTTCGAGGGTTTCGGTATCGTTTATCTTGAAGCTAACTTAAGTGGTAAGCCTGTCATTGCCGGTAATTCCGGAGGTGTCCGCGACGCTGTCGTTGATGGAGTAACGGGCATAATGGTTGATCCCGAAAGGATAGAGGAAATTAAAGAAACAATAGTCACTCTTGTTAAAAATCCAGAATTAAGAAATAAGCTAGGACATGACGGAAAAATGCGCGCCATGGAAGATTTTGATTGGGAAAACCAAGCTATTAAGGTTTGGCAATTTATAAAATAATAAATTATGATTTCGATAATAATACCGGTTTATAACCAAGCTACAAAATTAATTAAAACACTAGAGAGTATTAATAATCAGAGCTACCAAGAGTTTGAAGTAATAATTGTTAATGATGGTTCTAGTGATGGCGTTGAAATTCTTTGTGGCAATTATTTGAATAAGTTAGGCTCAACGAACTCTTATCTTTTTTTAAACCAAACAAATCATGGTGCCCCTGCAGCCCGCAACCGTGGTTATGTGCAAGCTAAAGGTAATTATTTATTTTTTTGCGATGCCGACGCGATACTGCACCCGCAAGCTTTAGAAATACTTCTTAAAACATTAGAAGCAAACCCAAATGTAAGTTACGCTTACTCTTCATTTTTATGGGGAAAGAAATTATTTAAACTTGGCGAATTTGACGCAGAGAAATTACAGAGCATGCCGTATATCCATACCATGTCTTTAATTCGACGCTCCGATTATACTCCGACTGGTTGGGATGAAAGCATTACGAAACTTCAAGACTGGGATTTGTGGCTTACAATGCTTGAACAGGGAAGAATCGGCATATTCGTTTCTGAAGTCTTATTCACGGTAACGCCCGGCGGAACAATCAGCACTTGGCTTCCGGCTGTTGCTTACAAATATTTACCTTTTTTATCGCAAGTTAAGAAATATAAAAGAGCATTAAAAATTGTTAAAGACAAACATGGCCTTAAATAACAAAAAACGATATTTTATAATTTTACTGGTGTTAATTGTATTTATTTTTATTGTAATTTACAGTACTTTTCGAGTTACAAATAAAAATATAAATACTAAATATTCAGTTCGAATTAATAATATTAAAATTGCCATTGAGGTCGCATCAAGTCCGCTGCAACAATACCTTGGTTTAAGTAACCGTGAATCATTGTGCCCTAATTGTGGAATGTTGTTTATATTTAAAGATAAAGAAGAGCAGATATTTGTCATGCGGGATATGAAATTTCCGCTTGATATCGTTTTTATTGATGACAATAAAATTATCAATATTGAAAATAACTTAGTCCCCGAAGGGGATAAACCGAAAATGCTATACAAAAGTTTAACGCCCTCAAATCGAGTACTTGAATTACCTGGCGGCTTTTGTGAACAAAATAAGATTAAAGCTGGAGACGCAGTAAATATTTTTGAGAATTGACTATGAATAGCCTAAATATAAAAACAAAAATCGCCATTTACTTGGGAATTATAATTATCCTCGAATTTTTGTCTTACGCTTCATTATTATCACAAAATCTAAGTGCACTTATTTTTATTATAATTATTACCGCTAGTTTAGCACTTACAGTATATCGTTTAGAATATGGCTTATTAGTTGTAATTGCCGAACTTTTAGTCGGTTCAATGGGGCATTTATTTATGCTTCATATTTCTGACCAACAAATTTCTATTAGAATTTGCCTTTGGTTTATTACTTTAACAATTTTTTTCCTGAAGTTTATTGGACAAATTATTTGCGACGGAAAGGAATCAAAATATCTAAAAGCGCTCCTGAGTTTTTCCGGAGCTAAATATTTTATAATTCTGGCCATCTTTGCGTTTATTGGTCTCATAAACGCATTGCTACGCGGACAGCAATTAAATTTAATCGTCAGTGACTTTAATTCTTGGTTATATTGGTTACTAATGCTTCCCGCAATTGTAACTTTTTCGGGCGATAGTAAAAAAAGTTTTGAAAATTTGAAAACAATTTTTTTGAGCGCTACAATCTGGCTAAGCTTAAAAACCTTAATTTTGCTTTACATCTTTACCCATAATTTAGTAATCGCGCCTGATGTTTATCTCTGGCTGCGTAAAACTTTAGTCGGGGAAATGACCCCAACTTTATCTGGCTGGCCACGCATATTTATTCAAGGGCAAATATTTTCCGGCGTTGCCTTGTTTTTAACATTTTGGCTTAACAATAAAAGATTGAAAAATATTTCCAGCTTACTATTGGGGGCCGTATTTTCCAGCGCTCTTCTTATTAGCTTTTCTCGAAGTTTTTGGGTAGCCCTAATTGTCTCCATAATATTTAGTTTAATAATTATTTGGCGTCTTTACTATTTTAAGGCTGCGCTAAAGAGTGCGCTTTGGTTCGCAATTAGTTTTTCGCTTGGCTTAGTCTTAATTATTTTAGTTGCTATTTTTCCATACCCTGAGTCGGGGAAATTTAATGCTGATTTTATTAGTCGCGTTAGCAACGGAAATGAGGCGGCGCTTGCTTCTCGTTGGTCGCTATTACCGATATTAACGCAGGAAATAAAAAAAGAGCCCTTCTTTGGTCAGGGCTTCGGGGCAACTATCACCTATAAATCGAGTGATCCGCGCGTATTAGAGAATGACCCGAGTGGTAAATACACGACCTACGCCTTTGAATGGGGCTATCTTGATTTATGGCTAAAAATTGGGCTCTTTGGCCTCTTGGCCTATCTTTTTTTAATATTATATTTAACAAATAAAGCAATTAAATATGGAGCTAAAAATAGCGATTATTTACTTTTAGGTCTGGCTGCAAGTTTCGTATTTTTAGCTATTACAAACATCTTTACGCCCTACTTAAATCATCCATTAGGGATGGGAATTCTGCTTATCGGGGCTTGTCTAATTCGAAAAGATAGGGTATATTAAAAATTAACTAATCTTCAATAAATAAAATAAAATTATGAACGAGCAAATCATCTCACAAGAGGGTTACGATAAATTAAAAGACGAGTTAACCCTACTTACAACCGTAAAACGAAAAGATATTGCCGAAAGAATTGAGCGGGCCAAGGAATTAGGTGATTTAAGTGAGAATGCCGAATATAGCGAAGCTAAAGATGCTCAGGCTTTAAACGAAGGTAGAGTACTTGAACTAACTAATACCTTAAAGAACGTCACCGTTGTTCAACACGAAGATTCAAATGAACAAGTTGTCATGGGTTCAAAAGTAACAGTAAAAACTGGTGACAAGGAAAAACAATACACCATCGTTAGTTTTAATGAGGCCGACCCCTTGGATGGTAAAATCTCAAATGAATCTCCGCTCGGAGTAGCATTCTTAAACAAGAAGAAGGGAACATCTGTTGAGGTTGAGACTCCAAAAGGATTAGTAAAATATAAAATCTTAAAAATCGAATAAAGGAATTTATGTCCGAGAAGAAAGAGATTGAGCAGAAAACTGCGGCGCCAGTTAGCGAACGCGGCGATAGAATTAAAAAATTAGAAGAGCTTATTAAAGCTGGAATAAATCCATATCCGGCTAAAGTTAAGCGTGATTTTGAAATTAAAGAAATTATCAAAAATTTTGATTCATTATCCGAGTCTCAAAAAGAATTTTATATTGTCGGACGACTGCGTTCAAAACGTGAACATGGTAATTTAGCCTTTGCGAATCTCGAAGATGCATCAGGCACAATCCAATTAGCATTTTCAAAAAAAGATTTAGGTGTTGATTTGTATAAAAATTTTTTAAAGTTGATTGATATCGCTGATTTTATTCAGATTCAGGGGGCATCTTTCTTGACTCATAAAGGTGAGAAGAGCGTCATGGTGAAAGATTGGCAATTGCTCTCAAAAGCATTGCGACCGATTCCGGATTCTTGGTACGGGCTAAAGGATGAAGATGAAAAGATGCGTAAGCGCTATCTTGATTTACTACTTAATCCCGAACTTCGTGATTTATTCTATAAAAAATCTCTATTTTGGGAAGTTACTCGCGATTTCATGAAAAAGCGTGGATTTTTTGAAGTCGAAACTCCAACTATCGAAGTAACAACAGGAGGTGCTGAAGCTAATCCATTTAAAACTCATCACGACGATTTTGATCTCGATGTTTATTTAAGAATATCCGTCGGTGAACTTTGGCAGAAAAGATTAATGGCGGCCGGTTATGAAAAAGTTTTTGAAATTGGTCGCGTTTACCGCAACGAGGGGTCTAGCCCTGATCATCTTCAAGAATTCACCAACATGGAATTCTACTGGGCCTACGCTGATTATGAAATGGGCATGAAATTAACCCAAGAACTATATCAAGAAATTGCGCAAAAAGTTTTCGGCACCATGAAATTTAAAACGAAAGGTTTTTCATATGATTTATCAGGCGAGTGGCCAAGAATAGATTATTGTGAAGAAGTTTTAAAACAGACTGGAATTAATATTTTAAAAGCGAGTGAAAAAGAAATGGCCTCAAAGCTCGATGAATTAAAAGTTAAATACGAGGGAACTAATCGCGAACGCTTAATGGACTCTCTCTGGAAATATTGTCGTAAAAGTATTTCTGGCCCGGTATTTCTTATTAACCATCCAAAACTCGTAAGCCCCTTATCGAAAGCAAAAACTGACAACCCGGAACTAACTGAACGTTTCCAAGTAATAATTGCTGGCAGCGAACTCTGTAATGGTTTCTCCGAATTAAATGACCCTATTGATCAGAACAACAGATTTAAAGAACAACAAAAACTAATTGATCGCGGCGATAAAGAAGCGATGATGCCAGATTTTGAATTTGTCGAAATGCTTGAACATGGCATGCCACCAACTTGTGGTTTTGGCTTTGGAGAAAGACTATTCGCCTTCTTAGTTGATAAACCAATCAGAGAAACCACGCTATTCCCGCTGATGAAACCAAAATTAGACTAAGATGAGACTTTGGAGTATTAGCCCTATATATTTAGATACTAAGGGGCTATTGGCTGTATGGCGCGAAGCCTTGCTGGCGAAAAAAGTTCTCGAAGGAAATACTAATGGTTATAAGAACCATCCGCAATTAATAAGGTTTAAGGAAAGCAAAGATACCGAAGCTAATATTAACGCTTACTTGTTTGGCATCTATTTAGAAGCCGAGTCTCGCGGATATAAGTTTTCTGCAGACAAGATTAAGACCTTGAAAATTTTAAATAAAAAGATTAAGGTAAATAAAGATCAGCTAGATTACGAATTTTCACATTTACTTAATAAGTTAAAGGCTAGAGATACAAAAAAATATAGAGAGATTAAAGATATTAAACGGCCGGAAGCCCATTTTTTATTTGAAGAAATACCAGGCGGAGTAGAGAAGTGGGAAATAGTTAAGGACAATTGAATACATTCGGGGATCGTCTAACGGTAGGACAACAGGTTCTGGTCCTGTTTATTGGGGTTCGAATCCCTATCCCCGAGCACTGAAGAAAAATCGCTTTTATTGATGATTTCACCGAAGGATTATGATAATTTTTTCAATAAATTAAGAAATGGTAAATGGAATGATTTTGTTTCTACCCTGGAAATTGACTTAGAACAAATATAAAAAAACTCTAACATGAGCTTAAAATCCTTTATTGATAATTGGAAAAAGAAACGGATAGAGAGAGCCGCGGAACAGAAACGCCTAAAGGATCTTTTCGAAAAGTTTTTAGTTGAAACACGACCATTAGCTCCTAAAGCACCAAAATATCATGAGGCAGCAATCCTTCGTTATGCTTGGAAGCGAGCTGTTATCCTTAGCTTTTTATTTGAAGATATTCCAAATTCAGAAAAAAATTATCTATATCGAAATTTTGCACAAATTGCATCAAGAAAATATAATCGTATCGCACCAGAAAATGCCTATGGTAAAGTTAGGCTAAGTATTGAGCAAAATGCAGCCATGAAACTTTTTGAAAAGGAAAAGGGAATGCTTTTTCCTCAAAAAGTGGCGTCGGCTTATTCTCGAGAACTCGCCTGTATCTACTTGGGGACCGATGATCAAGGCAAATGTTATATTGGACAAACATTAGGAGCTCCAGAGTTTCGCTGGGTGCAACATAGGGCGGGCAATACAGGACCCTTTAAAAAGGGCGCTACTTATGTTAAATGGGAAGTTTTAGAGCGTAACGTAGACCCCTTTGACTTGAATAAAAAAGAAGCTTACTATATTGGTCTTTACAATTCATTAACAGATGGTCATAACGATAATCGGGGTAATGATTTTGAAGCTTATGAAAAGGGTCTCAGTGAGAATCGTATAAAAAATATCGGAACTATAGCCTAATTATTTGATAATTTTTATTTTAAAAATATGAAATTTAAAAAACTAGGTAAGTTGAGCCTAACGGCAATCTATTATTTTGTAAATTTAGTTATTATATTGATTGGAATATTATTTTTTTGGCCCATAAGTCCTTTTATAAGTCAACCTTATGAAATATATTCAACAATTTCTTTTCTAGCTTTAATTTTGATTCCTATTTACGCGATTTTTTATAAAAATAAAATAATGAGTAAATCAGTAAGAGTTATATTATTATTAATTTTATTTACTTTATTATGCTCAGCTGAATTTTATATTTTAAGCTTTTTTGAGATATTACCGATAATATTAGTACTATTAGCTTTAATTTATTTTAACAGAATTAGTTTAAAAAAATGGTTATCGTCTGAAAAAAATAATCTTTCGATGGTATTTCGTAAAAAATCGAATATACTAAATAAAAATATCAACAAGCTGTTAACTAAAATTTTACCACTTATTATTCTCTATTTATTATTTATTATTTCCTTCCTCGGAAATAGCGATTATGAGCTATTGATTGTTTTACTAGCCGCAATTCCTCTAATTATTTATATATTTACCGAGAATGGCAATCTTAAAAAGTATCTTCAGTACCTACTATACCTATTTATTATTGGTATTATATTTTATTGGGTGAAAGATTCTTATGGTTATGTCTGGTCAATATTTAATGGTTATTTTTCATTTTCTTGGCCTTCTTGTTACTTTGCAGGATGTTATGGTGAGACAGGACGGAATGTTTTTATTCAGAGTGGTGTTTTTTATGGAGATTTAAAGGTTATATTTTATTTAGGAGTTATTTATTTAGCTATTAAAAATAAGAATAGAATTAAGGATTAAAATCTTATTTATTACTAGTCATCCAAGTTCTAAAGCAATCCTTCTAGGAGAGAAAATAGCCAAAATTGCACGTTCTTATGATTTTTTTTGAAAGAGCGTATTAATAAATATAAATAAAAAAATATGAATCAACCAGAAATAAAACAACAAGAAATAGAGACCGTTAAAGAAACTAGATCAAATTTAACAGTTGGAAATGGATTTAATTTTGGCCTTGGTTTTGGAATCGGATTTTTTATTTCCGGAGTCATCATTTCTATTATAACGGGCTTTATTGTATTTACTCTTTTTGCGTCAACTATCACTTCTTTTCAGAAAGCTATAACTGACCCATTCGGATTTAAAAGCAGCAGTCAAAGCTTATTTAAATAGCAAATGGGTCACGACTTAGATCCTAAGTTCAGATGGAACAAGAATACAAATTGACAAAGTAGGGCATTATCACCGTTCCAACTATACCCCAAATTCCAAGCAATACATTAAATAGGCTTAAATTAGCCTATTTTTTGTTATAGTATTGACAAATATGATATAATATGATATAGTATTCTTGTTAGAATATGAACCTTAAAAATATATTTTATTTGGATTAATCACTAAGAGCGCCTAAAAAGACGAGCTTGGTAATTAATCCAAATATTCATACACAAACAAATTTTAGCCATGAAAAACAAAAGAACAATGCTAATTATTAAACTGGCCCTAATACTGGGCTTTACAATCGGAATGTTACTGATAATTAACAACATGACGGGCCCGACATTGGATCCGCCGCGCACAATTAAGTCAGTTAAATAAAACCATATAAAGTAAAAGGCAATGACGCAATTTTGGAAAGTAATAATGTGGATCACATTCGTGACCATGATCGGCGGAGTGACATACTCTGCAGCTATAATGTTCTTAGAACACAAAGCGGTACTAATATTGCCGTCCTGGCTAGTATTTATAGCAGCAGTACTCGGTCTAATCGCCGCCATAATGACAATTACTCGATTAGATTTGGAAGATTAACATCTTTCCATTTCTGGCCCCGGAAACAAATCGGGGCTTTTTTATTTTTCCAATTTTTCATATATTAGGTTATAATATATAAATAATGTCCTAAAAAGAATTATTATGATTCGTTTTAAAACTATCTCTATTTTTGTCGCGATTTCGCTAATTTTATTTATAGCTGTCTTTTTCTACGGTCGTTATCTGGGGCAAAAAAATGTTTCATTAGAAGCTCAAAAGCCGACCATAAATTCTCAAACAGTTTTAGAGCGGATAACAAGCCAATATTTTTTAGTTACAAAAACTGTTTTTGTTAATAGTAAGGCCGAAATTGAAACACCAAAAAATAACAATTGGACCGATATATTTACCGGAAAGAAAATTACAGTTGACGGCTTAATTAGGGTCGATGTCGGTGTCGAGATGAAAAATATGCGCCCGGAAAATATCGTCGTCGATTCTGAACAAAAAACGGTAACGATCAGCCTTCCACACGCCGAAATACTTGATGCCTCGTTATCTGGTGAATTAAATATCGATGAAGATAAAGCAATTACCGAGAAGCTCAAAGATGTTTTTAAGAATACGCAAAATGATGATTATAACTTAGCCCTCCAAACATTAATCGACAGCGCAAAAAGCCAAGTAACAGCCGACGAGAATATATTTAATTCTGCGCGAAGCGATTCATTAAAGTTAGTCGAATTGATAGTTTCTGGCATGCTTGATGGATACAAATTAATAATTAAATAAAAAATCTATTTATGATATTTTGGGTATTGTATTTTAGTGCTATAGCGTATTTTCAGATATCCAATACGATTAACGCGAATGCCTTTCTTAATCTGGGACTCTGCCTTTTTGTATTTATTCCGGTTCCTGAGAATTTAAAGAGTAAAAAAATAATAAATATTATACGGACGCTTATTGCCTATATTCTTGCAATAACTTTATTATGGTCCGAATCTTATTTACCCCCCTTTAAAGTTATTTGGAATTTTTTTGTGCGTCCTGAGCTGCGACCAAGCCTGAGCTATATTTTGAATTTTGTGAACTCATTTTTCCAAATAAAATCTCTTCTTATTGTTTTAGCGATAATTACCATAGCATTACTTTTTAAATATACTAAACTAAAAAAAATCTCTCCAGCATTTTTTGCGATTTGCATCTTGATTCTATTCATTACACAAAAGACAGCCATCAGCAAGGATTTTATTGATCGTTTCTATGCGAAAGAAGCGGCAAGATCATTCAGTATTTCGGAAAATCCGCAGAATAATTTCGATGTAATAATTCTACAAATATGTTCGTTGTCCTGGGATGATTTGCAATACGCCAATACTGACGCAAAGTCTTTATTACGAAAATTTGATTATGTTTTCACCAATTTTAATTCAGCTACCCCATATAGCGATCCAGCAGCTCTTCGATTATTACAATCGGGTTGTGGACAAAAAACTGAGGGAGAATTATTTGCCACAGCTCCTGACAAATGTTATCTTTTAAACAATTTCCGAGCTCTAGACTATTCGACCTATTCCGCCTGGAATCATGATGGAAATTATTCAGACTTTAAATCCATAGTTCCTAAATACGGCAAGGCAGACCAGCCAATCAATATCAGCAGCCTGAAGCCGACTGAATTAAGTTTTGATAATGCGCCTATTTACCGTGATGGGGAGGTCTTGGATTTATGGCTCAAACAAAGAGAAACTAGCGGTAAGAAGTCTCTATTATTTTATAATAGTATTAGCCTGCATACAGGTTCGAGCTACATAGACGGCCAAAAATTATCTGAAAAGGATGAATATTCTTTGGCTTCAAAAAATGTTTTTAGCGATCTTGATAGTTTCCTGGATAAAATTAAGGCCAGTCAGCGCAATACAATCGTTATATTATTAGGTGAACACGGGGCGGCGATTAGCGGCTCTAGCGTCCAGCCATCGACGGTCAGGGATATTCCGCTACCTTCGATCACGCAGGTGCCAGCGGCTGTAAAAATATTTGGACCTGGCTTTAATAGTGAAAACCCAAACAAAACAAGCATTATTAGTGATCCGGTTAGTTATACAGCTTTAGTCAAAATTATCTCAAATGTTTTAGAAACCAACCCACAAAGTAGGCAAGAGCTACAAAATGCTAAGGTTGATAATAATTTACCGTTAACCGATCTTGTATCAGAATCTGAGAGCAGTATTGTATTCCAGGACGCGAGCGGGGTATTCTATAAATCTAAAAAAGATAAAAATTGGAATCAATTACCAAGCTCTTTTATGGTCAAGCCAGCGAACTATTTAGCGAATTAAAAAATGAGCCGCGAGGCTCTTTTTTGAAATAGCAAGCTTATTTAATATATGGTATATTAAATATGTGGAATTTAAGCAAAACTAAAGCCTTGCCAGGTGAAGAAAAGAACTCGAATATATTTAATTCTATTCAGTCTAGCAGCGCTAGGCTTATTTGTGTATTTTGGGGTTCGCCTCTATGTCTTTTTTTCCAATGGTCATGGATTCTTAAACGTTACAATTTCCTTTTTTCTTTTACTAGCCGAAACTCATTCTATTCTGCATTCACTGGGTTTTATAATTGGTCTTATTAGACTTCGTAATACTAGTGACGAACACAACCGTCACGCAAAGCTTGATCGAAATAATTTACCATCCGTCAGCATTCTGATACCAGCGAGAAACGAACCTTTAGACATACTCGAGATTACCTTTATCTCAGTTGTTTCTCTGGATTATGTAAATAAAAAAATTGTCTTTCTGGATGGCTCGGATGAAAAATATTTAGCCGATAATAAAAACCTTGCCCTAAAATACGGTATCGACTACTTTCATCCAAACGAAAAACCAAAAAGTAAAGCAGAAATAGTAAATAAGTATTTGCCGAGCATTTTAAGTAAGTACATAACAATTTTTGATGCCGATCAAAACCCCTTACCAGAATTTTTAATGGAAACTGTCGGACTAGCTGAGTATTCAAATAAAATCGGCTTCATTCAAACGCCACAACTATACTCGAATCTTAACGCCAGTCCGATCGCCCGCGGCGCTGCCCTCCAGCAATCAATTTTTTATGAAAATGTCTGCGAGGCGAAAGGGAAGTCTGGCGCTATGTTTTGTTGTGGCACGAACTTCCTTATGCAAACAGTTGCCTTGAAAAAAGTCGGAGGATTTGACGAGGACTCTGTGACTGAAGATTTTGCAACCTCCGTTAAAATTCATTCTTTAGGCTATCGTTCAATATACTATAACCACGTCAGAGTTTTCGGTATGGCTCCTGAAACTTTACCAGCCTATCTTAAACAACAATTTCGCTGGTCTGCGGGTTCGGTTGGTGTTTTACGCCGCCTGGTGATTGATTCTTGGAATGGTAAATTACACCTCCGCATTTCCCAAGTTTGGGAATACTTTCTTTCAGCAACCTATTATTTCGTTGGCTGGTCATTCTTAATTTTAATGCTTTGTCCGATTCTTTATTTATTATTTGATGTGCCGACATACTTTGCGAGTCCATATCTTTATCTCGGAACATTTATCCCTTACTACGTTCTAATGATGATTACTTTCTATTCAACCATGAAAAGAAGGCATTATAAAATGAAAGATGTTTTCAATGGCATTATCATGGGTTCATTAAGTTATCCGGTACTCATAAAATCAACCACGGCCGCAATTTTAGGAAAAAGAGTAACTTTTGAAATCACTGATAAAGGCAAATCAGGAAAACTAAGTTTTCTCAGTTTATGGCCTTGGACAATAATGATCGCCTTAAATATACTCGCAATCACTAACGGCCTACTTCATTTTTCTGAAAACCCCTACGCAATAATCGTAAATATTGTTTGGTGCACTTACCACGCCTTACTACTTTCACGTGTATTTAAATTAAACAGAACTCCAATAATAGAAAAAAATAATGTCCTAAACTATACTTAATATGAAAAATAAACCAAATATTATGTCCCCAGAGCTAGTTTTACAGCTCATTAACGAGGCAAGGATAAAAGAAGAGTTAGCTATCCCGATTTATACTAGCCATATAAAACAAACCCTGTTTTGGTCTGGACTACCTAATGCTAAGCAAGAAAAAATAATAGCGAGTTTAAAATTACTAGAAGCGGATTCGCAGAAACACGCTAAAATCTTAAAAATGGTCGCAAATAATTACACTAAATATCTTAAAAAATATGTTTAATAATAACGATTATCGTACATATTTTAAGCAGCTTTACGAAGTTGAATTAATGATGAAGCGTGAAGGCGAGGAATTATTAAAATTAGTTCCCGACGAAGAATCGCAATTAATTCTAAAAAGTCTAGTCGCTGATGAAATAAGACACGCTAAAATAGTTAAAGAAATGATGGCACTTATTTAACAATAATCTTATGTCTAAAATAAAAACTGCAGTTATACCAGTCGGTGGTTGGGGTACTAGATTCCTTCCAATTACTAAAAGTATCCCAAAAGAGATGCTTCCGCTCGGCAACAAACCTATAATTCTTCACGTTGTCGAAGAAGTAGTTGCATCCGGCATCACCAATATTATTTTCGTCGTTTCGCAACATAAGCAAGTTATTGAAAGTTTCTTTTCCAGCAACGAAATGCTCGAAGATTATTTTCTTAAAATTGGAGCTAAGGCACAGGCGGAAAATCTGAAGAAAATTACCGAGATGGCCAATTTTACTTTCGTCTACACTAAAAATCCTCACGGAAATAGCGGCGCTCTTGGAGCTGTTCGTAATTTAGTTAAAGATGAACCATTTATAGTTATCTGGTCAGACGAAGTAATTATTTCGAAAGAAAAAACACGTGTCAAGCAATGTCTTGAAACTTTCGAAAAATATAATAAGCCAGTTATCTCAGCTGTGAAAATACTTGACCCGAAAAAACGACAGCGCTATGGCATGGCTGAATTAGCTGACATGGAAGGCGAAACTGATATTAAAGAAATCAAAAGCATCGTCGAAAAACCGGCCTTCGGAACCGAACCATCGGAATACGCAACACATGGTGCTTATGTCCTAACTTCAGAAATATTTACTGCACTTGATACAATTCCTGATAATGAGGAAAAGGAAATTAGCCTTGTTGATGTAATCAATATCATGAAGGAAAAAACCGGTTTAATCGCAAAAATTATTCCCGATGCACATTATCTTGATTGTGGTAATCCGCTCGAATATCTGTATTCGCAAATTGACTATTATGCCAATTACTCGGAATACTCCGCTGACGTTCTTGATTACCTGGGAAAGGGAGTTTGCAAACGAGTCTAAACAATATACGACAAAAAAAACGAGCGCTTGGCTCGTTTTTTATTTAAGAAATTATTTTGTTATTAGACTCCGCATCGAAAGGCTTTTATTTGAGATTCCTTCGCTGAATGATTTTATCTCTTCATTCTCATATTGAAGTCCGAGAAAATATATTAATGGTAAATAATGTTCTGGTGTCGGAATAGATGATTTCGCCTCTGGGCCTAATTTTTCGAAATCAATTAATTTTTTATAGTCATGACTATTTATGAGTTGCGAGACGTGTTCATCAAATTTAGAAGCCCAAGAGTAGGGAATAGCGCTTTCATCAAAGTCGATAAGTCCAAGATTATGAACAATATTCCCGCTACAGACGATTAAACATCCATCTTCACGCAAAGCGCGTCCAATCTGAAAATGATAATCAGAAGGCTTGCTGCCGTTTATACTTAATTGAGCTACCGGAATATCGGCCTTCGGGAATAAGCGTGACAGTGGAACCCAGGCGCCATGATCAATGCCCCACGAATTATCAAATTCAATATTTTCTATCGGTTCGAGCAACTCTTTTATCTTTTTCGCAATTTCCGGCGAACCAATTACAGGATATTTAAGCACGTATAGTTCTTCGGGAAAACCATAAAAATCATTAATCTGCTTTGGTTGTTTTGTATCCGAGGTCACCGTCTTATCAGTATACCAATGCGCAGAGATGCATAAAATTGCCTTTGGCCTAACAAGATCTTGCCCGATTTTTTCCCAGGATGCAGTATAGACATTATTCTCAATTGCGTTCATCGGACTTCCATGCCCAATAAATATAGCTGGCATTCTTGATTTTGTCATAGATTTTATATATTTCGATTAATATTCTTAATTAATTATATTCCAGTTTTCAAATAAATACACGATATTTCTAAAAATTTTCATTGACCACGCCCAATTTTAAGTCTAAAATAATTATAAGAAGACATAAATTATAATAAAAATATAATGTTTTATCCCCTCGAACTATTTGCAAATTGGCTAACATTCTCAGTTTTTAGGCTTGCGCAGAATACGAAAAGCGGAGAAGTTCTGAGCTATTTTATTTTCGATACCTTAAAAATTATCATTCTTCTGTTCATTATTATCTTTCTTGTTTCCTTTATCAGGACGTACCTTCCAGCAGATAAAGTTAGAATATTTCTAGCGAAGAAACGAAAACTAAGCGCACATATTTTAGCCTCACTACTGGGCATAATAACACCATTTTGTTCCTGTTCGGCTGTGCCCCTATTTTTAGGGTTCGTTGAGGCGGGCATACCGCTTGGCGTAACTTTCTCTTTTTTAGTAGCATCACCAATGATTAACGAAGTCGCTTTAGTTTTATTATTAGGACTCTTTGGCTGGAAAATCGCTCTCATATATATTATTAGTGGACTACTTATCGCAATAATATCCGGTCTTATAATCGGTCGTTTAAAAGTGGAGCATCTCATCGCTGATTTTGTCTGGACTAAAAATGAAAACAAAATTAAAACAAATAGCACTCAAAAGACATTTAATGAAAGGGTTCGTTATTCAAAAAAATATGCCCTGAATATTATTAAAAATGTCTGGGCATATATTATTATTGGAGTCGGCCTTGGCGCCTGGATTCACGGATACGTGCCAGCTGATTTTTTAATAAAATATGCTGGGGCGGGAAAATGGTATGCCGTCCCCTTAGCCACATTAATCGGAATACCATTATACTCAAATACTGCTGGGGTCATCCCGCTTGTTAGCGCCCTCACAGAGAAGGGTCTAGCGATTGGCACAACCCTAGCGTTTATGATGGCCGTAACCGCGCTTTCGCTTCCCGAGTTTATGATTTTAAAAAGAATCATGAAAACAAAACTTATTGTTATATTTGCCTCAGTTGTTGGCTCAGGCATAATTATCGTCGGCTACCTATTTAATTATATTTTAAAATAGTGTTAATAATATTAACTTCTAAATGTATGGAAGATAAACAAATTTTTTCAAACAATAAAGAAAAAAATGAGACTAAGACCTGGCACGAGAAACATATTGTAAGCTCAAGTTGGGGACAAAAAGTCGCCGATAGCACAGCAAATTTGATGGGCTCTTGGAAATTCATTATTGGTCAGACAATTTTTGTCATCCTCTGGATGTCGCTAAATACAATTGCCTATATAAACCATTGGGATATTTATCCATTCATTCTTCTCAATCTAATATTTTCTACTCAGGCGGCGTATGCTGCGCCGATAATTATGATGGCACAAAATCGCCAAAATGACCGTGACCGCTTTCAAGCTAAAGAAGATTATTCCACCAATCTTTCGGCAAAAAAAGAAATTGAAGACTTGCAAACTTCTTTAGCGCGAATCGAAACCGAAAAATTAGATAAAATTATTGATATTCTAAATAAATCAACAAAATAATTGAAATGGATAAAAAAATTATAATTTTAGGAATGTGCTTTGGTTCGATAATAGGATCATATTTGCCGACACTATTCGGGGCAAACATTTTTTCAATTGTCAGCGTATTAAGCGGCGCTGTCGGGGGATTACTGGGCATCTGGTTATCATATCGGATATTAAACTGATCATTTCATAACAAATATGTTATAATCATCTTATGAAAAGAAAAACAAAAATCAAACATTATAAAATATATATACTGATATTTATCGGCGGAATTATTATTGGATCTGGTATTTTTTGTCTGTATTCTATTTTAAAAAACAAAGACACAATAGCCCAAAACGATTCTAATATAAATTACGCTGTCTTCAATTGCGTAAATAGCAAAACAATCCAAGCAATTTTTTTTAATGGCAAGGTTGAACTTATACTAAATGATGGGCGGAATCTGCTTCTTGAACAGGCGATTTCCGCTTCTGGCGCCAGGTATGCGAATAGCGACGAAAGTATTGTTTTTTGGAATAAGGGAAATACCGCCTTTATCGAAGAAGCTGGCCAAGTAAGCTTTTCTGACTGTAGTGAAGGGAACAAAACAGATTCAACGCTAGCTGGTTTAAATTCTCAAGAAAGCGGAAATAATCAAATCGATTCAAGCTCGCCAATTTTACCACTATACCCAAACTTAACTTGGAATAAGGAAGTTGCCACAACAACTGTTGCTTTTGGCATGTATCTAACTGGAACGAGAATTAATTCTAAGCAAATTAGCGATAGCGCCTATTATAAATCAACTTCTTTATTCGATAAGTATTACGACAACCAATTAACGGCTAATGGCTGGGGAAAAAATAAAGATTATGTCGCCGATGGGCCAGGCACATCTATCTGGGCGTATACAAAGGGTAGTAAGATTATTGTTCTGTCTTATACGTCCGAAGAATTAAATCCAAGCACGAATCGACCTTTCTCATGTCCCTGTCAAATGACATTCTCGATATTTTACGGTGAAATCAAATAAACCTATGAAAGAAAACCGCGAAAATTTTTGCACTTTATATATTGTGAGACACGGTGAAACCGAATGGAACGCCGCCAAAATAACACAGGGGCAAACCGATTCGCCACTAACTAATAATGGCATTAGCCAAGTATTAACGACCGCCAAAGAACTTAAAAATATAAAATTTAATGCAATATATTCTTCAGATTTAGGCCGAACAAAACAAAGTGCCGAAATTCTTAAAATGGAAAGGGAATTAGCCATAGAAACTTCTAAGGCACTCCGAGAAAGAAATTATGGCAGCTTCGAAAGTCGACCTTCGACTGACTTTAAAGACGCCTTTCGCGATATAAGGGAAAATATAATGCAATTATCTGAAGAGGAGAGAGTAAATTTTAAATTCGCTGACGATATTGAAAGTGATGCCGAAATTATTGCCCGATTTATCACTAAACTTCGAGAAATATCAGTCGCTAATCCCGCACAAAAAATTCTCGTAAGCACCCATGGCGGCCCAATACGTCTCTTATTAATCCATACTGGATATTATAAACGCGGTGAATTGCCACCGGGCTCGATTGCCAACGCTGCTTATGTTAAACTTCTTTGTGATGGTATAGATTTTTTCATCGAAGAAGTAAAAGGTATTAAAAAATAATAAATAAACCATATGACTAAAAAAATGAAAATAATTTCGATTTTACTCGCTTCGGCAATTATTGTTGTAGCCGTGCTTGTATATTCCAATTCAAAATCAAAAACTAATTTAAATATTCAAAACACCAACAGCAATTCTTCCGTTTCCTTCGCCCAGTGTCTAAAGAACCAGGGAGCCTTGTTCTATGGCGCTTTTTGGTGCTCACATTGTCAAAATCAAAAAGCAATGTTCGGCTCAGATGCGAAAGATTTACCATTTGTTGAATGCTCAACTCCTGACGGTCAGGGTCAATTAGCAATTTGCCAACAAAATAACATTCCTGGCTATCCAACCTGGGTTTTTAAAGACGGCTCTCGCCTATCAGGCGAATTAACGCTAACACAGCTCGCTGAAAAAACTGGATGCACCCAAAAGTAAATTAAAAGAAAAATTGATATGATTGAAAATTTTAATCAAGTTATCGGAGCCCTAACAATATTTGCTCAAATAGCAAGCATCAGCGGCCTCGTCTATTTATTCTTACCAAATATAAAGCATAATATCCGTCTCGATAATTTTATTAGAAACTGGGGAGTTCCGCTCACATTTATAATCGCTTTAACAGCTACACTGGGAAGTCTTTTTTATTCTGAGATTGCCGGTTATCCACCCTGCGAATTATGTTGGTATCAAAGAATATTCATGTACCCTCAGGTTCTCCTACTCGGACTTGCCTCTTGGCGGAAAGAAAATAATATAATCCGCTACAGTCTAATTCTAACTGTCATCGGTTTTATTATTGCCGCATACCATAGCTATATTGCCTATGCTGGATCAAGCTCAGCTGCTTGCTCAGCCGTCGCCTTTACGGGAATATCCTGCCTGCGCCGATATGTTTTAACTTTTAACTATATAACCATCCCCATAATGGCCGCCAGTGCTTTCGCGCTTATGATTGTTATCCTATTAAATGTGAATAAAATTCGCAAAAGAAACTAATAGCGGTCGCAATTTAGCTAAAAATAAACAAATATATAAAAAACACTCTCTCCGGAAAGTGGTTTTTTTATTATAGCTCTCACATCTATTGACAAATATCAAATTAGGTGATATTATAGAATGTTAAACAAAAAATATATGGGATTCTTAGACGCATTAATCGGCCAAATTCTTGGCGGAGCGAAAAAATAATTTAATAATTTGTTGATTAAAAACGCCAAAAAGCGCCATGATTTTTTTGTGTCTTAAAAAGCGACCCCCGATGTCGTTTTATGTTATAATTTTATATATGGCAATTGAAGTAATTATAAAATATTTAACTTATCTAATTATTGCAATTAATCTGCTTTCATTTTTTATTGTTTTTTTGGATAAGAAAAAAGCAGAAAATGAAACAGAGAGAATTAGCGAAAAGACCTTATTTGCCTTGGCTATTCTTTTTGGTGGTATCGGAATATATTTTGCTATGTTTAGCTTTCATCATAAAACAAAAAAATGGTATTTCGTTTTAGGAATACCATTTATAATCGCCGCTAATATTTATCTACTGAATATTGCTTTAAACTTTTTAAATAGACAAGTCTAACCATTCCTCCTCAAGGGATTTAATTTCTGCCTCAATATTATCTAATTCGGCTTTTTTGTTTGAATCGTAATTTACAATATTATCCAAAAAATATTGATGAATTGCTGAGCGCTCCTCAGATAGTTTTGTTAATTTACTTTCTAAACTTTTTATTCTTTTCTTATTTTCTTTTTTTAAATCATAAGACGAGTTAGCTTTAGCGGACACCGAAACATTTACATCCTCATTACTTGCGACCAGTCGCTTTTCTAATTGAGAAACATAATCTTCGTAGTCATGATAATGGCGCTTAACTCGACCTTCAGTAATTTCAATTATTTCGCTTGCCAGCATATTCGCAAAGGTTCGGTCATGGCTTGTAAATATTATGGTGCCATTGAACTCAACTAAGGCCGCCCCTAGAGCCTCTATAGTCTCAAAATCAAGATGATTAGTCGGTTCATCGAGAATTAGGACGTCTGGCTTGCCAAGCAACAGGCCGGCCAATATTAGGCGTGATTTCTCGCCGCCGCTTAAAACACCGACGGTCTTTTTTAAGTCATCACCGGAAAACAGAAAATCACCCGCCATTTGCAAAACTTTTTCGGTTTTTAAATTAACATCAGCCAAACGACGTAAATAATCACCGAGTTGTTCGTCCGGATTTAAGTCGTGAGCGGATAGTTGAGCATAGTAAGCAATTTTTAAATCGGCGAACCAGGAATATTTACCGGTAATCGGCGTTAATTCTCCTGCTAATGTTTTTAAAAAAGTACTTTTGCCCTGACCGTTATCCCCAACAACAATTATTTTTTCTCCGCTTTTGACATCAAAATCAAAACCCGAGGCTAATACTTTGCTATCATAACCAATAGCCATATCTCGAATCGCTAAAACGCGATTTTTCTTTTTTTCAATCGGCGGAATATTTATTCGGACATTACTTGAATTATGTTCGATACTGATTTTATGCGTTTGTAGTTTATCAATTTTCTTGATGAAAGCCTGAGCCTGAGCCGCCTTCGAAGACTTATAGCGAAAACGGTCGACGAAATCTTGCATATGTTTCTGCTCGCGAACTAATTTCTCGTTTATTTTATGTTCACTCGCCGCACGTTGTTCCTTGTAAGCCAAGTAGGCTTCAAGGGGCTGTGGAAAAGCTAAACAACGATGCGGAGTGATTTCCATTGTTTCTAAGCAGGTATTTTTCAAAAACTCCCGATCATGAGAAATTATCAGAAAACCGCCTTTATATGTTTTTAAAAATTCTTCGAGCAATAATATAGTTCCTAAGTCTAAATAATTAGTTGGTTCGTCAAGTAGAAATAGATTAGGTTCAAGAAGTAACATGGCACTTAACTTTAAACGCATTTGCCACCCGCCCGAAAGCTCAGTAATCGAACACTCTAATTGCTCGGCCGTAAATCTAAAACGACTTGCTACCTTTCGGCATTGCCATTCTTCTCTTGCGCTCATCCTCATAAGATAAGTTAAACCATTTTCGCTCACTAGAAAATTATTCTCTTGCTCAATATAGCCGATCTTTGCCTCACGACTAATAATGACGTTACCGCCATCAGCCTCTTCGCTGCCAAGGATAATTCTAAACATTGTTGATTTACCGGCGCCATTTCGTCCGATAATACCAATCTTCTGCTTTGGAAAAACACTAAAAGAGAGGCCAGAGAAAATTGTCTGACCACTATATTTCTTGCTCAAATTATTAACTTGAAGAAAGGGAACCATAAAATATGTATTTAATACTAATATAATAGATATATTCTGGTAATTGAGCAAATCTTGCCATAATTATGAAAATACCCTATGCTGTAAAAGTGAATAAGCTTATAAGATAAATTCCATATGGCTAAAAGAGACACCGGGGTCGGGAAAATGAAAAAATCCCACTCCCATAAAACAGCAAAACGGTTAGAAATCAAGCGTTTAATGCTTGCCGCCCTTGCCGCAAAAAGAAGTCATCGATAGATAATTGAGGACATATTTTTGATTAACCTGCTATTTAGTGGGTTTTTTTGTTGGTTATTACTCTTATAGCTTAAATATTAGTAATAAATTTTAGATAGTGCTATATTTTTAATGGCATTGTACTTTATTTAACTTATCTAAAAAGGGAGGTGAACATGGATTCGCAAATTAGAGAAGAAGACAAATTCAAAAAAGCATTACAAAAGACAAATTCAAAAAAGCTAAAAAGGCAAAAATATGAGGAGCTTTTAGCCGAATCAGAAAAAGAACCTGGATTCTTCCGCAAAATTTTCTCGAGATTAACTATAGTCCCGGGCTTTGCCCTAAATAGTCCAGTTCCGACCGAAGAATAAATCAAAAACATCATTAACCGCTCAAAAAAGGGCGGTTTTTTATAACTTGACTTATTTCGATAAATGTAGTATATTTTAATATCGAACTTTAAAAATAAATTTCTAACCAAATATCTAACCAAAAAACGACGAACGATGAAAACATCAGATTTAGTTAACAGAAGCGCCAAATATTCATGGTATTATCTCCTCCTAGCAGTATTAATTTTTTTCGTTGCAACGAAAGTAAAATTAATATACGGCGTGAACGTTTCCGATTACCAGATAAATGATACTAGGCTTTGGCTCTATTTAGCCGCCTCATTTTATCTCGTAAACTGGATATGTGGCGCGTTTTACTTTCCGATTAAGTACCGCAAGGTGCTCAATCGTTATTGGCTTAAAGATGCTGAACATCTCGATCTATCATTTATGCGCGGCTATATTGCTGCAATTATTACTTTTATCTATTTTATCATTCCTTGCAGCAACATCGGGTTCTGGGCCGTTCCACTTTCTATTATTTGGTTGTGTCTGCACATTCTTTTAGCCCAAACAGTGCGCACCGACAAACTATTCAAAAGGACTTCGGTAATGATAAATGAGCTAATTCTCATGCCCTTTATTACTCGACCTGCGGAAATAAAAGGCGTCTTCACTAATGTTGAATACATTCTTCCTCTTCAGGAAAATAAGGAAGAATGGATAAGGAAAACTGTCGTCGCCTACGCTTCGCATCGCCGCGCTGGCTATTTTGACTTCCTAAAAAGTCCAGAATACCCAGAAATCATACGTCAAAATGAAGCTGAACGTCTAAAAAGACATCTTGGGGAGCAAGAAGCTTCTGATTTGTCCGCAAACATCTACAATTACTGCAACTAAGTAAAAAGCTCTTCGAGTTAATTTTAAACCCCCGATCAAACTGGGGTTTTTTATTCTAGAAAAATAAGTCAATTTGTGCTAGAATGCGATTATAATTAATAATAACTATATGAACACATTTTCAATCATTATCGGACTCGTTATTTTTATCTTAGCGATCTCGCTCAAAGTCGTTAAACAGTACGAACGCGCCGTTATTTTTTTCCTCGGAAAATATACCGGCATGCGCGGACCAGGTTTGATTTTTCTTGTTCCGGTGTTCGAAAAAATGTCACGCGTCGTCCTGCGAACTGTTACGATGGATATTCCATCGCAAAAGATTATCACGCGGGATAATGTATCAATCGATATTGCCGCGGTCGCTTATTATCATATCGTTGATGCCTCTAAGGCGGTAATTGCGATTGAAAACATTTATCAAGCAGTTAATCAAATCAGCCAAACAACGGTCCGCAATGTCGTCGGGCAATTTAGCCTTGATCAACTCTTGTCGCAAACAGCACAAATTAATGAACAAATAAAAAATGTTATCGATACCCATACCGAACCCTGGGGAGCGCAAGTAACAGCTGTTGAAATTAAAGATATATTTCTTCCGGAAAATATGCAGAGAGCGATGGCTAAAGAAGCGGAAGCGGAGCGCGAACGTCGCGCCAAGATTGTTGCCGCTGAAGGAGAATTCCAGGCTGCCGAAAAACTTGGTCAGGCCGCTGATTTAATTTCGGCCCATCCAGTTGCATTGCAATTAAGAACTCTGCAAACTATGGCGGAAATTAGTGTAGAAAAAAATTCTACAATCATTTTTCCCGCACAATTTATGACAACCGTTGAAGAAGCCATTAAAACAATAAGACGTGAAGAAAATATTATTAAACAATAATAACTATAATCGTATGTTAAAAAAGAATATCTTCAAGATAATCGCGGTTATAGCTATCGCCGTTTTAGCTTACTTTGTTTTACAAACTAAGCCAGCAATTAATGAAGCAGTCGTTGTTCCTGGTATTAACAATGATAATCTTTTTAACGTAAAAACCTGCGAATACTTGATTGACAAAAATATATCATCTAATTCTCAGTATTTCGGAAATGACGTTAAAGCTGATTTTAATAAGGATGGTTTAGAAGATGACGCCTTAATTATTATCCAGAATTCAGAGGGAAGCGGTGTGTTTTATTATATTGTTGCCGCGCTCCGTAGCGAAACAGGATGTATTGGCACAAACGCGATTTTGCTAGGAGACCGAATCGCTCCGCAAAATACTGAATATGTAAACGGCGAGATTGTCGTTAATTATGCCGATCGTCGAGTAAGCGAGGCGATGACCGTCACACCTTCTATTGGTGTATCGCGCTACTTTAAAGTTGAGAACGGAAAATTAATTGAAATTATAAAGGAAGCAGCTAAAACTCCAAATAATTATAAAAACAGCGAATACGGATTTGAATTAAACTTGCCCGATTCTTGGCTCGGATATTCAATTGTCACTGAAAACTGGAACGGTCAATTACTTATTGAACCGAACACAAAGTATCAAGGTCCAAAAATATTAATTCGTAATCCGAAGTGGTCAGCGAAAGCACATTGGCAAGATATTCCAGTATTAGTTTTCACACCAGCGGAATGGAAATTAATCCAGGAAGAGAACTTGGGTATTAGTGCCGCTCCAATTGGTCCAAGCAAGCTCGGAGAAAATTCTGCATATATTTTTGCTCTACCACCACGTTGGCTTGGCTTTACTGATGATTTAGGCCAAGATGAAGCAGCTGAAATTGTAAAAACATTTAAAGCATACGGGATTAAATAAGCAGAGACACTTGTTTTATTCTAACTTTGAGACTAAACTATTTATACGTTAATCAATTAATTAATATTATGAAAAATTTTAATCGTGATGGGGGAGGAGATCGTAAATTTGGCGGCGACCGAAAATTCGGTGGTGACTTTAAAAAACGTGGATTTGGTGGAGGAGGCGGAGGCTTCGGCGGAGACAGACGTGACCGTGGCGACAGACCAGAGATGTTTAAGGCTGTCTGCGCTGATTGTGGCGCTGCTTGCGAAGTTCCATTTAAACCAAGTGGCAATCGACCCGTTTTATGCAGTAATTGCTTCAAGGGAAGTGATCGGCCAGAAGGACGTCGTGAAGAAAGAAGATTCAGCGATAAGCCAATGTTTACGGCTACCTGCAGTTCTTGCGGCAATAACTGCGAAGTTCCATTTAAGCCAACTAGCGGCAAACCTGTTTTCTGCAGTAATTGCTTCAAGCAAGGCGATGCTCCAAGCGCAGCTCCAAGACATGAGCACCATCAAGCTGACAACAGCAAATTAGAAGAAAGACTAGAGGCAATTAACTCTAAATTGGAGAAAATATTAAAGTTTTTGAACCCATCTATTGTTTCTGAGCCTGTTAAAATCGTTAAAGAAGAAAAGGCAATTGTTAAAGAACTTAAACCGGTAGTAAAACTTAAGGCTTCCAAGCCAGAAAAGAAAGAAAAAGTCGAAACAAAAAAAGCGATCAAAAAACCAGTAAAAAAATCTGCAAAGAAATAGGGGTTTACTTATTAGTAAATACGTGCTATTATAAAAGGGCATAATTTTATTGGTTAGAAAAGTCGTCGAGTTTCAAAAATATATCAAAAAAAATTGCAACTTTATTTACTAAGTCTAAAATAAATGACTGGTGTTATCAAAAGTTTAACTGACAAAGGATTTGGCTTCATCACTGTTGAAGGCCAAGAGAAAGATTTATTCTTTCACAGCAATGCTTTAGTTGGAGTTTCATACAATGAACTTCACGAAGGTCAAACTGTTTCTTTTGAGCAGGAACAATCAGCTAAAGGAATGAACGCGGTAAACGTTAAGCTTGCCTAATCAATCTTTTACCAAAAAACCCTCTGGTTCAGCCAGAGGGTTTTTTGTTTTCCGAACAAAAATTTTGTGATATAATAATGCTTATTAAATAAATACAAAATTATGAAAAAATTTCTACTAGCGATGATGATTTTTTCAATTATTTTTGCAGTAAGCGGCGTTGTGCTTGCTCAAGAATTAGAAAAAATTCCTTCTCCTGATCAAATTAAGAATTTTAAAATGATCAAGAAAGATGGCGGTGCTTTATTCGGAGTACGAATAAACACAAGTTCAAACCCACTAATACCAAGACAAGAGAGGGCCACTGGCACGCTTGAAAGACAAGAACGCGCTTCAAGCGAAGTAATACGAGCAACAGGCACATCCCCAATTCTTGAAAAAATATTACATCCAGGTGAAATAAAATTATTTGAAAAAATAAAACAAATCGGAACTGCTCTGTGGGGGATTAGAAAGGGTGATGTAAAAAATCCTAATGAGAGCCCAAAGCCAATGGAAGCGAGACCAATATTAGTTAAGCCCGTCGCTGTTCAATGCGTTAAAAGCGCAATTGATAAAAAGGATACTTCTTTAACCAGCTCTATGGCTAGCAGTAGCGAGGCGCTGATTTCAACCATTAACAATCGAAATGCCTGTCAAAAATCAGCTCTAGATAAAACTACTGAGCAAGAACAATTCGAAGCTAATAAGATCTGTGTTAATTCTTTTCAGACAAGCAGCAAAAACACCAACGAATCCTTAAAAAAATCCCGGAATGATGCTTGGAAAATTTACCGAGACGATCTTAAAGAGTGCTCAGTATTGCAAAGAGAAAGTAACGCTACTAGCACAATATCCGGCGCTACTAGTGCTAATAATGAAATCATGATTAATGATGGCGAAGAAAATAACGAAATTGTTAAATAGATATTTATCTAAATAGTAAAACAAAAGAGAGGACAAAACCTCTTTTTTGTTTGTTCACGAATATCGGCCATGATATACTTAAAATGAAGTTAACGCCAAAATAATCTTATGAAATACGATTTAGCGATAATTGGAGCCGGGCCGGCTGGCCTTATGGCTGCCTGCCGCGCCACTGAACTTGGCGCCTCAGTTATTATTTTAGAAAAAAACAAAAGACCAGGAATAAAGCTTCTTACGACAGGTGGCGGGCGTTGTAATTTTACCAATAATATTCCCGACCCAAAAATCTTAGCCTCTTATTATCTTCCCAATAATAAATTCCTTATTTCCGCTTTTTCCCGTTTCGGAAGCAGAGAGACAATTAATTTCTTTAATACTCACGGAGTAACTACAAAAATAGAAGCAAACGGCCGCGTATTTCCGCTTAGTAATTTAGCGACTGATATTCTAAACGTTCCTCTAAATATAATCAAAAATAATTCCTGCGAGCTGAAATACGGCGCTGAGGTAAAAAAAATTACGAGTCGCCAGAATAAGATAGAGAAAATTATTTTAAATAATGGAGAAAGTATCACAGCAGATAATTATTTAATTGCGACTGGCGGTCGCTCTTATCCGCTGACCGGATCCAGTGGGGAAGCTTACGGCTGGCTCACGCAATTAGGCCATAAGATTATTAAACCCCGACCGGCTTTAGTTGCAATTCACCTCAAAGAAAAATTTATTCCTGACTTAGAAGGTTTAAGCCTTGAGAATATTAAACTAAATCTTTACGGAAATAATAAAAAAATAAGTGCCGCTCGCGGTGATATAATATTTACGCGAAATGGACTAAGCGGTCCCGCCGCTCTTAATCTTAGCCGAGAAATTGATTTGTTTTCGAATCAAAAATACCGCCTTGAACTAGACTTTAAACCGGAAAGTACTGAGACGGAGTTAGCTAATTATCTCCAAAAAATATTTCACTCCGGACAAAAAATATTTCGCAATATTTTAGAGGGCCTGATTGCGCCAAAATTTATTCCGGTCTTAATTAAACTTACTGGCATTAATCCCGAGAAGCAGGCAAATTCTATTACCAAAGATGAAAAGACTATAATTATCAATTGTTTAAAAAAATTAGAATTAACAGTTCTTGGTCTGGGCGATTTTGATCAGGCCATGGTCACGGCCGGAGGAATCGATTTAAAAGAAGTCGACCCGAAAACCATGCGCTCAAAAATAATTTCGAACTTATTCTTTGCTGGAGAAATACTGGATTTGACCGGACCAACTGGAGGCTATAATCTGCAACTCTCTTGGTCAACGGGCTATATAGCAGGGGAATCATCCATTGACAAAAATATTCACTCGTGATATTATTCTAGTCTAACAAAAGATTCGAATCTCCTTCATATATAAAGTCTATCTAAGTAAGTGGCCTTTGAGAGAAATCGGGTCACTTATTTTTTATTATGAACACTATTACAAGCTCAAAACAAGCTATCTCTTTAAGTAAAAAAACCGCAGAAATTACATTTTCTGATCTCGGCATCAGTAAATCAATTCTTGAGATTCTGAAGAATCTTAAACTCGAAACGCCAACTCCAATTCAACATCAAGCAATCCCAATCGCTCTCAAGGGACAAGATATTATTGGAATCGCTCAAACCGGGACTGGCAAAACATTTGCTTTTGGTATCCCAATTTTGCAACGTCTCGGCCTGGAAAAAGGTCAGGCGCTTGTTGTTGTACCAACCCGCGAATTAGCAATCCAAGTTGGCGATAGTTTAAAAAAATTAGGCATGAGTTTAGGACTCCGAATCGCGACTCTTATTGGTGGCGAAGCAATAGACCGTCAATTATTCATGCTAAGAAAGAAACCGCATATTATTGTCGCTACCCCCGGTCGTTTACTGGATCACTTAAAACGCCATACTGTTAAACTCGATCAAATTAAAATACTTGTACTTGATGAAGCCGATATGATGCTTGATTTAGGTTTTGCTCCACAAGTCGAAGAAATTCTCAAGCAAACTCCGAAAGAAAAACAAACAATGCTATTTTCCGCGACCATGCCAGCAACTATTGCGAAACTTGCCGCTAACCATTTGAAATTACCAATCAGTATTGAAGTTGCACCGCAGGGAACAACCGCAGAAAGAGTTGAACAAGAAGTCTTTGTTGTTAAACCAGCTGATCGCTTTTCACATCTTGAAAAAATTATTAAAGAACATGAGGGTTCAATCCTGGTTTTTGTTCGCACCAAACACGGCGTTAAAGAAGTAACCCAAAAATTATTTAACCTCGGACATAAGGCGACTGAGATTCATTCAAATTTATCTTTAAGTCGTCGTCGCGCCGCGCTTGATGCTTTTAAAAGTATGCACTCAAGAATTCTTGTGGCGACAGATGTGGCTGCGCGTGGTTTAGATGTTAATGGGATCGAATTAGTTGTAAATTATAATTTGCCTGACGCATCTTCAGATTATGTCCATCGTATCGGTCGGACTGGTCGTGCGGGAAAAATTGGTAAAGCAATTTCATTTGCGACTCCTAATCAATTAAAAGATGTTAGAGATATTGAACGCTTAATTAATAAGACATTAGCGATCAAAGAATTTGCTCATTTTGACCAAGTTTCGAGCCGAAGCTTTGGGCCCCGTTCAGGCGGTGGACGCTCAAATTCAGGCCGACCAAATTCAGGTCGCTCAGGTGGCGCGCGCCAATCAAATAGTGGTCGCTCAATTCTTGGACAAAGGCCAAGCGGTTCATATCAATCTAGCCAACCAGGCCAGTCTGGCCAATCAACAAACCAAAGCTCACGACCATCAGGTGTAAGCTCGACCAACTCTCGATTCGGTAGCGCAAAACCCGGCTTCAAAACAGGCTCCGGACGAACAAGCGGCTCAGCTAGCCGTCGACCTAATCCTCATTTTTTCAGTCGTAAAAATAACGAAAAATAATTGAATATATAAATGGATATTAAAAGAGAGGACTGTTTGGCCCTCTTTTTTTATTTATCTTTCAACGATTTACTTTTTCACTAATTGCTGCAAACTTTTATACAAAATTTGTGCAAGTGATTCTTCGACAAAAATATCATGGATCTTACCTCCCGTTCTTTTTGAGTAATCACGGGGAATCGTATTTCCCATTAATATCTTATCAAAGGGGTTATTATCAAATAACTTCCGGCGCCAAGATCTAACTAAGACAGGGTGCATGGCTAAAAAAATAATTAGCCTTGATCCTAATTCTTTTAACCTTTCTCCAGTCGAATTGGCGGTTTCGCCCGTGCAAACTTCATCCTCAGTTACAACGATCGCCTGGTCTTTAATATGCTCTATATCAGCATATGCTATATCAGGGAAGTTAAAGTTTGCTTGGTAGTACTTAATTAGCTCAGTGATTTCTAACTCATCTTCAGCTTTAATTGTTATTGCATTATTTAAGCCACGTTCTTTTAAGCTAAAAATAACTCTACTCCCAGTTAACTTAGCCAAACCAATAGCACGAACAATTGAACCTTTATCAGGAGCATAGATTTCCGGAATTTCGTCGAGGTAGGTTTTGATAGCAGATGAGAAGAGGGGCGATGGATCAAGTTCACGCATTACAATTCCATACTCGTCGCAAAATTGCTTCATCTTGGGTGAATGTGGTGACACGGTGATGATTTCATCGACACCAGCATGTTTTAAGCGGTCAATAACCATGCGCAAACGGCAAACTTCATCAAGTTTTTCTTCGTGATCCTGACGCCTAAAAATTAAAAAGGCAATTACTGCAATCAAGTATTTCGCTTTATACTGTCGCTTTAAGGCCCAGATTGCTTCCAGCGCTTCTTCAAGCAATTCGCGATTATAAATACTTTGAAAATATACGACTGTTCTATTCTCGATTTCCTCGTAATGAGGAAATTTATCATCACATTCTTCGTCGGTATACTCAGCGATGTCGACATGACTAAAGACAAGCTCTTTGCCATGATATTCACCCAAATGTTTTAAAGTCGCAGCTGCCAAATGATGGTTTCCGCGACCACTGTAATAAAGGACTTTTTCCATTTTTACCTGTTTTAGTGAAAATTTATGTTAATTTTAAATGTACTAATCAAAATTATTAATATTAAATTTAATCACTATTTAGCCATTTAGTCAAATATGTGGGATAATAATAAATAAGTAATGCGTAGTAATATTATAGATAAATGATTCCTAAATTTACTTTATATATATGATTCATATAATTAAATATATTAAAACCGAAAATCTTGCGAACGAAACCGCCGCTTTCTATTTTGAAAAGCCCAGTAGTTTTACATATCGTGCAGGGCAATTTGGCGATTTTACTATTATTAACCCGGTTGAAAGCGACGCGGAAGGGAATACGAGAACTTTTTCCCTCGTAAGCTCGCCTGAAGAAAACCATATTTCAATCGCGACGCGACTACGCGACACGGCGTTTAAACGCAATTTAAAAAAATTCACTCCTGGAATGGAAATTATATTCGATGCTCCTATGGGAATATTTACACTCGATAAAGACATGGAGCGACCTGTAGTATTCTTGGCTGGAGGAATCGGTATAACTCCTTTTAAAAGTATTATTACGGATGCAAGCCTAAAAAAATTAAAGCAGAAAATCTACTTATTTTATAGCAACAAAAAACCAGAAGATGCACCTTATCTTGAAGAGCTTAATTCTCTTGAGAAACTAAATCCGAATTTTAAAATGATAGCCATAATGACCCAAGCGGCCAGTGCGCAAAAAGCTTGGAACGGGGAAACAGGACATATAGATAGCGAATTACTAAACAAACATCTCGCTGAAGTCATCAATCCAATTTATTACTTAGCTGGGCCATCGGGGATGATTCAGTCATTACATAAAATACTTATAGACTCCGGAATTGATAAAAATAATATTAAAATTGAAGAATTCACTGGATACTAAGAAATATTGACTAATCGTTTGTTTCTGCCGATAATGAAAGTATATGTGGCAAATATTTATCGAAGCGCTCATTGACTCCTTAAAAATGCTACCACTCTTATTCGTGGTATATGTTCTTATCGAGTTATTTGAGTATAAATTAGGTAATAAAATCAGACAGAATATTCACAATGCTGGCAAAGCTGGTCCAGCCGTAGGCGCCTTGGCCGGGAGTTTCCCGCAATGCGGTTTTTCGGTTATCTCGACCGCTCTGTATACTCAGCGCCTTCTGACTATTGGGACCCTCCTAGCTGTTTACCTTTCAACCTCAGACGAAGCCATTCCTGTAATTTTATCCCAACCGGAAAAAGCCAAAATAATTCTACCCATAATTCTAACGAAAATATTTATCGCACTTGTTGCTGGATACTCTATTGATTTGTTTTTTCGAAAAAAAAATCGACGAACAAGGGAACATGCGATGGCCTATTCTCAAGGTAAAGATGACACATCACATCACCACGAACAAGTCGTCGAAGAACAAGCCTGCTGTGGCCACTGCGTTAGCTCTAGTGCCAAAAAATTTAGTCCGAAAGAAATTATCATCCACCCTTTAATTCATACCCTGAAAATCTTTGCCTTTGTTTTTAGCGCCTCATTTTTAATTAATCTGCTTATTTCAAAAATAGGCGATAATAATTTGCGTATCATATTTTCCGGTCATGTTTTTCTCCAACCATTTATAGCGGCCCTAGTCGGCTTAATTCCTAACTGTGCCTCCTCGGTTGCGATTACCGAGCTATATCTAAAAGGCGTAATTACTTATGGCGCAGTTATCGCCGGCTTATGTGCGAGCGGAGGCTTAGGAATTCTTGTTTTGCTCCGCGAGAATAAAAACAAACGTGAGGTGTTCACCATTCTCGGTCTCCTCTTCGGCATAAGTGTTATGTCCGGCCTAATCATTCAATACTTCTTTTAAATAAAGCTCCCGCGAAACGGGAGTTTTTTTAAATTATTCATTCGGACGATACCTGAGCCCTGATTGACAATATAAATAAAGAGCAGTAAATTTATTGAGGATATTGAAATATCTTGGAACACCAGACCTTTAAAATAATAATACAAACAACAAACCGAAATACTAAAATCAGAGCCATGAAAAATACCAAAATCATTCCACTCGCCTACGTCACTGACGGAAAAAAAGTAATTGCCGTTATTTGCTATCAATGGGGAGATAGCGGAAAAGGCAAGATTGTTTATGTGTTGGCCTCAGAATGGGCCGACATCGTAATTCGCGGTACTGGCGGACCAAACGCCGGACACACTCTCATATACAATGGCAAAGAATTCGTTTGCCATTTGTTACCATCAGGGATTCTAAATCCTAAAGTGGCCAATATTATTGGAAGAGGAGTTGCACTTGACCTTCATTCTCTATCAGGAGAAATGCAAAAATGCATCGGCTTAAGTTTCGATAATTTATTCATTAGCCATGAGGCCAATCTTCTAATGCCATATCACATTTTAGAGGATTTAACCTCTGCTAAATCAAAATTAATTGGAACAACCGGCTGTGGCATCGGACCATTTTATTCTGACTACTATTCAAGGTTGTCAATTTCGATGAATGATTTAGCGAACGAAAAAATCTTTATCGATAAGTTTGATAAATTTCTTGATGCTAAGCAAGATTCATTTAATCGTCTAAACCGTCGAATTATTGAGGACTTGATGTTTGGTAAAAAATACGGCCATAAGTTTGCCAACGGTGCCTTTTATGATAAGACTAAAGTTTTTAATCGTCAGGCGATTATTGATTATTTTCTTGGTGAACTCGCTCCAAAATTCAAAAGCAAAATTATTAACCTGAATACCTACGTTAGCGAAGCGCTAGTCAGCGACAAAAAAATATTACTCGAAGGCGCGCAGGGAACTTTGCTAAGCATTGATTATGGCACGACGTTTTATCAAACGTCATCTGACTGTTCGGTTGAAGGTCTAGCCAAAGGCTGTGGCTTAAAAGTAACAGATATTGATCTGGTTTTAGGGATTACTAAAGCTCCTTATATGACCCGGGTCGGAAATGGACCTTTCCCAACTGAGTTTGGTGGACGTGATAGTGAATATTACTGTCACGATTCTAAAAATAATGCGGAAAGCGAACGCGCTCTAAATCTTACCGTCAGTGAAGCAATAAATTTCGATGATGAGATGATTCAGGGTGTAGCGGTGCGCATTAAGGGCGGGGAATACGGCGCCACAACTGGCCGAGCACGCCGACCAGGCTGGCTTGATTTGCCTGCCTTAAAACACTCCATAAAAATTAATGGGCCTTACCTGGTTTTAACTAAATTTGATGTTATGACCGGAGTTCAAAAAATTAAGCTCTGTATTGGATATAAATATCTTGGACCTGACATCTTCTATGGTGACCGGTTAATCCGAGATGGAGACGAAATTACTGATTTCATCAGAGAGTCTGAAATTCTTTATAACTGTAAGCCAGTCTATCAAGAATTTCCGGGTTGGACAGAAGATATTTCCAGTATCCGCTCTGCCGCAGACTTACCCGATGAAGTAAAGGACATTCTCATTTTCATTGAAAATTTCACACACGGCAAAATAGTTATACTATCTGTCGGACCAAGTAATGACGAAACAATTTTTTTAAACGGGGATCTATAAATCCTAGGAGCGGGCCATGTGCCAGCTCCTTTTTAATTGCTAAATAAGATTTCTTTTTAATTTTAGGCGTATTATGTTAATATATTAGTGATAATTTATTAAAAAATAATCAAAAATTATGAAAAAAACCTACCTTTTTTTAATCATTCCAGCTTTCCTAGTATTTTTAACGGGTTGCGGAAATAAAAACTTGACTAACTCACAAAGTAATACTGCTAGTGGCGCAAATACGACTAACACAACTAAGTATGCCGGTTCGCTGACAATGGCCGATGTTGCTCTCCACAATTCTAAAACTGATTGCTGGCAACTTATAAATGGTCAGGTTTATGATTTAAGTTCATATACTTCTTCGGGCGTTCATCCAGGAGGAGATGTTATTGTTCAAGGTTGCGGTACTGACGCCACAGCCGCATTCGAAGCGGTCGGCAAACATAACGGGAAAGCTATGGCGATGTTACCGACTTATCTTCTCGGACCCTTACAAAAATAAATATAAAATACAGAATGAATAAAAAACTAATAATACTATTAACCGTTTTCATCGACGTGCTTGGAATAGGAATCATAATTCCAATTCTACCTTTTTATGTTCAGTCCTTTGGCGCCTCGGCTTTTACGGTCACGCTCTTGTTTGCTGTCTTCTCATTTTTTTCTTTTTTTAGCGCTCCATTACTCGGAGCTCTCTCTGACAAGATTGGCAGGCGGCCAGTTCTAATCATTAGTATTCTTAGCACTTCAATCGGCTGGCTAGTTTTTGCAGCCGCAAACAGTATTTTCTTATTATTTTTAGGACGCGTTATTGATGGCTTGGCCGCTGGAAATTTTCCGATTGCGCAAAACTACTTAATGGATATAGCCAAAGACGAAAAAGAAAAAACTACTAATCTTGGATACATCGGCGCTATTTTTGGCGTTGGTTTAATTATTGGCCCGTTAATCGGCGGGTTACTTAGCTCCATTTCCCTGAACTTTCCATTTTGGTTTGTCGGCGGTTTAGCTTTTCTTAATTTTATCCTGGCTCTTATTAACTTACCAGAAACAAATAAGTATCGTGATGACACAAAAAAAATAGAATTAAATCCTCTTAAACCTCTCTGGCGATCTCTAAAAAATTCAAATCTCCGTTTAGGTTTTATTGCCTGGTTTTTATTTGGCCTAGCGCTTGCTAGCCAACAATCAACCTTCTCGCTTTATCTTAATGAAAAATTTAATTTCACGGCCGCCATGGTTGGTTTCGCTACTGCTGGCATGGGCCTTGTTTTAATATTTAATCAGGCTTTTGCCTTAAAGAAAATCTGGTTGAAATATTTCAAACCAGAAACTTTGATTGTTTGGCTGATGCTACTACTCGCTGTCGGCTTCTTGTTTATGGGAATAAGCTACTTAGTTTTTTTCATTATCGGCATTACCTTTATCAGTTTAGCTCAATCTGTTTTACGTGCTCTTATGACTAGTCAAATTGCCAAGAAGGGCGAGGCGCGCGAGCAGGGTCTTATTCTTGGCGTAATGAATTCGGTTATGTCGCTCAGCATGATTATCGGCCCAATTTTAGCTGGAGCGCTCTTTGGCCTTAAAAGTAATTTGCCATTTTTAGTCGCCAGCCTATTTGGTCTCGCTGCTTTTATTATTCTCTGGTTTGACTGTCGCAATAATAATTGCCAGAAATCCGAAGTAAGCGAAGAAGTCAGTATCATTGAAGAACAACAAGTTGATCTTATTAGTTAAAGTATGGAAAAAATATTCAAATTAAAATCTGATTTCAAGCCCGCGGGCGACCAGCCGACAGCAATTACCAAACTCTTAGCAGGTGTTAAGAAGGGTTTTAATTACCAAACTTTATTGGGCGTTACTGGATCGGGAAAAACATTTACTGTGGCCAATGTTATTCAAGAACTCGATAAGCCGGTTTTAGTTATAGCGCCAAATAAATCGCTCGCAGCGCAGCTCTATCGCGAATATAAAAATTTCTTTCCCAAAAATGCCGTTCATTATTTTGTTTCCTACTACGATTATTATCAGCCAGAGGCCTATCTGCCAATTACCGATACCTATATTGATAAGGAGGCCATGATTAACCAAGAAATTGATCGTTTGCGTCACGGCGCAACCTCAGCATTAGTTTCGCGACGCGATGTTATCATTGTTGCTTCTGTTTCCTGTATTTATAATTTAGGTGTACCGCTAACCTATTTAGAGGCGCGTCTCGTTTTAGAAAAAGGGAAGACTATCGTCCGCTCTGATTTAATCAAACAATTAATTAAAATTCAATTTGAACGAGTTAACGGCGAAATAAAGCGCGGCCAATTTCGTGTCCGCGGCGATGCCTTTGAAATTCGCTCGATGTCAGAAAATGTTATTTATCGTCTCGATCTTAGCGGGCAAACTATTTCTGATTTAACGATTGTTGATAATGTGACAAAAAACATTATCGGCAATTTAGAAGAAATCGTTATTTTTCCTCCGAAGCATTTCGTTTCCACAAAACCCCAAATTGAACAAGCAATTAAAAACATTAACGAAGAATTAAAAGAACGCCTAGCCTATTTTAAAAAAGAAGGATTTCTTCTTGAAGCGGAGCGATTAGAGCGTCGAACAAAATACGATATGGAAATGCTGCGCACGCTCGGCTACTGTCACGGTATTGAAAATTATTCTCGCCACATTACCGGAAAATTAGCCGGCGAAGCGCCAGACTCTTTAATTTCTTATTTCCCCTGGAAAGATGGTAAACCGGATTTCTTAACGATTGTGGATGAATCTCATATTGCTATTCCGCAAATACGCGGTATGTATAATGGCGACCAAGCGCGTAAAAAAACCTTGGTACAATATGGGTGGCGTTTACCCTCAGCCCTTGATAATCGCCCTTTACGATTTCCTGAATTTGAAAAAAGAATTGGCCAAATGATATTTACTACTGCAACGCCGGGTGACTTTGAAATAAAAAATTCTAAGCAAACCGCTGAACAAGTAATTCGTCCGACCGGCTTAGTTGATCCTGAAATTGAAATACGACCCGTCTTTAATAAGGAAGAAAATTATAGCCAAATTAATGATATTACGGCAGAAGTAATAAAAATTGCCGCTCTTGGCGAAAGAGCAATTATTAATACACTGACAAAAAAACAAGCCGAAGATTTAAATACCTATCTTAATAATAAAAACATCAAAGCAAATTATTTGCATTCCGATATTAAGACCTTTGAGCGTACCGAGATTTTAAAAAACTTCCGGGAAGGGAAGTTCGATGTGCTTATTGGGGTTAATCTTTTACGCGAAGGCCTTGATTTGCCTGAAGTAACTTTAGTGGCGATACTCGACGCTGACCGCGAAGGTTTTCTGCGCAGCCAAACTTCGCTCATGCAAACCATGGGCCGAGCGGCGCGAAACGTAAAAGGAAAAATTATTTTATACGCCGATAAAAAAACCGACTCGATGAAACGAGCGATTAATGAAGCCGATCGGCGCCGCACCAAACAATTAGCTTATAATAAAAAACATAATATTACTCCAACCACTATCACAAAAAAAATAGAAGAGTTTTTAGATATTGCCGAGGATTAAAAGTAAATTTAAATAAAAAAAGAGAGCTTCAATTGAAGCTCTGTAAACGAGTGTTCGGTTGTTGTCAAAAATTTAACCACAAACCTACTATTAGTGTTGCCGCATCTGTCTCAGCTTCCGGGTTCCAAACAGGATTACCATAGACGCTAATATGATTAACAACTTTGTATTCTATAAGCGGGCCGATACCGTTATAACGCCAGCCCTGGAATCCAAGAGCAAGTTTATCAGAAGTTTGATATTTGGTTATATTTCTAATCCACCAATTATCTTTTCCAATACCTCTTTCGAAAGCGGTAAATGAGGAGAATTTGCCCTTACCGAGCCAAAGTGTAGCGCATCCGCGAAACATTCTTGGTGCTTGCTCAAAGCCGGCTGCGAGGCCTACTTCAACCCAAGGGGCGGGTGCATAAGACAAACCAAACATTTGCTCTCCCCATTCTGGCTCGACAAGAATAAATGTGGTAAATTTCATTTTTGACATGAAATTAGTAGAGTCATGAGCAAGCGCCACGGAAAATGAAATATTCGCATCGTTGTTGACGATTTTCCCATCGCTGTTAAACTTTAGGAATGTTTCAACTGATTGAGCAAATGAAGCACTGGCCGAAAGTGCAAGAATAACGACAATGAAAAGAACAGAACGCATGGGATATGGGGTTTAGAAGGTTAGTTTTACAATTTCAGAATTACGAAATATCATCATAACATATTATAATATAAATGTCAATACTATGGATATTGAATACGAGGCCACTTTCACTAATATTAATAAAGATGAAATCAGAAATAAACTAAATAAAGCTGGGGCGACCTTAATAAAGCCCGAATTTTTAATGAAACGAATAGTTTTTGAATTACCAATCGGCCATGAAATTACAGGTGGCTGGCTTCGAGTTCGTGACGAAGGAGATAAAATAACAATGAGCCTTAAAGTTGTTGACGGAAATCAAATAGTGGATCAAAAAGAAATTTGCCTTAAGATCGACAATTTTAACGAAGGAGTAAAATTCCTGGAATCAATCGGCGCGAAACAAAAAGCCTATCAAGAGAGTCGACGTGAATTTTGGCTGCTTGATGGCGTCGAAGTAACAATTGACGAATGGCCATATCTTGCGCCCTATGTCGAAGTCGAGGGAAAGTCTGAAGAACAAGTTAAAACAACTAGCATCAAATTAGGCTTTGACTATAGTCAAGCTTTATTCTGTTCCGTTGATACTTTATACAATAAAAAATACGGCACTCCGTTCGAAATAATTAACCATAAAACCAAATTAATAACTTTCAGTGACCCGAATCCGTTCATAAATAACTAATATGCCAGATAACGAAAAACTTATCATTCGCGGAGCGCGGATGCATAATTTAAAAAATATAAATTTAGAAATACCACATAATAAATTAACAGTTATTACCGGTGTTTCCGGAAGCGGCAAATCGTCGCTTGCTTTTGATACAATTTTTGCCGAAGGAAAAAGACAGTACGTCGAATCCTTATCACCCTATATGCGCCAATTTCTGGGGCAAAAAAAGGCAGCCGATGTTGATGAAATTATTGGTCTCGCACCATCAATTTCAATTGATCAAAAAGCTCTCTCCCACAACCCCCGTTCAACCGTTGGGACACTAACAGATATTTACGATTACTTGAGAGTACTATACGCGCGCGTCGGTGAAGTATATTGCCCAGTCTGCGGAACTAAAATTGAAAAACTAACCGTCGAAGAAATGGTTGATATTATTATCAGCCGCGGAGAAGAACTTAAAGAGGAATATGTGACAATAATGTCACCAATTGTTCGTGATCGCAAAGGTGAATATTATCAAATCCTCTATAATTATCTTTCCCTTGGCTACAGTGAATCGCGAATCGACGGAAAAATTCATTCACTGCGCGAACAAGTTAAACTCGCGCCCAAACAAAAACATGATATTGAAATAGTCATTGATAAAATTCTTTTAAGCGATCAAACCCGTCTATTTGAAGCGGTTGAAAATTCGCTTGATTATAGCAAGGGGCTGGTAATCGCTAATTTTTCTAAACAAGAATTCTTATTATCATCTAATTGGACCTGCCCAAACGATAATTTTTCTTTTCCCGAAATTGAACCTCGTCTCTTTTCTTTTAATTCGCCACACGGAGCTTGCCCAGAATGTTCGGGGCTAGGGAAAACTAATTATTTTAATGATACAAAATGCAAAATCTGTAATGGCGAACGCCTAAGACCGGAAGCTTTATCGGTCCGCGTCGGTGGAAAAAATATTGCTGAAGTTTGTCGCCTACCGATAAATAAAACCTTAGACTTCTTTAACAAATATTATGAGAAGATGACGAAGAGACAGCGCACTATTTCGGAAAACGTTGTCGTCCAAATTATTAGTCGAATTGAATTCTTACTTAAAGTCGGGCTCAACTATATTTCCCTAGAAAGAGAAGCTCATACTTTATCCGGTGGGGAAGCGCAGCGCATTCGCTTGTCATCACAAATCGGCTCTCATCTTTCACGAACTCTTTATGTTCTTGATGAACCGACTATTGGTTTGCATGAGCGCGACACCGAGCGTCTTATCGATACCTTGAAAAAATTACGCGACAAAAACAATACCGTTATCATCGTGGAGCACGATGAGAAAACTATTATTGAGTCTGACTATTTAGTTGATATGGGGCCACTCGCCGGAGTACACGGCGGTGAAATTGTCGCCATTGGCAACACCAAGGATTTACTAGATGAAAAGAAAAATAAAACGGCCATCAAAAAATCACTAACTCTCCAATATCTTGCCGGTCATCGGGAAATCGGCTTACCGCCAAAAAGACGTGAGCAAAATCATGGTTCGCTTAAAATTGTCGGTGCCTATGCAAATAATTTAAAAAACTTAAATGTTGAAATCCCGCTCGGCCGTTTAGTCGGCGTTAGCGGTGTTTCTGGATCAGGAAAATCATCACTCTTATATGATGTTATCTATAAGAATATTACCCATATCAAGAACAGACCAGGTAAAGCTAAGCTCGAGTTCGCTAAAGATGTGAAAGGGGCAGAATATATAAATAAGGTCGTAGTTATTGACCAATCTCCCATCGGCCGCACTCCGCGCTCTAACCCAGCAACCTATACCGGAATATTCACTCCCATCCGCGATTTCTTCGCCTCCTTGCCCGATTCTCGAGAAAGAGGATATTCTATCGGCCGTTTCTCCTTTAATCGCCCTGGTGGGCGCTGTGAGGCCTGTCAGGGGGCCGGAGCCAACCTAATTGAAATGCATTTTCTGCCTCCAGTTCTAGTTGAGTGCGAAGTCTGCCGTGGCAAGCGTTTTAACCGCGAAACTCTTCAGGTTAAGTATAAAAATAAGAACATCGCCGAAATTTTGGATTTAACAATCGATGAGGCGATTGAGCATTTTGAAGGCAATTATTTTATCACTGATAAATTAAAAGTTCTGCAATCTGTCGGTCTCGGTTATATTAAAATTGGCCAAAGTGCAACGACCCTATCAGGGGGCGAAGCGCAAAGAATTAAAATTGCCAAAGAGCTTACTCATACTCTTGGCAAACGAACATTGTATTTACTTGATGAACCAACTACTGGCTTACATTACTATGATATCGATATGTTGCTTTCGGTTTTGAATAAATTGGTTGAGAAGGGAAACTCTGTTTTGGTCATCGAACATAATATGCACATGCTTAAATCCATGGATTATATTATTGACCTTGGTCCGGATGGTGGTGAAGATGGTGGGAAATTAGTCGCTGCCGGCGCACCGGAAGATATTGTTCGCGAACCAAATAGTATAACCGGAAAATATCTTAAAGAGTATTTAAAATAAATTATGAATCTGGCAATACTCTTAGCATTCGGAGCGATGATTGGTTGGGGCTTAGGTGATTTTTTAATCCAAAAAACAATTAATAAAATTGGTCCAATCGGAACTCTTTGCTGGATTAGTTTATTTAGTTCAATTATTTTAATTCCGTTTGTCGTAAGTGATTTAAAAAACATTACACAATCGCAATATATAACATTAATAATTTTAGGTCTAGCCAATTTTGCGAGCGGCTATATTCATTTTAAAGCGCTGGAAATCGGGAAACTATCAGTTGTTGAAATCATCATGTCGATTGAGCTACCGTTAACAATTCTACTTGGCATTCTTTTTTTTAGAGAAAGCCTTAGTCTTTGGCAAATATTCTTAATTATTATTTTATTTATCGGTATTATTCTAATTTCAATTGATACGACGAAAATAAATAAAAAAGATTTTTTAGAAAAAGGATCACTCTTGGCAATTTTCTCTGGCGTCTTGATTGCGATTGTCAATTTTGGCAGTGCTTCGCAGGCCAAAGAGATAAGTCCTTTAATGGCTCTCTGGATTCCATGGTTTGTTTGCGGATTAATTTGTTTCGCTCGCTTAAGTCAAAATAATTTAAAAACGTTTTTTCGACAAAGCGCTAAAAATTGGCCACTTGTTTTAATTATGGTAATTGTCGACCTCTTAGCTTGGACATCATATGTATTCGCTGTCGCCAGGGAAGAACTATCAATTACGATTGCAATTACCGAAAGTTATGTAGTTATTGCACTTGCGCTTGGCATTATTATCAATAAAGAAAAAATAACGAAGATTCAATATTTTGGAGCTGGACTGGCTGTCTGCGGAAGCCTCTTAATCGGTTTAACGAGTAAATAAAAAAAACCGAGAAGTTTATAGGATGCGGCAGATAATAAGCGGCACTTATAAATTATTCTCGGCGTTTTGAACCAAACAACAGTTATATCCGCGATGGATTTAGTTTTTCTCTGGAGCGGAGACTTAGATTTGATAAGAGTGGCTCCCTAAACAGCGCCCCGAAGGGAATGCTTTGGAATAATACATCATCAAGTATCAAGTGTCTTCATCAATCGGTTTTTCTCGAGTCGAAAACTGTGGCGTTTATCTTGGTTCGGTTTTCCCTTGAATCGGGACTAATATATAAAGAACAAGAGAAGAGAACCTCGGTCAGAAATGGAACAAACAAAGACTCTCTCCAACGATATTATCAAAAGCCAAATATTTGTCAATATGCTAAAATTAAGTTTCCGACAACTAGTCTATAAATGCTGCTCCCTTATTCCCAAGGGAAAAGTTTCGACATATTAGGGAATTGCTATCGCCATGAATAAGCCAAGAGCTGCTCGTGCGGTCGGCAACGCCTTAAATAAAAATACTTTCGCCCCTCAAGTTCCATGCCATCGCGCAATCAGAAGCAATGGCGAAATTGGTGGATTTGCTAGCGGCTCAAAAAATAAAATTCGCCTACTTAAAAAAGAAGGAATTGAAATGCATAATAATAAAATCGATCTCCAAAAATATTTCTATGAATTTAAAACTAAAAGATAAATTAAAAACAATTCCAAAAAAACCGGGAGTTTATTTTTGGCTCGATAAAAAGGGGACTGTTTTATATGTAGGCCGAGCAACTAGTCTTAAATCCCGCCTCGGACAATATTTCCAAAAAAATATATCTCCCCGTATCGCGGAGATGGTTATGGCCGCTGATAATATTAAATATGAAGTAAGCGATACATTACTCGAGGCAATTATCCTTGAAGCGAAAAACATTAAAAAGTTTTGGCCGAAATATAATATCGTTGACCGCGACGACCGTTCATTTATTTATGTGGTTATTCCTAAAATAGATTTTGCGAAACCGCTTATTGTTCGCGCGACAGATCTAAAAAAATTTCCCGCTTCAAAGGCTAAAGTCTTTGGGCCCTATCAATCTTTCTATCTCCTTCAAGGCGCTCTCCGTTTAATTCGTCGCATTTTCCCGTATGGCAATTGCACTCCTCATAGCGGCAAAGCTTGTTTTGATTATCAAATCGGACTTTGCCCGGGAGGATGTATTGATGCTATCTCGGCTCATGAGTATAAAAAGAATATTAATAATATTTGCCTGCTTTTAGCTGGAGAAAAAAAACGACTAGCCGCAAAACTAATGAAAGATAATCCGGATAAAATAAGCGCCCTAAAACACATCCAAGACGTCTCCTTACTAACACGTGATGATGATTTAAATGAATTAAAAGTTAATCGCCTCGAAGGCTATGACATCTCCCATCATCAAGGAAAGGAGAGTTATGGATCAATGGTAGTATTTGAAAATGGTGAAGCAGCAAGAAGGGAGTACCGTCTCTTTAAAATTAAAGATGCACCGGGCGGTGATGATGAAAGAGCGCTAGCCGAAGTCTTATTACGTCGTTTTAAACATAGTGAATGGGCTTACCCTGATTTAATTATGATTGATGGCGGCTCACCGCAGATTAGTTTTCTTACAAAAGTTTTTTCCGCTAATAACATCAATATACCTCTTGTTGGTATTTCTAAATTTGGTGGCGATAAACTAGTCTTTACTCCGAAGACAAAGAAAGAAATTCGCGATTTAGCGGATAACATAAAACCAACTCTTCTAAAGTTACGCGAAGAAGCGCATCGCTTTGCTAATTATGGCCGCAAACGTGATAAAAGTAAAAAACTGAAATAAGCATAAAAACCTTGACAAATAATCATAATCTGCTAATATTCTTACATAACAATTTAGCGATCACCACAGACAGCCAGCTTGGCGCCATGCGCCTATAAGTCTTGCCGAGGTATCATTAATACTTTATCTAAGTATTTTTATGGTCTGTGGTAACACAGATTTTTTTATAATCAAATTAAATATATATGCCAAAGAACAAAATTCAAAAACAAGAAATTTTGCGTAATTTGAGCGAAAAATTTAAGAAATCGAAATCAGTAGTCTTTGCTGGTTTTAATGCCTTAACCGTTAAAGATAACGAGAAACTTCGTGAGCAATTACGTAGCGAAAACAGTGAGTATTACGTCGCTAAAAAAACCTTAATGAATATTGCTTTTAAGGACCAAATCGACGAATTGAACGTTAGGAGTTTAGACGGAAAATTAGCAGCCATCTTCTCCTACGGTGATGAAGTTGCGGCAGCGAAAATTCTCGGTAATTTCCGTAAGGACAAAGACAAGGAAGCTAGAGTATTCTTTTTAGGTGGTATTTTAGAAAATAAATTATTATCCAAATCAGAAATTGAAGCTGTTTCACAATTACCGAGCAAACACGAATTATACGCCAGACTGGTCGGCACAATGAATGCACCTATCTCTGGATTTGTTAACGCTTTAGCCGGAAACATTAAAAACTTAGTCTACGTCTTAAAAGCGATTGAAGAAAAGAAAGCTTAATCAATAAATAATTAATAATAAATTTAATTTTAAATCTATGGAAGAAAAAAATGTTGTCGTCCCAGCTAAATTCGAAAAGTTGGTTGGCGAAATCGAAAAAATGAGTGTTCTAGATTTAGCGGAACTCGTTAAAATCTTAGAAGAAAAATTTGGTGTCAGCGCTTCTGCTCCAGCCATGATGATGGCTCCAGCTGCAGGTGCCGCCGCCGCTGTTGAAGAGAAGGACGCCTTTGACGTTGAGATCACTGAAGCTGGTGCCAGCAAGATCAATGTTATCAAGGCAGTTCGCGAATTAACTGAAATGGGATTAAAGGAAGCTAAAGACTTAGTCGATGGCGCTCCTAAGGTCTTAAAGGAAGGTGTTAAGAAAGCTGACGCTGAAGCCATGAAAAAGAAATTGGAAGAAGCTGGAGCTAAAGTAACTCTAAAATAATCCTCACAATTCAAATATAAATAAAAAACCGTCTTAATGACGGTTTTTTATTATGCTCAAATATATTTACGAGAACTAATAATTATTGATTTAAAGTTATTCGATAAACCGCTTCACCATCTAAGAAATAAGCGAGTTTATTATTTTCATCAACCGCAAAATCTTTTAGCTGACTTAAAGAATTTAATTGATACTGATTCATAAGATGTCCGTCTTTAATCGCTAAAACCGCTAAACGTTTTGAGCTCGCTTCAAAAATATAAACATATTTAGTGCCAACGATTATCTTACTCGCACTACTCATAACCGGAGAAATGGCGCTAGCGCTATAATCAGACGCTTTATTTAAGTAAAACTTAGAAACTTGTCCATCATTTTTTAAGACGTAGATACTGCCATCAATATATAAATCGCTCGCGGCACTTAAATCAACCGTCACCTTAAGCCAATCTGTTTTAGTGTTATACCCACCGCTTCCAAGAGCAAAGCGATATATCTGATTTTTATTTTTTGCAATAACATATAAACTACTACCAAAAATCTTATAGCTCGTAATGCCATCAGCATTAAATTCACCAGTAACATTAACAAGACTCGACTGATTAGTTTTTAAATTAAATTGGGCGATTTTATTATTGTCCCAATAATAGATAATACTTTTACGATCAAATTGCGGGTTGCTTAAAGCCGTCGCTCCACTTATCTCAAAACGCGTTGATGAGGATGATTGTGGGGTAATGCCAAACAGCATTTTACCACCAGCGGCATATATTTTCCCATCCGCCCAAACAATATTTGTAATCTGTAAACCAGTTAAATCATTAACTTTTTCAGTCGAGTCGACGCGAACAACCTTTTGAATTTTATCGGCCTGAATATTTAATTTATTTTCTAAATCAGTATAGGCGGCAATTTGGTCCTTCTTTTCTCGAGGCAAATAACTAAGAAGAGCCCGCGCATCAATTAATGTTGCCTCGGCGCTATCTTCGTTACCATAAATCAAGAAAGAGTCGATAGCATTCTGCTTCTCGCCAATTGTCGCAACTAAATTATTATAATTATTTTTGGCAGCCTGAATTTTTTTAGTCCAGGTACTAATTCCTAGACTTGCAAAAAAGATTACAATAACGGCAAAAAGTACGATAAATAATAGACGATTCTTCCCAGTTAAACTGCCTAACCAATTTTTTAAATTTGTGCCGAGCCCCGACCATAAACGAGGGCTAAAGAAACTTGGGACACCTAAAATAACATTTTTAAATCCTTGACCAAATAAATTCGGCTTCTTTTTAAAGAAAATTTTCTCCTTAATTAAAAATGAGTCGGATCGCGCTATGCTTAAACTTTTAACTTTACCAAGATCAATCATTGAGGCAGATACATTTTCCGTCTCATCAGGACGATATACTTTTTTCGGAATAAGACGCGGGACGGGACGGAGATTTTTAACAATCTGGATTGCGCCTTTATAGATTTTAGAAATACTAATAAGGCCGGCCGGTGCCAACATGCGCTCGGTTTTTTGTTCAGTATAATTTAAACTCGAAATTGAACTATGAGCCGTTAAATTTTCTTCGACTTCTTCGCGCACTTCTTGATTATCAATCCCAATAGTATTTTTTATAATAATACCCAGGAAGGGAATAAAGGAGTTAATTCTCGCTAATATATTTTTAATTTGTTCAGAAGCAACAATTGGTGGTAACTTTGTGATGATATTTATTAAATCCTTACTGGAAACATATTCGAGTAATGCCTCGCTGGCAAAAACAAAAAATGAACCGGTCGGAATTTCACCACTTATAACAGAAGAGAATAAGCTCGGCGTTTTAATGCTTGCGCGATCTCCGCTTTCGCTCGGAGAATTAATGTCTGAGGCGTTAGCTTCAACATTAATTATTTCAAATTGTTCTCCGTGTCGGTAAATTAAAAGCGCACGATTTTTTCCGAAACCAGAAAAATAAAGCTTATTTTCAAATATAACGCCAACAGTTAAATTAGTTGCCGCTGGATTTAATTTGATTTTCTCCTCAAGTAAAAAATCACTCAGATTTTTATTCGTTTTCGAAATTGCTGCCTCGAATATGTTTTCGATCTTTAATCCTTCAATTTTATCACGCAATAAAATCTTTTCGTCGTTATAATAGGTTTCATTTAGGCTATCAATCAAAAAATCGAAGATTTTTCGACCTTCGGTTTTTTTGCCGCCAATTTCGGCAATGATAAAAATTTTACCGGCGAGATTTTCCTTGAGTGAGTCAGGCTGGGCAACAAAAACATCGCTTAATCCGTTTGCCTTACCGGAGTTCAAAATAATGGAAGAAATTTTATTATACATAAGCAAAATTTCAATCTTTTGATTGAATTTGTCTGTTTGACTGTTTATGATATATATTATACTATAAATTTATAAATAAAGAAAATATGCTTAATGCGCTTTTCGGTTCCGAGGCAAGAGTAAAACTCCTGAATCTTTTTCTGCTTCATCCCGAAACAAAATATTATATTCAACAAATAGCCCGTGAACTAAAATTAACGTCTAATTCTGCGCAAAAAGAAATAGATAGTCTAGTTAAACTCGGGCTAGTAGCCACCGCCCAGGCGCCAATAAGTCAAGCAACTGAAGGCGATGCCCCGACAGAAAGCAAAAAAAATAATAAAAAAAATGATGAAAAGAAGCTTGAAAAAAAATATTTTGAGATAAACGGACAATTTATCCTTTATCCCGAGATTAAAGCTTTATTCATTAAATCCCAAATTCTTTCAAGTCAAAAATTCATCTCATCTCTAGAAAAAAATTTTCAGCCTAAATTGTTAATACTAACCGGTTTTTTTACAAATTATCCGGAAGCGCAAACCGATCTTTTGATTGTTGGGAACGTAAAGCGGCCCGCATTCCTAAAAATCATATCAGAATTAGAAAAAGATTTGGGGCATGAAATAAATTTTACAATTCTTGATGATAAGGAGTTTAAATATCGTCAAGAAATCATGGATATTTTTCTTTATAATATTTTAGAAGGGAAGACTATTGTTTTGATTGATAATTTTACACATAAATAATATGAAAACTTCAGTGCTTTATGCGTTGAGTTTAATCGGCAAAATATTAACTTATACCCTAATTATAGTAATTGGGCTTTTTTTTATTAGCCTTATTCTCCTAAGCAATACCTATAGTAAATTTAAATCGACCTATGCTCTCGGACTTGAAGGGAAGAACGAACTAACAAGCGCTATTAGTCTTGTCCAGGCACAAAATTGGGACGAAGCGCTCCTTAAATCTCAAGCCGCGGAACAAAATTTTACCAAGGCTCTTAACAGTCTTGAATCGTCAAAAAGCAATATTATAATCCAAAAAATTTCTGTTTTTCAATCGCAAGTTAACGATCTCGAATATCTCTTCCAAACAACTGAAATCCTCAGCCGCTCTTTAGCACGCTCTATTCCACTAGCCAAAGAATTAAGCCGAATCAGAAGCGGCGCAGCTGGCGGAAACTTTAGTAATTTAAATGATCAAGAAAAAGCACAATTTTTAAAATTGGTTTATGAATCAGAGCCAGAGTTTAATGGCCTCCAGGCAAATCTTGATTTGGCGCTAATAAATATTAATAAAATTCATAAAATTGGGGTGCTTTTTCCGATATACGGACAAATTACCGAATATAAAGCCCAACTTCAGGAGGCTGCCGATTTAATGACCAAATTAACGCCACTAACTAAGTTATTGCCGGCTTTAGGCGGATATCCTAATGAAAGTAATTTTCTCATTCTCTTACAAAATAATGACGAATTAAGACCAACGGGCGGATTCATCGGTGCCTACGGTTTAGCAACAACTCGAAATGGCGACATAGTTTCCCTTGACACGAATGACAGTTATCATCTTGATATGCCGGCAATCGACAAATGGAAAAAAGAACCGCCCGTCCCCTTAAAAAAATACTTGAAGGTAGAAAATTGGTATTTACGCGATTCAAACTGGGTCCCTGATTGGCCTTTAGCGGCTCAAAAAATTAATGAAATTTATACCGGAGAAAGTTTAGCAATTGGCCAAGCGGCCCCAAACTTCTCAGGAATTATTGCCATTAATCCCGATTTTATTACTGACCTGCTAAGACTCGTCGGTCCAATTAATATTAAAGGCGAGGATTATAGCGCCGATAATTTTCAAGAACTATTACAATACAATGTCGAAATAGCCTATAAGGACAGAAACATTTCATCTTGGGACAGAAAAGAAATTATTAACGAGTTACTGGCAGAATTAAAAACGAGACTCTATAATCTCCCAAGCAATGACTGGGGGGCGCTTCTAAAAATAATTGACAATAATATTGCCGCCAGAAATCTTCAACTGTATTTTAACAATGAGAACTTAGAAAATCTGGCAAAAAATATTGGCGCCAGCGGGGAAGTGAAGCAGACAAATAGCGACTACTTAATGGTTGTTGATGCAAATTTAGCCGCCTTTAAAAGTGACGCTGTTGTCAAAAAGAAAATTAATTATGAGCTAAGCCAAAGAAATGGAAATGCAACGGCTAGTTTAACTTTAAATTATCGTCATGAGGGCGACTTCAATTGGCGTACGACGCGTTATCGAAGTTATACAAGAATCTATGTGCCACTAGGAAGTCGCTTTGTAACTTCCTCTGGTTTAGATTCAGACACCATGGATTGGACCTCGCTCGATGATCCAATTCTTAATAAAACTATCTTCGGCTTTTTCTTTACCGTTGAGCCAGGGACTGAGAGAGAAATTACTATTCATTATACTTTGCCTGACACAATTAACCAGCAATTAACAAATAACAATTATGAGTTATTGGTTCAAAAACAGTCAGGCCGAAGGACACAGGAACTTAAAGTAGAATTAAACCTGCAATCCGGTAATGCAAAAAAATGGACCAGCGATTTGAATACGGATAAAGTTTTCAAGTAAATACCAATAAAATTAACGAATAAAAAAACCAGTAATATTACTGGTTTTTTGTTATTATTGACAAATATAAGAAAAGATTATATAATTTTTAGTCAGATTATTATTGTTAGATCTTTGACAAACAAACAAATCAATCAATAAACTCCTAAAATTCCCACCATGAAAAAATTGATTTTATTTTTTCTTCTTCTGTTGCTCGGCAGCGCAACGATTTCGGCACAACCGGCTCCTAGCCCGAATGACTATTCTGGGCCCACTACTGCTGGTTTCTGGCTTTATCCATTTATGGACCAGGCCCAAGCCGACCAAATGGCTGGGTATAGCGTGCTCATCCTGCACAACGAATTATTTTATAAACAATCAGCGATGATTGATTATATTATTCGTAAGAACCCCAGCATCAAGCTGCTCGTTTATTTCAACCCAATTGAACATTTCGTTCCCCCTTATGAAGATTGCCCCTGGGCAATAAAAATGGTTAGAGAATTAAACCAAGGAGAAAGAAAAAATTGGTGGCTACTACAACCCAACGGTAAACCAATAACTTTTTGGACCGGGACCGACGGTCGTCAGACGAATCTCATGGATATGAGAATAAACTCAGCTGTCGTAGACAACCAAATTTACTGTGAATATATCGCTAAAAAATTAAATGAGGATATTCTCAGTAAAGACAAGCGTATTGTCGGTATCGAAATCGATAATGCCTGGCCCAATAGCTTTTGGCTCTCGCGTTACGGGACTAATAAAGGCGTCGACTTTGATCGCAACGGGAAAGCAGATATTGACTCACAAGCGATTGATCGCGATTGGCAAGCCGGCGAAAATAGATTCATAAAATTAATTCGCGAATATAAAGGCGATGACTTTATTATGATCTCTAACCCGGGAACTTTGGCGTTTAACATAGACTTAAACGGAAAAATTCTCGAAAACTGGCCCTTCCAATATGCAGGCGACACAACCAATGACGGCTGGAACATTTCAATGTTCAATGCTGCCAGAACTGGCCCATACACGATTTTAAACGCTCGTCCTGGTAATTGGTTTTTCACCTTATGCAGCGCCTTACTTTTGGACAAAGTTTGTTTTGCTGATGTGCAAAACGCCCCTTACAAAGAGCGCTATAAAATTAATCTTGGCAAAGCACTCGAAGCTCAAACCTCGAATTTTAAAAAAAACCTGTCTATTTATAGCAGGAAATACGAACGAGGGACTGTCTATGTTAACCCGAAGTTAAAAACTTCATGGATTGAAGATAAAAATGGTAACCCTCTATACAATAAAGAGGGCCAGCACCTTCAATAAACGAAAAAATTTAACTCTAAGCCCGCTCAATCTCAGCGGGTTTTTTATTTGCCTGAACCGCAAAGAGTCCGCCAATCAGAGACCAGAAGAGCCATTCTAAAGTTGTATCATTTAAAATATTATCGCCAATACTCATCGTATATATCGAGATTGCAAAAGCAAGGACAAAAATATTAAGCATCTTTAAGCGAGAACGATTTTCCTTCTTATATAATTTTATTAAGCCGCTAAATAAGGCAATAATAAGTAGCAAGTAAATTATAAGACCAACCGCGCCACCATCAAGTGCTAAGCGGATATAGTCATTATGCGGCTGCGTCGCTCCGAGACGGAAGTCACGATGGCTAGCAATAATTGTTTCCGCGAGCCCAACGCCGTGTCCGATTATTGGGCTCTCCATTACATAAGTAAAACTGTCTCGATAGAGACCAAGCCGCCAACCAATTGAGCCATAAGGATCGGACTGAAAGATGGTATTAAATCGCTGCTGAAAAGAAAAGGAAGCGACATAAAACACGAGTAAACCGACGCCGGCAATCAACAAAAACTTTCTAAATTTAAGTAGCCCGACCAGAATAAAAATCAAAATAAGCGCGACATAAGCGCCGCGAGTATAAGTGTAAATTAAAATAAAACTCAAAAAAACCGCGATCACTAAGTAGATATATGATTCTAGCCGCGTCTTTTTTACAGTTAAAAAAATAAAAATCGATAGGGTAATTGGCAATAATAGATAGAAGGCAAGCATATTCGGATGCGCCATTGTCCCGTAGACTCTAATAATATCCCCCTCAACCAAACCACGTCCAGAAATAAACTGAATGAGCGCGACTCCGGCCGGAATTAATGAAGAAAAAATTATTATCTTAATCAATTTTGTTAAGTCTTGGCTTTTTTTAATTAACGTTGCTCCGAGCGCAAAACTGAAAAAAATACTGATATAGCGCGATAACTCTTTAACCGAACTAAGAGTATCGAAAGAATAGGTTAAGGAAACGAGAGACCAAAGGATAAATAATATCCAAAGAACAACTAATTTATTTTTTCGCAAAGCAGAAAAATTTGCATATAAAGCAATTAGTGAAAAAAGAAGCATAAATCCTCCGTAAACAAAAAGTAAGTTAACATTCACCGTTCCAACAGAGAATAGTTTTTGCTCGGTTGCGAAATCAATCACCGGGCGCAAAAAAAGGAAAAGAAAAAAACCAAAGCGATAATTTAATAAGCTTAATAAAAAAACCAAGCCGGAGCCGATTAGAAAAAACTTGGCAATATTATCGAGAGGCAAAAATAAGACTAAAAGCGCCGCCAAAAGATAGGCAAGCGTGATAGCCCCAAAAATTTCTCGACTTCTTAATTTATCGGCCATATTATGATATAATTATATTATTACTCTAATTTTAACTTAATTTTGCCCAAAAAGTCAAAATATGAAAATACTCCAAGTTAATAAATTCTATTACCCAAAGGACGGCGTAAGCAATTATTTGCTCGGCCTTGAAGCAAAGCTCAAAGACTTAGGGCATGAAGTTCGCGTTTTTGCCATGGATAATCCAAAGAATATTAGCAGCGACACTCAGAAATATTTTGTTTCCTACTTATCATTCGATAAAAAAGGCCTTCTTAACGCCTGGCGCTCTTTTGCACGTATATTTTACAGCCTTGAAGCTAAAAGAAAATTTAGCTCGCTAATCGAAGACTATAAGCCTGATATTATCCATATACATAATATTTATCATCAAATTTCGCCCTCAATTTTAAGCGTCGCTAAGAAGAAGAATATACCGGTGATAATGCATCTTCATGACTATAAATTAATTTGTCCGAATTATAAGCTATTTACTGAAGGCAGTATTTGTCGGCGCTGCCAGGGAGGGAGATATTATAATTGCGCATCTCATAAATGTTTAAAAAACTCCTATCCTAAAAGTATTGCGGCTACGCTCGAAATGTATTTTCATCACGATATCTGGAAAATTTATAAAAGCGGCGTTAAACTCTTTATCGCCCCCAGTAGATTCATGAAAAAAACCTGCGAAGAATTTGGCTGGCCGGCCGAAAAAATCATCTGCCTACATAACTTTTTTAATGATCAGGGTGCTAAAAATATTAAGACCAAGCAAGATATAAATCATGAATATCTATTTTACTTCGGTCGCCTCTCCGAAGAGAAGGGTGTAAATGTTCTCTTAAATGCCTTAAGTGAAAACAAATACAAACTGAAAATTGCCGGTGAGGGACCAGAAGAAACAAAACTAAAAAATTTAAGCACCAAACTAGGACTTAATGAGCGGATAGAATTTCTCGGTTTTAAATCAGGCGAAGAATTAGATGGCCTAATCTCAAACGCTAAAGCGATAATTATTCCTTCAATCTGGTATGAAAATATGCCACTTAATATGCTTGAGGCTATGGCGAGAGAAAAAATTGTAATCGCGTCAAATATCGGCGGGATGCCGGAAATAATAAACGATGGTCAAAATGGACTACTATTTAAAGCCGGAGATAAGGATGATTTAATTACCAAACTTAAACTCCTTGATGATCTCGATACTAAACAAATGGGGGAACGAGCCGCTGAAGCCGTCAAAAATTTAAACGCCGATACTCACGTTAAAGAGATTATAAAAATATACGAGCAAGTCCTCAAATAACAAAAACACCGGTATTAACCCGGTGTTTTTTATTGAATTAAACCAAGCTTTAACGAATATCAACTGAGATGCTATAGCTAAGTTTCGAAGTTTCGCCCGTAACTTTTACATCATAACGACCGTGAATAAGAGATGGAGTTGTTATATCTTTAGAGAAGCGACCGTTATTGTCAGCCTGGGCAGGGAAAGTAGTTCCGCCTAAATTAATTGTTAAAGGCTCTTGCGCCCAGAAGCCTCCGCCGGAAACAGTTAAAGGTGTCCCACCTAAACTATAATAATGATTTAAGATTAAGAAGAGATTCTCATTGGCTGCGCTGGTCGCGGTAGTTACTGTAGATTTGATCGAATCAATTTTCTTTAAATTACTATCAAGCACGACGATATTTGAACCGTTAAAAACAACTATCACGTCACCACTAGCAGTATTTACAACCTTAAGGCCCATCGCCCAGCCCTGGGGACCGCCGACTTCATTAGTAAAGGCATATTTTGAAACTTTAAAATCATCCTTAGACATTTTGACAACTCCCATTCCGTTTGAGAAATAAAAATAAGGATTATCATAAGTGCTATCAACTTCGTACCCCGGTTGTTCTAAATGCTTAAAAGAAGCTAATTGATTTCCATTTAGATCGAACTTCTTAGTATAGGAATCATCAATCGCGTAAATTTCATTTCTGGCAATATCATAATAGGCGCGATGATTATTTGTCTTATAAACAAAGTTAAAAGGAATCTCGCGAACGAGGGCGCGAGTACTACGATCATAGATTTTTATCTTATCGTTATCAACCGCAAAGATGTATTGCTGACTGCCATTACTGCGAATACTATAGGGATTACCAACATTAAAATTATAAGAATCGATAATTTGTAAATCAGAATTAAAAATTTTAATGCCTTTTTCGCTGATAGTAGCAATATTATCGCCTAAACGATCAACACGTTGATACCAGTCCCAATAGTTATTTGTACTTTTATTAACAAGTTGAGCAGAACTAAGGGTCGATATATTGTATTTATAAAGAGTATATTGAGAAACCGCATAGACATATAAGCCGCTGCCTTCAACACTCAATTTAATATCGGAAAAACCATCATTCGTATTAAAAAGATTGTTATAATTGTTCATTTCCAGGGTCTTGGTGATAACTTTATCCTCGACTTGGAAAACTTCGAGCTTACCAGAATTGACTGTAGCGAAAACTACCTTATTATTAAAGTTTACCGCATCGCCAGAATAATATGCTTGAAGCTTACTATTGGTTTTTCCGACTAAAAAGAAGAGGGAAATGGCTGACAAGGCTAAAACTATGCCTATTTTTTTCATAAATTTATTAATTTTTAGCTAATATTGAACAAAATATATTAAAATGCATCATTTGCTCTTATCTAACTAATAATAATACAAAACTAGGCTTAATTTGTCAATATTAATACGCAAAAAGCAAATTGAAAAATATCAAAATTATTGGACATAACTATTGACAAAGTTTTTAATATGTATTATAATATATTATTAATCAATAAACTATAAATAGATTAAATACTATGGAAGTTAAAGATTTTTTCCACATTTTAAAGCGTCGTAAAGGAGCTGTGATTGGCGCTTGGCTTATTTTTATAATTATTGGCGCCGGTGCAACCTTTATCCAACCTCTAAAATATGAAGCTAATTCTCGATTACTAATTGTCCAGAATATCTCCGGAGTCGATCCTTATACGGTTTCTAAATCCAATGAATATTTGAGTAATCTTTTTTCACAAGTTGTTTACTCTAATTCATTTTTCGAATTAGTAACAGGCTCAAATAATTTTGATATTGATAAGAGCTATTTTTCCGATAATTACAAAAAGCAAATGAAGATTTGGCAAAAGACAATTACAGCCAAAAGTAATAGCGCCGGTATCATTGAAATTTCCATATACCACCCAAATGCCTATCAAGCTAAACAGATTGCGCTAGGTGTTAATGATGTTCTTATTAACCAAGGTTTTAATTACCAGGGCGGCGATCAAAGCATTAAAATAAAAATTATCGACCAACCTTTAATTTCCGACTATCCGGTTAAACCGAATATTATTTTTAACTTTCTCGCTTTTTCTGCTCTCGGTATTCTCGCTGGCTGTATCTACTTATATTATTCACCAAATAAACGCTCATCCGTACAACAAGCTTCCCGACAAGCAAATGCGCTGTCGAAACAAGAGTTTCAAGCAGTTTATAGCTCCCACCAGAGTTATAATAAGCAGGCAGGCCATCCGGCCGAAAAAGTGATGATTAATGAAGATATTCCGGAAGAAAATATTGAGACCCCTGTTCACGGCGATATGCGTAATCTTATCAATCGATTTTAATTTTATCTTTTAATTATAGACTTTAGCCCTTTACCGGGCTGAGGCTTGTAATCAAAAATACGAGCTATTCAAGGCGAATAGTAACGAACTTTAACAACAACAAAAAAACCAAACATACGATGAGAAAACTCCTTTTATTTTTTGTGGTCTTATTGGTTTGCGCCTGCATTCCAAATAACACCCAGGCTCAATTTGAGTCGCCACTAACAAACTTCAGCTTATACGGTGGCAATATCTATTTCAGCAATCAACACGGAGACGGTACGGCTCGTTGGGCTGAATCGCGTATTCTGTTCGGAAGAGGCAACGACTACAGACTTCTAAGTATTGGCGGCTTCGTCAACTACAATGAAGTTGGTTCAAAAATAGACTCTTTCCTGTACCACGATGTGGAATGGGCGGGCGGTCTAGCCATGAACTTCGGTTCGCAATACTGGATGGACTATAATGAAGTTTGGGGCTGGCTCAATGTCGGACTCAAATTCACAAATGACCACGGTGCAATTGCACAATATGACACAAAGCAAAAAGACGAAATGTTTTATGCCTTTGGCGGTATTATGTTCAAAAACACCATGAATAGGGGGCCATTCTTTATTAAAAAATTTATGGTCACCTACCAGCAGCCGTATACAAGCACACGCAACGCCTACTGGGAAGGGAAAGCTACTTATGACACAGCCTCAAACAAAGGCTATCTGAAATTAATAGCCGAAAACACCTTCTGTTCGTTACCTATAACTCGCTCGGAAAATTTACGTTTCGAACCGAAAATTATGGGTGCTGCTACTTACCAATTCTTGAATAAGCAAGTTGTTTATTCATTAGGAATTGGAGTAACCCTGGCTCGCGCTTATAGCCAGGAGATTATGACGCTTGATGCCGGAATCAAATTTGACCCGGTAAAACCAGGTAATATGTACTCAGTTGGAGTGCTAGTCAACTTTGTTGAACTAGCAAAAGCTATTGCAAACAAATAACAATTAATAAAAATTAATAACCCACAAAAAATCGTAATCATGAAAACATGGATGAAATGGGCACTAGGTGTCTTAACGCTTATCGCTTTTGCAGTATTGTTCTTTTTCAGCTTCCAAAGCTGCAATAAAAACGACAAAACAAAAATAAGCAAAAGTGATTCAACCGCAATCGCACAAAGCAATCAAAACAATCAACTTAAATCTGACCTGGAAGACTGCAATGAATACTCGAAAAGTATGGGGGACTCACTCCGTTGGACGCGCGAAGAACTTTGCGCCGCTAACGCGATGATTGTATCGCTTAACGATTCTATCTTCAAACTGAACACCTTGCTTGATAACTGTATGAAAGGCAAAAAGAAAGCTGTGGCTAAAAAAACAGCGGTTCGTTCGACATCTAAGAATACCTACACACCAGAACCTCAACCACAAAAACAAAAAACAATTGTAGCTGCTGACAGACCAAGCCGATCAGAAAACAATGCTCTGTGTGGCGATATGTATGCCGGCGACTATAACGGAGAGTATGGAACAACCATAAATGATGAAAGCCAATTGGTTTTCTTTATGAGCAACAAGGTTGTTAACGCCGGAGAAGGCAAATTACAATTACCAGCGCCTCTTCTGAACTCAACTTCTGGCCAGGACTTTTATTGGGACAAATCCAAAAATCTATGGATTTGTGAAACAAATATCAATATTACGATTGCCAGGCTTGAAAGCGGGGACCCGGTTGACTGGGCTGCATATATTGGAATGCATCCTCAATGGAACTACGAAATGTGGTTGCCGGATGAAGTTGTCAAAACAAAATCAGCCTCATCAAAAACTGCAATCGCAAACGGAGAAATCTGGATGCATGAAAAAGATTCAGGAAGCGCCTTCCGTATGCACATCCAATTTCACAAAAAATAGCAGAATATCTGTTAAAAAATAAGGCTTAGATAAAACTAAGCCTTTTTAATTTGTAAAAAATAACTAAAGTATAATTAAAACCCCGTCTCTTTAGATGGGGGACGGGGTTAAGCCAATGTATTTATTTAATAGGAAAATTGATAACTGTTACTTTTTTATAACGCTGATGCTATAAGCTCTTTCGCTACTTTTCATAGTAGCGAGCTGAATGCCAAGCATTTCATTAGTGGCATCATAGAATTTAGACTGCGTCATGTCGCCATATACGGTCGGATTGGCCAAATTTGGGCCAAATTTGAAGTATAAACGACTGTTATCCTGCTTAATTGAAGCGATACTGAAAGTTTTGTAACCCCATCCCGTATTCGAGATTATGCGAAGTGCAGAATTAGACCAATTGCTCTGGTGGACGGACGAAATGAAAGGCTGAGATCCATTAGAATATTGGGCGTAGTTAATAAAGATTCTGAGTGAATCGGTAGCAACTGTCGCTCCAAGCATTAAGGAATCACGTACCGTTGGTGGATACGAACCGGCAATTTGATCACCATCTTCACCTGGATAATAAACTATTCCTGGGGAAAAGGTATAAAATTGCCCGTTAAAAGGGTATACGACATACTTTCCACTGCCTGCGCCGGTAAATACCCAGAACTTCGAGTTTGGGCTATAAGACCATCTGGTTTGTTGTCCGAAATGCAAGTCCTGGGGCGTGTTGTTTGGGAATATTAGGTGCTTAGTGATGTAAATTTCACCATTAATGTTCGTATACTCCGGACAAGCCGGTGGATTCGTCCAATTACAGAAAGTACCTGTAACAAAAGGGATTTGTCCGGCAGCGTAAGGAGGAGGAGAAAAACTACTGATAGTAGAGGCTTTAAAGCCTATATTATAATCATAACCACCTGCTACTTGTTGGTAACCCAGAACGACGATAGTATTATCATCCGCGTAAGTTAATGATGCCTTAATCCACAGGGTGCGTGTTGTTACAACACCGGTTAGGGGGTTAGTCGCCGTTGATACTAATTGATATTTGCCTATCGCATATTCGTGCTCTACACGAGGTGTATTCAAGATGGCCCCACCGTCGCCGAAGTTCCAGGTGTACTGGTAGTTTGCTCCAGCCGGTAGTGTTGGTAAGTTCTCCCACCAGAATTTGATTACCAGGTTTGGTAAGGTTTTTAGCGTGTCGGCGGTCACAGCTCCTGTTGATTTTAACACAGCCTTACTGTAATCATCGACGGGCTTTCCAGAAGGGAAATCATTTTCAGTTATTTTTTGGCAGTTTGCCAACAGAAACACAAGCGGGATAATCATCAACCACTTGTTAAACGCAATCATTCTTTTTTTCATGATTATTGGATTTGGGGGTTAGTACTAATTTTCCTATTAAGTTTTGAAGGTACGGAATTTTAGACCTTCTATCAGTTAACTAAATTTAATTAATTAGCTGAATGAAGGGCCTAAAATTATACAACGCTTTTATAAACTGCTAATACTTGGTCTGAAATATCGTTCCAATTATAATCAGTCTTAACGCGCTCTAATGCTTTTTGGCCATATACTTTAACTTGTTCTGGTTCGGCCAGCATGATTTCTAATTTATTCTTTAAATCACTAACATTTTTATTCTCAAAGATATACCCAGTTTCGCCCAGAGCCTCCTTATTTGCCTCAATATCGCTTACTAAGCAAGCCTGGCCATAACTCATAGCTTCAAGCAGAGCAATCGATAAGCCTTCGCTTTCTGAAGGTTGGACAAAAGCATAAGCATTCGAATATAGTTCTGAAAGGACTCGGCTAGTTTGGTTACCAGTAAAAATTATATTTGGGTTATCGGTAGTAGAAAGATGTAGTTCATTTACATAGTCATCGGTATGCGAGCCTTCGCCAACAATTACTAATTTCTTATCAGTATTTAATTCCTTATAAGCATTAATTAAATGTTGAATACCTTTATGTCTAACTAGACGGGAAATAGAAACTAAATAATTTCCTTCTTCAAGTCCCCAACGGCGAATTTCGCGAACAGGAGTTCTCTTGGTAATAGTTGCACCATTTGGAATATAGATAGCTGGTTTATTATAGCGACTTAATACATAACGATTAAGTTCTTTTGAGATCGTAATAATCTTATGGGCTAATGCGCAGCCAACTTTTTCGCCAAATTTTAAATAAGCACGCGCTGCCTTGCCCCATTTCTGATGATAATAATCCTGGCAATGGAAAGTGAAAACGACCGGAGTTCTTGGTTTAAGAATTCTAACTAACCAAATCAGGGAAGAGGGGCCAATTGATTGAAAATGAATAACGTCAACTTTACGTCTCATAAGATCAAGACAGGCAAAAAAAGTGAAAGTAATCGCTTCTAAATTTTTACCGGGAAAATTTGGTAAAGCGATGATTTGAATACCTTTATATTCCTTGAGGTCATGGCTATAATTACGTCGCGAGTATACTAATACTTTCTGGCCTTTGGAGACCAGGTTAAGGGCTAGACTTTCGACGTATCTTTCGACACCTCCAGTCTTGGCCGGTATTCCTTTTTGTCCAATAAACGCGATTCTCATATATTTAATTTAACTGGATATCATACCACTCTATAAAACATTTGTCAACACTTTAACGAAAAATTATCCACACCGACAAGGGAATTAGAGAGCTATCTGGCATTTCCTTGTAATACTGGCTTAAATATGGCTTTATGCTTGCTAGCTCAGAGACTCCCATTTCCTTATCAATATACTTTTTTTCAATTATAAATCCATTTTTTCAGCAATACTTATTAATTCTGGCAAACGCAACCTATTCGGACCACCTCTAAATTTTACAAATTTTTTATAAATATTTTCACTATAACGGAGAAAATTTAGACGATCTTTGTCTTGAATAAAGGAAGTGTGGGTCTGAAAATCAATTTTATGAATCATCATCCCGCCTGACGCCAAGGATTTTCTCATCGCCACAAAAGAGGCATCTAAATCATCAACATGCTCGAGGACGTCCTTGCTGAAAATAATATCGTATTTAACTTCTTCATCTTTTAAATCCTCAATACCGCGAATCTTATAGCTAAAATCCGAAGAGTTTATAGCTTCCGATTTCGACAGGGAATTAATAACAGAGTCAACTGCTTTTAACGCGATAGGCGCCTTTAAATCGTTTTTAATTTTTTCATAAAAAGAAACAGGAGCGCTTAAAACTGGAAAATAATCAATCGCCGAATAAGAACTTGCACCAGACTCTAAGCTGAGAAGTCCAAGCATTAAATCTGGGCCTGGACCAATTTCTAAAACATTTTTATCTTTGAATAGATCTGGGTTCGCCGCCAAATTCATTATCATCTTTAAAATTTCACGATCATAATTCAAATTTTTATCATAATCGCCCAGCGACAACATACGCGGACGCGGAGATTTTAAACCAAGAATAAATTTCTTTATTCGACTGGAAAGACCAATAAATAGGCCGAGAATGTAATATGTTTGTTGTTTCATATAGTTGTTTATCATAATAAATTATTATAATACATTTTATTCATTTTGTCAAGTTATTCATCCACAAGAAAAAACACCGCTGAATAGGTGTTTTTATGATTAAATTTGTTTAATATAGAAAGCGCAAATATCCTAGTGAAGCCAGCGTTTTGTTTCAAAAAAGGCAAGCATTCCAAGAGAGCAGGTAAACATAATACTAACAATTATCCAAAAACCATTTGGCTCATTAACAAAGGGCATGTACTTCGCGTTCATCCCAAAAGTGCCGGCCAGTAAATTTAGCGGTAAAACAATAACTGAGAAGATAGTTAAAGTCTTCATGATGCTGGTCATACGATCATTTAAAAGAGACTCATTCGTATTATTTAGAACTTCCACCATTTCCTTCTGATTATCAAGCATTTCCCAAATCCTCTTTGAATCGTCGACTAAACCAACATAATATTTTTTAATAGCTGTTTTTTCGACCAAGCTGCTTTTCATTTCCATTAACTGACGCAGAATATTTTTATGATTCTGCATGATCTTGCGGATATTTACGATATTACGACGAATAACAAGAATATTTTTCACAGCATCTTTCTGTTTATGCGAAAAAATTATATCCTCTATTTCATTTAAATTAATACTATTTTCGTCTAATAGTTGGTAAGTGCTGTCAATTAAATGGCCTAAGATTTCATAGAGCAAAATGGCCGACGATTCAAGGGAATAAGTTAATAGAGAATCGGGACTTTTCTTGCCGAGGCTAAAAAAATCAGAAAGAGCCTTAAGATTATTATTATTTATGGTAATCAAAAAACCGTGACCGACAAAAAAATCTACTTCTCCAGCAATAATTTTATCATCTTTAAAAGTCGGGAAATGAAGAACTAAAAAAAGATAATCCGAACCATTAAATATTTGCGGACGTTGGAAAGATACTGAGGCCGCCGAAGCTTTAAGATGAACCAGATCAAAATTATAGTTTTTTCGTAAATAATCTATTTCGTTTTTTCCGGCATTGACAATATTGACCCATTTTAGTTGTGGCGCTGTACGCGGATTATCAATAGTAAGCTCTTCAACCCGATCAGATATTTTTTTATAATTAGCCATAGAATATATAAATTTACTTTGACGAAAGCCTTAATTTATAATAAAATTAAGACATCACTATTATATCATATGGTCAATATTTTGGGAATAAATTTAAGTGAATTTAGCCAAACAGAGGTCTTAAAAAAGATCGCTGATTTTTTGAAAGACAATAAACAACATTATATTGTCACTCCGAACCCGGAAATTATTCTTGCCGCCCATGCGGACGAGGAATTTTTCTATGTTTTGAACCAGGCAGACTTATCGCTAGCCGATGGCTTCGGTCTAAAAATAGCCGGATTCTTTTTTGGTGAGAATATTCCGCGGGTTACTGGCGCCGATATAACAATCGAATTATTAAAATTTTCTTCCGAGAATAAAACGCGTGTCATGATTCTAAACTGGGAAAAAGGCTTATCGCAAATTAATGATATAAAAAATTCACTCAATCAAAAATTTCCCGGATTAATTTTTGACGTGATTAATATTAGTCGCGAAAAATTTTTGAATGATGAAATAATTAATAAAATTAATCTATACTCGCCGGCAATTTTATTTAATACTCTTGGCTTCCCTTATCAAGAAAAGTTAATGTATCATAATATAAATAAATTAGCCTCAGTAAAAGTCGCACTTGGTATTGGTGGTTCATTTGATTTTATTACCGAGAAAATTAAACGCGCACCAAAAATATTTCGCGCATTAGGTCTTGAATGGTTTTGGCGCCTGGCTAACGCCTTTAATTACCAAAACTCGGGACAGAGAATAAAAAGAATTTATCGCGCGACTTTTGTTTTTTTAGCAAAAGTTATAAAAGTTAGATTTATTTATCCCTTTATCTACCGGAATAATGTCGCCTGTTTTCTTTTTAAAAAAGAGGGGACTGAAACTAAAGTTTTAATTGTTGAACGAACCGATGTTCCCGGACATTGGCAATTACCTCAAGGCGGAACTGATGGCGAAAACATTGAAATTGCCGGCAGTCGCGAACTACGTGAAGAATTGAGTACCGATAAATTTATAGCTCGCGCAAGTTTTAAAAAAGTTTATCGCTATTTATTTCGAGATCGCGGCAAGGATGATACGCGCATGTTTAAAAACTACAAAGGACAAAGTCAAGGATTATTTATTGCTGAGTTTACTGGCATAGACCAAGATATCAAAATTAATTTCTGGGATCACAGCGCCTGGAAATGGGTCCCGACAGACAAACTTCCAGAAAGTGTGCATCGTGTTAGACGCCAGGGTTCAGAATTATTTTTAAAAAAATTTCAATCGATTAAATTAAATTAATATGTCATTATTCGGAAATAATATTCGTCTCCGTTTCGCCCCATCTCCAACTGGTTTTCTTCATCTCGGTAATTTGCGATCGGCTTTATTCGGTTATCTGCTAGCTAAAAATTGGAAAGGCAAATTTATTCTTCGCCTAGAAGATACTGATCAAAAAAGAGAAATCGAAGGCGCTCTTGATAAATTATTAGACATTCTTACTTGGGTTGGCATTGAATTTGATGAAGGACCTCATACGACTGGCGACTTCGGTCCCTATATCCAATCCGAGCGCCTGCCGATATACCATAAATTAGTCGATGGCTTATTAAAGGAGAAGAAAGTTTATCGCTGTTTCTGTACCGAAGAACGATTAACTGATATGCGCTTAGCGCAAGAGGCAAGAAAAGAAGCCCCGCGCTATGACCGTTTATGCCGTAATTTAAGCGAGGAGGAAATTGCTAAAAAAATTCAAGCTAGCGAAAATTATATTATTCGCCAGAGCATTCCACTTGAAGGTCAAATAATAGTGCACGATGAACTACGCGGTGATATTAAATTTAATCTCGAGGATTTAGATGATCAAGTCTTGATAAAATCTGATGGTGTCCCGACTTATCATTTTGCTAATATTGTCGACGATCATCTCATGAAGATAAGTCATGTGACTAGAGGAGACGAATGGATACCCTCATTTCCAAAAAATATTTTACTTTACCAAGCCTTTGACTGGACTCCGCCAAAATATATCCATCTCCCATTAATCCTTAATAAAACCGGAGGCAAGCTGAGTAAACGCCAAGGAGACGTTTTTGCTGAGCAATATCGAGACAGGGGATACTTACCAGAGGCAATTATTAATTTCTGCGCACTTTTAGGTTGGCACGGAAAAAATGATCAAGAGATTTATAGCTTATCAGAATTAGAAAAAGAATTTTCACTCGATGGTCTAGGCTCTAGCCCGGCAGTTTTTGATGTCGAGAAATTAGATTATTATAATGGTTATTATATACGCCAAAAAACAATTAGTGAGTTGACACAATTATGCCGTCCTTATTTAGAGCATGTCGGACACAATATCAAAGATGAAAAACGCCTTGAATCTTTTGTTGCTCTTGCTCAAGATAGAATGAAAAAATTAGAAGACATTGTTGAACTCACCGAATTTCTTTTCGGCCTTAAGCATTACGATGAAAATTTACTGTGTTGGAAAAGCTTGAGCTTAGTAGAAGTAAAAAATAATTTGCAAACTCTCGCCGTCGAACTAGAAAAAATAAATGAGTCCGACTGGAATAAAGAAGATCTCGAAGAAATTATTTTTAATTGGATAAAAGCTAACGATAAGAAAAACGGCGACTATCTTTGGCCGCTACGCGTTTCACTAACTGGACTAAAAAATAGCCCGGGACCATTTGAGATCGCTTCTGCTCTCGGCAAGAAGGAAGCCATACTTCGCATCGAAAAAGCTTTAAAATAAAAAAAGAGAACTTATTTACAAAAGTAATGAAAAATGTTATAATTATAAAACATGAAAAATAAGCCCCATAATATCAGAAATAAAACTCTCAAAATTGGCTTTCTCGCTTTAATATTTGCTGGCCTTCTTAGCTCAGCCCCTTTTGTATTTGGTGAGAGTAGTAATTATGATGCCGAAATCGACGAATTAAATCTAAAAATTCAAAATCAGAAAAAGCAGATCGATACTCTTAAGGCGAAACAGCAAGAATACCAAGCACAAATTGAAGCTAAAAGAAATGATCGAATTAATTTGAGTAATCAATTGTCGCTACTAGAGAACCACCTAGTTAAATCTCAACTTGATATTGAAGGCACTAATTTAGAAATAGACAAAACTAATCTAGAAATTCAAAAAATTGGAATTGATAGCGCTAACCTAGACGCAAAAATTGAAGAACAGAAAGTTCACATCACCAGTCTTTTGCGCCTAGTATACAAGCAGGACCAAGTCTCTACTCTCGAGATGCTGCTATTAAATGATTCTCTAGCGGAATTTTTAAATCAAGCGAAATATCTTGAAGATACTAATAAGGAAATCGGGGAAAGCGTCGCAGACTTGCGGGTCGACAAAGAAAGACTTGAGAATAATAAATTAACGCTTAACGAAAAGGATAGCGAACTGCTAGCACTTAAAGGAAAGTTGGAAGAGAAAAAAGATAATTTACTCTATGAACAAGAAAGTAAAACTTTTATTCTTGAAGAAACAAGATCATCAGAAAAAGAATACCAAAGTCTCTTGCTCCAAGCTAAACGCGAACAAGACCAAGCAATGGCAGACATTGCTAATGCTGAGCGCTTAATCCGGAAAAAGATGTCTGAGAAAGACCAGCAAAAATTAAATAACGGAAATAATACTATCGGCTGGCCCGTGCCAAAAAATGTTATCGTTACAAAATTTCATGATGCTGATTATCCCTACCGAAATATTATCGGCGAACATTCAGCCGTTGATATCCGTGCTAAGCAGGGAACTACGATTGTCGCGGCTGCCGATGGCTATGTCGCCAAAGTTAAATTTGATGGCTCAAAAAGCTATTCCTATATTATGATTATTCATGGTAATGGCCTAGCTACAGTTTACGGCCATGTTTCTGCTACTTATGTTTTAACTGATCAATATGTAACTCAAGGGCAAGCGATCGGACGTAGCGGTGGTATGCCAGGTGGAACCGGCTCGGGACCATTTACTACTGGCCCTCATCTACATTTCGAAGTTAGAAAGGATGGCTTACCAGTTAACCCAGAAAATTATTTACCATAATAATTTGTAAATATAAAAAGATATAAGGACTCTAAATTAATTAGGGTCCTTTTTTAAATAAAAAAGCCCCTGCTTAAAAGGGCTTCAAAAAAAGAACAGTAAAAAGTTGCAAAATTAAGATAAAGATGCGACCTGAAAAATACGATGGCAGAAGTTAAGACTCCAGGGCATCGGAATACTTTCATTTTCGGTATACATGGATGCGTAAAGACCTGAAGTTTTTCTGACCACTTTGATAACACGAATATCCGGTAAACCAAATAATGGAAACAGGGAAACCTGTCCATCAATTTCGAATTGACCGGGGTAAGCACCAATTAAATAAATAATTCTCCTCAGAGTTAAGCTAACATCAAGAGGATCTCCGGTGCGAAAATCCCATTCATAAAAATCAGCGGGCCGAAAATTATAAACGTTAGAGGTCTGCCGAATTTCTTTGATGACAATATTCTGTTTGCGATTCAACTTACCTAAATTTGCGGCGACCAAAATCCTACTTTCTAGCGGCATAAGAACAATTCTATTTGACAGTTTATGATCATAACTGAGGCTCTCGCTAGAGTGCGCTAAATTAATTAAGGCAATAATTTCCTGATCGACACCGGCACTAAAAATTGATTTAGCTAGTCCGACACTAACGACAGGATGACTTAAGGCAAGCGGAGGAACGCTTAAATTGATTTCGGTATTAATTTTTACAAGATTAGCTTTCATGGGCACGGCTTTTAGATATTGTTTATATTTAGTTTTTAAATGACTTCAATAGACTCTATCACTATAATAATATAGTGTCAAAAAGACTAGAATTTTCGATTATCATGAACCTTGCGGTGAATATCGCGCAATTGTTTATTGGTTACATGGGTATATATTTGAGTTGTCGCTATATTGCTATGACCAAGAAATTCTTGAACTGTTCTCAGGTCTACTCCTTGATTCAATAAATCGGTGGCAAATGAATGACGCAAGGTATGAGGCGTCGCCATTACTGGCAAACCCGCAATAATTACATATTTTTTTACAATATCTTCAATACTCTTAACTGTTAAACGTCTTGAGGCGTTAGTTTTAGCGCCGCCGCGTTTATAATTGATAAAGAGGGCATCATCCATATCCTTGCGCTCACCTATATAAGCACGAAGCGATTTAATAGCTCTCGCCGAAAAATAAACTGTTCTTATTTTACTTCCTTTGCCAACAACGGCAATCTCTAAATCATGGGTCTCATCTTTGATTCGTAATTGGTCACAATTAAGTGCCGCCAGTTCGGCCACGCGCAAACCAGTAGAAAAAAGGGTTTCTAGCAGCGCACGATCGCGTAAACCAATAATTGTTCCCGTGCTCGGCGATTCAAGTAAACGAGATAATTGTTCAAGCGTTAAAAATTTAATTTCTTTATCCGCTTTATCCTTAGCCAACTTAACTTTCGAAGGCGGGAGGGAACTGATATCTTTTTCTACAAAGAACTCTAAAAGTGAGCGTAAGGCAATCAAATAATAGTTCTGGGTTGTCTTTTTAAGCGTTTTGCGGGTCCTAGGGTCCTGATGACGCGATAAATAAACCTTATACTGCCAAATATGCTCAGCGCTCAATTTTGATGGTGTTAGGCTCTCTGAATTAGTTTCTTTTAACCAGCCAAAAAACTTCCTCAGAAAACGAGTATAATTTTCCTGTGTTTTTGAGGACAGTCCTTTTTCAATTTCAGAATAATCAAGAAAATCAACTAAATATTTAATTATTGCCTTATTTTTATCCATAGCTGATTAAATTATAGCATAAAATAGGGAAGTGTGTGCACCAAAAAATTTAAATTGACATGACTAGGTATTTATCATAAACTGCCTTAATGCTTAATTTTATAAGCATTCCCAACCGTCTCGGGTTGATTCGGAACTTTAACAAAATAATACTGGCCATGGAAAACAACCAAGAAAATGCTAGTCTCGCGCTCATTGAAGAACTCTGCAAGAGGGCGCGAAAAGATTCAAGATTCTATGAGATACTAAAAGAACTATCAAACTTATCGAAAGAAAAAATCGATAAGCTTATTATCAACGGACCGCCAGACCGACGCGGTAAAGACAATCATTTGCATTTAATCTCTTTCCCCAAAATCCTAACTCTTGAAGCATTAAGGGGCGATGAGTATTATTCTAAAGATTGCATTACAGTTATTAGAAACCGATATGGCATACACCTACCTCTACTGCGTCACTTTGGAGAACAACAGGAACACAATTGTTATCCTGACGAAAAAATCCATATTCGGGTTGATGCAACATTTGGCGGAGGCACCATCATGGATGCCTTTCAGTCTCTACCGGGCAATTGGAGCCAAAAATGCTTAAGCTGGAATCAATTAATCTTTTTCCTGAGAAAATACCCAACTTGGGTAAACCAGGACGGTATCACTCATTTTCTTGTTAAAAAAGATGCGAACAAAGAAATAGATGAAGAACGTCCCCAGGATAATTTAAGAGAGATCCACCTCTACGCTACCATGAATAGGAAACCGCCTTACGCCACTCTATCTGGCGATGGAATAAATAGCCAAATAATTTTTCCAAAAATTCGCCGTGTTATTTCACAATCAACCATCAATGCTTATCTGACTGAGGATTTTAGACGGGAAGGGCCAATAAACGACTGAGGAGCCAAAACAAATGTATCTTAACCTGGTAATCAAATACCAGGTTTTTTATTTTTAAAAAATTAATTATAAATAAAAAATAATAATAAAGTAAATAAACTATAGTCAAAAACATGTTATTAAAGCATCTTATTAACGGGAAGAAAAAAATAATAAAAGAGGAGGGATGGGCACAAAACAGCCAAATTACCGGGGTTTTTGCTCACACAATACTTCGCATAATGTATATTAATACACCCATTATGATATAGAATAAAGGGCAGCCTAATGCCACCCTATATAAGCGAGCTTCTTATTAATTAGCCATGGTCATGAGTAATCCCATGAAATGCACATCTGGTTGAAATAGTAGCACGACTTTAATGATAATCAAAAAAATTCCGATTACAACCATACAAAAAACTAATACAGCCAGGGTAAAAAAAGTTTTGAAAGCACCTTCCATATTTTTTTAAATTAATTGATAAAGATACGGTCTCCGTAACGTAAATCGATATAATTAGTCTTACTAAAATTATCCTTTATTTTTTCCTTTTTTACAAGAACCAGGCGCTCTATTTGGGCCTTAGCATCCGTTTTGGTGTTGAAGTAGACAAGTGGACCATCTCGGAACTTAACTTTAATTGTATTGAACTCCTGGTCAATCACAAAGCGCTCGACAGATAATTCAGGATGAGTGGTAATCTGATTGGCAAGTTCCAAAATAAAATTTAAATAAGCGTCAGAAATATTTATTTTATTTTTATCGTTGATCAAATTTTCGGCATTACGATTTTCTAAAATTAAATATTTCGATTTATCGTCTTCAGAAACAACAGCCTCTGGGATGATGCAGGCGTCAATTGCGGAGTAAAAAAACTGATTTCCCTGCTGAAAAATATAAGAATATGGCCGTTCGCCAACCTTAATAATAAGGGTTTTTGCTGGTCTTTTAATGATTTCAAGCGAGGCTAGATTATACGAGCTCAGGATACTATCTTGAGCTTCTTGTTCATCAAATAACCAAATATTTGTCTGCTTAAAGACACCATAGCGCGATTTGGCTTCCTGCTCCTTTATCTTATTTATGATTTCGTCACTTGAGATACGGGTTAAGCCCTCAACTTTAATATTATTAATTTGCCAAAACGGAGCAGCCATGAAAAACCAAAAAATAAAAATAATAAATACAACAATAGCAATAATTAAACAAGCGAATAATCTTTTATTCGGCTTCTTTTTCGGTTGATGAAAAAAAGGATTTGAAAGATTTTTACATTGGTAATCCTTTTTGATTTTTTTATGGTATTTCCCTTCTCTTGACATAATTTATAAAATATTGCGTTACCAAATAATCTCACGCCGAATATTTGATTGCAGACGTACTAAAAATTCATATGGAATAGTATTCATATATCGCGATAAAGCGAGCACTGAATTTCTGTCCTCTTTATTGCTAGACACAATCACAACCGTGTTCCCTTTTTGCGCGCTAGCGTCTCCAAGATCAAGACAAGTTAAGTTCATGCATACTTTACCCGCAATCGGCGCCCAGACTGATTCGCCCGACATCTGAACTAAAAACTCAGCACGATTAGAAAGACGCCTGTCTAGGCCTTCAAAATACCCAAAAGGAATAACAGCAATGTTCGTTTCCCTGCTAGCACGGTAAGTTTCATTATATGAAACCGTCTCATTGGGAAGCAGGCGTTGCACGGAAACGATTTGCGATGTGACGTTAATAGCGGGCTGTAAATACTCATTAAAAACTGCCGAAGATTCATCAGCGTTGGAAAATGGATCATAACCGTAGAGAGCCAATCCGGGGCGATATGCAGTTAGAAGCTTATTATTTAAAGACAGTAAACCAGCTGAGTTACCAAGGTGCACCCAGCGCGGAAAATATCCGAATGATCGTAAGGCATCAAGCGCGGCCATAAATTCAGCTTCTTGCGTTTGATTAAGAATTGATTCTTCGTCAGCGGAGGCTAAATGAGAACAGAGTCCAACTACTTCAACAGAGTCAAGATGTTTTTTATTATCTTCAATAAATCTTGGAAGATCTTTAACGCCTTCGCGATTCATGCCTGAATTAATAAATAAATGCACTTGAACTTTTTTACCATAGCGTGCTAAATATCTTAATGTTTCTGAGTTATAAATAATAAATTCAGTCCGTTTAAAGTCGCAGTATCCGTAAGCCTTGAGCGGCATTTCGCCGAGTATTAAAATTTTACGTTTGAAATAACGAAGCGCAATTTGGGCCTCGGGAAAAGAATCAACAATAACTATTGGCGCTGTTGTCTTATTCAATATTAAACACATTTCCTTTAGGCCGTGGCCGTAGGCATTCGATTTCAAAACCGGAAATATTTCCGAACTTCCCTGTCGCTCCTTCAAATAATTAAAATTTGAAATTATTTTTTTGGCATCAATTTCAATTTTATTAAGAGTGTCGTATTTTGGTTTTAATATTTGACGAAAAAAATTTATCATATAATTAAGGTAAAACTACTTCTCCTTGTCCCCGGTTAATACGATCAAAATTTAGATTAGTATCGAGGTTATTCAAGGTGCCAGTATTTTCATCATTGATTAACGTATCTTCAGCATAGTAATTTATTCCTGTTAAAAGATTAACAACTTTACCGAGCTGTAGAGCATTAGGAATAAATTGTACTTCAAAGCCAACGCGATAACTATCGCTCTGATTTTTTAGTTCCACTACCTTCCAAATTATCTGACGTGAAGATTCGTTATATTTAAAATCACCGGCAAGAACAGAGCGCCGATCTGTTAATTCGACACCCTTTGGTAATTTTGCGCTAAAAACTAAATTATTAAAATCGCCACTGCTCTTAACCTCAAAGAATACCCAATAATTTGTAGGCAAAGCAACTGCCGGCGGGAGAGGACCGCTACCTAGTTGATCGCCTTGCGGGCTATTATAATAGGCCACAGCACGAGCGCTAAGCTCAGCCGCTAAACTAATACCAGGAATACTAAATGTTTCCTTGATGGTTTGGCCCTCAACATTATATTCACTTTGCGCCTGCCATTTGATAAGTCGATTTGTTTCCGTCTTGTCAGAAAAATACACTTTGTAAACCACTTCCCTATTTTCTGATGCCTGTAATTTTCCAAATGAAATTTCACTATTACTTATTTCTGTTTTAGAATCCGGTTCACTGTTACTTATTTCTTCAAGTTTATCAATATTAAAATTTTGATCAATGACAAGCAAATTAATCTTAATATTCTCAACTAAAAATTTACTAGTGTTTCGCATCTTAAGTCTAAGCTCTGCGCTGTCCGCCAAATGAAGAGATGAACTGGCCAATTCAAAATTTATGATTAAAGGCGGATTATTTAAGTCGAGCTCATTTTTTTTCGGAATATTAATTACTGACTGCGTATTAACGACTGGGCGGTAAGCATAAAAACTAATTAACATGGCGGCTAATATTATAATAATGAGCGCCAAGGAAAAATCTAATATTAAATGCCAGCTATTTTTTTGATAAAAACGTTCTCGTCTTTTTTGCCACTGACGGCGAATAAATTTAAACATATTTTTATTAATAAAAATTCTTAATTCCAGCTAAAATTTCAACAACGCCATCATCATTAATATCGCTCGCGCTTACTTTAATTCCACCATGGTAACTTTGATCATAAGCAAAAAAATTAGATAATACTTCTCCGCGCGAATTAAAAATTCTAATATGCGGTCCACCCCCGGCTCCGGGCGCAGTTATAATATCTATTTGGTCATCACCGTTAGTATCGCCAACGGCGACGCTAACTCCACCTTTAAATTTTATATCGTAGGCCAAAAAACTATTAATTAGAATGCCCTTAACAGAAAAAATTTTAATAAGGGGCTCCTGGCCAACGCCAGGCGAAGTGATAATTTCGTCCTGACCATCGCCGTTAACATCACCGAGCGCAACACTAACTCCGCCTCTTGAATTTTTATCGTAAGCAAAAAAATTACCAAGTAATTTTCCGTCGGGCAAGAACATTCTAACTTGTGGCCCGCCGCCATTTGTCGGGCCAGTGACAACTAATTTAAAAACTCCCTGATCGATTTTAGCTGCTAAATTAATTCGCCCCTTATAAGCGCTCGCATAAGGGGGAAAAGTCGATAATTTTGAGCCATTTTTTTGTAAATAAACGACGCCGAATCCGGCTGACAGACTCATGTCTTGGTTATTGATCGTTTGACCCGTGGTGACAACTTCCTGTTCACCTGGAAAATTACTTAAATAAGAAAAAAATCCGGTTCTAATTTGCTTACCGCTAAAATCATAAACGCGATAAAAATAACCATTCGTGAAAGCACTCCCGCTAATTACAGCATTCTGACGTAAAAGTAAAACACCGTCTTGCGGCGCCAACTTTAAATAATTAATTTTTAAACCAGTATTAAAGGCTGGATCTTGGACACCTTTAATCTTTTCCATCTCTTCTTTCTGAAAAACATAAAGCTGTTCTTTGTTCGTAGAATTAACAATCGCTGAGCCATATTTAAAATCTCTCCGCCATAAACCGGCTTGTATATCTGTCCCTCGATTATTTAATAAATTATAGGCATCAGATTGAGCTGCACCCAAGTTTAAATTATATTCATCATACCACCAAGTTTGGCCATGATTTGTAATATCATAATCGAAACTATAGAATCCATTTCCCATTAAAGCGCTCGCTAGCCCAAAACGAAAACGTTTATAATCAACCTGGTTTTTATTTGTAACATTAAGAACAGATAAATTGGGGCTGGAATTTACAGACGGTAATCGTAAATATGTTTTCATTGATCCTGCCCAGGTTCCCCCGTTTTCCCAAGAAGACGGAAAACTTTCGAGCATCGAGCCATTTAATAATCCCTGATAAGAATCAAAAACCCGACCGTTACCAACTATAATGAAGTCTCTTCCAGCAAGCTCTCGTGTTTTGCTTAAAACTTTCTTAAATCCGTTTGACCAAGACTGATCGAGACTAACGGAATTATCGGGCTCGCCATCGTTATTAGCATCAATATTGCCGGCATTAAGCCAAGAAATATCGCCCCAAGTATTATCATAATAAACTCCGTCCCAGAGACCAGTCGCTTTAATTTCGTTTACAACAAAATTCGGCAAATAATCATTATAGCGTTTTCCACCACTGTTAACTGGAGCGCTATCAGTTAAATTCAACATTGAATTATAGGGCCAATTCGATATTTTATTACCTCGTGAATCTCTTAACCACCAACTACTGTCTATATTCCTAGCTAGGCGCTGACGGAGCTCAGCCTTATTATAGTCATCCGCGTTATCTACCTGTTCGACGCCGTTAATGTAAGCAAGAATAACAACACTGGGATTTAATTCTCGAATTTTTAATAATTGCTGACGACTATTTTCTTGAACTTCCATATCTAAAATAAGCACGTCCCACTTTGCAAGTTCTCGAGCCTCGCTATCGCTAATTTCCCATTTCAAAAAATAATTAGCCGTCCGCGGAAAAGTGGTTTTTAATTGCGCCGCATGAGCATCAAACGAAAAAAATAAGGCCGCGCCAATAAAGGTTACGATTAATACGCAAATTATTTTCTGATTAAAAACCTTTTTCATTTCCTTTACTTCTGTTTAGGAATTATTTTCTTATAAGTCTTTGGCATATAAGGCACTAGCGCTTTCGGTATTTCAATTGAACCGTCCTCAGTCTGATAATTTTCCATAATAGCAATCAGACAACGCGGAACGGCGATTGCTGTGCCGTTAAGAGTATAAACCAATTCTTTATCACCACTCGCCTTGCGATATTTAGTATTCATTGCGCGAGACTGGTAGTCGGTGCAATTAGAAGTTGATGTCACCTCTGCCCAGGCACCCTGAGATCCGTCAGCAGCTGGTTTACCAGGCATCCACGCTTCAAGATCATAAGTTCTAATCGATGGCGCGCCTAAATCTGCAGTGCAATGGTCAATAACCTGAAATGGAATTTCCAGACCCTGAAAAATTTCCTTTTCAATTTCTAATATCTCAAGATGCGCTTTCTCCGCATCTTCCGGTTTTACATATTGAAACATTTCAATTTTTGTAAATTGATGAACGCGAAAAATACCTTTAGAGAATTTCGAATAGCTACCGGCCTCTGTTCTAAAACAATGCGATACGGCAACATACTTTTTTGGTAGATCAGACTCCTCTAAAACTTCATCTTTATGATATCCGCCCATTGTAATTTCGGCCGTTCCAATAAGACTTAAATCTGAATTTTCAATATTATATATTTGCGTAGATTCGCCGCGAGGATTAAAACCCATCCCTTCGACTACTTCTCGTTTTGCGAGATCTGGCGTAATAACCGGCGTGAAGCCATGATTAATTAATATATTTAAAGCATACTGGATGAGAGCATACTCCATCATAGCTAGTTCATTTTTTAAATAATAAAACTTGGCGCCACTTGCCTTAGTTCCGCGATCAAAATCAATCAGATCTAAATCTAAAGCAAGCTCAACGTGGTCTTTAGGAACAAAATTAAATTTCGTCGCCTGGCCGTATGTTTCAAGAACTGGATTATCATCTTCATTTTCGCTTACTCTAACGTCCGGATGTGTTAAGTTCGGGACAGCTAAAAGCATTTCATCAAATTTAGTTTGGCAGACTCCGAGAGTCTCTTCTTTAGCTTTAAGTATTTCCCCGAGATCTTTCATCTCGGCAATTATTTCTGGAGTGGGTTTAGTTTTTGATGATTGATTTCTCTTTGCACGCGCGCTTTCAATCTCGGTTAATAAATTCCTAATTTCCGTGTCAAAAGAAAGCAAAGCATCAATATCAACAGTCGCTAAGCGATCGCGAGTATTTTTTTTAATTAGTTCTGGATTTTCACGAATGATTTTAATGTCTAACATATATTTTAATTAATTGATAACTTCACCACCAAACGCTTTAAGAAGATCGCCAATCACGCCCTCAGCTTTTTTTTCGCTGACGGGCTCACCGGCAGAAATAATTGGCGCTTCATCACTTTTCTCTTCACGACGAATTTCTAAATTTTCATTAATCAGAGAGCTGACAGAAAGCATTGAGCCATACACTTCTGCCAGAGTCGTTTCGACAATATTTTTAATTGTAACATCATTGATCCGATCTTGATGGAATTTATATTTAAAAACAAGACAGAGCCGATTATCCTTAATTCCCTGTGGCTGACAATTCTGGAGAACAAAAGATAGAGAGTGGTTGTGTTTTTTAATACGCACTAAAAATTCTGGCCATTTTTCTAGAACTTCTGATTCACTTAAATTTATAATAACTGTATTAGCTGAACCACCGACTGTGCGAAGAACTTCCCCGCCCTCATCTTTTTTTGCTGGAGAAATTTCCGTCTTAAGATCATTATTGCTTTTTAAATCAATTTCTTTTTTTAATATCTGAGCTGAAGAATTAGCGATAGAAGTTTTGGGACTACTTGTAGAACTAGGGATAATATTTTGACTAGATGCAGAAGAATATAAATCTCGTTGCGACGAATAACATAAGTCAATAATCGCAAGCTCTAGTGGTAACTGGGAAATAAGTGGATTTTTATTATCATTATAAGCTTCAAGAAAACGGCGCGTAAAAGAAATTAATAGTTCCCAACTTAAATTATCTGATATGGCATTAATCTTTATTTCCAAACTCTCACCCAGACTTAAACCTAAATTATCCGCTAAACCCGGGCTTACTTTAGTTAACATTATTTTTCTCAGTAAGCCAACAAGTTCTCCGGTAAAATTTTTTAAATTAACCCCGCTATCAACAAGCCCATTTACAAGAGATATTGCTTTCCCCGCATCTTTACGACTTAAATAATCTAATAAATCGACGGCTTCATTGCTATTGTAATGTGGAATAACTAACTCGGCTTGCTCAAGACTAATTTTATTTCCACCCAGCGAGAATATTTGTCCAAGTAAACTTTCGGCATCACGCAAATGCCCGCCGGAACGTCGCGCTACGGCATCGAGGACGGCGGCGTCAATATCTATTTTTTCCGCCCGTGCAATTAAAGATAATTTTTTTACAACATCGCTTACGCTTATTCTCTTAAAATCAAAACGCTCACAACGAGAAATAATTGTCAGCGGTACTTTTTGAATTTCGGTAGTACAGAGAATAAAAATAACGTGGACTGGAGGCTCTTCAATAATCTTGAGCAAGGCATTAAACGCGGAAATCGAAAGCATGTGAACTTCATCGATTATAAAAACTTTAAATTTTGAATTTACCGGAGTTAAACGAGAAAAACCAATTATATTTTCCCGAACATTATCTACTCCCGTATTTGAAGCGGCGTCAATTTCAACGACATCTAAATTTTTTCCCAGCGTTGTGCTTATGCAGCTTGAACATTTATTACAAGGTTCAAACTCACCATCTTTGCGATCAAGACAGTTTACGGTTTTGGCTAGGACACGAGCTAAGGTTGTTTTACCAACTGCCCGCGGACCGCAAAACAAAAAAGCCTGCGCTAATTTATTGGCGCTAATTTCATTTTGCAAAGTTATTTTAATATGATTCTGTCCTAAAACTTCTGTGAAATTCTGTGGACGGTAATCGCGATAAAGAGTGGACATAGAAAATTACTTTAATTTATCTTTAATTAATGGCAAGTGCGCCCGACGACTTATTTCCGCTTCTACTAAACGAGTATTTTGTCCGTACTTTAAACGACTAAGAGCTCTTATTTTATCGGCCATCCCTGGTCTCTTAACACCCAATATCGGCCAAATGGTATTTAAAGAAAATGGCCTAGTGGCGCTATTATCCACTAACAACTTAATACAGGCCATGCCCTTATCGACATTTATCAAATCGTATTGATTAAAAACCGGTGAGAATTCTTTGACTAAAAAATCGGCATCTTCGGAGCCAATCTTAAAACTTACCATAGTTCCGACGTTACCAAATACCGCCTCTTTGATTTCGTGATTATTATTTTTACTGAGTTGTCCAATATACTGATGGGCAATAATTAAATCAAGCGCATATTTTCTAGCTTCAGACAAAATCTGACAAATTGAATTGGTAGTGAAATTTTGGAACTCATCAATATAGAGATAGAAATCTTTTCGAGACTCTGGAGGTAAATCAGTTCTTGATAAAGCTGCCATTAAAATCTTACCGACTAAAATCATTCCCAGAAGATAAGCATTCATTTCCCCGACAAGACCTTTCGGTAAATCGACCAAGAGAATTTTCTGCCCGTCCATAACTTCACGCAAATTAAAAGCACTTTTTTGCTGACCGATTATCGGCCGCATCATATCATTAGAAATGAAAGATGTTAATTTAGAGGTAATGTATGGAACAATATTTGCGAGCGCTGCTTCCCCGCCAGCCTTCTCAGCTTCTTTGCGCCAAAAATCAACAACTGTTTGATTCTTACATTGACTTAATTTATATTTTCGAAACTCCTCGTCAGCCAGAACTTTCGGAATTTCCATCAAAGTAGAGCCAGACTCCGGATCATCCATGATTAAAAGCATGGCGTTGCGCATATACTGTTCGAACATCGGGCCACCCGTTGCTTTAAGATCATACAACTTATCCAAAATACCAATCATTTCATTTATAACAAAGCTTTTTTGTTCTGGGTAACGCGGGTCGTATTCAAGTAAATTTAGAGCTAGTGGGCGTTCAATATCACCAGGAGAAAAAATAATAACATCTTCAGCTCTTTCCGGTGGAATTCTTTCGAGAATATCGGAAATCAAATCTCCATTCGGATCGAATACACAAACACCTTCGCCGTTTTGAATATCCTGAATGGCCATATTAGCCAAGAGAACTGATTTACCAGTACCAGATTTACCAATAATATAAGTATGGCGACGGCGATCCTGCCGCTTAATTCGTATTTCTTTCTTTACACCACGATGAACATTAAGACCGAGCGTAATTCCTTCAGTCGGAATTGTTGCTGGCGCCGGAGCAATTTTAGATGAAAGCCAAAGAATATTTGGGGTTTCGGTTCCCTTCAAAGGAAAGTGAAAAATACTCGCAAGTTCTTCGCTATTTAGCAAGAAACTATTTTTTTCTTGAAAATGACGATAAATAAAATCTTGTACTATTTTTTCTGGCGCTCTCTTATTAGCGCGCGAAAAATTATTGCCATAACTAAAATTATTATATTCGCTAAAACTAGAAACTATATTTTCTAAATACCTGTTCGCGTCCTCTTTTGTTTTCGCGCAAGAAATAATCCGCAAATTAACATTAAGACCTGTCTTTAAATTTTTCTGCTCAATTGACTTCACCATTTCCTCTTCAATCGCCGACAATTTACGGCTAGAGTTAATTTCCTTATTCTTTTTCATGGCGCCGCCGGTCATAAAAATTTCGGCCACTATTCCTAAGGGCGTGCTAGCTCTAACGCCGGCCAGCACAGAATTTTTCTTATGTATTTTAGCAACAACACGTCTGGCTTTTCGATGCCAACGCTTTTTAGCGCTACGTACTAAATATTGAATTACCAGACTTTCGTCTTTTCCTAATTTTGAAAGAGTATTGATTATTGAATTAAGAGGATCAACCTCCATTTTTTGATATGTTTTTATCGGAAAGAAAAAACCGCGAGTCGTTCTAAGAGAGGCCGCGGCGATTTGCCCACTCATACTAAAGGGATTATAATCTTCAACTTCTTCGATAATGGCATCCGGATAATAAGCCTGTACTTGCTGCTCGATATAACGCAAATTATCAAAAGGCGCAACAATATAAAAAGCTATTTTATTATGACTAGCAACAATTTCAAAAGAAAAATGATCATGTCTGCCCGTGAACCAGGCCTTGATCCCACGCTCAGCTTTCAGTCCGCCGACAGCCGCAAATATTGTTTCTCCCTTGGCAATTTCTTCGCGAAGAGTTTGAACGTTGTTTAATTTCTTATCATCGTCTGGTTTTTCCTTTGGAAGTCTAACCAAAAAGACTTGATGGGGAAAATAGTGACGACGAGTCAGTATGAAGCGTAATAGTCTAATTAATAAAACTAAAAAAACAATGAGCGCTCCTGCCCAAAGTAAAATGATAAACAAATAATCGGCCGCGCTCGGCGTCGTTATTATGGTCATATTTAAAACTTATTTTTCAATCTAACAATTTTATCTGCTTTGATTTTAACTTCCTGCTCGATAAAAAATTTATTAACTCCCGGAATCATTTTTAGCCACTTTCTAATCAGCTCAACTATTTTATTAACTTTAACTTTTGTTTCTGATAATAATTTATTAATTTTTACAACTGTCTCTTCTCCTGTTTTCTTAAATTCTGCCTGCTGAGCGGCGTTCATTTTTAGAAATACTTCATTCAAGCCTTCGGACAAAACATTGTCTATTTCCGTGGCGCGTTGTTTTTGCCATGTTTGCGCCTGAGAGGCGGCAACAATATTACCCTCTCCTTTTTTTTCAATTGGTTTCGGAGCATCAGTGACTCTTTCAACGGACGGCAAAATATGTTCCGGTTTATTCTCCGAACTAGGTATATTTTCAGTTTTAACGGGCACGGCTTCGCGCTTTTCAAGATTAAACTTTTCAGCGATTATTTCTCCGGCCATAAATTAAAAATTAATTAACGCTTATTGCTTCCACTGGGCAGTTTTCAGCCGCGTTTTTTGAGCAATCAGTTGTTTCAGGATTTTGAACTTCAGCCTTACCACTGGCACCCATTATAAAAGTAGACGGGCACATTCCCGCGCACATGCCACAGCCAATACATTTCTCGGAATTTACTTTTACCATATTTTTTTTATTAGATTTTTACTTAGTTTTTATGTTATTATTATAGCATATTTAATAAATATTAAAACCCTTTTAAAGCCTAATTTAGGGCTCAGATTTGACAATTTATCATTCATGAGTTATATTTATACAATAAAACTTAAATTACCTTTGATTGCTAGTCTTCTGGCTAGCATTTTCGGTGTAGAACAATCCATATGGCACATAAGAAAGCTGCCGGGTCAACCTCACTAGGCCGCGAGTCAGAAAGTAAACGTTTAGGCGTTAAATTGACGGACGGGCAATGGGCTAAAACTGGCGCCATCATTATTAGACAACGCGGTACCAAATATCATCCTGGCCTAAATGTTGGCATTGGCGGAGATGATACTTTATTCGCTCTTCAGGGCGGTTTTGTAAAATTCACAACCAGAAAATTACGCAAATTTAACAATACGCTTAAATCTACCAAGATTGTTAACGTAATACCTTTAACTGAGGCTAAACGCGAAGAACTTAAAGTAGTCGCAAAAGCGGCCGCTGCTCGTAAGGAAGTTGCTAAAACAGCGCGTGCTTCTAAAAAAAGTTTGATTAAGAAAACAGCCAAAAAAGTAGCTAAAAAGGCTACAAAGAAAGTAATTAAAAAGTAAAACAACGACATATCAAAAAACAGGCCAATAGCCTGTTTTTTGTTATATTTAAAGATTATTTACTCGTTTTGCAAACTTTTACAAATTCGACAAATAAAGGATGAGGGGCAAGCGGACGGGAGATATATTCAGGATGAAATTGAACACCAATAAAGAATGGGTGATTCGCGATTTCGACTGCCTCGACTATCTTAGAATCCGGAGATGTTCCGGAGACAATTAAACCCAGACGCTCAAACATTTCGCGGTAATCATTGTTAAATTCGAAGCGGTGTCGATGTCGCTCAGAGACTATCTTATGAGATGAAAATCGCTCATATGCTTTCGCTAAATGTGTGCCCGGTTTTAACTTACATGGCCAGCCGCCAAGACGAATTGTTCCGCCATAGCCTTTTTCCGCAATTAATTTCTCTTGTCCTGGCATTATATGAATAACTGGATTCTTAGTTTTCGAGTCGCACTCTGCCGAATTTGCATCTTTTAAACCAGCTACATTCCGCGCAAATTCAATTACGGCCATTTGCATGCCATAACAAAGACCAAAATATGGAATATTATTTTCCCGGCAATATTTAATTGTCTTTATCTTCCCTTCTGATCCACGACCACCCCAGCCTTGCGGCACGATAATCCCGTCTATATTTTTCAAAACTTTTACGCCATCCGTCTCAACATCCTCGGCGCTCAACCAATGCAACTTAACCTTACAATGATTAAAAGCGGCTGCATGCTTAACTGCTTCAATGACCGAAATATAGGAATCACTAAAATTAAAATCTCCGCTGGAAAAATATTTTCCAACAATTCCAACATTTATTTCCGGATCCTTAATTTTTGAAGCCAGAACCATTTTTTTCCAGGCCGCATTATCGCTGTTCTTTTTTCTAACTGGAAGCTCAAATTTTTCTAAAATTCGCAAACTTAAATCATCTTTCTCAAAGTTTAAAGGAATATCATAAATTGAATCTGCATCCGGGGCAGCAATAACCGCCTCAAGCGCCACGTTACAATTGATCGATAATTTTTCCCGACGCGCCATATCTATCGGACGCTCGCTGCGCGCTACCAAGAAATCTGGCTGAATTCCAGCACTTTGCAAACTACGAACCGCATGCTGAGTCGGTTTTGTTTTCATTTCTCCTATCATATTAGGAATCGGTAAATAAGAAACCATAACAAAAAGCACATCCTTCGGATGATATAATTTCATTACTCTCGCCGCTTCCAAAAAAAGAAGATTTTCATATTCACCAACCGTTCCGCCGACCTCAATAATCATAATCTCGGCCTTTACTTTGGCGACCGCTTTCTCAATTCTATCGCGGATCTCTTGTGGAATATGAGGAACAACTTGGACGCACTTCCCTTTGTATTCCAAATTTCTTTCACGCGCAATTACTGTCTGATATATTCGACCGGTCGTCATGTAATTTTCACGATAAATATTTTTATTCAAAAATCTCTCATAATTACCGATATCCTGATCAGTTTCATCACCATCTTCAGTCACAAAAACTTCGCCATGCTCGACTGGATTCATTGTCCCCGCATCAACGTTAATATAGGGATCCATTTTAATAGCACTAACATTATAACCGCGTGCCTGTAGAATTTGCCCAATAGAAGCAGTTGTAACTCCCTTCCCAACCCCAGACATAACACCCCCAACAACGAAGATGAATTTGGTCGCATGTTCTTCTTTTTTAGCTTTTTTTACAGTTTTTTTATCCAAAGACATAGTTATTGACAATTAAATATAATTATGATATAAAATTCTTATTGGCAAACAATAGTTCATTAAACGTTTAATCTAAAACTCACAAGAATGCTGTATTTAGTTAAGACTGAAATGCCTACAAGTCGGGGCCTTATTCGACGCTACCATTTATTTGAATGGGTAACAGGAAAAGAACCGCAAAGTCTTTGCACAGAGGAGACAATCCCAGGAATCACAAAGTTTTCGAAAGAAAATGATTATGATGTAGCGACAATCAAAGTTGCGCTACCAAAAGATTGGCCACTGCCGATATTCATTCCGCTCAATACTGAGCAAATAATTCGATTTGAAGTTGGATCAGGTCGGAGAATCCAAATTCCAAAAATCAAAAAACAAAAAACAAAGAACGAAACAAACAAAAAAACTAAACAGAAACTCGTTGCCTAGCATTCAGGCAATAACGAACAAAAGGCAGACCTCTCGGGCTGCCTTTATCTTTTATTTTTTCCTGGGCTTTAAAATGTCCAAAGCCTTATTCATTTGCGGATCTACATTTTTATCAATATCAGCTTGCGTATATTTTATTTCTACTCCCGGAGCAATTCCCTTTTCGTTAATAAAGTCACCGGCTGGAGTTAACCATTTTGCGATTGTAACTTTTAAAGTTGAGCCGTCGCTTAAATCTTTCAAAGTCTGCACCGAACCCTTCCCGTATGTTTGTTCACCGACTAAAGTTGCCTTTTTATAATCGCGCAGAGCGCCAGCTAAAATTTCTGAGGCGGAAGCGCTACCTCCATTAACCAAAACAACCGTCGGGAAACTCTTTAAACGCGCTCGGCCGTTAGATGGGTATTCATTTCTTTTATTGTCGCCGAATTGTTCAGCAACAACCGGACCGGCCTCAACCCATTCCGAGGCCATAGCCACGGCCGTATCTAAATATCCACCCGGGTTATTTCTTAAATCTAAAATAATTCCCTTCGGATTCTTCGCTACGGCTTCACTTACGGCCGCATTAAACAAGGAAAGAGTATCATCATTAAAATTAGTAACCTTGATAACGAATATCCCATCGGTTCTCATTTCCGTTTTCACACTTTTAACAAAAATAACGTCACGAGTAATTATGATATCTTTCGGTTTTTCACCGGCACTACGCAAAACAGTTAGGGTAACTTTCGTTCCCTTTTTACCGCGAATTAATTTTACCGCTTGATCAACTGATAACCCAATAGTCGAAGTTCCATTAATTGCATAAACTTTATCACCCGCCCGAAGTCCTGCTTTTTGCGCTGGCATACCTTCAAGAGGAGCAATAATAGTCACAATTTCATTTCTCATACCTACTTCGGCGCCAATACCTTCGAAGGTGCCTGCTAAATCATTGGCGAATTCCTTCGCATCCGTCGGATCCATAAAAACCGTATAAGGATCACCAACGGATTCCGCTAAGCCCTTGAGCGAGCCGTAAAATAAGTCCTTATCTTTTATTTTTACTTTATCAACATAATTAACTTTAAGAGCATCCCAAACTTCCCAATATAAATTAAAATCAAAATTATCATCAGAGTTAGCTACCGTTGTCTTCGCATCAGTTAGAGCGATAATTCTAGCGGATGAACGACCAGCCACACTTGTGCCCTTTCGACCAGCATAAAAACCTCCCCAAAAAGTTGCCAAAAGTATGGCAAGTAAAATAAGTCCAGGTACTAGTTTATTTATTTTTTCACGATTTATTTTCATATTTTGATTATTATTTTCTAATTATAATTGGGGCATTTTCATCGCGTAAATCAATTAGACGCGATGGACGCTTTTGTGGAGATGGGCCCGCATCAATTACTAAATCCGGCCGATTATTCTTTTTTGGAAAATAATAATGTAGCCGGTGAAGATCGGTAATATTTTTTTGACCACTAAGATTCAAACTAGTTGAAACGAGCGGGCAATTTACTTTCCCTAATATTTTAATTAAAAAAACACTTTTAGGCAAACGCACTGCCAAGCCATCTGAGCCGCGTGTAAGTTCACGCGGTAATATTCGACGATTTTTCAGAATCACGGTTGTCGGCGCTGCTTTTTTTGCCCAAATTTTTTTTAAAAGTTTCTCTTGCTTATCCGAAATGATTACATATTTTTTTGCCATCTCAATGCTAGCAACAAGAATCAAAACTGGTTTTTTCGGATCCCTTTTTTTTAAATGATAAATTTTATTTATCGGACGCAAACGATCAGCCAGACAGCTTAAACCATATATCGTGTCGGTTGGCAAAACTACTACTTGTCCTATTTGCAAAGAACCGACTACGAGATCGATGATAGCCGGTTTTATTCTAGTCGGTTTTATTTCAACATGAGTCATGAAATTATTCTAATATTTTATTTAAATAATTGATTTTAAGGCCTTAAGCGCATCCGGTAAAATTGGCATAATAATATTCACAATACGAAGCAATACTGGAGAAACGACTGAGGTCGTTAATTGTGTTCCAAAAAAATTACCAATTATCGCGTAACGTGAGACCACAAAAATAATTAAGCCAAGGAAAAGAGCACCTTCAATAAATCCCAAAATTGCTCCGGCGATATTATTAATATATTTACTGCCTGGAATAATAGCAATTAGATTAAAAAGTTTTTCAATTAATTTAAATACAAAATCTAAAATCCAGGTTGTCACCGTGAACAAAATAATAAATGATACGACTTTGCCAACAGCGTCATGTCCGTTAAAAATATTTTGACACCAGCCGTAGAAAACTAGATAAAAATGACTAGCTATGTAGGCGCCGATAATTAAACCGACTACGTGCCCTAAAAGTCTGATTAAACCCTTAAACAGCCCATTTAAAGCAAAGCCAATAAGAATAACCAATAACCCGATGTCTAAAGTCGACATATATTTATGTTATTATAAACGTGGAAAAAGCACTTCGCCTTTTTTAATTTGTTCGGCTATAAATTGCGCTTGAATTTTTGCAGCGCTTCCCGGTAAAAAAGGTTCAACTAAATAAGCTAAATTTAAAAGTGTTTGTGCTAAGGGGAGAAGAGCCGCTTCGATTTCTTTTTTATCAGTCATTTTCCAAGGTGCTTTCTGACTCAGATTCTCGTCACAAGCTTTTATCTTTTCCCAGAGACCTTGAAGAGCTTCATTGAAACGATACTGTTCCATGCTGCTTGTGAAATGATTAAGAGTTTCTTTGAGAGAACTATCGTTTAAATCAACTTTAAAATTTGTTTTAATCTCATTTTTCTCTAGTAAATTAGAAACGCGGGCTACTAAATTTCCCAAGCCATTAGCTAAGTCTGAATTATAACGCCCAATAAACTTTTCTTCGCTATAATCACCATCTTCAAATGGAGCGATCTCTGCCAATAAGTAATAACGAAGCGCGTCGACACCATATTTATCAACCAACTCATAAGGATTAACAACATTGCCCAAGCTCTTGCTCATTTTTTGACCATTGGCAGTTAGAAATCCAAAAACTAGAACTTGCTTCGAATTAGCTATTCCGGCCGACATCAACATTGCTTGCCACATCGCCGTTTGCGGACGTAAATTATCTTTGCCGCAGACCTGAACACCTGGCCAATAATTTGCAAAGTCTTTAGATTCGTTTGGCCAGCCGAGAGTTGAAATATAATTTACCAAAGCATCAAACCAAACATACATAACTTGGCTATCGTCGCCAGGAACCGCAACACCATGAGGCATTTTTTCCTTTAGTCTCGAGATACTAAAATCTTGCAAGCCAGAAGAAACAAATGAAGATATTTCTTTTAAGCGACTGCTTGGCACAACAAAATCGGGATTATTTTTATAAAATTTCAATAATTTTTCCTGATAGTTAGAAAAACGAAAAAAATAATTTTCTTCATTTATAATTTCTAATTCCTGATTAGGGTGCAGAGGGCAATGACCATTAACAAGCTCCGAGTCAGTTTTTTCCATTTCGCATCCCACGCAATATTTAACTTGATAACTTTTTTTATAAATATCTCCATTTAAGTCACAACGTTTCCAAAACTCCTGAGCCGCTTTTTTATGGACCTCGTCAGTCGTACGGATAAATTTATTATATGAGAGATTTAATTTTTCCTTTAGTGGCAAGAACTTGGCCGAATATAAATCACAATATTCCTGAACATTAATCCCGAGTTCCTGGGCTTTTTGAAAAATTTTTAAACCATGCTCATCTGTCCCGGTATTAAAAAACACCTGCGCCCCACGCTGAGCCTGATAACGTGCGATAACATCAGCTTTAATTATTTCCGCCGCAAAACCAATATGCGGATCCGAATTAATATAAGGCAAGGTTGTGGTAATATAAAAATATTTATTTTTCGACATAGTTATAATTTTTTAATTAAAACAACAAATTCCCCTTTTAAATTATTTGGATCATTTTTAATTTCTTCAAGAACGCTAAACGGACTTCCCGAGTAAAAAGATTCATGCATTTTTGTTAGTTCGCGCGCCACCATTATTTTTAATTCCTTTTCCGCGCGAATAATCTCAAGTTCTTCAAGCAACTTTATTATTCTATGCTTTGATTCATAAACTACTACCGGATAATTACTGGCCATTATTTCGCGAAGCATCGTCTGTCTTCCCTTCTTGTGTGGAAGAAAGCCGAGAAAAAGAAAACGATCAAAGCCAGCGCCTGAAATTGAAATTGCTGCGCCAAGTGCTGAAACCCCGGGCACGCTTTCAATTAAAATTTCATCGCCAAACTCTTCGCGCAATATTGAAACGAGCTTTCCTCCCGGATCGGAAATGCCGGGTGTGCCGGCGTCAGTCACGAGCGCTAAGTTTTTTCCTTCACGAAGCAATGAAATAATTTTATCAACTTTTAAATCTCCCGAATGCTGATGATATGAGATAGTCGGTGTTTTAATTTCGTAATGATCCAATAATTTTCTACTAACTCGCGTATCTTCGCATAAAACAAAATCAGACTCTTTTAATGTTCGAAGAGCCCGTAAAGTCAAATCTTCCAAATTACCGATAGGCGTAGCGACTATTCTTATGATACTCATAAATTATTCCATATTTTCCCGACGTTCCCGAACGTATTTCGTCCAATCCTCGGCAATTTCTACTAAAATCTTAAAAGGCGCTTCAAGTATAAAATCAAAAATGAAAATAAAAATATTAACCTTTGAAATATTACTCGACATCCATTTGCCGACTAAAATTATCGGCATATAGAACAGATCAATAATTAGGGTTAAAAGATTTTCACGGCGGTCAACAATCATTAATTCTTTTATACCTTTGGTGACGATAATACTAAAAAAACTAACAAAGGCCAAAAAGAATAAGAAAATTGTAATACTAACCCAATTAAAATTAATAAATTCCAAACCCCTGATAATTAAGTACACCGTGACAAAAAAGGAAGCGGCATAAATAAGATTAAAAATCCCATCGGTAAACATATTGCGACGCGTCGGTTTACGTAAGGTTATCGGCTGCTTCTTTTCTTGACCGACAAAAGCAATCTCCTTTATCCCGTTTATAATTTTATCGGTGTTATTATCTTTCGGCGTTCTTGAGAGAAGGACGATAAAAAATAATAAAACGGCCGGGAAAGAAATATTAATGGCCAGGGCGTAGACGTTTAATGGCTCATTAAACCATTTAATCGCCGGGAGCTCGATGGCAATAGCAAAAACTGATTTTGTTAAAAAAATGTATATAATACTGCGAACGGCCGCCGTCCAAAGACGCGCTTTAGCTTTTTTATATTTTAAATTGCAAACTTTCTTCAAAAGAGCGGAGAAATTTTTCTCGCCTTTCTGTAATTCTCCGTAAACCTTCGTTGGGTCACTTTCGATTGTTTCTGCTAAAATCGAAAAATATAAGGAATATACATGAACTAATTTGTCTAATTGTTTGGTAAGTGGATGATTAAGCTGCTCTTTAACTAGCTTATTCATCTCGCTCATTTTTATAGCAATCGCCTTAATTTTCCGGTCATCATCAGCGCTAAGAACATCCTTTTCTCTCAAATCAAGCCACTCGCTATTATAGTATTTGAAGAGGATGAAACTTAACATGTCTTCGTCTAACTTGAGATAAGTTCGGCCGATACTTAAATATGTTTGAATTTCTAGGTCTGATGCGTAAGGCAAGTCGTCCGGCAGTTTAATATTACTAGACAAAACGTCAAACAGATTATTGACGATCATCTGCTTTACTCTATTTGGAGCAAGATTATCTTCAATCTCACAAGCAGCTAGAGTTAAAAGCCAGCTAACAAGATGATTTTTTTGATTAATCAGATCTTTTGCTTTGCCGATATCGGTCTTCAAGCTTAGTGAAGTATTAATCTTTAGAACCATTTGGTCCTTTAGGCGAATATATTTTTCGAGCAAGACACCAATCTCCTTAATCTTAGTCTCCGGAATTTTATTATTGGGCAAATAACTCCCTCTTATTAACTCAACCAATAAATGATTGGCTATCCCCATGCTATCGGCCTCCTTAACCACGCCCTCAATCATCACCTGGCGACGCAAAATACGGGCAATCGCATTTTTACGAAGCAGATGTTCTTCTTCGTAGTCTACAGCGTTGCGAACTTTTTCATAAAAAAAGGCCACCCGCGAAATAAGGGTAGAAACTTTTATTTTTGGAATATTATCATCCTGTTCCTCCTTGGCTGTCTGTTCGCTATAAATAACTTGAAACAGCTTCTTGGTGTTTTCGTTAATTTCAATCGGATGAGAATCTTCGGCTCTTTTGATTAAATTTGGGCTAACCATATAAAAAAATAAGAAAAATATTTTCAATATTATTGTAACGTGTTTAGGCGCAAAAGGCAAACCTAAGGCTCTTGACAACAGACGCTCAATTTTGTATGATTACAACAGTTAAATAAGGTGACCGACGAGGTCATTTTTAAATACCAAATTTAGCCAATATGAACAAATTAAGCAACTACATTAAAGAATCGATTGCCGAGATGAAAAAAGTCACCTGGCCGACTAAAAAAGAGACTCGAAACTATACAATCCTAGTTATTGCTATTAGTATCGGAGTCGCTTTATTTTTAGGTCTACTGGACTATTTATTCACTACGGGTTTTCAACTTATTATTAATCGATAATAAACATTAATCGTTCTTAAATTTATTTAAAATTTATGGCCAAGCAATTATTAAATCAAGGCCGACGTTGGTACGTCATCCACACCTACTCCGGATATGAAGAAAATGTCGCTCAGAATCTAAAACAAAGAGTTGAATCTTTGGACATGGAGGACAAGATTTTCAATATTTTGATCCCAACCGAGAAAAAAATTAAAATTAAAAATGGTAAACGTAAGGTCGTCGAAGAAAAAATCTTCCCTGGATATATTCTTGTTGAGATGATGGTAACCGACGAATCTTGGTATATTGTCCGAAATACCCCAAATGTTACCGGTTTCATTGGCACCGGCACAATTCCTACTCCGATTGGCGAAGCTGAAGTTAAAGCGCTTCAAAAGAGAATGGGGGTTGAGGATCCTAAATTTCAAATTGACGTTATTATTGGCAGCCCAGTGCGCATTAACGAGGGGCCATTTAAGAATATGGAAGGTAAAGTTACTGCCGTCGACGAAGCCAAGGGTAAAGTCAAAGTTTCCGTTTCCCTCTTCGGTCGCGAAACCCCAGTCGAACTCGACTTCTTACAGATTAAAAAAGTTTAATGAAATAACAGGGCGATGCTTCTACGTCCTAAACTAAAAATTATTATATGGCAAAGAAAATAAAGACAAAAATTAAATTACAGATTGCGGGTGGTCAAGCTAATCCAGCCCCTCCAGTCGGTCCAGCCTTAGGTCAACACGGTTTGAATATCGCTGAATTCTGTAAGAGTTTTAACGATAAGACAAAGGATAAAATGGGAGACATTATCCCAGTTGAAATTACCGTCTATGAAGATAGAACATACGATTTCATCCTTAAGACTTCCCCGGCTTCAGAGTTAATCAAAAAGGCAGCGGGAATTAAAAAAGGATCAGGCAAGCCGTTAACGGTTAAGGTTGGCTCAATCACTAAAGCGCAATTAGAAGAAATTGCAAAAACAAAGATGCCAGACTTAAACGCTAACGACATAGAAGCAGCTAAAAACATTATCGCCGGTACTGCTCGCCAAATGGGTGTTGATATTAAATAATATATAATTGTGGGAGTTCGGTTTTGAACGCTTGACCACGAAAAGACTATGGCTAAAAAAGAAAAAGCCGTGAAGCCGGCTAAAAAAACTTCAGCAAAAGAAGAAAAAAAAGTTGCTAAAGTAAAAAAGGTAGATAACTCAGCTGTTTACGATCGTTTAAAAACTTATTCTATTGAAGAAGCTTTAGAAATTGTAAAAAAATTAACTAAAACTAAATTCGACGCTTCAATTGAAGTTCATTTCCGCCTTGGAATTAATACTAAAAAAGGTGACCAGCAGGTTCGCGGCGCCGTTAGTCTACCAAACGGAACTGGCAAAACTGTTAAAATTGCCGCTTTTGTCTCTCCAGAAAATGAAAAGGCCGCAAAGGCAGCCGGAGCTGATTTTGTCGGAAGCGATGAATTAATTGCCGAAATCAAAAAGACTGAAAAAACAGATTTCCAAGTTGCTATCGCTGAACCAGCGATGATGAAAAACCTAGCTGTTATCGCTAAAATTTTAGGAACTCGTGGCTTGATGCCATCTCCAAAAAATGACACCGTTACAACTAACCCAGCAAAAGCGATCGAGGAATTAAAGAAAGGTAAAATCAGTTTCAAGAATGACGATACCGCTAATGTTCACACTGTTATTGGCAAAGTTAGTTTCGATACCAAGAAATTAGTTGAGAATTACCAAACATTGCTCGATACTATTAAGAAGGCTAAACCAGCCGCCTCTAAAGGAACATTTATAAAAAATATCAGTATCGCCTCATCAATGAGTGCTGGTGTTAAAGTTTCACTCTAAGCTTCAAGCTCTAAATATATCAAAAAACAGGCTCTTATTGGCCTGTTTTTTGTTTTTCGCTTATATCAACTCTTGACTTATCAATGGGAATAGGATATACTGAAATCTAGGTAAGCTATTTTAAAAGTAAAAGCGGACCAATTAATCCGCTTTTTCTTTAAAAAAAGGTCGTCTTACGTTTAATAAAATATGTAAAAAGTAAACAAAATGAAAAAGTTATTTATCGGCGGCTTGTCATTCAAGACGACCGAACAAGGTTTAGCGGACGCTTTCGCTAAAGCTGGCACCGTTTTATCCGCCGTTATCATTTCCGATCGCATGACTCATCGCTCAAAAGGCTTTGGATTCGTCGAAATGGAAAATGACGCAGACGCTGACAATGCGATTGCGATGTACAACAATCAGGAATTAGACGGACGTAAAGTCGTTGTTAACGAAGCTCGTCCTCTAGAGAAGAGATTCTAATCGATTCTAAGTAGATTGAAGATACAAACAAAAGACACTCCTTATGGGAGTGTCTTTTGTATGCTTATTTTTTCGTCGTTTTTTTCTTTTTTGCTTTAACTGTTACTTTCTTTACAATTACTTTCATCACTACCTTTGTAGGCTTCGCCTTTTCAGTTTCCTGACGCTTTTCATAGTCAGCAATCGCCTTCTTTAAACCTTGAACAGCCATTACGGAACAATGAACCTTCTGATGAGGCAGACCACCTAAATCAGAAACAATTTTTTCCCATTTATATTTTTTGGCTGCTTCAATTGTCATGCCCTTAACTTTTTCCGTCATAAGAGAGGCTGTTGCAATGTTTGAGGCGCAACCAAAAGAAAGAAATTTTACATCTTTAATTTTTCCCTTCTCTACTTTTAAAAAGAAATCTAATTGATCGCCGCAAACCATATTACCGATTTGAGCATAACCATCAGGTTTCTTTATTTCTCCAATATTGTGTGGATGCAAAAAGTGATCCACCGTCTTTTTTGTATAATTTAAAGCCATATTTTTGAATTATTATTTTTTATATTTATTTATACTTATTATTTTATCGGGCTAAAACTTCTCAACCTTTTAACTGTATCCTTAAGACATTTAATCGTATAGTCTAATTCCTTTTTTGTATTATAACGACCGAAAGAAAAACGAATATTGCTATTCAGATAATTTTTATTTAAACCGATCGCTTTTAGGACTGACGAAGCGCGTAAATCAGTTGCCGAGCAAGCGGAACCGGTTGACACGCAAACACCTTTATACGACAGATCCATGAGGATTGCCTCACCTTCGATTGAACCGAACATGATATTTAAATTAGCCGGTACGCGCTTGGTGGCTGAGCCATTCAATTTTACACCGCTAATTTCTTTCTTAATTTTTTGCCAAAAATAATCTTTCAGGCTTTTCACATGTTTCAAGTAAGTCGCTCTTTCTTTGTAGGCAAGCTCAAGAGCAAATACTAAGCCCATTATCCCCGGTAAATTATATGTCCCTGCTCGCATCCCATTTTCTTGACCGCCGCCGACAATTAAAGGTTTAACTTTAATTCCCTTTCCGATATACGCAAGACCGACCCCTTTTGGGCCATAAAATTTATGTGCCGAAAGGCTCAAGAGATCGATTCCCATTTTCTTAATATCAATTTTAAGATATGGAATTGCCTGAACCGCGTCAGTATGAAAATAGGCACCATGCTTATGAGCAATTTTAGCGAGTGCGGCGATGTCTTGGATCGTGCCAATCTCATTATTAACTGTCATTATTGAAACAAGAATAGTTTCTTTATCGATAAGTTTTTCCAGCTCTTCGGGTGTCACTAAACCCTCTGAGTTAACCGGTACAAATTCAACGACAAAGCCCGCTCGCGCTAGTTCATTCGCTGATTCGCGCACGCACGGATGTTCTATATTTGAAACCAATATCTTATTACCTTTAGCCTGGTTTGCGAGCGCCACCCCCTTAATAATCAGATTATTTGACTCTGTCGCGCTGGAAGTAAATATCACGCTTTCAGCTTCCCCATTCAAGAGCTTAGCGACGCTCTCCTTGGCCTTCTGGAGCTCTAAAAAGGCCTCCTGACCCAATGAATGAATCGAAGAAGCGTTTCCATATTTGTCGCTTAAATATGGCTTCATTTTAGCAAGAACACGAGGGTCAAGACGAGTTGTCGCTGCATTATCTAAATATACTTTCATATTTCAATTAAAAAATTTATAAGATTTAAACCATAACAAGTTATTCTAATTATGTCCATTATAGCCTAGTTTAAGTAATATTTAAACTATTGACATTATAAGTAAAAAATATCATTAATTATTACAAAAAAGACTCGCTGCAAACGAGTCTTTTTATTATATATTTGTCCGATGATTTATTTCAATAACTCAATACTATTAACTACAACTGGTTCGATTGGGCGATCATTAACTCCGGTCTCAACTGCTTCAATCTTTTTAACTACATCCAATCCGGCAGTTACCTGTCCAAAATTTGTGTGCTTGCCGTCTAGCCGTGGAGTTTCTGGAATCGTAACGATAAAGAATTGAGAACCATTTGTACCTGCCCCAGCATTAGCCATTGCTAAACTACCAAGCACTAATTTATGAGAATTAAATTCATCCTTAAATTGGTAGCCTGGGCCACCCGTTCCCCAAACAGCTGTATTCGATTCTTTACTTAATGGGTCTCCTCCTTGAATCATAAAATCTTTAATAATACGGTGAAATTTAGTTCCGTTATAAAATCCGGACTGAGCTAAATTTAAAAAATTATTAACAGTCATTGGGGACTCAGCGGCGTAAAATTTTACAGTAATATCACCAAGGCTGGTTTTAATAATTGCTTGGCAATATTCTTTTAGTTAAATCTTCCTGATTTTCTGGACTTTTCATAGTTGTGATATTATCAACCGGCACATCAGTCGCGATGGTCTGTGAGGCATCGCTTGTTGCTGAGGTATTAGCCGGTGCGGATGAATTTATATCATCTGCTAAATTAAAATCTTCATCGGCTGTAACGCTCGTCGGGGCAACATTTTCCTCACCCGTAAGAGCAGTTTTACTAGTGCAAGCCGAAACACTAAACGCGATTGCAAGAATCGCAAATACAAACAAAATCTTTTTCATAGCTTTTATACTTTAAATTGTTTTTTAATTGATTTATCTTCTTCTTCTCGTTTTTCAGCAATAAGCTCTTTTGCTTTTATTCTAAGTTCTTCTAACTCAAATTTATCAAGCTCCTTAACTCGTTTCTTGAGCCAAATAACATTATTTAATTCCGGGTCTTCTAGAACATCACTGAGTAGTACGTCAAGAATAGCGCCAATCTTCGGGCTAGGCGGAATCTTAAGGATACTAATAAGATCATCACCATTTAACTTAAGCATCTTAACGGAAACCGGGTCATTCTGAACTTTTTCCATCATGTACTGTAAGTGACGCAATTTATAGGGCATTGCCTTCGGTGTGCCCGATCCAAGACGATCAGCGATTCTAATATCTATTAAATCTTTTAAATTTTCTCTACCAACTTTAACTATCAAACGTCTAACTGATGCGGCTGTGACTTCTCCAACATTATAATAGAACATGTGGTTTTTTACCAGATTTACCACGCGTATTTGATCGGCACTGGCAAATCTTAAACGCGTCATTATTTTTTCAGTCATGCGCGCTCCAATATGTTCATGATTATAAAAAGTCGCAATATTATTTACAATTTTTCTTGTCTTAGGCTTGGCAACATCATGAAGTAAAGCAGCAAAACGAACTTGCCATTCTTTATTCGGACAACATTTTAAAGCTAAAAGATTGTGTTTAAATACTGGATAAATATGGTGGCGATCTTGCTTCACATCTACACCCTGCTCAAGTTCAGGCAAAATATATTGAAGTAATTTACACTCATGTAAAAGCATTACTCCATTATATGGTCGATCGGAAGAAAGAATTTTTATAAACTCATCACGAATTCTCTCCTTAGAAACAAACTTTAAGCTACCTGCTAATTTTACAATTGCACGTTGAGTTTTTGGCTCTAATTCAAAACCAAGCTGTGTGCTGAATCTAATAGCACGGAGCATACGCAGGGCATCTTCCTTAAAACGATCTGTCGGCTCGCCCACTGCTCTAACTACTTTTAATTTAATATCTTTTTGACCGCCAAATAAATCAATTATATTTTTTTCATCAAGTGGATTTAGAGCTAAGGCATTGATAGTAAAATCACGACGCTCCAAGTCTTTATCTAACTCTGTCTCAAATTGAATTGTATCTGGGTGCCGACGATCAGAATAACCCTGTTCGCTGCGGTAAGTTGTGATTTCAACAACATCTTCTAAGGCTCCTTTTGTTTCCTCGCCCTTTGCCAAGGCTCTGATTGGTAATAGAACAGTACCAAATGCATTTTCATATTTGGCATCTGGAAATATTTTAAGCATTTGCTCAGGCAAGGCATTTGTCGTAATGTCCCAATCCTTCGGCACTTTAGCCATTAAAACATCGCGAACACAACCACCAACAATATAGGCCTCGTAGCCCGAGGCCTGTAAATCTTTAATTATTTTACTGATATATGCTGGGATGTCCATAAATTATTCTTGTTCTTTCATAATACTTAATTTAACAGTTAAATGAGGCAAGGTTTTTAAATTTTGTTCTAATTCAGCTATTTTTGGACCATCACCTTCTACCGCTAAAATTATTAAGCCCAAACAATGCTCAAAACAATTACGTTGTACATTAACACCTAAGCGAGACATAATCAAGTGTCCAGCCTCGGTTAATATTTTATTTAATTCGCCAGAAACTGCCTGACGGTCGGTCGCTAAAATTGAAATTGTTGCGAGAACTCTAGACATATTTTTTTATTTAAAATAGAAAATCGAATAAAGAACTTCTACCATTTTTTTTCGTTGTTAAAATTGACCCAGTCGTTCGTGCAAATTTAGTATGGAGAACTTGTTTGCTTAGATTATTTTTTTTGACCCAATTATAATACTCAAGCATTGCCTTATTTTCATGGGCACGGCGAATAGGACGTTTTTTATCAATTGCGTATAGACCGTCTAGTCTTTTTTGTCTAATCTCTTTATTAGTTGGAATCGGCTGTCCTCCTCCGCCGAGACAGCCGCCAGGACAAGCCATGACTTCAATATAATGATATTTATTTAGTTTTGGTAAAATACGTTCTATATTAGCAATACCATTAACCACTCCAACCTTAATTTTCTTACCATCTAAATTTACAATCGCCTCTTTAAATCCTGCCAAACCACGGACTTCTTTAAATTCTAAATGGCAATCACATAATTTATTTTTACTATCCGCGCAGACAAGGGCGTTAGCCGTACGGAGAGCCGATTCCATGACTCCTCCGGAGGCACCATATATTGCAGCTGCGCCGGAACCAGAATTAAACAAATTCTCGCCCTTTCCATCAGCTAATTTTTTAAAATCAATATTATTTTTCTTAATCATGTAGGCTAACTCTCTAGTCGTTAACACTAAATCAACCAAGGGTCGGCCGTCCAAACCCAATTCTTCTCGGGCTGCTTCATATTTCTTTGCCGTACAAGGGACGATAGAAACAACAATAATATTTTTTGGATTAACTTTATTTTTTTGCGCCCAATAAGTTTTAATTGCACCGGCTAAATGAATATGCGGAGATCGAGCGGTCGTTAAATTTGGCAATAGTTCAGGATGATAAAATTCTGCATAAGCAACCCAGGCCGGGCAACAGGAAGTTGTCATCGGGAAAACAGCCTTTTTGTCTTTAAGACGCGATAATAATTCCTCGGCCTCAGTCATCGTAGTTATGTCCGCGCCAAAATTAACATCGAAAACTTTATTAAATCCAAGTTTCTTTAGAGCCGTATATATTTTAGATTCACAATTTGCGCCATAAGGCATTGCAAACTCTTCGCCCAGCGATACCCTTATCGACGGAGCAAATTGCGCTACAACTATTTTTGTCTTATCTTTAATCAACTCTTCAACTTTCTGCCAAGCTGCTTGTTCCTGAGATGCGGCAACCGGACAATGCAAGGCGCATTGACCACAATAAATACAGGCTACATTTTTATCTTTTACTGGAACAACTTCTTGATTAACTCCCTCACCCGCCATCTTAAGATAATTAATATTCTGAATGTCACTACAGGCGCTGATGCAATTTTTACAATCGATACATTGCGTGCCGTCAATTTCGACAGCGTTAGCAAATTTATAGGTTTTTCTATTTCCCTTCCGATCTTTAAAACGATCAATTTTTACTTTATATTTAGTGGCAAGTTTTAATAATTCACAATCATAACGAAGTGTACAATTCGCGCATTTTTTTGAATGTTCGGCAAATATCAATTCCAAATTTAATAAGCGCGCTTTTTTTACTCGTTCACTTTCCGTCTGAATATTCATTCCCTCTTCGACAATTGTTGAACAAGCAGTCTCTAGGTGATCACGACCCTTAATTTCGACAACGCAAATCCGACAATTGGCCTGAACCTTTAGGTCTGGGTGCTCACAAAGAGAGGGTATTTTAATCTTATTTGCTGTGGCAATATTAAGAATAGTTGACCCTGGAGTTACTTTAACTTTTTTATTATTTATTGTGATTGTCATGAGAGATTATTTATTTTCGGTAAAGAATTTATTTTATTTCAAATTTGCATGAGCCTTAATCGCGACAAGATCACGAAAAATATCATAAATATAGATTACAATAATTGGTGAAATAAGCGCCCAAATAAAATTCATTAAGGCGTTATAGCTTACATAAGCTGAGCCTCCTTCTTGCATGGAGCTTAGTGGCGAGGCTAAAAAAATATTAATAATTCCTGCCATTAAACCGATAAACATAACTCGGCCGAAAACCGCCCACCAATAACCTTTAACTAATTCCTTACTTCTTCTTATGGCTTGCATTCCCGTAAGCCCCTCAAAGAAAAAAGTATAATTAAATAATAAGTAATATATGGCGAAGATAATTCCGGGAATAATTAAAAGAATGGCCCATAAACCAATTATAAGCGTACTTAAAATTGAGACCCAAACATAGCCCCAAAAAAAATTTTTGCTATCTTCGAAACAATCCTTAGGAGAATTGTAATTGTTTTTTATAAGTATTATCATTGCCGCTCTAACCCGAATTCCATAATATATGGCCCAAACGCCAGCAATAAAAATTACTAAAACCATGACCGTTCTCACGACTATATTATCGAGCACTGAACTAACTGAAGTTAATAAAATAAACAGTAAACCCAGGGCGACGAACGGAATAAAACCGACCAGACCGCGAAGGTAAATTTCGATAAATTTTTTAATATTTTTGAAATAAGTCTTGCTTGCCTCCTCTATCATTTCAAAAACAGGCGTTAACTTTGTTTTGGTAATAACTTTCAAGGGTTTATTAACCATTGTTTCGTTGTCCATAAAATTAAAATTTAGCTTGTAAAATATTAAAATAATAACTCTTTATTGGTGTTGGGAGCGAACGGCCGAGACCGCAAAAACTAGTCTCCTCGAGCCCATTAATTAATTCCCAAAATAATTTTTTATCATAATCTTTTTTATTTATGAGTTCCCATAAACGATATGTTCCCTCGCGACAAATAGTACAATTGCCACAACTTTGTTCATGATAAAAATTCAACCAATATTTAATGAGTTTTTGCTTATCAGTTTTTTTAAAGTCATAAACCATAATTGACCCGGCGCCCTCAACTGGTCTATTCAATTGATCGGATCGCAAAACTTCTCCTGCGGCCTCGCCACCACATTGCACAAAAAACTTAAAAACTGGAACATTATTGGTTTTTTTTAATACTTCTTCGATTGTTAGTTCCGCCGCGAGCGAAAATACTCCCCGATGACGAACAGCGCCATTTATGGTGTAAAGTCTTTCGTGCTTAAAACGACCAGAATAAACTAAACTAACATTATAAAAAGTTTCAATATTATTTATGAGTGTTGGCGCTGAAAATAATCCCGCTTGAGTCGGATAAGGCGGTTTAAGCCGCGGCTCTACTTTCCTCCCTTCTATTAAATTTAATAGTGCTGATTCTTCGCCACTTATATAGGTCAGTCTCTCGCCCTTAACAATAAACTTAATTTTTTTTCCAAGTGAAATATATTTTTTCATCTTTAATATCTTTTCAATCGCCGGCGAGTATTTCTTAAAATATTCGGAATTAAGGAAAAAATATATTTGCTGAACTTTTTCTGTGCCGAGAAATTTATCCGCTAAATAAACACCGTTTATCAATTCCTCAGAGAAATGTTTAAGGACGTGCTCATCTTTTTTCACACCTGGTTCTCCTTCTGCGCCATTAATAATAATATATGCAACTTTTTTTGTCTTAAGAGCAGTTTTTACGGCCGCCCATTTTTTGGCGACCAAAAAGGAGGCGCCGCCCCGACCAACTAAGGCGGCGGCCTCTATTTTATCAATGATGTTATTTGAATTGGTCATTTTTTTTATTTAATTTATCTTGCTGTCCAGCCACCGTCAACATGTAATATCGTGCCGGTAACATACTTAGCGTCATCACTTGCAAGATAGAGAGCTGCAGAAGCAATATCACTGGGCTCACCAACATAACCAAGGGGCGTATTCATTGCAACCATGGTTTTAAAATTTTTATCCTCAAGTGGTGCTTTAGTCATATTTGTAGCGATGAAACCAGGAGCAATCGCATTCATTCTTATGCCATCAGCCGCAAGGTCAAGCGCTCCCGCGTGGGTTAATTGCACAACACCGCCTTTAGTAGCACAATAAGCAACCGCACCAGGCATGCCAACCGTTCCAAGAATTGAACTCATATTAATTATAACGCCCTTTGTTTTAGTCGCTTTCATGGCTCTAGCTGCCGCCCGAGCGCCATAAAGAACACCGGACAAATTTATTCCCATAATTTTATCCCAGAATTCATCCGTTATGTCCATAATCCCACCGAGCGAACCGATACCGGCATTATTCACCATAATATCAAGATGCCCGAATTTATCGACAGCTGCTTTTACCGTAGCATCAACTTCAAGAGAATTAGACACGTCACACTTAACAAAAACTGCATTTGCTTCGTCGAGCTTTAAATCACCCTCATTAAGATCAGCGTAAATAACTTTTGCTCCCTCAGCCACAAAAAGATTAGCGATGGCCAAGCCGAGCCCAGAAGAAGCACCGGTAACAACAGCCACTTTATTTTCTAATTTCATATATATAATTTCTTATTAAATTAACTTTTTTAAATACACGGCTAACTCTACTAAGCGATTTGAATAACCCCATTCATTATCATACCAAGCAACAACCTTCAATAAATCACCACCCACAATTTTAGTGGTCTTTAAATCAACGATTGAGCTATGAGGATTGCCGACAATATCAGTTGAAACTAATTCTTCATCTGATGCCTCAATAATACCTTTCATTTTTCCTTTCGCTGCCTTAATAAAAGCCGCATTGACCGCTTCGACTGTTGTTTTTTTATTTAAGACATAAACAGTATCACAAAGAGAGGCAACCGGAGTGGGAACGCGTACCGCTAAACCATCAAACTTACCTTTTAACGACGGAATAGTTTCGGCAACCGCAATTGCCGCTCCCGTAGTCGTTGGCACGATATTCAAAGCAGCTGCCCTTGCTCTTCTTAAATCTTTATGAGGACCATCAACTAAATTCTGATCAGCGGTATAAGAATGGATGGTTGTCATTATCGCTTTTTTAATGCCAAATTGCTCTTTAATAATAGCTGTTGTTGGTGCCAAACAATTAGTAGTACAAGAAGCACAGGACACTAAATTATCACTCTTTAATAATTTATTTTCATTCACACCGATAACAATTGTTTTTACGCCTCCCTTTTTAGCCGGGGCCGAAAGGATTACCTTTTTTGCGCCTGCTTTCAAATGAAGACTTAAATCCTCCTTATTAGTAAAGCGCCCGGTGCACTCAAGAACAACATCAACTTTAAGTTTCTGCCAAGGCAAAAGAGATGGGTCCTTGATAGCCAAAACTGGGATTTTAAATCCATCCACAACTAAAGAGTCTTTAGTGGAACTAACTTTTTTACCATAACGACCATAACAAGAATCGTATTGCATTAAATGGGCCAAGGTTTCTGGATCAGTTAAATCGTTAATCGCAACTATATTCACGCCCGGAAATCGATTAATTATTATCTTGGCTGCCGCTCGGCCAATTCGACCAAAGCCATTAATTGCAATGTTCATTTTTTGCATATTTTTGATATTTTTCTTTAAATTATTATACTTAATTATAGCATATTTTTAGAAATATTTAAAAATACGCCCCCAAATAATGGCGGCGTATTTTTATATAATTTAAAGCGAGAATTTTCTTATTTTTTATGATGGCGATTAATATCAACCTCAATTATTATATCACGTTCACCTTCCTTAGCAGAGCTTATTTTAACATCGACTGTTTGCTTTAAAATATGGTGACCAACGATTATCCCTCGCGTTCCATCCACATTAACCTTGGTACCAATTGGTGGTAATTTCCCGGCCATTTCTTTATAACCCTCGTACTCAAAAGACAAACAACACATTAAACGGCCACACATGCCCGATATTCTTTCTGAGCCGCGATGAACGACTTGCTGGGCTTCGGCCATTTCCGATGTTATAGAGGAAAACTCCTTTAAAAATCCCCGGCAACACAAGCCACGACCACATGGTCCACAGTCGCCAGTAATTTTTGCTTCGTCTCTGGTGCCAATTTGAGTTAATCGAATATTGACTCCAAAATGTGCCGCTAAATCTTTTACCAATTCGCGGAAATCAACTCGACCGTCAGAAATAAAAGCAAAATTTATACGATTTGCTTCGAATGAATAGTGGATATCGACCAACTTCATCGGTAAATTATATTTACTAATCATTTCATCACAAAAGGCCAAGGCTTCCGCTTTTTGAGTAGCATCTGGCAAACGTGCAATATCATCATAATCTGCCTTTCTAATAATTGGTTTCAATTCTCGTTTATCGTCTTTCGGATCAATTTCTTCAACTAGAGATAAGAGTTTTCCTAACTCAAGCCCAAGCTCAGTCTCAACAATTACAAAATCACCGACAGACACTTCCGATTTGCCCAGAGAAAAATTATATATTTTATCCCAAGGTGCAAATTGTACTTGTGCGTAAATCATGTAAATAATAAGCCGGGATTAGCCGGCTTATATTAATATTTGAGTAATTAAAGTGAAAAGCGAACGAACTTGATAACTTTAGCTCCGCCCAAAATATCCTTCACTTTCTTTTTGTCATCTTTGATATATTCCTGTTCAGCAAGGCAAACTTCAGAGTAGTATTTACCTGCTTTGCCTTCGACAATTTTTTCAACCATTGCTTCGGGCTTCCCTTCCTTAACTAATTGTTCCTTATATATTTCTCTCTCTTTGGCCATTTCGGTCGGATCAACTTCTGAAGGTAAAATATATTTTGGGTTAGCGGCTGCGACTTGCATTGCTACATCAGCTGCAAGCTCAGATTTTCCTTCAGTATCGAGTGCGACTAGAACACCCATTTTTCCGCCAAGGTGAGAATAGGCGGCCACAGAGGCACCGCTCAGTATCTCAAAACGTTTAACACCGAGCTTTTCACCGATTGTCCCGCTCAAACTATCAAGATCCTCCTGAACACTACCTGTACTCAATTTAAGGCTAAGCAAAGTTTCAAGATTGGCTGGTTTTTCCTTTTTAATTATTTCCATGACTGAGTCAGCAAACCCTTGAAATTTATCATTGCGAGAAACAAAGTCAGTCTCAGAGTTTAGCTCCAATATATAGGCTTCATTTTTTTCAGCATTGACGCTAACCTTAACGACACCTTCGTTGGTATCACGGTCAGTTCTTTTGGCCGCTTTAGCAATACCTTTTTTTCGCAATATTTCTATTGCTTTTTCGAGGTTGTTGTCTGCTTCTTTAAGAGCTTTTTGACAATCAACCATACCCGCGCCTGTCATTTCGCGGAGTTGTTTGATGAGTTCCATATTGTTAAATATTAAATTTTGATTAAATTAAGCCTTAACGGACTTTTTAGCATCAAGAAGGGATTCTTTAATTGCATCTAAAACAATCTTAATTGTTTTAGTTGAATCATCATTAGCTGGGATCGGATAGCTTACTTCTTCTGGATTAACATTAGTATCGCAAATTGCGATAATCGGAATATTTTTCTGTTGTGCTTCTTTAATTGCAGTTTCCTCTTCCTTGATATCCCAAACGAAAAGAGCGTCTGGCATCTTGTTTAAGCTTGTTAGACCACCAACCCGCATTTCTAATTTCTTAATATCGCGATCAAAGTTTAAACGTTCTTTTTTTGTATATTTCTCTAATTTTCCAGTTTCACGTTTCTCAATTAAATCTAAATATTTTTTAACGGATTTTTTAACAACAATGAAATTCGTTAAATATCCGCCCAACCATTTACCAACAATATAAGGCTGGCCGATCTCTGACGCCATTTTCTTTAATGGTTCAGAAACTTGATTTTTTGTACCGACGAAAAGAATGCTCTTACCTTCGGAAACTAATTTAGCCATGAATTCTAAAGCAATTTGAAATTGCTCTTGAGTCTTCTTTAAGTCAATAATATAAATACCGTTTTTTGATGTAAAGATAAATTGTTTCATCTTTGGGTGCCAACGATTTGTACGATGGCCGAAGTGCATGCCGGCTTTTAACATGTCTTCTAATTTTGGAACTTTTACCATATGTTTTTCTTTTTTACGTCTGTCCGCTCATATATAATATTTTATTTAATATTATACAAGAAAATTAATTGCGAACATGATAATTTAGTAAATAAAAAGAGGTCGCTTTTAGAGGCTAGACCTCTGCTAATAAAGATATATTAAAAATGGCTACTTGTCAAGACAAAACAGGCTTATTTACGGCGTATTTAGAGCTGATAAAATGATCTTTGCGATTCGTTATAAAGAATGACTTTAGCGTTGTACTCATTAACCTTTACCTGATAAATCGCCAAATCGGCATTATAGATATTAATCGCACTATTATAGCTAGGCACCAAATTATTATACTCCTTAAATTGGCCGTTATTGTAATAAATATCCATCTGGCTTTTTATCGCTTTAGCGGCATTTTCTTTCACCACTAGCTTCGTGCCCAAATCATTAATTTCGAGTTGGAGAGTGTTTAATTCAATCTTTCCGAGACGCAAAGCATCTGCTCGAGCAATCAAAGACGGAATACCCTGATATAGTTTACCACTCGTTGCTTGGTATATTTCAATCTTACCCAAATTACTGGAATCAAAAAGATTGGTAAATTCTTCAACTGTTTGAGCTTGACCGTTATTAATACTTTGCGGGATAACACCCAAAGGAAAATAATTGGTTGTTTCGCCATAGCAATATCCGGAATTATTCAAGGAATATTCTTTTGGACAAGCAATGCCCAGGGCTGTGTGGTTACGATCAGGAAAATCTAAAATCGCCGCTCCGTATCCTAATTTTCGAAAAAGTAAAACTGCCAGAAAAGTTTTATCAGAACAGACACCCTTATCTAAATATAAAGTCTCATACGGAAAATAAGGATTATCATTAACACCTGAGCCGGCATTTATTTTGGGCTGATCATACGGAATATATTGTACAAAGGATAAAACAAATTCGGCTGTTTGGTCATCGCTCCAATTATTAGCAGTCGCCACTTTCTTTAGTTTGGCTAGAATTTCATCAATCGAGCTATCGTCGGTTTTTAATTTTAAAAATAAACCATAGAATACCTCACGCAAATTAGTCGGCTCATTATTGCTACTATAGGTATAAACTCTAGAAGAAGTCTTATAACTATTATAAAGCGTAAGCGACATCGGTAAGCTTAGCTCGTAATTATTAGTTCGGTATTTAAAAGTAAAGCGATTACTCTGACTACTGACAATCGGCGCAGGCGTTACGGAACTAATTGGTTTAGCACTTATGACAGGACTACTCGCTGTGGAAATTAAAATGGATTCTAAATCGCGGTTGCTAATTCCGAGCCCCCACTGACGCATAACATTAAAAGCATCTGCCGGACGACCGAGATAATATAATTTTAATTCAACTGGATCAACATAATAAGCTTGCCCCTTATCCTGAACTTTTAATAAAATTCTGCCAGCTAAGCGCGCTGGGACTCTACTAAAATAGGAATTTAAATCGGTATTAGAAACGCCGAGGCCAAGCGAACGCATCACTAAAAATGCATCATCAGGCCGACCTAAATAATAACGACGATTATTTAAGGGGTTAACATACCAAGCCTGACCTTTGTCCTGTACCTGAAGCAATATTCTGCCTTTTAAACTAATTGCCGCTTCTGCCTTTTTTACGCCAACAAAACTAGTCCCGAAACCAGAAAGCCCGGAACTAACAAATATAATTAAGAAAAAAAGTTTTAAGCGGCAATTTTTCATTGAATTATTTTAATCAATTAAAGTAATAAATAAATCCTCATCAGGCGGTGACGGTAAATGACTAACATCATTAATATAGTTTATTTTTACGAAGCCGTCGCGATCAATAACTAATTTTGTGATCGATGATTGAAATATCTCTAATGACAAAAAACCGATTACATCAGCATTCAAAATGCCAGTCACGAGTGCCTTGATAAAATTTCCATGTGAAAATAAAGCGACACTCTTTCCTTTATTATGCTTGTAGATATCCGCCAAGGCACGCCGAGCATTTGTTTGCATTTTATCGAGCTGGCGATCAAGCTCGAGATGATATTTTAATTTTTTTTCTCGATTTTTTTCCGACACATTGAAATATTTAGTCCTAAGCCAATGCGTCCAATCAATTTCGTTTAATCTTTTATCAAAGACTACTAACTTCTTTTTCTTCTGAGCATAGATTAATGCTGTTTCCTGCGCCCGAGCCAATTCACTCGCATAAATCTTATCAAACTTCATCGTTAACAATTTTTTTGTTAAAAATTTTCGCTGTTCAAGCCCCGTCTCAGACAAAAGCATATTACGTTCCCCCACTTTTTTTTCCGTCGTATAGTCAGGATGGCAATGACGAATTAAATAAACCTCGGTATAAGGTTCCCGCGTTTTAGGTTTTATCTTTATGTAAGGATTTTTGTACATTTTTTATTATTAGAGATTGCTGGTGGCAAATTCCCAATTTAAGATATTTTTTAATATTCCTTCAACGAAATCGGCTCGACGATTCTGGTAATCCAAATAATAAGCATGTTCCCAAACATCGATTGTGAGAACTGGCTTAAGACCATGGACTATTGGAGTATCGGCGTTAGCAGTCTTAAAGATTTTTAATATTTCCCCTTCAAGTACTAACCAGGCCCAACCGCTTCCAAACTGCGCCAAGGCAGCTGCTTTTAATTCTGTATAAAAATTTTCAAGACTTCCGAAAGATTTATTAATTAAGGCTAATAGTTTTTCGCCTGGCTCCGAAGAAACGCCTACCGGACGCAAGCTCTTCCAAAAAAAATCATGATTATACATCTGAGCGGCATTATTAAATATTCCCGCGCGACTAACATCGCTTGCAGTATCTAAAATAATATTTTCCAAACTTTTGGCTTCTAAATCAGAGTCCAGAATCAATTTATTAAGATTATCGACATAGGCCTGATGATGCTTTCCGTAGTGGAAATCGAGTGTTTTTGAAGAAATATATGGTTCAAGCGCATTTTTTTCAAATGGCAGTAATGATAAAGTAAACATAAATTTATGATTAATATTAATAGATTAATTATAACAAACTTTTGCTGCAGCTACTAATTAATACGTGAATCAAATAATATACTTTTTTCTCACAAAATATTAATCTAATATTGGCTAATTTTGATGAAATTTGAGAATAATCGCCTACTACTATTGACAATTACAAATAATAATGATAATATATTAATCCGTTCATTATGAGCAAAAAAAATTGCGGGAAAGAACACGAAATGCGAGCTAGTCGAATAACCAAGCTGCCAATGCCGGTAATCGTCTTAAACTCTATAGCGCCCAGCGCTGTAATAATTCGTAATATCTTTACCCGAACGATGTGTACTGCCCAGGCAGTGCGCGGCGCAGTGAACTCCGATCACTGCTCAATAGATTAACATCTACCGCGGATAACGCATCTTTTTGAGGGGACCACGCGTTCCCTCTCTTTTTTTATCTATATATATGTGGCCATTATATTAATTGGCCATTTTTTAATTTAAGTCTTAAAGCACGAAAATCCGGAATGGTATGTGTAACTAGCTTCCAAAAGCTTGCCGAGTGATTAAATTCTTTTAAATGGCAAAGCTCATGGACAATAACATAATCAGAAACTTCTGGCGGCAAAAATAATAAGCGAAAATTGAAATTTAAATTTCCCTGGCGCGAGCAACTTCCCCAGCGCGACTTTTGATCACGAATGCTAATTGTCCCGTATTTAAAATTATAAAAGGAATTGAAATATTCCAAACGCTCGATAACAAGTTTTCTCGCTTTTTCACGGGCATTAAGGTAATCGCGTCTCGTTAAAAGATTAAGCGGATTAACCGGTGAATTTTTAAAATTATTAATCCTGCTAATAATCCACGCGGATTTTGAAAGAATAAAATTATCAACTTGTTCCGTTCGAAGATTACGCGGTTGAGTCACAATTAGATCGCCATTACAATAAATCGCCAAACGTAAACGTTTGGCGCGTGGACTTATTTTTAGTGTATAAGTTATATTCTGTTCTCCTAATTTTATTTCTTTAACCATTAAATCTTATTTAATTCCCGTAATTTATTATCAATAATTTCAGTTAGCCAGGCAAAATCTTCTTTATTTCTAAAATCACGATCGCTGCGATCAATATACAAAACATTATCTAGCTTGAAACTCTTCAAATATTCATCATGTGTTTCATGAATGGCGGCATAGCGCTCGAGAAAATCATTATTTATTTCGAAGCTTCGACCGCGGGAAGACACAAATTCTTTTATTTTTTGTGGGCTAGCCTTTAAGCTTATAACTAAATCTGGCCAGGGAAAAATTTTTCTATCTAACTCAGCTGCCCTTGTCATTAACTCTTTTTCGAAGGGATCACTTAAAAACTCGCGACAGCAAACCTCATTAACTAACCAAAAGTTATCAAGAAAAACTATTTTATTTTTTGCCTTTTCGCTTAGAGCATCTAAATACTGCGAAAAGGTTTTATTGCGAAAGTATGTTCTAGTTGCCAATTGTTTTTCTCCGGTTTTTATTCCTTCTCTAACCGTTTCGGGAAAATCTTTTTCTTCGCCTTCAAACAAGGCTACCGCCTTATAGTGCTCAGACAGGCGACGGACGAGAGATGATTTACCAGTGCCCGGCCCTCCCGATACCGCGATAATTATTCCCTCCTTAGTCATATAACTATTTCTTTTTACCTCGTAATTGGCCACAGGCAGCCGTAATATCTGCTCCAAAACTCAGGCGAACAGTAACGGCAACGCCGGCCTCCTCTAATATTTTTTTGAATTTTTCAATTCGTTCTCGACTTGAGGCTTGAAAACGACCGGTTGGATTATAAGGAATAAGGTTAACCATATAGAGCGGTTTCTTCAAAAGTTTGATTAGCTCAAAAGCGTCTTTATCGCTATCATTGATTCCTTTCATCATTAAATATTCAAACATAACTCGACGCCCAGTCTTGGTAATATAATTATCAACCGTTTTAAGAATCTCGTGCAAATTATATTTCTGAGCAATCGGCATTAAATCGCGTCGCAAATTATCGTTAGACGCATGAAGCGATATAGCTAAATTGATCTGCATTTTTTCGCCAGCCAATTTCTTTATTCCTTCTGTGATGCCGGAAGTCGAAACCGACATTCGGCGTGAGCCAATATTCAATGTCTCCGGGTTATTGATAAACTTAGCCGCCTTAATAAACTCTACATAATTAAGAAATGGCTCGCCCATACCCATGAAGACAATATTATCTACCTTTTCTCCCTTCCCTTCATTCTTCAAATAACGTGACCAAAAAACTACCTGTTCAACAATTTCTTCAGATTTTAAATCTCGTCTAAATCCATAATTTCCGGTAGCACAAAATTCACATGCGAGAGCGCAACCTACCTGAGAGGAAACACAAACGGTATTTCGCTTATCCTTTTGACGAATTAGAACAGTCTCAATTGCCTCGTCATCAGCTAAAGTAATAAGCGCTTTAATACTTTTATTTTTACTTTTATTTTTATCGAGTTGCGCCTTAATTTCTAAAGGACATTCGGCGTCTAATTTTTCTCTTAGACCTTTCGGTAAATTAGAAACCTCTTGCCAAGAAGAAATAAAATCTTGCCAAACAGCTTTATTTACCTGGACATATCGATACTTCGGTTCATCCTGAAGGATACTGGATAATTTAGATAAATTCATTTTATTTTTTCTTAAGAATAATTTTTACAATCTCACTTTGCCCGCTTGTTCGCATTGGTGGTCCCCATGTTCCCGCGCCGCGGTTAACAATTAAAGAAAAGTCGCCATCATTGAATAAACCATGTCCATAACCCTTATAGGCTAGCTTAGCTAGATAATTAAAGGGAAACAATTGGCCATTGTGAGTATGGCCGGATAATTGTAGGTCAATTTCCGCCTTTTTAGCAAGCTCAATATTTTTCGGTTCATGAAAAAGCAAAATGCTTGCTTTATCTTTACTGTATCCCACTTGCTCGAGTATCGCCTCCTCCAAATCAAAATCTTTATTAAAGGAGTAATTAACACCAATAATTTGTAGACCATCAACAACTCGCATTTTATTATCGAGAATGATGACAGGATTATTTTTTAGAAGTTCCATGGCCCTATTGAAACCTAAATATAAATCATGATTTCCGAATGAATAGTATATTCCCCGTGGGACATTCATTTTTGTAAATGGATGATTTAACCAGCTAAAATCCGACTCCATGCCGTCAAAGAGATCGCCAGTAATAAACACAGCCTCCGGATTAAGTTCTTGTACCTTTTTAAGTAAACGCGCAAATGATCTTTCACGATAAACTGGACCAAGGTGAACATCGGAAATTTGCACAACAACTTTATTATTCCAAGAGTCTGGTAAATCTTTAATAACTACTTCATAACTTGTTACTTTCGGCACCCAGGCTTTATACAAACCGAACAGCGACAAAGCAATCGCGCCCACTAGAAATATAAATTTCAGAGCGAATAGCGGGAAAGAATAATCAAATGACCATCCTAAAAATCGAAGAAGCAGAATGACAATCATCATCAAACTAAAATTTGCCAGTAAACCAATCCAAAATCCCGCTATTATATAATACCAACGGGTAAATATATTATCCCATTTATGAATTAAATACGATGCGGCGACCGTGCTTAAGAACACAAAAAGAATTATAAGCGCAGCAATTAGACGACCTTCGAAGGAACTAATTTGAAATAATTTAATCAAAAACAACCAGAACAATATATGTCCCGAAAATAAAACAAGAATAGAAACTGCGAAAAAAATTAATTGCATCATACTATTATAAATTTACATTTTCTCGGCGCAAAGAACGCTCAATTCGTTTGATAACTTTTGAGAGAATTTTTACCGCTTCTACCGGGTAAGCACCAATCGTTGTTTCGTCAGATAACATAATAATATCCGCTCCTTCAAAAACAGCATTAGCGATATCAGAAACTTCAGCCCGAGTAGGGTGAGCGTTAGTAATCATTGAGGTCATTACTTGAGTGGCGATAATTGCCGGCTTATCATGCCAATGTGCATGACGAACTAAATTTTTCTGGACAATCGGCAAATCTTCAATCGGAATTTCTATACCTAAATCACCGCGTGCAATCATAATCACGTCTGAGGCGCAAATTATACTATCAATATTCTTCAAGGCTATCGCCCGTTCAATTTTTGAAATTATTTTAATTTTAGAATTTTTACCAAGCAAACGGCGCAATTTTTCGACATCATCCGCTGTTTGTACAAAAGAAAGCGCAATATAATCGGTTCCCTTACTAAGAACGAATCTAACATCTCTAATATCTTTAGGAGTCAGTCCGCCGCGTTTTAAATTTGTATAAGGAACATTTATTCCCTTATGCGAAGTAAGGAAACCGCCTTTTACAACTTTTCCAGATATTATTTCATTCTTAACGCTAGTCACTAGAATTTCAATTTCACCATTACATAAATATAATGGTTCACCTTTTTTTATATCTAGATGTAGCTCCGAATTATCGATTGGAATTATTCCTTTATTTAATTCACATGTTTTTCCTGGAAAACAAAAACTAATATTCTCGCCGTCATGAAGCGTTATGCCTTCGGGCACAATTTTTCCAATACGAATTCTTGGCCCTTGCAAATCAGCAATAATGGAAATCTTACGAGTTGATTTTTTATTAAATTGATCAATAATTTTTTTAACACGCACATATTGCTCATAGCTAGCGTGAGAAAAATTTACTCTAACAATATCAACGCCAGCCTTAAGAAGGGCCTCTAAATTTTGTGGAGATTCTGATTTTGGTCCAACTGTGGCAATTATTTTAGTACTCATATGCTTCTGAATATTGTTTATTTTTTTAAAGTGTTTAATAAATTCTGATAGAATTCTAGATTATTTAAACTCGCTAGTTTTTGACCTAATACTTCATTTAGCCTAAATAAATGATGAAGATAGCTTCGACTATGTTTTTTTAGCTCATTTATTTTACTCTTTTTATTAATTATCGAAAAATCGGAGATAAACTGAGCATTATTTATATTAATTGTCGTGTATCTATAGCCATTATTCGCAATAAATAATTTTCCGTGTCTTCCCTCTCTAGTCGGTATTACGCAATCAAACATATCCCAACCCATTTTTGCGCAACGCACTATGTCTTCCGGGGTACCAACGCCAAGCGCAAAGCGTAAGGCGTTCTCAGGAATATATTCAGCTGTTTTACGCAAAACTTCTTCTAAAAAATTTCCCTGCTCATCGATTGGTCGCGCGCCGAAGCCGTAACCGTCGAATCCAATTTTTACTAATTCTTTAGCACAGTGTTCCCGCAAATCTATTTCCGCTCCGCCTTGGATAACCGCAAATAAAAGCGGCTTCTTAATCCCAGATAATTTTCTTTTTTTAATTTGTCTTAAATATTCTACCTTGCATCTCTTTGCCCACGCTATAGTTCTGGCGACTGCTACTTCTAAATCGGGTCGAGAAAATTCGTTCGGCGGACAATCATCAAAACAGACCATCATGTCTACCCCTAGAGAGAATTGAATTTGAATCGATTTTTCAGGCGTGAGTTCATGTTTCGAACCATCGAGCGGAGATTTGAAGATTACTTTATCGTCCTCAATTTTTCCCATTTTGGAATTTTTATGAATCAAGGAAAATACCTGAAATCCCCCGGAGTCGGATAAAAGAGGACCAGACCAATTCATGAATTTATGTAAACCACCAGCATCTTCGATTACTTTTAATCCGGGCTGTAAATATAAATGAAAAGTATTTACGACTAAGGCTTCAGTGCCAGTATTCTTAACCTCTTCATTCGTACTTAGCTTGATAAACCCGCGCGTTGCGTCGGGCATATAAAAAGGCGTTCTTAAAAAGCCGTGGGCTGTTTTTAAAATGCCATGGCGAATTCCCGCTTCATCTGTCTTAATTATTTTAAACATAATATTTTGAGTCCCGGAAAAACAGGCTTTACTTTTATTGCACCCTTCCTGAATTACTCATTCCGGCTATATCGTCATCTTCTAGTTTTGTTGTCTTAGGTGATGTTTTCTTTATTATTTGATTTTTTGTGTCCGTATCAGTCGCGGTCACAGTCGATCCCGTTGTTAAAACTAAAATTTTATTTCTATCATTTTCAATCGGAGTTACGCTAATACCAAACTCAGCATCCGCCCGGTAGACTGAAACTGGCAAACGGCCAATTTCCCAAATTACCTGACGGCTACTAGCGTCGTAAGATATATTTCCGACATTTGTTGTATTTTTATCGTCCCAATTTATATTACTCGGCAAATCAAAGACAACGCGTGTATCGCTTAATTCGTGTAAATTATTTTTAACTACCCAATAAACCTTAAAGCCAGTTTTCTCTCCAACTTTGGGCGGAAGTGGTCCAGATCCGACCGGCTGATTGTCCTCATTAAAATAGCGTATTTCTTCGCTAATACTTAAATCACTATTAATTTTACTGGTAATTGTATTACTTTTATTATCCTCTCCCTTGACTGTTTGATTGTTAACTCCATATTGGGAATAGGAAACAACACTTAAATTTTTTCCTAAATCGCCATCTTTATACGGAAGCAAATTGATGGAAAAATTAATTTCGCCGTCTTGCCCCGGCTTTATTTCCGCGAGCTCGGGAATTTCATTTTTTGTCCAAATTATTGTATTCCCCCGGACTTCACCTTTCTTTACCATGTTTAAAGAATTGTAATCGAGGAAATCACCACTTAGAACAGCCATAATAACCACTTCTTTATAAGTATTATCACCCTTATTGCTATAACTTACCGTGTAGTTTAAAGCCTGCCAAAAATTTATGGCGTTATCGCTTTTTGCCCCGTTAATAAACATCGTGAGATTCAAATCGCTTTTTACTAATTCCGGTTTAAATGTTTTTTCCCAAAAGACGTAAGACTGACCATCTTCTAACTTCTTCTCTAGGCGAACGCTAATTTCTGAACTATCTTGCTTAGTACTAATCTTATAACTTAAAGGTATCTCTTGCCGACTAAAATCCTGACTAAGGCCAGCTATCTGCCAGCCTGTTCCGCCGGTTTTAGTAATCACAATTTTTTTTGCAATTAAGTCTAAGGAGCTGGCGGTTTGGTCACTAGGAGTTACGACTTGTGCGTTTGTTTCTTCAGGCAAAGCGAAACTTAAATTAAAATCGCCAAGATAATTATTTTTTACATCAGAAAAAACTAAGTTCATGGTATTATCCTGATTTAAGAAAGCCGTATTACTATATTCCAAATCAACTTGAAAACCGGGGCCTGTGACGATAGTTGAGGCCGACGCTTCTTTTTTAAATTGACTAGAATAGTTTACGGGAACATAGCTCAAGCGTCCTGAAACAACATTTACCGATTCTGGTTTATTTATTAATCGGCCAGTCACAGATAAATTAGCCGTCGAACCCGGATCCATATCCGGCAGACTCCAACCATAATTCCCACTTTGCGGAGTGACTGAACTACTGGTAACAATAAAATTTTCCGGATACTGGACCTCTAGATGAACCTTAGTTAAAGAAAACTTGCTTGGGTTATGATATTCTATTTTATAAGAAAATTCTTCTCCGGCTAATATTTTTTCCGGAGCACTTATTTTAAGCTCAAGAGAACTTGAATCGTTTGAACCACCAAAAAAATATGAATAAGAAAAATAGGCTAGTCCAACAATAAGGGTTAAAACAAGTAGACGTCGAAAAAAACGAATAATAAACAATTGACGACGTCTAATTTTCATTGTCTTAACATCAACGAACCCGCCTTTTTTATTTGCGTATATTTCAGATAAATTTGTATCTATTTCCTGATTTCTCATCTCACGATTAACAACTCGCTCAAAACTAGCAACTTCTTTTTCGGTCGGTACGGGGCGCTCAACAAAAGCCGATAAACTTGAATCACCTTTTTTATCCACCCGTAACATTTTTTTTGATTTTTTTTCGTCTGCCATATAATGCTTAATTATTTTTTTCTATTAAAATTGACCAAAATTTATCCGAATTTAATTTATCGTTAATATTCCAGCCCTGATCTCCACCGAGATTATTAGGATATCGCCAAAATACTGGCCATTCAGGCGGGAGTGAAAGACTGCTTTCAAATTCACTAGGCCTCGCGCCTGGTTGTTTTTGGACCATCAAGCTATACGGAATCAGATTCTTTTGATCTGGATTTAATAAGGAATTTATTTTACTTAGCCAGTCGCTTTTTGGCGCTTGATCTAAAAAATTAAATGGCAAGCGATATTTAATAACAACAACAGCGGTTTGCGCTGGGTCAACCATTAACCAATTCGCAAATACTGTTTTATTATTTTCTTCATAAACTTTAGTTCCGCTATTTTCATCTACCAATGCCCTATTTTCTTTTTCTAAAAACTCACTCTCGGTCCAGTCTGCTTCCGGCTTCTCATTAAAATATTTTTCATCTGGCGCGCCAAAACCTTCAGCCGATAAAAGCTCACTACCCTTGGGCACATAAACTCTAATCCAATCAACATTTCGCACGCCGGTCATTGCTTCATTTTTGACACCCGTATGTGCCCTAGTTATAGTGACAGTATTTATAATAGCTCCGTCGATTTTTACCTCACTTTTATGCTCAATTTTTTCTCTCATCATTCGATCAGATTTTTGTCCAGCGATATTTGTGTTAATAAGCATCAAATAATCTCGGTTTGTGTCCTTAACCTCGCCTGCCCAATTACGGCGACTTACCTCGGCTTGCAGCGAAGGGTCAGTAAAATAAAATAGAACTTGTTTTTCAGCCATACTTTCTTCAAATAAAGCCAGAATTTGAACCAAACTATCTTTATTTAATTTCTGCGGTAAGGTTTCCAATATTTTCGCCATCAAATCGCCAATTATTTTCTTTGGCTTATTATCAGAATTTTCTTCCAGCCCCTGTCTAATCGGTAAGCTGGATGATACGATTGTTGAACTCGCTGGTACGCCAATAATAGCCTCCGGATTAGTCAGGGCTAGATTTTTTTGTTCAACTATTTTTTGTACGGTTTCCCAAAAATTATTTGCATCGATAGTTATTCCGTATTCTTTCGTTAAATCAATTGGTCCTGTTATTTCTAAAAGTCTCTCGACGACTGTCGGCGTAACACTAATAACCCCATCGACTGTTGGGCCGTCGCTCTTTTCATAGAACCACATTAAATTTTTTGCGGTTGTCGGCCAATTTGGCCACCAATTCGCGTCCCAAAAGTGCCAAAGAGGATTGACGAGCCATAAAGGTTTCGGGGCTACAACGCGCACATTCATACCACCTTCCGTATCGTAAGATCCGCCACCGGGAACTTCTAAATTTCTTATTTTACCGTCCCGAATATCAACTAAGGCATAACTGCCCAGGAATCCTCCACTGGCCCGCAATTCGGAGTTATTTTGAAAAACTAAAAGATAACGCTTATCCTTCGTTGCACCAAGAACATTTTTTAATTTTGCACCCGCGCTGACAAATGACTCAAGATTCTTTGTAAGTAAGTCCGCCTGCTCAGTAATACTAATAAATTTATCACGATATTCGCTCGGCAGATTTTCCGGATTAACTTTTTCTAATTCACTTTGTAATTTATTTGCGTCGACGACAGCAAGCTCACCATAATAAGTAAACTTATCAAGCGAAACCGAAAAGCTTTCCTTATTACTTCCAAATAAACTATCGGTTGCTAATACCAAATTACTTCCGAACGAAGAAGCAATCGCTCCGGCACGTAAAAATTTCTTACTTTCTGCGGCCAATTTTAATTTTGGATCACCTGATAAGGCAGCCAGTGATAGAATCGAATCATTAATTTTATTAAGTTGCTCCTGCGCCGCTAAAAAATTATTTCCGGCATTTTGAAACTCGGTATCAGCGTCTTTTAGATCCATCTTCGTGACCGCATTAGTGGCAGCCATTAAATTATTAATAGCAAGTTGCGATGATCCCAGGATCTTATTTTCTAATCCACTTAAATCCAAAAATTCAAAGAAACTAAGAAGCTTTAAAGGTACAATTATTAATATTAAAACAATAACAAAAGACAAAATCGAGCGATACCAAATAACTTTTTCTTCAGCGTTTTCCGCACGCCTTGTTTGTTCAATTAGATCTCTGCCTGATTTATGATTGTATTTAGATGCTTTTTTAAAAATGGCAATCTGCTCGGAATAAAATTTATCCCAGGGACTATTTGACTTCGACGAGTGGCGTCTTATAAATTTAAAATCAAAGAATGAAAAACGATTTTTTTTCGGCAGACTAATAGTTCCCTGCCCAATATGCAATAAATTAGGTTTAATTTTTTGTGACTTATTTTCAAGATATTCAATTTCCTTAATCACCTGTTTAGCGACTTTTTTTTCTTTTTTTTCAATTTGTTTAATCTCCTGAACGGCGCGTTTTCGCAAATCAACGACAAAACTAGAGCGCAGGTCTCTAGAAGAATTATTAATATTTAATTGTTTCTTATTTTTAGACATGTAAAATTTCGTGATAAACGGCTAAAGTTTTTTGCGCACAATCCCACCAACTATATTTTTTTACTTGTTCCAATCCTTTGACTACTAAAGACTTTCTTAATTCATTATCATTCAAAACTTTAAGTATCGAATCGACCATATCGGCTTCATTCTCGGGATTAAAATATAATGCCGCTTCGCCCAGTATTTCCGGTAAACACGTGCGATTAGAGCTCACAACCGGGCAACCCTTCGCCATTGCTTCAAGCGGTGGCAAGCCAAAACCTTCATACAAAGAAGGAAAAATGTAGACACTCGCTTCCTGATAAAGAATTTCTAATTGCGCATCCGAAATATAGCCGGGAAAAATAACGGGACTATTTAAATTCTCTTTTTGCCAAAGATTGAGCGAACGAGCATTATCATGAACTCGATTATAAAAATAATCCTCTTTACCGATTAGAACTAATCTCAAATCTGGTTTTTGCTGCAATAATTTTGCAAAAACATGCAATAACACTTCTAAATTTTTATGCGGGTAAGCATTTCCAACATAAAGCAAAAAATTATTGGCGATATGATATTGATTCAATGTTTCTTCATTATCAAGTTTCGCTACGAACAAAGAGTCGCGTCCTTTTGCTAGATTAGCAACCCCCTCATAAGTTACAACAATCTTATTAGGCTCTACATTAAATTTACTAATCATGTCCTGCTTGGTAAATTCTGACACCGTAATTATCTTTTCCGAACGTTTAATGGCGCTAAAAATAACCAAACGATACGCTAAATTTTTTAAACGGTAAATCAATGGATTAAGAGTCGTTGCGCGCAAGGTTGGAAAATGAGTTAAGATTAAATCATGAATAGTTACAACAAAATTGCATGGTGTCAGAATTGGGACATTAAAATGCGGAAAATGAATTAAATCTAGTTTTTCACGCCAAATATACAAAGGAAATAATAGTTGCTCTTTCCAGGAATACCAGGGAATTTGCAAACAAACTTTTTTTACGTTTTCTGTTTCGCAAACAAATTCGTCAAAATTTTCTAGGCTTAAAAAGATTACAAAATTAAAACCAGCGCCTATTTCTGCGCTCGTAATTTTCATTATATTATCAACCACTTCTTGTGTATAGCGCCCCAATCCTTTACCGATTGGTCCGTAGAAGCGGGCATCAATGCCAATTCGCATGAAATTTAATTTAAACAAATGGTAAATTAGGTGGCGTCGATGCTGTTTCATCTTCTTTCTTTAAATCAGCCGCGTAAGAAGATTTAGGTTTACTGGAGTTAAAACCACTAAATATATCTGCCGGCAAAGGAGTACTCTCTTCGGCCAAAGGTAAGGACGAGGGAGCATCAGCTTTTCTTCCGGGAGCTTTTTGAATCATTGGTGATTTAACATTAGCTTCAACCGGAAAATGCCATAAAGTCGCCAACTCTTCAGTATTCAATAAAAAAGGTTCTCGTCCTGCGTCAGAACGATTGATATAATTATTAAAAATTTTTCTTTTCTTTTCCTTTAAGCGTGATTCCTTCATGAAATAAACTGTCTTAGTGAATGTAGCCTTTAAATCAGGCTTAAAGCTATTAAGGTCGTTAGAAATAAATTGTTTTATATAACCGACAAAACCACTAAAAACTTTAGCTTTATCCATAACATCCTTTTTCGCCAAGTAGATAACTCTAAGTTTTGTATAGAATCCTTGCTTAATTGATTTTAAATGCATGGCCTCAACTTGGCGTTTTTCTTTTGGAGTAAGATCAAGCATGGTTCTTTTATCGTCCTTCTTATCTTTTTTACTCGCATCAATATCTCCCCAAATTGGATAAATTACTTCGCTCGCATCGCCCATCCATTCCAAACCTTTCATTACTAAACCTGGATCCGCTTTCTTCTTTCGGCCTAGTACTTTATCGAGTTCTTTTTGAATTGCGCCAACCCATTCAAAGCCAGTTGGGATGACAATCATTTGAAACCATAATTGTTCCCCTTGTCTAAGAGATCCACAAAGATCCATGAGCGAAGCCATGGGATCCTTAAATTGCGTTTCGCTTGCACCCATTTTATGCTCAAATTCCTCATATGTCTTGAATGGATAATACCAAGAATTCTGCAGTATAAACTCTGAACCAAACAAATCCCATTCTTCATCAGGCCATTTTTGCGGAACAGTTTCAATATAATCATCAACTTCGGAAATTTCGGCGTCAGGATACTGTGAATACACTGAAGATTCAATTAAATTTCTAAACTCCAGAGGAGTTCTAATCAAAAACTGGGTATAGCCCTCGAGACTAACGATTTCATAACTAAAAGATTTTTGATAAATGCCTTCGAACCATTTTTCATAAAAATTCTGCGATCCGTGTGCTCCTCCTAAATATGTGAACATGTTCTCAACCGCCTTCGGTGACTGTTCATTACCCTTCGGAATATCAATAGCGAGCAAAACTGATTTATGTGTTTTGCTCCATTTAACCCGCATGTAATACAACCAAACGTCGCGAGCTCCAATTAGAAAAATAATAGCAAAAAGAAACCAGCCCCAATTGCCTAAAAAAACCCAAAACATCCGCTCCGGGGGCAGATTCAAAAACCGTACAAAGCCGGTCGTGTTAATAACTATGTCCATACTCTTTTCATTATATTAACATCTATATTTTAGCATATTTTTCAAAAAAACAAAAAATCCGAGCGCAATGCTTGGATTTTTTAATTTATATCGAATTGTTGCTAAATTTTGTCTTATTTTGACCAATCTTTTAGGCCATAAGTTCCTCGGCTAATCAACACGTAACGATCGTCAAGGATTAATTCGTTATGAACGGTTGCGGCATTAGCAGTTTTCTTATCGAATTTCATTTCATTGATACGTTTGGCGATTTCAGTAAAGTGAAGAGGCTGAGCTTCGTGTTTTAAAATTAAATAAATCTTATCATTAACGGTCTTTGGTTTAATTTCTTCCCAGCCAGCGATACCCCATTCACCGTATTTATTCTGTTCTAAATTCTTGACCGCTTGCATAAGCGAATAAAGAATTTTATTGCTATTGATAAGTTCGGCCTTGTCAGGAAAAACCTGGCTCTTAAAAACAGATGAAATATCTGAATGACCGCCGATACTTAGCTTCTCTTGGTTTTTATTATAGGAGTCTAGTTTCTTTAATAGGTCTAATAATTCTTCAGTAGTATACGTTTTCTTAAGAGTCTCAACTTTCTTTAGTAAATCGTCAGCCAATTCTTCTAAATGATCAACTTCATCGGTCTTTAATTTAAAAGAAGGGTTGAATTTATCGTGATTCTCAATAATTTCCAAATCGTCGCCCATTAACTTCGAAATTAAGAAATTGAAATGGTTACGGTAAGAAGAGCAATTTTTTTCGTACTCAGGTTCATTGACACTATTTTCATTATTTATTTCGAGAGCCATAACGGTTAGAATATCTAGCAGATAATCACGGCGGATAAGACCACCATGCTCACTTAAAAGATTTTCAACTGTTTGCTTTAAAACAAGCAATGAACTCTCTAATGTTTCTAATTTTTTGATTTTTTTAATACTGGCTGCCTCAATTTGTCTAACACGTTCACGTGTTAACTTATGAAGACTCCCGATTTTTTCCAGTGTTTCACCCTTATCACCCTTTAAACCAAAACGACGGGATAGAATATCCTTCTCTCTGTCTAATAGCTCAGAGAATAAAGAGTTCACGATGTTGATGGCATCAAGTCGAGCCAATTCTTCGGACTTCTCCTCTTTAATCATTTTTTCTAATAAGTTTTCCATATATAAAAATAGACTTGTAAATATCTGTTAATTATACTTAATCTATCATATTATTTTACATTAGTCAATACCCGCCGAAACTCAAGTATGCTTTTGTACTCCTTTAAAAGAAATTGCTCTAATGTAAGGGAAAAAATCCCAGTAACAAGAACCTTCGCTAAAATTACTAGTTTATTAGCCAAATTCTGACTTGACCAGTGTTTGACAAATATTAGATGTTGGTTTCTGAATGACCAAGAACGTATCTGGCGACTCTTATTCCGTCGTTCTCTTATTTTATTAATTGTCCCTCCCTTAGCCACAGCCGCAGTTCGGTCATGGTACATAATTGCAGTCGGCACCAAGATAGATTTCCCTTCAATTTTATACAAACGATAGGCTAAATCACAATCTTCTTTGTACATAAAGAAGTTCTCATCAAAGTATTGATCGTTTTCCTTTATTTTTTCGAGAAAGCTCAATCTGAATAAACCAGCCGCCCCCGAAGGACCTAAAATTTTATATTGGTCAAAGCGCTTGTCGTCCTCCTTCCCTTGTCCTAAATCTTCGAAACTTAATCCCGCTTTTAATATCAAACCGCAGGAATCAAGCACCCTTGTCTTTGTATTGGCCGCAAAATCCCAACGTCTAATTTTTGGGGCAGCGGATGCCAAGCTAGTATCTTTATTAAGAGCCAAAACAAGCTCAGAAATTGTATCTTTTTCTAAAACAGTATCAGGATTAATGACTAAAAAATATTCTGACTGGAGACGAGAAGCCGTTCTTATTAAAATATTACAGGCTCGGCTAAATCCCAAATTGCCCGCCGCATGAATATATTCAAGAAACTCGGGATTTGGCTTATTAAAAGCCTCGAGCTTATCGCGATTAGTATTATTATTTTGATCACTATTGTCGAAAGCGAGAACCCGATAGTCATTGGGCTCTAAAAAACTCAAAGCATTTTTTAAGCTCGGCAAAAAATCTGCCAAATATTTAGCGCTTGAATCGTTATATGTTAGGAAGCCGACAACTATTTTCATATGTCTTGTTGACAAATAAATGATATGGGGTTATATTTTTTTTATAAAAATATTGTTCTTTTTATTTTCACTAGGGTTAAACTAAAATTAAACGTGATGACATGTTGTTGTTTAACGAATACCGACGAAGAATTCGTCGAAGAAATAACGGAAAAAGCCAGAGAATGTGCCAGCCGATCGGAGAATGAAGCTGTCGCGACTTCTCTTATAAATCAAATTAAAGGTGTAAAAATAACCGGAGCTAAATCAAACGGAGCAACGGGCTCATACACTTTTAGCTTACAAATTGATTTACCCGGCGAAAACCGAACTAAAACAATTACAATAACTACGAGATTTAACTCATGACTGACACAAAGGGTTACTGTGCTTGCACTTAACCCTTTTTTTATTATTAAATCACCATTTTATCAGCCATCTTTTCCTTGGCAAAATTCTGTGCCTTTAGCAAGCTATCAAAGGTACCAGCGTCAAGCCATTCTCCTTTTACTTCCGCGACTTCAAGCTCATTCTTTTCCAAAAACCAATTATTTACATCAGTAATTTCAAGTTCGCCACGATTACTCGCTTTCATATTTTTTGAAACTTCAATCACGCGTTTATCGTAGATATAAAGACCGGTGACCGCATAATTACTTAGGTATTCCTGTGGTTTCTCGATTATTTTTTCCGCCTTCATTTTATCATCAAACTTTACGACGCCAAATCTTTCCGGATCACTAACTTTTTTTGCAAATATTTTTGCACCACTCTTAAAGCTTTTTATATCATTTGTAAAATCGTCTTCAAAAATATTATCGCCCAATATCATAACAACATTATCATTACCGATAAACTTCTCCCCTATTATAAAAGCCTGCGCCAGACCTTCTGGCTTATCCTGAATTTCATAAGTGAATTTAACACCAAATTCCTTACCAGAGCCAAGTAAGTTTAAATAATCGCCAGCTCTTTCTGGCGCAATTATAATTAGAATTTCTTTAATCCCCGCTTTAATTAAAGTATTAAGCGGGTAATATATCATCGGCCGATGATAAATGGGCAATAATTGTTTACTGGTTATTTTTGTTAGGGGTCGTAGTCTTGTGCCTGACCCACCTGATAATATTATGCCCTTCATATTTTTAATTATTTAGATATTCTCTTAAAGCTTCGGAAAAATTTCTCATTTTTTTAATTTTTAAATTCTTCAAGACAGAAAATTTCGGGCGTCTAGCGGCACGTAACAGGTTTTCACTGCGCACTGCTCTAATATTAACTTCCATTTTTTTTAATGAAAATAATATCTTCGCGCCTTCGTACCAATTACAAGCACCCTCATTTACTATATGATAGATTCCAAATGGTGCTTCAACTTCCCAAAGTCTTTTTGTAGCTTCCGCTAAATCCGGAGTATATGTAAAGCAGCTGAGCTCCTCATTTACTACCGTGATTTCTTTATTATCTTGAACCAAACCAAGCATAATGTCAAAAAAGCTTGGCTTAGCCGACTCGCTTAATCCTCGAGGACCAAATAATTTAGATGTTCGGATTAAATAGTAGTCTAAGCCACGCTCAGCCTGCTTCAAAATTTCGCATTCACCGGCAAATTTACTCTCTCCATATTTATTTATTGGATTTGGAGTGTCAGTCTCAAAAAATTCTTGCTTATCTTCCGTGCCATTAAAAACATAGTCCGTTGAATAATGAATAAGCACGGCGCCGATGTGAAGCGAGACGTCAGCTAATATCGCCGGCAATTCGGTATTTAATTTTAGAGCTAATTTATACTCCTTTTTATCTTCACATTTATCAACCGCATTATAAGCAACCGTATTAATTATCAAGCTCGGTTTAATTTCTCTAATTTTTTCAGCAAGCAACGTAAAATCTAAAACATCAAGCTCACTTCGATCCCAGGAAATTACTTCAAAATCAACTGAGAATGTTTTTGTAAGTTGAGTGCCAAGATTGCCCTGCCCACCAAGAATTAATATCTTCATATACAATTAGTATAAACGTAAAAGCTCAAATTGACAAATTCGCCCGGAAATATTAATATAAAATATTCTTTAACAATCCAATCAATACAAACATAAAAATAGAAAGCAATGAAAAAATCACAGAAAATTTTTGTTCTGCCAATGGATAACTATGCCAATGGCGAAAAACTTCTCGATGAGTTTGAAACAATCATGCTTGAACCTGACATGGGTGACTTAGTCGCCTATATAAAACTTAATGACGGCGTTCATAATTTCGACTATGGCGGCCCACAAATCCTTTTGACCCTGGAAAAACTACAACGTAATCTCGGAATTAATTTCGGCATTTTCCTCGATTTAAAGATTTTTGACGTTTCGGCTACCCTCGTGAATGTCATGAAAAAATACCTTGAAATTGCACCATCCATCCTCACGGTATCCGCCTCTTGCAGTATTAAGGGTATCACTGACCTGCGCCGTCTTCTGCCGGACACAAAACTCGCCATAGTTAATGTTCTGACAGATATTAGCAACGGCGAATGCATGGATAGATTCGGAATGATGCCGGGAAACAAAATCGGAAGAGACCTAAAAATTATCGAGAATCTTTACAGCCAAAAAATTTCTTCAGGAGACAAACCGAAACCAGTCGATTTAATTATCTGCTCAGCGCTCGATATTGCAACAATCAAAAAACATGTCGGAAGCGACTACGGCTTCGTAACACCCGGTATCCGTGACGCTTGGATGAGAAATCCAAATGAACACCAAAAGCGTACCACGGGCGTTTCTGAGGCGCTGGAACTGGGCGCAGATCTGATCGTTTCTGGCGCGCAATTAACCAAGGGCTGTCCGGAAAATAGCATTAGTGCGGCACAAAGTCGCCAACTCACAATTGAACAAATCAAAAACTACTACGACAAAGTCGGTCAAAATTAAAAGCACCAGAATTAATAAAATGAACGATTTTTAAAATGTAAACTCTAAAAAAGCCTCTGCAATCCAGAGGCTCTTTTATTTTTAAAATATTTCTATTTACTATTTATTTTCCCATTCATTACCCTGTCGAACTATAAGCTCGGCCGCACGTTCCGGCTCAGCCATTAATTCCTTAACTACTTTTTCCATACGGGCTCCTTGTGAACCTTTAATTAATAGGACGTCACCAGCTTTAATTCTATTTTGTAAAAAATGTCCGGCTTCTTCGGGGTGATCAAAGTAAAATATATAATCATCTTCCATGCCGGCTTCTTTCGCACCCCGGATAAAGCCGCGCGCTTTTTCGCCAACAGCGATTAATTGATTAATACCGCTTGTCGCAATTTTTTTACCCACTAATTGATGGCCCTCCTCCGTATAACTACCAATTTCAAGCATGTCGCCCATAATGGCATATTTATCCGCTGTCTCGTCAACTTTAATTCTCCCGAGGACATCCACGGCCGCCAAGGCCGCTTCTGGCGACGAATTATATGTATCATCAATTATAAATGTATGCTTAATACCAGGGAGTAAATTCATTCTTCCCTTCGGCAAACTGAAATTACTCAGTGCCTGAGCCACTTCGACTAAATTGAAATCGAAATACAGAGCGACGGCCGCCGCCGCTAAAGCGGCGTAAAGAGCGGTCTCGGCCATTACATTCTTCATTGTAACCGGCACGATTGATCCGTTATAATTTAATTTAAAATTAATCCCAAATAAATCATAGCCAACTTTGGTAAAATTATAGACAATATCTTGAGCTTGTAAATTAGCGCCTTCTTTTAAGCCATAACTTAATATTCTCTCCTTGCTGACGCTCGCCATTTCCTTCGTGTATTCATTATCAAAGTTCAAAATGGCTAAACCTTTTGGCTGCAATTTTTCAATAATTACCTGTTTTTCTTTTTTGATATTTACGATGCTGCCAAAATATTCAATATGAGAATAACTAACCGCCGTTACAACGCCTACATTTACTGGCGCAATCGAGGTTAAGTAATCCATATCTCCTGGCCGGTCAACGCCCATTTCTAGCACAAGAACTTGCGGATAATTACGATCTCGAAAAAGACAAAGCCCAAGCGCTTTAAATAATAAAAAGAACCAGCCAATTAAACTACGCCCCGGAGATTCTTGTCCGATAATTGTTAAGGGTAAACCAATTTCATTATTATAATTCTTGATGCTCGTTCTAACTCGCAACTTATCTTTTAGGACTTCGTAGATAGCGTCCTTCGCACTTGTTTTCCCAATCGAACCGGTTATACCAATTACAATCGGCTGATATTTTTTTAAAATAAGCTTTGATAAAATTTTCAATTTTAATTGCAAAATCTTTTTCATATTATTTTCTTGTCTTCGGGACTTGATAATACTTTAACATATAGTCGGCAATATCTTTCCATAAAGGGACGACAGAGCCTTCGGCGTAAGTAACATCTTTTGGGCTATCCATCTTTGTCAGCATTACGAAAACCGGATCTTCAATCGGGGCAATCCCAATAAAGGTATGGATATATTCATTCTTTAAGTATCCGCCGGCTGTCGCAATTTGAGCGGTTCCAGTTTTTCCACCAATATAATAGCCCTGAATGTATGCCTTGTTCGAATGACCTTTCTCAACGACATTAACAAGCATGGCTGACATAGTATCCGCAGTACGTGTGGAAATTACTCGTCTTATCTGCTTAGGCACGATTTCTTCTCTTGTCCCGTCATTTTTTATTATCGTTTTAACAATATAGGGTTTCATGAATACGCCTTTATTTGCGATCGTTTGGTAGGGCATAATCATTTGGAGTGGAGTTACGGCAATGCCCTGCCCGAAAGAGGCAGTCGCTGCATCAATTTCACGTATTTTTGTTTTTAACAAATTATCGATATTACCTGGACTTTCGGAGCCAAGCTCAATACCCGAGCGCTCACCGAATCCGTAATTTTTTACATAGTCAGAAAATACTTTCGGCCCAACTTGTAGCATCGCAAAGATAGCGCCGGTATTTAAAGAATTTTCTAATACTGTATTCATGTCGACAATACCATGCCCGCCCTTGGTATCATAATCTGAATTACTTATCGGCTTCGGCCAACCATTAATCATTATTCGCCCTTCGTCTTTATAAGTAGTCGACGGTGTTACTTTATTTTGATCAATGGCAATAGACATTGTAACTATCTTGAAAACCGAACCTGGCTCATACTGATCAAATATTGCCGGATTATTATAAACACGAATATCGCCTACATCTTTATAATTATTCGGGTCAAAATCAGGAACCGAACACATAGCAATAATGGCCCCGGTTTTAGGATTTAAAATTATAACACTGCCGCCACTGGCGCCGTGTTTCTTAACCGCTTCTTTTAACTTTTCGCACGCCACAAATTGCACGTTACGATCCAGTGTCAAAATTATGTCCGCGCCATTTTCCGGCTTAACATACTCACGGTCGTTTACGATTATTGTATTGCTCTTACCGGCCTTCTCCGATTTAAGCGAGCCATATTTACCAAATAGCTCTTCATTAAAAAACTCCTCGAGTCCATAGCGTCCTTTTTCCTCTTCATCAACATAACTAACAAAACCAAGAAGATGAGAGGCTATCTCTTTCTCGGGATAATATCGATATTTTTGTAAATCGAATCCAAACCCAGGTAAATTAAATTCTACCGAGCTTGAGGCTTCTTTTTTATAAACAACCCTCTCGTTTCTTAATTCTAAACTTTCGGGAAGAACGGGCGCCGTCGAGCTAGACGCCATAAAGGCATACATTTTTAGCAAATCTTCAGTGCCAAGTTTTTTATCAAGCGATTCATAAGGATCACCGGGCTTATCAAGTTTTTTTAAATATGAAGCGATAATCGCCTCTTTCGTACTCGTAGAAACTTGAAGACTACTTGACTCCGTACTTGAGCTAGCCAGTTCTTTTACTAGATACGGTTCATCAAAATATGTAAAAAGTTTTTCCGCTATTTCTCGAGGATTGGTTATTTCCTTCGGCACGACATATATCATTGCGAAATCTTTATTTGTCGCGAGCGGGTATAACTTCTCTTGGTTATTTATTGTCTCGCTTAAAAAAATACGCCCGCGCTCGGGTTTCAATTGGCTATATACTTGATGCTGAGAAGAAGCAAGGGCTGTATATAAATCAAATTGTCCGATTTGCACGGAGAATAATTTATATATTAAGGCTCCCGACAATAAAAAAATAATCGCCACAACGAAACGGAGACGATTAACACTAATCTTATTACTTTCGGGACGAGATTTGTTTTTTGTTTCGCGCCACATACAACCTAATTAGTTCCTTATATTACTCCTGCGTTGCCAATCAATTCTTCGAAACTCCTATACTATTTACGAGCGACCACAGTTGTTGGCACCGACAAATAGTCAATTTCCCCGATTGCGACCATATTTAATTTTTGAGTTCGGGAATTTAAGGAATAATATGATTGTAAATTATTAATTATTTCTTCGCTATCAAGTTTCTCGCTGGCAAGAATACTCACCTGAGTTTTAAGCTCCTTAAGGGCAAAACCTTTAACCGTTAAGTCGCTAACAGTTATGAGATAAAAAACCCCAATTCCTAAAATTAGCGCCGCTAGACCAATATTAAAGCACTTTAAATTTAAGCGCTTAGCATGGCTAGAGCGACTTGCAGGAGCTTGATAGTAATTAATAATTTTAGTCATACCAGTTTACGAAATTATATTAATCTAAAAATTATCTTTTTTCGGCCGCTCGCAACTTTGCGCTGCGCGCGCGCGGATTCCCTTCTGTCTCAACCTCTGTTGGAATAAGTGGTCTCTTGGTTAATATCTTTATATTTACTTCTCCTTTTAAAAATCTTTTTACGATTCTGTCTTCTCCGCTATGGAATGAAACGACGACTAGCCGTCCCTGCGGTTTTAATAATTTAATCGCGCTCGGCAATACTTCCGCCAGACTCATTAATTCTTCATTTGTCTCCATTCTTAACGCCTGAAATACTCTCGTTGCAGGATGAATTTTTGAGCGATAACGGAAAGGAATGCAATCCTCGATAACGCTAACTATGTCTGCGGTTGTTTTTATTCTTTTTACTCTTCGAGCGGCGACTATCGCTTTAGCAATGCGATAGGCGTGCTTCTCTTCTCCGTAGTCCTGAAATATTTTTGTCAGTTCTAATAAATCATAGTGATTAACAATTTCCTCGGTTGATTTTTGATTTGCTGGGCCGAATGACATATCCAGCGGTCTTTCTCCTTTGAAAGAGAAGCCTCGCACCTCATCATCTAATTGCGCTGAAGACAAACCAAGATCAAAAACAATACCATCAAATTTAGCCTCGCTAGAAATGTTTTCGCTGATAATCGTTTCTAGATTTTTAAAGTTATCATTAATCAGGGTTATATTTTGCAATTTCTGTTCGTTTATTAATTTTTGGGCATTTGAAATAGCCATCTCATCCAAATCAATTCCTATTACCTGCCCACTTTGACCAACTAACTTGGCGAGAGTAATAGTATAGCCCGCCCCACCTAAGGTGCAATCAATATATTTCTTTCCGGGTTTCGGTTGTAAATATTCGATAACTTCATCTAACATGACTGGGATATGCTGATAAGTCATAGCAGATTAAATTCCTAAATCACCCATTTCTTCGGCAATGGCATTACTATTTTTCTCACTTTCTTTTTTATATTTATTCCAAGCGCCGTCATCCCAAATTTCTAAATGATTATATAATCCGGCAACAATAATTTTTTTCTTTAAACCGGAAAAAGTTCGTAAATATTCCGGTAAAGTAATTCGCCCCTGATTATCAAATTCAACATCCATTGCGCCAGCTAACATGTGGCGGCTAAAAGCGCGGGCTCTCGCCTGACTAATTGGTAAAGCTGCAAATTTCTTGGCAATAGTTTCAAATTGTTCTTTTGAATACAAAAACAAGCAATTGTCCAAACCCTTGGTAACAACTGCTCCTCTTTTTAGAATCGCTCTAAATTTTGCCGGTATGGCTAAGCGACCCTTATCATCCAGGTTGTGATTGTATTCACCGATAAACATAAATCTTTTCACTGAGAAGCAGTGGCGAAGACAAGCAAATTCACCACAGTTCCCCACAATTCACCTTACAAGTTTAATTATACACCACCAACCCCCTAGGGTCAACACAAAGCTTTCACCTAAAATAAGGGAAAAAATAATAAAAAGACTACTTATTAACAAGTAGTCTTTTTTAAATGAAATAATTTGTCAAAATAGTCCAAAAGTTTTCAACAAGTAACACACAGGCCTATAAACGAGGTTTTTTAGAAATTCCGATGTTTGGTTCGCGATCATATATTGGCTCAACAATCGAATATACAGAAAAAGTTTTGTTTTTCTTAGGTGTTTTCGGCTCAGCCTCAACCGGTATTTTCAGCGCATAAGCGAGAGCGTTAGCGGTAATGACTCCGATTCGAAGTGATGTGAAACTCCCGCCCTGATTAGCAACAATAATTTTAGTTAACTGCTTTAGTTGGGTTTTATTATTTCGTAGTAGACGATCAATCGCCGGCAATAGCTTTTCAGCCTGAAGACGCGGTGCGGAGATAATTTTTTCAGCTATAATTTTATCTCCTTCGCGCAAAGCAAGTCTTATCTCATCTTTAGCAATTGTATTAATATATAAAGTCATATTATTTGAGAATTTTTTTTATTTCCGCCAAACTATTTACTTGCACTAATTGCTCTCGAAGCTTGGCCGCACCAGTCATGCCCTGCATATACCAAACTAAATGTTTACGGAATTCAATTATACCACGTTTGCCTTTTTGTTCTTTCTCTAATTCGCCGTGAAGCAAGGCTATCTTATAGATTTGCTTTTGACTTAAATTTATCTGCTTATTATTTTTTATTTCCTTAAAGAGCCAAGGGCGACCTAATATTCCACGCGCCAAGCCAAGTCCATTTGCGCGACTTTCACGAAGAGCTTTTTTCGCCAAGACCAAATCATTTATTCCACCGTTTGCCAAAATAATTCCTTTAAAATACTCCCGCGCCTCTTTAATTATCTTCCAATCAGCGGGACCAGCAAAACCCTGAGCCAAACTTCGACCATGAATCATTACAGCGGCTACCGGCAAGTCAGATATGTTTTGCAGAAATTTTGCCGCATCGACAGTCCCCGCTTGCGTCCGTATTTTTATCGATACCGGCAAATCAGTATTAGCCATGACTGCCTCAATAACAGCGCGGGCGCTTTTAAGATTTTTCATTAAACCCGAACCGGCTCCCTGCTTAATTATTTTTGGCACGGGGCAGCCGAAATTAATATCAATACCATCTGGTTTAATTTTTTCGGTGATTACTCTAGTAGCCACAGCAAAGTGCTCTGGATTAGCGCCAAATAATTGAACGACATAATATTTTTCTTTTTGACGATCAAATTTTAATAAATCAAGTGTCGTATTTTCTTTATTTTTTTGATTATAGAAAAGTGCGGTCGCCGAAGCCATTTCGCTATAAAGGACATCAGCTCCATACTTATTACAAAGCTGCCGAAAAGCCGAATCGCTAAAACCAGCCATCGGTGCGAGAGCCAATATTGGGCGTCCTGTTTTATTTAATTTTATCCAAAAATTCTTATTCATAATGCTATACCGATTCTTTACAACAACTATAGCCCTTACTAAAGTTTCGAGACCTTGTAGCCATCCTTCATATCTTTAATAAGATAGCCCTTCTTTTTAATTTCATCACGCAGTCTATCAGACTCCTCCCAATTTTTGGCAGTTCTAGCTTCTTCGCGCGCATTAATTAAAGCCTTAACATCATCGACTAAATCTTCATTTTTTGTTTCGTGGGATGCAAAATTTTTCGCTAATTCCAATCTTAAGCCTAATACTTTATCAAAGTCTAAAATAGTCGCTAATTTATCAGCCAAAGATAGCTTTGATTTAAAGACCGAAGAAACAACGGCCATTGCTTTGGCAAAATTTAAATCATCATTTATGGCACTTAAAAATTTTTCTTTATATTCATCGCTAGGCGTGCCTCTCTTTTCTCCTAAGACAGCAACTTGCGAAAGTAGACTATTATAACCATCAGCCGCCTGAAGTAAACCATCCTCGCTATACTCCATGGGTTTTCGATAATGAACCTGAAGAGCAGCAAAGCGATAAACAAGGGGGTTAATTTTTTGCGCGATAAGCGCATTGGCCACGGTTAAAAAATTTTCCTCACTCTTCGCCATTTTCTTGCCTCCCTTAATATTTAAGAAAGCACCATGCAACCAATAATTAAAAAATTTCTTTCCAGTGGCCGCTTCTGATTGTGCAATCTCATTAGTATGATGAATATTTATATGATCTATTCCGCCGCAATGAATATCAAGTTCTTCACCTAAATATTTTAAACTCATTGCTGAACATTCAATATGCCAACCCGGGAAACCAATTCCCCAAGGAGACTCCCATTCCATCTGGCGTTTTACTCCACTTGGAGAAAACTTCCAAAGAGCGAAGTCGGTTGGATTTTTCTTCTCCGGATTTTTTTCCACTCTCGCCCCTTCCTTTAAATCTTCTAGCGGCAGATGGCTTAGCTTATTATAGTCCTTAACTTTAGCCGTATCGAAATATATACCGTCGCTTGTTTTATAGGTATAGCCCTTTTGCTCAAGAAGTAGAATTAAATCGATTTGCTCCGGTATATTTTCCGTTGCTCGGCAATACAAGTTGGGACTTTCAATATTTAAGAGCTCTAGATCTTCCTTGAAGGCAGCCTCGTAAAAAGCGGCAATCTCTAGTGCGCTTTTTCCTTCTCGTTTTGCTCCCAGTTCAAGCTTATCCTCTCCCATGTCCATGTCACCAGTCAGATGCCCGACATCAGTAATGTTCATCACGTGGAGAACCTGATAGTTATTATATTCTAAAGTCCTCTTTAAAAAATCCTCAAATAGATAAGAACGGAGATTACCCAGATGCGCATAATTATAAACAGTGGGCCCGCAAGCATAAAGACCAAGTTCGGCTTTTTTTATCGGCTTAAATTCTTCTTTCTTGCGCGAGAGTGTATTGTATAAAAATATTGTATTCATATAGTATTGTTTAATTTAAGTATAAAAGAAAACCAGTGTTTTAACAAATAATAAATTAAGAATCTAATATTGACAAAAAGCAACAATTATTATAAATTGTAAAGTCAATCAAACGACAAATCGAACCTTAAAAATTGTAAACATAAACAAACGCAAAAACGAAAAAATCATGAAAAGTTTAAAATTAATTTTTCTATTCCTTCTGGTCATATTTTTTATGTCCATGCCATCAGTACACGCTTCCGAGGGCCAAATTTTGGCTGATGAAATCAACCAGGAAAAAGCTAGACTAAACGACGTCTCGAAACTAACACAATTAGCTGACAGTCTGGGAATTTTTTCGGGGCTTAACAATCAATACTATGTGTATTGTAAAGTTTGTCCAGTACAAACGAGCAACGGCTTCCTGGTAATGGCGATTATCGATACACTTAAGTTCATCGACCCCAATATTCCTCAAAACAAATGGGTTAATGCCTATGTCTCCAAAAACTATACATACAACTGGGTTAATCAAATGGGTATAGCAAAAATAGAACGCCAGAGATTAACCATAAACAGCAGACGGGATGAAACCCGAGCATTGCTTGTGGGCGATAGCTTAAAAAGTTTTACGATTCTCAATGTTCAACAATGCGACGCCACTGAGGCAAGGCGCAATGGTAATTTACTGCTCATAGTATTACTAATTTGGGGATTGGTGGTCGGCGCTTATGTCTTCACACATAAATCGCTCATCGTAAAATTTTTAATTCTTACTCTTGCTTTTTTCGTATCGACTCTATTCATCCGATCTCTTATCGACTCAACTCTTGTGACTCTATCTGTGATGCTCGGCACCTATTTGCTTGGCAACTTATTAATACTGCTAATTTTCCGAATATTTTTCGCTATCCGATTATTTTTCACTAAAAGAAAAAAAAACTTTGGAAAATAAGAGAAATATTTTGCAAAAAAAACAAAACCTGGCCGCCTCTCAGCTCCAGGTTTTTTAATTTTCTAATCCTTTAATTTTTATTTTACTCTTTCAATAAATAAATTTAGTTTATCCTGATAATTATCGAGAATTGCCTCCTTACTCGTTAAAACTAATTCTGCCTCTGGCTTTAATTCTGTAAGTTGTGCCATCTGCTGAATTGCTTTCAATCCACCATCACTCCCATGAGTGGCAAAAAAAGCAATTTTTTTAATTTTATTTTTATTTTCACTTAAATATGTTCTTATTGGGCAAGACATAGCATAAGCCCAAGTCGGTGTACCAACAATAACTAAATCATAATCGCTGGCGCTAAATTTTGTTGTTTCAAGGACGGCTAATTTCTTCTGCATTGCCTCTCGTCCACTTTTTATATAGCCCCAAGCACCCGCCCGAGAATCCGTATCAATTAATTCTTCAATATCAGCACCAAGAAGCGACGCCAACCTTAAGCCAACTTTTTTCGTCATCCCTGTTCGTGAATAATAAGCAATTAATGTTTTCATAAAATAATTTTAAATTTAAAATTAAGCGGCTAGTTTATCATGACTATCAAAGCAGGCGCGCATTTTTTCGAGAGCAGAGTTAGTTTTTATTTTTAAATCCGCACTTAAATTCTGCCCGGCGGCTTGGGCCTCAAGCGAGTTTAATAATTTCGCAAATATCCGATCCTCAACAAGACTTGTTTTGTCCCCATTAATCTGCAAACTTTCTAATAATTCCCCTAACTCAGCTTTACTAAGCGACATATAGAAAGCCGGGATATTTCTCACTTCCGAGCGGACCAAAATGCCGTCCTGCATTTTCGCTCCATATTTAATCTGCGCTCCGCCACGAGCCATTATTTTTTCTAGCTTGGCCGCTTTCTTTAATCCGCCATCGTCGCCTGAGTTCCCGATAACCTCATCAAAACCGCAAACAACTTCGCCGGTAGGTTTATATATCAATACTTGATCAACGCCATTATTATAGTCATCATAATCTGAGGCACGCGCGACGATAAAGTACTCTTTAAGATATTTATATAACATAACGGTCAAGGCCATTTCAGTTAATGTCGCTGGATTTTTCTCAGTATCACGTCGCCATTCATTTAAACTCTTCCCAGCCTCTTTACTATAACCTTCCTCCTGAGCATCGACTAAAACCTTGTCACTTACCGATTCTCGACCTTCAAGAGAAATTCGGCCATCAATCTCCAAAAAATTAGCAAACTCCGAATTAGCATCACGTGCTAAATCCGGCAGAGCCTTATCTTTTAAAAAAGTTAAGTATTTTTCATAGTTTGGTTCTTTTTTAAATTTTTCAAACTTACTTAGATCGATATGCCCAACGACTTTTATTCCTGGTAAATTTGTCTCCCCAATATTTTCAATTCCCATATAATTAATATTAATTATTTAAATCTTACTGGAACACTAATTGAGGCATCGTTCTGTGATAAACCCGATGGATTGTCTTTTGATATGATTAAAAAACCACTTGTCGCATTCGTACTAAAAACTAAATCTGAGCTGAATTTAACCGGCTTCTCTGTCATCCAATCATCCAGCGCTGTTCCGTAATGCGAAACAATTATTTGATTATTGCTATCTGCTAACTTAACTGGCAAAGAGGCCTCGAAAAACCATGAGCCCAATGCCTGACCTTCAACTTTCAAAGGTGAAGCAACTAACTGATTTTGTTTCGGGTTTAAAATAATCACCTCATTGGAAAAAGTAGCTTGACCTTCCTCTTCAGACGGAATAACCACAGTTTCATCGCTTATTTTTGTCGTGCTTGTTGAATCAATAATTTTTGTCGCACCCTCGCAAGGGCTTGTTGGCATCGCTGCGCTTGGGTTGCCATGCTTTTGCCATTTACCTGCCTGACAATACCACTCATCTTCCGGGGTAGAAAATCGCAATACAATTGCAGAGACAATTATTATACCGACGACTGCCAATAAAAGATAAGTTTTTCTCATAAAATTATATTAAAAATTATTATGGTCGTTAGCGGATTCGAACCACTAACCTCCGCGATGTGAACGCGGCCCTCTAACCATCTGAGCCAAACGACCCTGGTGCCCGAGGGGGGATTTGAACCCCCATGGGATTTCTCCCGCAGCGTTCTGAACACTGTGTGTCTACCAATTTCACCACCCGGGCTCGTTTCTTACTATAGCTTGCCACAAAAATTTTAACTTGACAAGTTAATATAAAAAGGGCATATTATATAATTATGTAAACAATACATAATTACGAACATTAACAAAATTATCAATAAATATTCACAAAATTATCCACCCCAAAAAACGCTTTAAATATGAACGAAAGCACATGCCTGACAACTACCGCTAAAGTAGCAATTTTAGTGCCAAAAACTAATAGTGGTTTCTTCACCGCTGTCAGTTTGAAAAATTATTTACAAATCAAATTAGGGATCACGGAAATCCTGGTAATTGAGGTTATACCCTGCCAGCTCAGGCAGGTTAAAATACCTAATTCAATTGAAGAATTGTACGTCGGCGGCCTTGGCGTAAAAAATTGTCACCAACCGGCAATAATTAGTTTCATCGAAGAACACGATGCTAAAATCATGCTCTGGGCTGACAATCACCCCGAAGGGAAACATCTTGAAGCTTTAAAAGCAAAAAATCAGGCATACCTCCACGCTAGCGATAAAAAAAACCCGTCGTGTGCCGCTTTATTAAACAAAAAACTTGGTGAAAGTATAAAGCCTGAATGGGTTGAAGCGGCCAACCATTTTGAAAACCCGCTTCAGTATCCGAGCGCCCATCTGGCTAATGCCTATAAAAAATTAACCACCTCAGCCAACGGACAACTTGCTCAAATTAAAGAATTATTTTCACAACACCTTCTTCAAGGCTCACCCTCGCTTGAAGAAATTGCTGAAATAAAATAAAAAAACAAAAAATCATCAAAAGCTCAGCCCGACTACAATCGGGCTTTTTTATTTCTAATTATGATATAATGCGAATATGCTAGACTTAAACACCGAACAAGGATATTTTGATCTCGGCTACAATTTAATCGGAGGCGTAGATGAGGCTGGTCGTGGCCCGCTCGCCGGTCCGGTTGTTGCTGCTTGCGTTGTGATAGACAAAAATTTTAGAATTGATCATGATGACCTATCTCTCGTCGCCGACTCAAAAAAGCTAAGCGCCAAAAAACGTGAAAAATTATTTAGCATCATTAAAGAAAAAGTTTTAGCAGTTGAAATTGGTGTCGTCGATAATTTAACCATTGATAAAATAAATATTTTGCAGGCGAGTTTTCTAGCAATGCGTCGAGCCATAAAAAAACTCAAGATTGAACCTGATTATATTTTGGTCGACGGTAATTTTAAAATTCCTAAACTTGAGAAAGCACAAACGGCAATTATCGGCGGAGATGGTAAAGTTTTTTGTATCGCGGCCGCTTCAATTATTGCTAAGGTCAGTCGTGATTGGATGATGTCGGAAATCGATAAACAATACCCAGGATATGAATTTGCAAAACATAAAGGCTACGGCACCAAGGCTCATTTTGCAAAAATTGCCGCGATCGGACCCTGTCCAATCCATCGCTTTAGTTTCAGCCCAGTTAAAGAATTATTCCTAAAGTCTAAATCCTAAAATATTGACAGTAATTAATATTTATAATAAGATAAAACATCAAATTGTACATTCAAATAAACAATAACCGCCCACTAATCTCTAACAAATGAAAAACGACGTCACTGTCTCAGTCGCAAAAACAATTATTATTGTTACCGGTATCATTTTCCTTTTTGTCTATCTTGGACAAAGCGCCACGCACAACGGACAAATTCTGTTGAACTTTTTCGGCCCCTTCCTGGCACTCTTATACGTTGGCGGGATTACATTCCGAAAAACCTATGTCTGGGAAGTTCGTACCGGCAGAATCGTAGCCCATATGAGCGGACCTGTATCTAAGAGCAACCGCGTTCTAGCATCCAGCTGGATTCTCTGGTTTTTCTTCGTCATCATGACAATATTTGTTGTTTCCGGTCTCCTATCTATGAGTGACCGCTACGACGTCTGGATCGGAACATTTTGGGAACCCTTAAGAATTGTCTCTGGCTTGCCCTCATTTTTTAGTTCATTGGCCTTATTATTTATTCTTCTCTTCTCCTGGTTTGCAAGAGATGAATACTGCTACCGACCAGTCTCAGACACTCTTCCTGAACCTGCCTAAAAATGGCGCCGACCAAATCGGCAACAAAAAAAATCCTTTAAACATTCGTGCCAAAGGATTTTTTAATATCAAATTTGCAATTTATCGTTTATATTTTGTGCGCTCATTTTCGGTTAAGAGTTTTTTACGAAGACGTATATTATTAGGTGTTACTTCTAAATATTCGTCTTCGTTAATGATGCTCAATCCTCTCTCTAGAGTTAAGTCCCAAGGCGGAGTTAAGGTAATCGCTTCATCAGTTCCGGAAGCTCGAACATTTGTTAACTTCTTACCTTTAATCGGATTAACCGCCATATCATTTCCTTTGGCGACATTGCCGATTACCATGCCTTCATAGACATCGATATTCGGAACAATATATAAAACTCCTCTATCCTGTAGATTCCACAGAGAGAAAGCTAATACCTTGCCTGTTACCATAGAGATCATAGACCCGAGCTGATTTTTTTCAATCTCGCCGACCCATGGTTTGAAGCCGATAAAATGAGAACAAAGGATACCTTCGCCGCGTGTATCAACAACAAATTCATCACGATAGCCAAGAATGCCACGAGTTGGGATAGAAAATACGATTCTAGTCTGACCATTATGATTTTTCAAATCAGTCATCTGTCCCTTACGGCGGGACATCTTATCGATTACAACGCCGGATGCTTTTTCCGGAATATCAATAGTAATTTCTTCAAACGGCTCTAATTTTACGCCATCTTCTTCCTTAGTAATAACTTGGGGTTGAGAAACCTGGACTTCATAGCCTTCACGACGCATATTTTCAAGTAGCACCGCAATATGCAATTCGCCGCGCCCGTAAACTTTATAAAAATTAGCATCAGAAAAATCAATTTTTAATCCAACATTAACTTCTAATTCTTTTTCTAAGCGTTCCTTTAATTGGCGATTGGTAACAAATTTTCCTTCACGACCAGCGAATGGTGAATTATTAATTAAAAAATTTAAACAAATTGTCGGTTCATCGATGGAAATAGCCGGAAGGGCTACTTGATCGGCATTCTCGGAAATTGTTTCACCGATATAAATATCACTTAAGCCAGCAATTAGAACGATATCGCCCGCGATGGCTTCAGTAATTTCTTTGCGCATTAAGCCATGAAAAGTAAATAACTTCGTTACCTTACCCGATCGAGTATCACCAGCTAAATTTTCAACAAAGACTGATTGCCCCGTTTTAACAGTTCCCTGATAAATACGTGCGACTGCACAACGCCCCAAAAAACTATCGTAAGCTAAATTGAAAGGTTGAGCGGCGAGCGGCATGGTAATCATTTCTGGAGTAGCCGCCGGAGAAACATGTTCTAAAATTAAGTCTAAAAGCGGATCTAAATTTTCCGCTAATTTATCAGCCTCCAAACCGGCTTGGCCAGTTTTACTAATTGCATATATAACCGGAAAATCTAATTGTTCATCAGTCGCTCCTAAATCTAAAAATAATTCATAAACCATTTCTGAAACTTCGGCCGGACGAGCGGCGGGTTTATCAACTTTATTAATAACGACAATCGGCTTCAAACCTAATTCTAGAGATTTTTTTAAAACGAATTTTGTTTGTGGCATCGGCCCTTCTTGTGCGTCGACGAGCAGGAGGACTGAATCAATAGATCGTAAAACGCGCTCAACTTCAGAACTAAAATCGGCATGCCCTGGAGTATCAACAATATTGATCTTTGAATCACGATAAAAAAGACTGCAATTTTTTGCATAAATTGTGATTCCTCTTTCTTGTTCAATGGAATTACTATCCATGCTAATATTGTCCTCTACCATGCCGGTCTGACGTAAAAGTGAATCAGTTAATGTTGTCTTACCATGATCAACGTGAGCGATAATGGCGATATTTCTTATTTCCATATAATTTCTTATTTAAACAAAATAAAACGCGACGTATTATGTCGCGGTTGGCGAAGCAAAAACTCCTTATATATTACAAGATAAATTAATTAATGTCAATGGATAGGCCTAAATCTTTATTTCCTTTTCCTCGCCTTTTGCCATATTCTTTATTTTATAAATTCCTTTAGACGCTTCGTCAACGCCAAAGATAATTACTTGGCTAATATTCTTCTTATTGGCAAGCTCTAAAGCTTTGCCAATTTTCTGTTCTTCTAGGCCGACCAGAATATTCATACCACTTGATCTTAGTAGCTTGGCCAATTTATTTATATTTGAAGATAGAGTCTTATCTAATAAAGGTAAGTAATATTTTTCTGGTCTTGTGCCGGAAATCTGATCAATTAATTTCCAAGATTCTAAAAATATTCTAGTCGTTTCGTCCCCCGGGGCGAAACCAACCGCCGGGAAATTTTTTTCGCCAAATATTTCCGCTAAGCCATTATAACGGCCGCCGCCGAACATCGCGCGATTGTTTTCTGGATTCTTATCAAAAACTTCAAAAACCATTCCATCATAATAATCAAAGCCGCGAATAACTGCAGGATTAAATTCAATCCAATCGCCGTAGCCCAAATCTCTTAAAGCATCGATAATGCTTAATGTCTCTAATAAGCCAGCATCTTTCTTAAGCGAAGGTAATACTTTTAACAAATCTTCAAGGCTCGCGCTTGTCATAAATTTCTCCAAGATATCAATTCCCTTCGCTTCAAGACCGGATTGGAGTAATCGTTCTTTTATATCAGAGCTACTTAATTTCACCCATTTATCCAGCGTGCGCACAACAATCGTTTTATTTTCTTTTGATAAATTTTCGGCGCTACAAAGAATTAAAACTGCATCAATTAATTTTCTATTATTAATAGCCACAGAAAATGATTTCTTCGGCGCATTAAACTCTAACATCAAATCAAGCGCCAACTGTAAAATTTCAATATCTGAAGATATATTATCACTCCCAAAAGTATCACAATTTAATTGCCAAAATTCACGATTGCGCCCGCGCTGCGGTTTTTCATTTCGCATGAAATTAGCAATCGAAAAATATTTTAAAGGCTTTGGACTAGCCGCATAAACTTTAGTAACCATACGGGTTACCGACGGAGTCATCTCTGGACGAATCGAGAGTTCTCTTCCTCCCAAATCAGTGAAAGTAACAAGCTCCTTGCCGCCAATATCCTCGCCTGACTTAGCGCGATAAATATCCGCTCCTTCGACAAGCGGAGTTAAGTACTCTTCAAAGCCGTAACGTAAGCAAACCCGACGCCAAGTATCAAAAATATACTTTCGAATTAAAAACTCCTCCGGAAGCCAATCTCGGGTGCCTTTTGGCTCTTGGTTTGATAATGCTTTATTCATATATATAATCTTACTATTTCCCCATTTTTTTGGCAAATATAGCTAAAATAATTTATCAACAGAGTTTATTTGATATTTAAAAATTATTTAGATTTTCTTTATTGCACATGGTTTATAATTTAATCATTAATACTTAATTATTAAAACTATGAAGATTCTAATTATTGATGATGAGCGCAACATTAGCGAGTTTCTAAAACAAGGTCTCGAGTCGCAATTATTTAACGTTGAAACAGCCGAAGACGGCGAACGCGGAGCCTTTCTGGGGCGAACCGGCAATTACGATCTAATTATTCTTGATTACGTCTTGCCAAAAATGAGCGGTCCCGAAGTCATAAAAGAAATTCGAAGTGACAAAAAACATATTCCAATTATTATGCTAACGGTTAAATCTGAGATTCAATCAAAAGAATTAGCCTTTAGTCTTGGGGCTGATGATTATCTTACTAAACCCTTTTTATTCGACGAGCTACTAATGAGAATAAACGCCATTCTTAAACGACCGCAAAAAACGGAAGGTGATTTATTTAAAATTGATAATCTGACTTTAAGCACGCGCTCAAAAATTATTCGCCGCAGTGGTAAAGAATTATATTTAACCCGTCGCGAATTTTCTCTTCTCGAATACTTACTGCGCAATCGAGGACAAATTGTTTCCCGTCAGCAACTATTAGAACACGTCTGGGACTATAACGCTGATCCCTTTTCAAATTCTATCGAATCTCATATTGCGAGTTTAAGACGTAAACTTAACCAAAACAAAAACCGCAACCTAATTCATACTTTTAACGGTCGCGGCTATAAACTCGCATTAAATAAACTTGGTAATAATTTAACTTAGGATAAAAACTTTCGTCCTTTTAATTTTTCCGGGAGATATTCCTGGTCGCTGTCGTCCTCAACCGGCGTATATTTATAATTTTTACTATAACCAAGATCCTTCATCAATTTTGTCGGTGCATTACGTAAATATAAAGGGACGGGCAAATTTCCCGAATTCTCAACTTCTGCTTTTGCCTTTTCATAGGCTGTATAAGCGACAATACTTTTCGGCGATTTAGCGAGATAAATAGTGCAATGCGCTAAGTTCACGCCGCATTCCGGCATGCCAATTTTTCGACAAGCGTCATAAGCAGCCGTCGCTAACATTAAGGCGCTGTTATTAGCTAGCCCTATATCTTCACTGGCAAAGCGAATTAGACGACGAGCAATATATAGAGGATCCTCTCCGGCTTCGAGCATACGCACTAAATAATAAATAGCCGCGTCCGCGTTGCCTCCCCGCATCGATTTATGAAGAGCTGAAATTATATTATAATGTTCCTCTCCCTTCTTATCGTATAATAAATTCGGCTTACTAATTATCTCTTTAATTAATTGATTCGTAATTTTCCCCCCGGTCTCAATGGCACTCTCTAGGATACTAAGTGCTTTTCGAGCGTCGCCATTAGCAATCGTCGCAATCAAGCCACTAACATCGGCAGAAATTTTCGCTTTTAGATCTTTAGCGGCGCGCTTAATTATTTCTTCTAAATCGCTAGCGCTAAGCGCCTCGAGGACGACAACTTTAACACGGGAGAGCAAGGCGCCGTTTACAGCGAAGCTAGGATTTTCAGTTGTCGCGCCAATTAAAGTTATGGTCCCATTCTCAACTTGTGGCAAAAGCGCATCCTGTTGTGCTTTGTTCCAGCGATGTATTTCATCGATAAATAAAATAGTTTTAGTCCCAAGCCGCTTACTCTCTTTAGCACGGTCAACAATTATTTTTAAATCTTTAATTCCGCTCGAAGTCGCGCTTAATTCATGAAACTCAGATTTTGTTTCTTTGGCGATAATAAAAGACAGGGTTGTCTTACCGCTACCTGGAGGACCCCAAAATACTAAGGACGGAACCTTATCATTTTTAATCGCCTGGTAAAGCCAGCCTTTCTCCCCAATACTTTTTTCCTGACCAACAAATTCACTCAAATTTTTAGGGCGAAAATATGTTGCCAGTGGTATGTCTTTTAACATAATAATTTATCAATTTTCTGCGTATTAATAATCATCTAGTCTTTAAATTCTACCCCTTTTGGGTATTTTTTTAAACTTGACAAAAGCATATTTATATGTTTAGATAGAATAATAATCGTAGCTTAACAATACAGTAATTAATAATTAATCAATATAAACCAAATAACCTAGAAAAATGACCAGAAACCCCGGGCCATCATGGCTGTGGATATCAGCAATGATATCAATTTATGAATTGATTGAAAAAATTACGAAGCCGCTAAAAATCTTTAGTCTTATTCTGGCAATAAGTGCTGGCGCTTACTTCCTTCTAAAATTCCTGGTTGATTTTATCGCCTCGAATTGGATACTAAATTCAAAGGCAGAAATAATACCTGTTTGGTTTATGCTGATATTTTTAGTCTATCATGTGCTTAATTATAAGTTGCAAAAGACTAACATACCGCTCATCGCAATGATTCTCTGGCCTATTAACATTATTATGGGTCTATGCCTATTCCTATTATCCATCATGAATCATTTCGGTCTACTAGAACCAGTCTATAAACTCGTCTTGAGTTGGCCCAACATTGTCGTTGGAATCAATATGCTTTCGCTCTCAATCGGCCATTATAGTCGGTCTCGTTATCTGAGAACCTCGTCTCTCACTACCGACAAAAAAGACGATGGATTTGGATTAATTTCCAGCATATTAGCAAGCGGGGCAACGATAATTTTCTGCGCTCAGATACCACTTCTAGTACACAATCTTATGCGACCAGAATATAGATTTGAGGCCATTAGGTATTTATCATATACCCTCGATTTTATCGGCATCGCCTTCCTAATCACATTTATCTTCACTTTAGCAATGATTGGCCTGCTTGAAGAAGCAAACAGCGAAATCCAGGGCAACGGTAATATAGTAGATGATTTCCGACCAACTGATTGGCAAAACGATTGGCAATCGCCTATTCGATACCTGTAGCCAGTCTTTCAAAAAACGTTCTTTCAAAGTCAGAGAATAATCTCTAAAAAAGCCCGAACTTTTAAAGTTCGGGCTTTTTAATTTTTCAAAATATTAAAGCTTATTTTGAATTATTTTCTTTCTTTTCTTTAATAAACAAAACATAAGAATAAATCGGCAAAGCAAAAATAATTAATGCCATCGCAAGAACAAAGAACACAATTTTAAGTTTTGTCGTTACTAAAATCGTGGCAGCCATCAGAAGCCCGGAAATAACAAAAATACGGCTACTAAGTTCATGGGTTTTATCCCAAACCTTTTCTGAAGACATAGTCCAAGGGGTGCGGATGCCCATGAACCAATTCATTTTTACATTCTTGAGTAAGCGGCCAATAATAATAAATAAAGCGCCAACCATTACCGGTACGTAGAGAGCAACATCAATCGGGAAGCCTAAGCCGTTTAAGCCGGTCAGAAAATATAAAATAAATAAGAATGAAATCATCAAGTCTTTAAATTTATGATAGATCGGCGCGAAGGTCATATATTGATCTTTTTTTGGATCAAGATACGGCACAATTATAAAAACGATATACATTGCCAGCATCATTAGAGGAACTAGAAATGCAGCGAGCAAGGGGCCACTATAGCCATCTACTTGCCCGTTAATTCCCCAATGGCTCGCAACCCGAGCCGGAAAATTTTGCCAAAAATAAAATCCGGAAATTATGGAAATAATAATAAGACAAAGCGAAAACCACTCCGTCTTAAAATTTGATTTGATTGGACTTAACATATTATTTAGATTTATAAATTATTCCAAATATACCAATATAATAGCATATTTTTGGAAAATTTACCAGTACTTAAGAGAGGAGGCCTTGAAGAGTCTTGCAAGTAATTTTTCCTTATGCTATTATTTTAATACCTACACCCCAGGTATAGGTAATTAAAATATTTATAAAAACATAAAACTATGGACAAGGAAAAAAAGAATATCTTAATCGCTTTTAAAAAATCTCGTAGCCTCTGTGAAAATTTAATCAACATGACCGAGCAGGGAGAGTATTGTGTGAATATCATGCAACAAAATCTCGCAGTGATTGGACTCTTAAAATCAGCGCATCAACAGCTAATGGCCAACCATCTCAATACCTGTTTTAAAAATGCCATGGCCTCAAAAAATGAAAATATCAAAAAACGAATGGTTGAAGAAATTTTGAAAGTTAATAAATTAGCTGGAAAATAATTATATTTAAAAATATGTCTAATAAGATAGTTGTCTCCGTCGGCGGTTTACACTGCAAAGCCTGTGAACTTCTAAGCGAAGACAGTTTGCAAAGAATCAAAAATGTTACTCGCGCTATAGTTAATCATAAAACTGGTGAGGCAGAAATATATTATAAGGGCGATGCACCTGCTCTCTCTGAAATAAAAACTAATCTTGAGGAATTGGGTTACAAATTAAATACCAAAGATGCTAATTCGGAAGAAAAAAGTAATTATAATTGGGTCTGGTTGGCGCTCGGAGTTATTATTATCTATTGGTTTATTAGTAGCTATAATTTTTTTGACTTTAGTTCCTTTCTCGGCCAACAAGAATTCTCTCTTCCCCTCGCGCTCCTTGTCGGGCTGGTCGCTGGAGTGTCGACTTGTTTAGCGCTGGTCGGCGGATTAGTCCTCGGCGTAGCCACAACATACTCCAAAAATCATCCAGAAGCAACAAAACTCCAAAAATTTCAACCTCATCTTTTATTTAATGCCGGTCGTGTTATCGGTTTTTTTATTCTCGGCGGAATTCTTGGTCTTGTCGGATCAACCTTCAAACTTTCGCCACTGTTTAACGGCATTCTGATAATTATTGTTGGCCTGGTGATATTATTTATGGGCTTAAAATTATTAAATGTTTTACCGGCCCTTAATGATATTGATATTAGTCTACCAAAAAGATTTGGTCGCGGGACAAGAACAAATAATGCGCTAATTCTCGGCGCTTTGACATTTTTTCTTCCCTGCGGCTTTACGCAAGCAATGCAAATTTACGCACTCGGCACAGGAAGCTTTATTAATGGCGGACTAGTTATGGCACTCTTTGCGCTTGGCACTGCTCCAGGATTATTGGGCATCGGTGGTTTAGCCTCAATTATGAAAAAAAGTAATTCCAATACTTTCTTTAGAGTTGCGGGCGCAATCATTATTATTTTCGCGCTTATTAATCTAAACAATGGATTAAAACTAATTCATGTCTCAAGCGCCGGTGATTTTTCAACAGACGCAAAAACTGAAACAACGGAAACAGAAAACAAGCCCGAACTAAGTCCCGGGGTTGAAATTATTGATAATGTCCAGGTAGTCACAATGACGGAAACAAATCGCGGCTACGTCCCGAATCATTTCACAATTAGCAAAGGCATGCCCGTCCGCTGGCTCATTGAAGCCAAGGCGCCATATTCTTGCGCGAGTGCCCTAATCGTACCGTCGCTACAAATTCAGAAACAATTAGATCCAGGAGAAAATGTAATTGAATTCACTCCAAGCAAAACTGGGACTATCCCCTTCTCCTGTTCAATGGGAATGTATACCGGTAGTTTTACGGTTATTGATAAATAAATTAAATATTTAAATATAAATATATGGAAAACAAATTAACCGTTGGTATTACCGGGATGCACTGCGCATCCTGCGCCAAAATCATCGAGAAAGAATTAATCAAAGATCCTAATATTAAATCGGTAAATATTAATCCTGTCAGCGAACAAGCTGAGATTATAGCAGTTAATAGTCTCAACCAAAAAGAAATTAACAATACCTTAAATAAATTAGGATATAGCATCAAGTTTCCAAATAGCTCAGATACTCCAAATGAAGAATCTGAACTTAATAGTTTAATGCAAGATAAACTCTTAGAATTAAAGAGTCAAAAACAAAAGCTGCAAGTCGCCATTCCCCTAATGTCCATAATACTTTTTATTGTCTTTTGGTCTCTCGCTGCTAAATATCTTAAATTCCAGCCAGCGGAATTAGTTCCCGGAACCATACTATTGCCGATTGTTTTCTCAGTCGCCACTCTTATTATTTTTTGGGTCGGTCGTCATTTTTTAACAGCCGCTCTTCGTTTCTTTCGCTATGGGAAAGCTAACATGGACACCTTGATTGGTATCGGCACCGGTGTCGCTTACTTCTATTCTACCTTAATTTATCTTTTTCCGATTATCAAAACTAGCCTCGGCTTGGGCGACGCCTATTTCTTTGATGTTACAATAGTTGTTATCACTCTAGTGTATCTCGGCAAATTTTTAGAGAATAAAGCCAAGCTTAGAACTAACCAAACAATTGAAAAATTGATTGCCCTGCAAACTAAGACTGCTTTAGTAGAACGTAATGGGCAAGAAGTAGAAATCTCTATTAGCGCTCTAAACATCGATGATATAGTTATTGTTAAGCCGGGTATGAAAATACCGGCTGATGGCGAAGTCGTATTCGGCGCATCAGCTGTTGACGAGGCTTTAATCACCGGAGAATCGCTCCCGGTAGACAAAAAAATTGGCGACTCTGTTATCGGGTCAACTATAAACAAAGAGGGTTTGTTAAAAATTAAAATTAATAAAGTCGGAAACACAACAGTGCTGGCTACAATTATTAAGGCGATTGAAACGGCACAGAACTCTAAAGCACCAATTCAAAAACTAGCTGATTACGTTGCAGGAATATTTGTTCCAATCGTGCTTGCTCTTGCGGCGATAACTCTTATTAGTTGGCTCCTCATCGGACCACAATATCTCGGCTGGTCAAAAACCGTGAGTCTCGGTATTACCTGCTTTGTCAGTTTATTAGCGATTGCTTGCCCCTGCGCGCTCGGCCTAGCGACTCCGACAGGAATCATGGTTGGTCTTGGCCTCGCCAGTAAAAATGGCTTACTTATAAAAAATGCTGCTAGTCTAGAAAAATTCGGTAAGACAAAAATAATGGTTTTCGATAAAACCGGGACAATAACAGCTGGCGAACCAAGCGTAATCGATACTATTGCTTATGGAATAAAAATAGAGGAATTAATAAATATATCTGCGACTTTAGAAAATAATTCCGAGCACCCTCTGGCAAAAGCAATAATAAATTTTGCCAATGAAAAAAATATTTCCATTGGCAAGACTCTCGACTTCCAAGCAATAATCGGCAAAGGAGTTAGCGGCGAAATAAATGCTAATAAATATTGGCTCGGTAATTCTAAATTAATTTCCGAACTTAGTCTTAAACTTCCCGAATCTGATATCACAAAACTAGAGAAAGAAGGTAAGACAATTATGTATCTCGCTGACTCAGAAAAAATATTAGGACTAATCGCCGTTGCAGACAAGATTAAACCCGATGCTCAAAAAGCTATTTCTGATTTAAAAAAATTAGGAATTAAAACAATAATGTTATCTGGCGATCGCGAAGAGGTAGCAAAATATATTGCTGCTCAAGCTGGAATTGATGAAGTTATTGCCGAAGTCTCTCCGCTCGAAAAAGCATCAAAAATCGAACAACTTAAAAAAACAGGACTAATTGTCGCAATGGTCGGAGATGGAGTCAATGACGCTGTTGCTCTTGTCGCCGCTCATATTGGTATCGCCATGGCCACAGGGTCTGACGTCGCAATTGAATCAGCTGACATAACAATCCTCCATGGTGATTTAAACAAAATAACCAAGGCGCTTAAAATTTCCCGCTTAACAATGAATAAGATTAAGCAAAATTTATTTTGGGCATTCTTCTATAATATTATCGCCATCCCAATTGCAGCTGGCGTGTTCTACCCCTCTTTCGGTCTACTACTTAGCCCGATAATTGCTGCTGGCGCCATGTCTTTATCCTCACTAAGTATTGTCTTTAATACTCTGCTTATGCGCCGAGCAAGAATCTAAACTCAGATGTCGATGTAAATTTAAAAAGGCGATCCGTAATGGTCGCCTTTGTTTTTTTAGTATTCCGCCTCTTCACAGCAGTCAGAATTTGCCAATTGTTTTTTTAATGCAGCCAATATATCTCCTATAGTCTTAAAGGAGAAATATTCATCATCCTCAACAAAAATTTTTAGATTGACTTCAATGTCAATTATAGTCTCTGCTAAGTTCAAGAATGCTTTGCTATCGTGCCCTAAATCATGGTTTGACATGCCAATCTCCGATAACGGCGTATTAAGGTCAAACTGTATGGTTGGTTCAGGAAATACATGCTGCTTGATAGCGGCATAAATCATGGCGATCAATTCGTCATCAGAATACGTCATTTTTTGGTGGTTTTTGGTTATTTATAAACAAAAAAAAATTAATGTACTAACAATAAAGCATAGTACATTAATCATGGATTGTCAATACGTTGAATTATTATTTTAGACGCCGTTTAGGTACCAGATAGAATAATTTAAGGCGGCGGCAAAAGTTACCCAAACAATATACGGGATAAGCAGATAGGCGGCCGCTTTCTTAACTTGATAAAAATAATAAAAATTTACTATTATCATTGACCAGAGAGAAATAATACCATAAAAAGCAAGCGGTGGGTTTTTAACATAGAAGAATAAAAATGACCAGTAGAGATTAAGGAATAGCTGCGCCGCAAAACTAAGCCACGAGGCACGAAAAAATTGACCCTTTTTAGAATCCTTTAGAATTAAGAAAAAAGAAATACCCATTAAAATATAAAGAGTTGTCCAGACAGGAGCAAATATCCAATTCGGAGGACTAAATACCGGTTTAGATAAATAACTATACCAAGTTGCAATATGCGGGGTTGTTAGAAGCGACCCGAGATAACCGACAAAGAGAGGGATTGCTAGACTAACGATGAATAGCCATAAGTTTTTAATTTTTACATTCATATATTCGTTGATTTAATCATGTTATTTTAATTTTAGCACAAATCACTAAAAAATTAAAATAAAAAAGACTCGGCTGACCGAGTTCTTTTTTTATCGTTTAAATTTTGACCAAGACCAAGTTTTCTTAATTTTCTCCTTTTCACTCTTAATCGTTAAGCCGAGTAAAGAAACCACTAAGGCGACGGAGAGGATTAAAGCAAAAGAAATTATTTGTGCTCGCATATACTAAATATTAAAAAATTATTCACTTCGTAAGGCATCAACTGGATCGAGTCGACTCGCTTTAAAAGCGGGATAAAAGCCGAAAAATACACCGACGAGCACAGAGAAAGAAAAGCCTAAAACTGGACCCGTCCAAGATGACGCCATCGACATAAGCTTAAAATAGGAAATAATCGGAATAGCCGCTTGGCCGATTATCATACCAATTAGACCACCGACCATTGATAAAATTATAGATTCTAATAAGAACTGTGTCAAAATATCACTCTGTTTGCCACCGATAGCCTTCGCAATACCAATCTCCTTAGTTCTCTCGGCCACAGTCACAAACATAACATTCATAATACCGATGCCTGACACAAGTAAAGTGATTGCCGCAATGGCGGTTAAAAGAGTTGATAACGTTTTAGCGGACGCTTGCGCCGCGGCAACCATACTTCCGGCGTCCATAATTCTAAAATCATCTTCTTGACTGGCCTTAAGTTTATGTTCCGCGCGCAAGATAGAAGTAATACTGCTTGTGGCCGCACCAGAATTATTAACATTATCAACGGTCGTTGTAATCATAACTTGTCCCCGTGAACCTAAAATACTTTTCTCAGCCGTGCTGCTCGGGACAATAATCGCCTCATCAATAGAAATCATGCCAACGCGAGAACCTAATTTTTTCAAAACACCGACGACTTCGATTTTCTTTCCAGCAACAGTTATCATCTCGCCAACAACATTATTCGAGCCTGCAAATAAATCAGAAACAACCGTGCTACCGATAACCGCGACTTGTGTTTTACCACTAATATCAGTCTCATCAATTCCGCGACCAGATTCGATAGTCAAATTAGATAAGCTAATAAAATTTTGGTCAGCACCGACTATGCCATAACTTTTATCGGTTGAGCCATAAGAAACACTCGCGTTACCCTGGATAGCGCCAGCAGCAGAAGCAATATGATCAGCGCTTAATAATAACTGCGCATCGGTCGCGCTTAATTTAGAACTACTCGTAAAACCACGACCGCGGTTAGGCATGATTAAAATAGAATTCGCACTTAAATTTTGAAACTGCGAATTAACAGATTCTTGTGCTCCCTTTCCGACAGCAAAAACAGCAATAACAGTAGCGACACCAATGATAATTCCCAACATCGATAAAAAGGTTCGTGTTTTTTTTGCAAGTAGAGACTCAAATGACATTTTTACAATTTCCCAAAGCATAATTAATAGTTACCTTTCAATTTATAATTATTATCAAGCACTTGACCATCACGCAAATAAATAATGCGATCGGCATATTTTGCGACCTCGGTCGTATGTGTAACCATAACAACTGTTCTCCCTTGGTTTTTAAATTCGGTAAATATTTTCATTACTTCAACTCCGGACTTTGAATCAAGCGCGCCAGTCGGCTCATCAGCTAAAATTATTTCCGGATTATTAACAAGCGCTCGACAAATAGCCACGCGCTGCTGCTGTCCTCCGGATAATTCTGTCGGTCGGTGATGCATTCGCTCCGCAAGTCCGAGTGATTTTAAAAGATCACGAGATTTTTTTTCCCGATCCGCGCTCGACATACCCGCGTATAGCGCTGGTAACTCCACATTTTTTAAAGCCGAAAAACGAGAGAAAAGATTAAATTGTTGGAAAATAAAACCCATCTTTTTATTTCGAATGAAGGCTAAGGTAAAATCATCTTTTACGTTACCAATATTTTCACCGTCCAATAAATATATTCCTTTAGTGAGAGGGTGCAGACAACCAATAACATTCAAGAGCGTAGTTTTCCCTCCGCCCGATTCTCCCATAATGGCAACAAACTCTCCCTTTTTTATTTCTAAATCAATACCCTTAAGAACAGGGATTTCCTCTCCGTTAGCTAAATAGTATGACTTATAAACATTCTCTAATTTTATGGCAGGATTATTTACACTGTTCATATTAATAAACAATTACTTCTCCCTCTTGAAGACCACCAACTACTTCTGCTTTTTTACCGTCAGTAAAATTTGTTACGACATTTCTAACGCTGCCATCAAGCATTACGACAGATGGTTTTCCGCCTATATTTCTAACCGCTTGAACCGGAACAGCAATCACACCCGGCGCTTCTGAAGTAATAAACTCTAAAGCCGCGGTCATGCCCTCTCTAATTTGCGAAGCGCCAGTATTAGATAGGATAACTCTAACTAAATAAGTTACGATTCCGTTCGAGCTTGTTGTTGAGGTTAAAGAGATAAAGCTAATTTCGCCGGTTAAATTTACGCCGTCAACCGCGTCAAAAGTAACCGCTGCTTTTTCGCCTACTTTTAATTTGCTAATGTCAGCCTCTTCGACATTTACTTCAATATATAAGGTATCATTATTAATGATTGTCGCAACCGTTTTAGAAGTGCTGGAATCAAGAATTATGTCACCCTTCTTATAATTTAACATTGAGACAATACCATCAATTGGAGCAATTAAAGTCGCTTGTTCCATATTATATTTCGCGCGGTCGACAGAAATCGCCGCGGATGTTAATTGTGCACGTGCGGACGCTAAATCGTTTTCAGAAATCGGTGCGAGTAAATCAGTATAATCATTCTTAGCTTGCGCTAAAGATATTTCTCTTGCTTTAACTGATATTGTTGAATTATTTATATTTTGTTCAGCTTGGCTTTTTATTGTCTTTAAATCATTCACGGCCTTATTATAAGCGGTTTGATATGAGCTTAAACTACTCTTGGCGTTATCGACACCTTGAGTCGCGCTATTTAGGCTCGTCGCCATAGAGATAGCGCTTGATTGGTTTGAGTTAATCATTGATTTAAAACCATCAAGTTTTGTCTGCGACATCCCGGTAAACGTTATCGAGGAGTCTAGTAATTCCTGCATATCACGTTCATGATTTTGCATGGCGCTAATTACTTGATCAGCTGTATTCGCAACACTGTCAATTGTGCTGTTGGCGCTATTATCATTAAGCGAATTCACTTGGGCATCAAATTGTGTACGCAAACTCTTAACTTTTATATAACTTGCCTTAGCGCTTGATAAAGAAGTCGAATTTAAAGCGCCCAATCCCAAGCGATACTCACTATTAACATTCGTATCATCAACGCCGACAATGCTATCAGAATCACGAAGTAATTTTCCCAAATTAAGATCAATTGTTTTTAAAGTGTTTGTTAAACTTAAATATGAATTATGAACGATCTCGCTGTCATTAATCGTATTATTAAGTTTAAGATTACTTTCGGCAGTTGTGACATTTGTTTCAGCGTTAGTAATACTTTGAGCAGAATTTGATTTTGTTTGTTCAAGACTTATTTTGGCTTGATCAAGCGAAACTTGAGCTTGCTCAATCGAGGCCTTAGCTTTGCTCTTCTCGCTCTCAGTTGCGGTTGCTAATTTAGTATTGTATGAAGCGAGCGCAGATTGATAATTATTATAAGCGCTGCGAAGTTCGAAGGCTAGGCTCTCAGTTTTTACTGAAGCAATTTTATCACCTTTTTTAATCTTATCGCCTTCTTTGGTATAAACATTATCGACTTCTAAATTTCCCGAAACCGGAAATGATAATTCGACGCCATCCTTTGCAACGACTTTTCCTGTCGCGCTAACCGATATTCTTAAATCTTCCTTTTTCACCGTGTACTGTTTTTGAGTAACTACTGCGGCCGAAGTCTGTTTTTTCTTACTAACATAATAATAGGTGCCACCGCCGATTGCTAATATTAATATAGCGATAATTATAAATTTCTTTTTAAAAATAAAGCGAAAGAAGCCACCGCGAGCTTTTTTGCTTTCCTCAAGTATTGATTGAGCCATAATATGTATTAGTTAATTAAAACAAAGTCTGCAATCTTTTTGTCGGTCACACTTGTATTAAGCCAAACCGTAATCATTTTATCGGCCGTGACATCAGCTAATGACGCCTCAACTGTAGTTCTTTTGCCGGTAGCATCATTTTCCGATTTCATCATCTTTATTCCGACTGGGATAACAATTGTTTCTTGGCCCGTGCTCATGGCCTTGAGACTAGCAAGCATAGCGGCGCGATCAGTTGTTCCCCCGCCGCCAGGTCCACCATCGGGACCACCGGGACGTCCTCCAGCAAAACCACCGGGACCAGCTTGACCCGCTGCAGGACGACCTTCCATATTTCCTCCTAGTGATAACGATGGGGCGTCTTGATTTCTTGGACTACTGCTTGCGTTTGTTTCATTAGTCGAACTTGCTCGTCGCCCTTGATTAGCGGCTATTTTTAATACCGTGACTTCATTGCCCACAATAGTTGTTACTACGCCTCGAACATCAGCTTGACGATCTGGCTGACCAAAATCAGGCATTCGACCATTTCTTTGGCCAGAACCCTGAGCTGGAGTATTTTGCGTATTTTGCAAATTCGTTGTAGTAGCTGTCTTATTACTACAGCCAGTTAAGACGGGCAGGCAGGCGACAATTGCCAACGAAATTAAGACGCCTTTCTTGTTTTTTCTCATAAACATGCGTTTTTTAAAATTTAATAATTATCCCTTCTTCTATAAAATACGCTTTCTTTAGCTAATTTCTTCAAAAAAGGCGACCTAATTGCTTAGATCACTTTTCTTGTTATGTGAGAGATGAGAAACGAAAAAATATAATTCTATTTATTTTACAGTGATCCTACTATTTCAAACTTAGCACCCTGTTTAATACCTAAATCTTTCATTATAGTTTCTTCTTGTTTTCTAAGCTCATAGGCTTGAACTAATTTAGGAAAATTATTAGCGTTAATTTTTGCTAAGATTGAGCTCGACTTTCCTTCGGCAGCAACCCATGCATTATAATCCCCGGAGGCCATGGCAGCGTCGACGGCTACTTTTCTTTTTAGTCTATTTGCTTGGTTAATCATGTTGCCAACGCCAGATTTATGCATTCCCTCCTTTAAATTACCAGACGTATTCGAGCTGCCGCTATTTAAAGTAGCCGCGTTTGAAATTTGTGTTAATCCGAAAGTGACTCCAATTGCAACCAAAACTATCAAACCGAGAGCTGCTATTTTTTTATTATTCATAACGTTGTAAATATATTTATGTCTATTTTTAGCTAAGCTAAATAATAGTCAGAATATTAAATTAATTATTTAATTAATGGGCGAGATCTCGTTTACCCTTCATAATATATACTACGCGAAAAATAATATTTTCTTTTTAAATTGCTGGCGGTAGTGGCATGGGAATTCCGGGAGACATAAACTTTTGTCTCATTGGTGGCGGACCGTCAAAACGATGGTAAAAATCACGACCGGCTTTCATTGGTAAGATTTTATCGGCGCGAAATTTTTGTTCGCTAATAATTTCGCCAAGCACTCGAATCGGTTGTCCAACAATAATAAAGTCTCCAGAATATAATTCGACATTTTCCGTACTTACGAGCCACTGCTCTTTACCGCGGTCAATTAATATCAAACTTGTACCATCAACCTTATCAATCACTAGTCCTGACAATCTCCCTTCGGCTGGTTGCGACCAAAAATCAATATGACGATTTATAACCTGATCATAAAAAGGCGCACGACGCCCGAGAATATCATCCAACTTCTCGCCAAGACCAGCCGCAAAAAATATAGCTCCAAGAATTACGCTTAGTAATATTGATGCTCCAATTAGCAATATACCCGAGTAGCGATAACCCGTCTTAGTGTGTTTAAAATTATAAGAAATAATAAAAACAAAAATGCCCAGAAAAATAAACCAATAATAAGGAAGAGTTAAAATAAAAAATTCAACGAATGTTTTCTTCGTCTGATCATAGATATCCCAATCATTATATTTAAATAAATAAATCATGACCGAAATAGCAGCCGCACCAATGAGGAGAGAGATTAAACCCGCGAACCAAACAACAGAATCTTTCAGTAAAAACTGCCAGCGCGGCTTAGGACACATTTTCCCTTCCTTTATTTTAGCCAATAGTTTATTTTCAAAACCGGCATTATTCTTGTCTAACATATTTTAAATTTTAAAATTTTGTTTTTCTAATTCATTTTTAAATTCTTGCTTTGCCTTATTCATAAGCGACGCAACCGTCCCCAACGGCTTCTTTAAAATATCGGAAATCTCCTGATAACTTTTCTCTTCTAAAAACTTAAGGACTAAAACATCGCGATACTTCGGTTCAATTTTTTTTAAAACTGAATTGATTGTTTCTTGTAATATTTTATGATCCACCATCCCCTTAATATCTATTTCAGCGGTGAGATTTTTCGCTAATTGATCGTCGAGATTAACTGCATAACCTTCGGGGCGAGCCTTTAATTTGCGGTGCCCGCTGATTACCTGGTTATGAGTAATACGGTAAATCCAAGAAGAAAATTTTAAATCCTTATTAAAATCGTTGAGATTTAAATAAACCTTAATAAACACTTCTTGTAAAATATCCTCCGCATCCTCATTATTAGCGTTAGTTAATCTCTTAACATAACTAGAAAGCTTGCCTTTATAACGGTCAACAAGATAAACAAAATTATCCTGGTTGGCCAGGGTTAATTTAACCAACTCAGCGTCGGTTAAACTTGAGATGTTATCTGTTCTAAAATCTAGTATATTCATGCTTTAATTATAGCATTTTAAACGTCTTCAATAATAGTACGCAGTCTGAGGCCGTTTCTTTATCTCAAAATAGACAAGAAGCCACTCTTGTCTAAATTAACAAATGCTGTTATGATAAAACTTTCTTATTAATAACATTATTATGGGCAAAATCATAATTCTTTACGGTCTGCCAGCGTCAGGCAAAACAACTCAGGCAGGACTACTTTTTAAAAAATACGGACTCTACCAATTTGGCATGGGCGATAAACTTCGTGCTGAAATAGCTTCAGGATCTGAATTAGGACAAAAAATAAAATCAACTGTCGCGAACGGGTTATTAATCTCAAATGATTTAGTGTCTGGCGTTTTGCATAATGTCAAAAAACAGGCACAAGAAACAGGCATAGTCTTCGACGGTTTTCCGCGCATGATGCCGCAAGCAAAACTGCTCGACGAGATGCTGGCCGAAATTGGGCTTAAAGTAGATTTATTTATGCTGCTTAAAATAAGCCCAGAGGAAGCCGAAAGAAGAATCGACGCAAGAGCCGTGAACGGAACTCGCAGCGATGATAAGGATCCGAAAGTAATTAATAGCCGCATGGAGATTTTCCGCCAAGAATCAACTCCGCTTATAGCTCACTATAGCTCTCAGGGAACTTATGTCGAAATTGATGGCGAAGCGAGTATTCCTAATGTCTTAGCGGATATTGAAAAATATTTAAAATAAGCGAGCGAGTATAAAAAACACGGACTTATCTCCGTGTTTTTTTTACATTTTTTAAATCGCTTTTTATCATTTTTACAATTTCGGGAAACTTCGTAATTTTGAAATGCCCGGGGATATGATCGTAAATAACGATGTGAGAATTTTTTAGCTTCTTGGCATATTTAGCTGCATGAGAAACTGGGACAATATCATCGTCGCTCGAAAAAAGTAAATGAACATTGTCACAATTTTTTTCGATTAATGATAAATCTGATTTAAGCTTAAAGCCGCCGACCAAATCTTCTTGAGAAACTGAATTATCAAATGGCGGGCAGACCAAATAAACAGATAATATCTTTTTAGGGAATTTATTTTCTGATAGATATCTGGCCAAAAAAATACCACCTAGAGATCCCCCAACAAGAACCAAATTATTCCGCAAATAAGGAAAATACTTTTCAAAGTTTAATTTCCATAAATCATACTTGGCATTCTCGACAAATGGCATTCGCGGACGGATAATTTTAAATTCCTTGCCTAATTGCTTATCTAAATAATCACCATGCCATCTGATACTCGGCGTTAGTTTTACTTCGGAATTTTTTAAAAATTTAATATAATCACTTTGACTTTTAAAAGTAAAGCCGCCGTGAATATATAGTATTTGAGGTTTTTTTAACAACATATAAATATTATTCTTAAGAGTTTTCTTTGAGATAAACCGCCCTCAGATTCTTTTCATATTCATACGAACCTAGAGGATATTTTTTATTTAAATTAATCACCTTTTCTTCGCCGTCATCATTTTTTAACACAGAGCTCTCAAGGGTCTGTTGGAATAGGCCAGCTCGATTAGTCGAGTGTCCGTGCTGCTTATCTAGGACTACTCCGCTATACGCATTTTCAACTGCAAAATTAATAACTATATCTTTTATTTTATGATAAAGTTTTTTAGCCGAAACCTCAGAGACTAAACCGACAGATGGGTTAGGGCAGAATAATAAATATTTCTTGCTCTTTGATTCGTCGAGTGTCTTTAACATGACAGTTCCCATACAACGATTACGTTCTTGATCAAACATAACAAACTCAAAATATTTCTCATCATTCCAAAGTGTTGAACTCGTCGCGAGACATATATCTCCTACCATTCGTGCTTGCGAGTTTTCTTTATTTTTTCCAAAATAACCGGTTATCTCACGCTCCTTTCTTAATTTTTTTTCACCACGGCCACTGTCCACCTCAAAGACTTCTTCATATTTTGACATCTCCGTAAATATTTCCTGATAGGTTTTACTTTGCGCCTTTTCCAGAAGCGTTAATTGATTCTGACTACTTAAAATAGGTAATATTTCTTTAATCTTCCCCTCCCATAAATCAGCAAAAGATGCAAAATTTGAGGTCCTAAAGTCTTGCGCGATCTCATCCGAATTTCGCTTAATAAACTCGTTGGATTGGAATAAATTCTCTAAGCTCTTTTTTATTTTCTTTGAAATTACCGCATCGCTCAAACTTGCGGAAGGAATTTGCTTTAAGCTCTCTTGAATTTTTACTCCCAAATTTTGCAACTTGATTTCATTTTCTTCCTGAACATTGCCTGCTAAATAATTTTTATCTTCTGAAACAATCAATTTATTTTTAATTGTCTTTATGGTTTCTTTCAGATTGTCGCCATATTTTTCTGTTAGTTCGTCGAGCATAATATAGTTACGAGAATCATAATTTTCAGAATCTTTCAGTCGGTCGGCGCTTGCGTTAACAAATTGATCGTATGAATCTTTTAATTGATAAGCAAGAACTACGTTCAAAGTTTCGCTATTATATCCCTTTACATCAAGATACTCGAGAATTTTTCCTTCTAGTGTTTTTGTTCTGCTGTCAGTAATTTCTAATTCTAAAAATTTCATTAAACGCTCTGCATCGGCTAAATTCTTAATGTCGGCTATTCTTTTTTTATAAATTTCAAGTAAACTACTATCTGCTTTTTCATTGTTTTTTAATCGATAAGACGATACGCCGCTTATTAAAAACTTTTCTCCTTCGGTCTTAAACTTCAAACCCTTGAGATGCTCGCTATGGTCGACCAATAAATCTATATTTTTCTGTGAATCGTAATCTCGTCGCGGATAGACCATTGATAAAGACAACTTATAATTCGTTGCTGTCGCGTCTTGAGGAATATTTCTCGCCATCTCAGATGCTTTTAATTTCATTTCCGGTAAAAGCGCTTCTCTCTCAAATACACTTTTTCCTTTAACCAATTTTAGATAGTCTGCGAAGAAAGCTTTATCGTCGGCATAACGTTCGATAATTTTTCGAGAATCAAAGAATAGTTCCAAATCTTCATCATTTCTGGCGACGGCACCTTGCGCCATCATATCCATAAATGAACGGAACACTGAACTATTTTCACTGCCGATTTCTAAACGTGCAAAATTTTTATTATAGAAAGAATCCTCCGGTAATTTTTTTATCATTTCAAAAAAACCTTGATTTAGACCTTTCTTTTCGACGGCCATATCAAACTCCTGAGCGCCAACTTCGACATCTAAATTCCTGAAATTCATTTCTGTTAATACCCTGAAACCGAAACCCGCTTTAATATACTTCTGAAATGTCCGCTCCTGATCTTCTTGAGAAAGTTGACCAAAATCTAAATTACAAACCTTGTCCATGTGCCTTATTCCTTCAGTCGTGAATTCATTGAGAACCCCACGGTCCGCTAAATATTTAATAGTAACGTGATCAGCTAAAAGCTCAAAATGATTATCTATTAAATAGACGATTTTTTCTTTATCAATTTCAAATTTAATTATATTGTCACAAATTGTCCAAGCTCTATTTTTTTCTATAAGCAAATCAAACATTTTCTCGCTTAGACCAGAAAACCAATTTATATTATCAAGGACGACGTCTTCATAACCTTTGTTGATCAACAAGAAGGCAATTTCTTCGCCTGGTTTATTACGGAGACCTTTTGCTAGCGATGCAAAAACATCAACGCCGCTCTCTTCAATCATTCTAAAGTAATCTTTATCCCCGAGAATATGTTCAAAACTTGAATCACAAAGTGCGATTGTATTTTTTTGCTTAGCAAGTTCCACCCTCAACCATTCTACGTCAAAATGTTCTGCATCATTATAACTAACGCGTTTAATAACGGCTTTCGAATAAAAACTCTCAATTAATTTCATCGCCCCCTCACCGTTATCAAGGCGATGCTCCCATTTACTAGGCGCTGCAATCTCGAGCTCTTCTGCTAAGGCATCACGCTGTTGGGAATAATTTATTTTATCGAGATTATTTAATTTTTCACTAATTTCTTTTTCCTCAATAAATATTCCATTTCTTAATAATGAGTCGTAAGCCTCAAGTAATTGATTGCTATCGCCAATATTTTTATTAACCCAGTCTATTAGCAGCTCTTTACTAAAAGATGAACAAACTGGGACTATTTTATTAAAAAAAGAAAGCGCATCGATATCTTTAAAACGCGGAAAATCATTTAAAATAGAACTAATGTTATTTCGTGCTAATAAATTATCTAAAACATGCTCGCTTAAAGATTCAAATTTGGGATAAATCTGAGCATAAAAAGCTTGGTTGCTCTCCCCTCTTTCAAGTAAATCATCGGCGACAAATGAAGGCAAAGTTTTACAAGAATAATAATATTTTTCCTGATAAAAAAACCCCATCAGATCTAATTTTTTAAAAACATTGACAGCGTCGGCATCTAACAGATCAATTCTTTCAAGGTAACGCCCATCTCTCCATTTATAATGGTCCCCCTTATTCAGAAGGTATTCTTTCGACTCATTATAAAAACTTCTCTTTTTACCTTCATTAACCGAAACATCAAGAATGTCCTCTCTATCTATCTCTCTGTCAGGCAAAAAATCCTTTTTTAGATCATCCCCGCCCAAAGCAAGAAGCATCAATTTATTTGTATAGCAATCCTCAGAATTTAGTTTATTAGCGTCATTAGCGAGCTTAAATTTTGCAATTAATAATTTTCTTAAATCAAGGCTATCGTTTTCTTCGCTTTGCGCTAGAGTTTCATTATTAATAGATCTTGAGTCAGCTAGCTCCTGAAGCCAAGCCTGAACAATACTCTCAGGGTTAATATCTTTACTTTGACGCTTTAAATTATGTGAAAAAATATCTGAAACTAAACCGAATTCTTGATCAATTTTTTCAAAATACTCGCTTGGCTCAACTTTTTCGAGAAGATCTGCACTTTTCTTTTCTGGCTGAACACTGGCAATATTTTCTATTTTTTTCATAATATTAGAATAAACCTATCTTTATTATATCAAAAAGGCCTTTCTTTCGAAAGACCTAAATTTTTCCCGTCAAGAATTAATTAATTATTCATAATTAAAACTGCCGTGAGAAGTAATAAGCTGAACGCTATTTTTTGTATTAAGATTATTAGAATAAATACATGAACCCAAATGGATGACAGGCAGACCACATTTATTTTTGATCGAATCAAGAGCTCGAACAAAAACTGGGTTATCTTCTCCAACAATATCAATGCCTATCCCACAATTGAAACTAGTAAACATGTTCTCCCAAGTCTCACTACTTTCGCTTTTGATAAGCTTAAATATTGGCGGAGGCGTCGGCATCAATTTTGTGTAAATTATTCCACCTTTACCAATATTCTTGATTTTAGTCGCACCGCCACCCGTGTTCATAGAAATGCCGTGCAACATATGGATGGCATTATTTTCCCGGAGAGAACTTACAAGTTCTTTTATGACTAGCGCCCATTGCCGAGTTGGGGAAAGTAAAGCTTCACTAACTGTAATACCGCCCAATATTTTCGGGCGCGCGTCATATTCATAACGTCCCTTATAATAGACATCGTCCCTCTTCAACTGCGGATACAGGAAATTATAATCTCTACTCAACAAACAACTTCGACCCAAAGTTAAACCATTAGACATAATTCCCGAGTTAAGCTCGGTTTCCCATGAAGCCTGCCCGTCGCTAGGAATACCGAAGATTAAATCGCCGTCCTGAACGTTTCCGCTGATTATATTAGCGCGATCTGCCCAAGCAGTAACCGTTAGATCGAATACGCCTGATCTTACCTGATCGCGCAAATCAGCTGTTTCGCCCCCCAAAAATTTAATTGTTATACCGTGTTTTTGGTAAAGCTCTTTTAGTTCAGACATGCGCAAGCCAACTGCCCGCATAACAATCTCTTTTATTTCTTTTGGGAGATTAAGATTAAGCACATCAGTAATAAGATAAGTTCCATCGACAAAGCCACAAGCGGCGATATCTCCTGTATTCATCGACAACGCGTCGTCGACCATTCCATTAAAAATGGCGCGGTCGCTAGTCTTCATATAATGGAGCAGTCTTTGCACAAACTTGCTACCATCTCCATCTTGATGTTGCGTTATAACCTGAGAATAGCGGTTCGGGTCTGTGATAATATTAACGAAAGCCCCTGGGAATTCGTTGTCGATAACGCGCTCGAAAATCTCGTGCACATTTTGTTTATGCGGGTCTACCCCCAATACTTCATACATGCTTGTTGCCATTTTTCGCCTCCTTTATTTTGTTTGTTTATATTGATTAATTATTAATGATCTAGAAAAACATTAGAATATTTTCATTATTTAGTCAATTAAATTAAATCCCAATTTAGACATGAAAAAACCACCAGGGTTTATAAAATATATTGAAAGTGCGTTCACGCAAGAATCTTTAGATCCCACTTTCTGTTCTGTTCGCTCATCGCTACTTAGAACTATTTTATAATCTGATGGTTGATCTTTCACCTTTTGTCCTTTTTGAGAACGGTTTAACGTGATGATCGGTCTCGTTACGGTTAATTAAATAATATGTATATTTGGTCTTGAAGTCAACTATATTAATTCTTAATGACTATTCTCAACTCTTTTTTTTACTTAATAAATAGCCATTATTGTATCCCGAATAAACATCATTATCGTAGTACTTCGGGACTAGCTCGTTACCAATAAAATCAACATCTTCAATCGCCGCCGGTCGGTCTGGCCCAACCGCGCTAATTCTTAGATCTCTAGAAAAATCTTTAACCCAGCCATTAAGAGCTCCTGAACTACACGCGTTACCGATTAATTGAGCCTTATCAGTAAATATTTCTTTTAAATTCGATATATTTTTCGCAATTAAATCTTGACCAACATAACCCTTATCATCCTTCTCTGCACCTAAATAAAAACCTTCCGGCTCACTATGAGCAGATAAAATAGCTAGGGATACTTTATTTTTAAACTCCTGTTTTAATTTAATAAGCTCGCGCGCTAAGGCGACATTATTATCGCATTCAACGACCCGAAAATTGCGAACTTCTTTTTGCTGGTCATATATCTTTTTCCAGACATCAGATTGCTTATCAAAAGCGCCGTTCCAATCCTCACCCGCAAATAACATCAATGCTATTTCTTTGCTTTTATCCGTTTCGTTAAGCTGCTGTAATAATATTTCTTTTGGATAGCGCTGAAAGTTTGTTATGCCATATTTTTCATGCAATTTTTTAACAGATCCTGGCGCTTCCTCGTCAAGTTCGGTCATGGTTTTGAATACTTCAACCGCGGCATCATATGATTCGCCGCTAACAAACTTATCTTGATTATCAAAAATATAATTCCAGTCATGTCCCGAAGCGAAAGCCTTCACTACACTCTCATCGTTCATTAATACTCTCTTAAATTTTTCAACCTGAAAATCCTTAATACCGAATTGATCTTCTGCTGCCTGGCGCCAAGATTCCTGAATTGCGCCTGAGTCAGGATGAGAAATAATATCTGCGGAATTTTTTTTCCAGTCAGCTAGGCTTTCTCTCTCCTGGCCAGTTAGAGTTTTTAAATTTTCATTAGTCCAGTTCGATTTAAAGGAAGAAAATTCATTGTCTAAAGACTCTTTTTCCCAAGTACTTGATGCGGAAACAAGACCACTCAAATCTTCTGTCGCCTCTTCTTGCAATTTAGCTAAGTCAACTTTATGATTTTCTGTCTTTCGTTTAATTTCTTTCTCTTGAACATCAATATTATCGTGACCTAATTTATCCATATATAATTTTATCTTATTATATCTTGTCTGATTTTTTTTAAATTTTCCAAGTCCCTATCTTTAACAATATCAGCCAATAATTTATGTTTCTTATTAGCTAAAAAAACGAGCCTATTTTTAATGCGCCGATAAAGACTTACTAGCTGAACCTCTTGATGTATCTTTTCTTTGGAAGTATCCATATAGTATATTTTCTTCTAATTTAATTATAGCAAAAGAAAGAGTTTTCATCGAACAAAAACGAGCCTCTAGGCTCATTTTAATGCACGGGATGAGGGAATCGAACCCCCGCCAGCGGTTTTGGAGACCGTTATACTACCACTATACGAATCCCGCAATTCTCCAGTTAAACTGGAGTAATTTTAGATACTATTCCTTTTCGCTCATTGGATCGCCGCAGCAAACTAAAGTTCCGCCGCCATCCTTTGTAAGTTTAACTTCATTACCACATTTCTTACAAACGTAAATTTTATCTTCTCTGTTTTCCATATTTTTAAATTTTAATGAATTAATAATTTTCTACCATGACCTCAAAAAATGCTTGTGGGTGGCTACAGGCTGGGCAAACTTTCGGCGCTTCAAGTCCTTCATGAATATGACCACAATTAGCACATTTCCAACGTTTAATTTCCGGCTTCTTAAACACTTCGCCATTTTTTACATTAGCGAGAAGTTTTCGATAACGAGCTTCATGCGCTCTTTCAACTTCTGCGACTTCTTTAAATAAACGAGCGACCTCGCCATGGCCCTCTTCAATCGCATCCTTTTCCATATTCGGATACATTGTTGTATTTTCATAACTTTCCCCTTCGGCAGCCGCCAAGAGATTAGCTTCAGTTTCACCGATTAATTCAAGCTGCTTAGCCCAAAGTTTTGCGTGTTCTTTTTCGTTAGTAGCGGTTTCCTCAAACAAAGCGGCTATTTGCTCATAGCCTGCCTTGCGCGCGACTGAAGCAAAATATGTATATTTATTTCTGGCCATTGATTCGCCAGCAAAGGCATCCTGCAAATTTTTTGTTGTTTTTGGTCCAAACATAAATTTATAATTAATTATATTAAATTATTTTTGTGCTAAATGTTTTGGGTGATCCATTTTTTCCTCTTTTTTTATTTCGTCGCAACCCTTGCTTTCAAGATCATCACAAAATTCAAGTTCATAAATATGAAATATAGTAACTGCTAAAGCAACTACTAATGGACCAACGAATACACCCCAGAAACCGAGTAAAGCGATGCCCCCCAAGATTGAAAAGAAAACAAAAATTGGATTAATTTCCGCTTTATCTTTAATCATATAAGCGCGAACCACATTATCAGTTAAACCAATCACGACTGCACCCCAAACAAGAACGAAAACTCCCTGCCAAATGTCACCAATCAACAAATAATATATACCAACCGGAACATAGAAAATCATTGAGCCAACGTAAGGAAGAAGCGACAAAAGTGAAACAAGAACGAAGGCAAGAAAAATTGGAAAACCAACGAGGGCAAAACCGAGTGCCCCAACTACTCCCTGTGCAAAAGCCGCAACAAAGGTTGAAACAAGTGTTGTGTAACTAACAATGCTGAATTTCTTAAATATTTCTTGATCGTACTTATTAGGCAGAGGGGAAAGATACATTAAGCGTTGAAGCATCTTTTTACCATCAACAAAGAAAAAGAACATTGTTAAGATTATAAGTAATATCGAAAAAATAAAACTTGAGGTCTCCTTAACAATAGAAGTGGCTCCAGACAAAAGCCAAGAGCTTGAATCTTTTACGGCTGATAGCATTGTGCTCTGGAAAGCTTTATCCTGAAAATTATATTTATCTAAGTGAAAATAGCGCAGTGGACTCTCGGCGACAATCTCATTCTTAAAAACATCATTTAAACTATGATCATCAAAAAAAGCAACAGTTTCATCATAAGTTCCAACTGATTTTTCCGCTCCGTAAATAATTAAACGCACTGAAGGTAAAATAATAAGTAGCACCAATAATAAGCACATCAAAAGAGCGGCTATATTCTGCCGTCCTTTGAATAGTTTAGTTAGTGCAGTAAATGGCTTATAGAATATAGTTGCCAAAACAGCCGCCATTAATATTTCCGTCAAAAAAGGCCTAAACACCAAGTAACAGCCGATGATGACCAGGAAGACCAGAATCAGCAAAAAGGGCTTGGTTAAACTTTTAGGCATAAAATCTTATTTAGTTTCTTTATGTAAAGTATGCGCTTTGCATTTATTGCAATACTTTTTCATTTCTAAACGTTCTTTTAAGAGTTTTTTGTTCTTATGAGAATGATAGTTTGTTGTCTTACAAACAGTACATTCTAGTTTCATCATGTTGTCTTGAGACATAGATTTCTTAAAAATTAATTATACATACACAATATAAAAAAATGGGCTAAAAGTCAACCATCGAGTGGAAGTGGCCATGTCTGATTTCTTGCTAAATTTCGCTTATTTTTGGCAATTAGGACAATAATGGGTCCCCCTTCCGGCAAGTTTAACTTTAGAAATCGGCAAACCGCAAACCACACATTTACTCTTTGCGCGACCATATACCTTTAATAAACTAGAAAAATTACCTTTTTTCCCTTTAGAATCAACATAATTATTAAAAGTTGTTCCGCGATTTGATATTGCTAATTTTATTATTTTATCCGTTTCTTTAGCTAGTTTAAGGGATTCAACAATCTTTATCGTATTCGCCGGGCGATACGGACTTATCCCGGCAGAAAATAGCGCCTCATCAACATAAATATTACCAAGACCGGCAATTAAGCGTTGATTTAGAAGAACTGCTTTAATATTAGTTTTCCGTGATTTAAAGATATTTTGGAGAGCACTAGCTGTGAATTCTTTCGTTAGCGGTTCTGGACCATAATTATTTTTTAGAATTTGCAAAAACTCAGACTCTTTAACTAACTTCAAATAACCAAATTTTCTTAAATCATTAAAAAATAATTTTTCGTGTCCCTGAAACTCAAATATTGCGCGCGTATGTTTATTGGGTAATTTACCACCAACCGATTTTTCATATGAGCCCTCACTTAGACTATGTCCGCCGACTATTTTATTCTTCCCGGCCTCGTAAATTAATTGCCCCGTCATTTTTAAATGGACTAACAAAAAATATCCGTTGGCGAAAGAAAAAGCTAATAGCTTCCCTCTTCTTTGGATAGCAACGAGCTTCTGCCCGACAAGCGTTTTTTTAAAAAAAGCCGCGGAATGCGAGGCGGTTTTTACTGACAAGATATCAAGCGTAATTATCTTTTTACCGATAAGTACAGCAAGGTCTCGCCTAATGGTTTCGACTTCTGGTAATTCTGGCATATTTTAGAATGCTAATAGAACGGTAATAACTATAGCTAATGCTAAAAATAGAACCACAAATAACTTCAATAAACCTAAGCCTAATTTGTCTGAATTAAATATAGCCATAATCTTTTTTATATTATAATTTTATCATTTTTTGCGCAAAGAAACAAGAAAGAAAAAACCAGGATAAATATCCTGGTTCTCTAATTGTGGGCCGAGTTGGATTCGAACCAACGAAGGCGTAAGCCAGCAGATTTACAGTCTGCCCCAGTTGACCGCTTTGGTATCGACCCTTATTTTCCGAATAATCCTTGTCTTATAATAAAAAAAATATCAACGCTTGTCAAACCGAATCAGGAAAAGACCGGTATTCGTTAATATTTTTTGATTTTTCTATTTTATATTAAGTATTAAGAAGCGAACTAAACCGTACGACGCAAAGATAACAACAAGCCCAATCGCAGACCAAACAATAATATCTTTTCCCTTCTTAACTTTATCAGCGCTGCCAGCCGAAGTCATCCAAGTTAAACCTCCGAATATGAACATTAAAAGTGCGAGCGATCCAACTACTCCCAAAACAGAATTGATTATGTTACCAATTAATATTTGAGGGGTAGTAACGCTGCCGAGGGGATTATCGAGTTTAATAGGCGTATTACTGTTAGTATCATCCCCGGAACCGGTGGTTCCGTCCGTGTTATCGCCTGACCCCCAGTTTGGCGTAACCCAAGAACAAGCCGGCGCTACACACGTCGCTAGAGCCTTCCCAACACAAGTCGGACTTGTTACACACTTCAGACTATTACTATCATAGGTGCAACCAGGAACATTAATACAAGCAAATGGCGTGTTACTATTACAAATGCCACCATCTATACATTCCGCCTTAGAAATAGAGGGTATTAAAAATAATAAACTAAAAAATAAAATAAAGAATAATTTTCTAGCACTTTTCATAATTTTTTTTCTACAAAGCGTTAATTATATAAATAGATAAATGGACTTAAAACCTTATTATATCTACTTTTATTATATCATTTATAAATAAAATAAAAAAGGGGATGAAATTCATCCCCTAAAACTTAGCGTGCTCTGTTCTACAAATAATTAGTTGTGATTGTCACAACTTGTTTACTCAAAGCTTTGAGTGAGTAATAACAATGCCTTTTCATCGGGATAACCTTATCTGGCCCCCCTTCGAATGGTTCGCTACCATCGCTAAAATATACGATAAAATCGTTCTTTGGCGAAGATATTTTATAATTATACTTCTTACCATCTTGAAAACCGAACCATGATGTCTTTTCTCCTGGTTGAAGTAGGACGCTTAAGGTTCCCTCTTCTAAAATAGGAGGCAAAGTTGTGGCAAATCCAGAATCTTCTGATTCATCAGCAGCGATTTCAAGACTTTTGTCGATATTATTTCTTGCTCCAATCTCAATCAAATCAGCTTCCACCCAAATCTTTTTTCCAGTTACATAAGAACCATTCCTATTAGGAAGCTTAATTTCGATAAAGCTTTGTCCATCGTATAAATAATTCTTACGTTTATGGTTTACGACCAGGAACAAGGAATCTTTCTTAAGCAAAACAGGCAAATCAGAAATTTCTGAAATTGTATCATTGCGAAGCGTAACTTTATAAGCAACCTCTATATCTTTTAGGAGATAGCCATAAGTTGCTTTAGCGTCTGCTTCGGTGATAATACTATTGCGATCGGTTTTAGCAAAAAAGTTATCTGCATGTGCGGTCATAAATCGCGTTGTTGCCCGATAAGAATCTGGGGCAACGTATTTCCAACCGACCCAAGCGAGCATTAAGAGCACAATTATCGGTGCGATTCGATTTAAAAAATCGAATTTAGAACTTAATCCAGCATAAAAGCCAAAGAGTAATATTGCTCCCAAAGCTACAATCGGCTTTGACGTAAAGTCAGGAAAAACAATCCCAACAAAACCTACGAAGCAAAACCAAGCTGCAATTGCTCTGACACTTTCTGGGAATGTTTCCTCGGTTACACGGAATATTCTTAAAATTATTCCAGCCGGTAACCATATCAGGTAAACGAGGCCAGCGGCAAGACCAAAGGCGATTCCTTTATAAATTGCTGAAGGTATAAATAATCCTGTTATAACCAATATGGCGATAAGGATTAATACGACTAAGACAGCGATTGAATAGCGCCTTACGAAATCTGCGGCGATTGCAAACAAGTTTGCAAGCAGATTAAGCACGAACGTACGGAACGCCGGCCAAAAGATAAATAGAGCCACAGCTACTATTATTCCAACTATAAGTATGATTTGCATTTTTTCCTCCGTTTCTTTTTTGTGTGAATTTATCGATTAGCATTTTTTTGTCTGATTTTATTTGCCCAGCGGTCAAAAATATTTTCACTGGCCATGCGAGTTTCTAAATCAGACTTTAGTAATGAGGTTCCATTTTTCATGTCATCAAGAGCCTGTTTGATTTTTGGGCTGTCAGCAATTGAATTAAATCCGGCGGCAATTTTACCTACTGTCTCTTTAATTCTTTTGTCTGAAGTGTCGAGAGCATTTGAAGCCTGAAAAAATTGCTTCATTTGATTATCATCCATTAATGAAAGTATCCTGATAATCTCAGCGCCTCTTACATTGGCGGCCAGCGTGGTCCTTTTAGTTAATTTTTTTCCGTCTTTATCGTACTTCTCGACTCCGCCTTCGATAATTGGAGCATCAACTATTACCTCCTGCTCACTCTGACCTATAATTTCGACTATCCGCCTTCTTTCATTCGGCTCATAACTGTTTATAACGTTCATGACCCTATGAGCATCGGCCGCCGAAACATTTAAGTAAGAAATCGCATGAGCACAAGCTCCTTGAAAAAGAGTCTCATCGTGAACACCGCGTCCACCTGTGTGTGCTTTCAGAAAATCTTCACCACCTTTCATAAGTGGCTCTTTAAATAAATCAAAGGCTTTAAGAACAAGCCCTTCTACGCCTCCTGCGAAGATGGCGTTTCTTATTGTGTTTACGTTCATGGCTTTATGGTTTTTTTTAGTTAATATTCAATTGTCAAAGAGCCTCTTTTGCCATAGCAACCGGTTCTCATTGTTTAAACAATTATATCACTTTTTATAATATTTGTCAATAGATAGCCATTTGGCCCATAGCTTGACATTTTTGTCTAAATATAATACAGTTAAGTCCACAAATTCATTAACAATATAAATATAACCCCGTAATAATGGCAACAAAGAAAAACAATGAATTACGCATCGTGTTCTGGCATAATGACTTCCCCGACGGAAGCCGCCATCACCCTCATTTCGGCGTAAACGGGCCGATCTTTAAGCAAATTGATAAGATAACTCATCGGGATACTATCCTCAAATGGCGTTTCCATGGGGGCTATATCCACCCCGGAAGAGTTGAGCTAATAAGACGCCTTGAGAAAGCTGACGTTCTTTTCGCCGCCTGTGCGCGAAATATGGACATGGAGGATGTCGAAATGCATTGGGATAGAGCAGAAAATTCCCTCCTGGAAATATTACAGGAAGTAATAACAAAAAATCCAAAATTAAAAATCTTCTTTCTGCAGGAACCCTATCACTTAACCGACGAATTTGGTTCAATTGGCGAGTTCGCGACGGACGTTCATGATGAAGTTATATATAAATATTTCAATCATCGCCGGCCAGCCAACTAAAATTAACATCATTCACAAAAACCGCCCCACAAAGGCGGTCTTTTTATTAGCAGCAATAAATTCGCTCGAGAGACTAAAGCTCTGACTTAGAAATTTTTTTTGTGATGAGGCTCATAATTTTGATATACGCTAAATACGCTAAACCTAAGAATACAAATAATCCGATAGCAATATACTGCCCTTGAGAAATAATTCTATTTAATTGTAAGTACGCATGGCCCGAGAAATACCCGAGCAAAACGAAGAAAAATGACTTAGGTACTGATATCGCAAGCGCCGGCCAAAAAAATTTCTTCATTTTTGGACGCGTTGCTCCGATTGTAATTAATCCAATCGGGCCAATTATTGGAGAAAGCTTAACAAGAAGTAAGGCGCGAACTAAACTTGAGTGAACTAGTATTTTCATTTTCTCAATCCTTTCTTCACTCAAGCCGAGACGCTTAAAAATTGGCAGACGAATCAAATTTTGGCTATAGTAACCAATTCCAAAATACATAACATCTCCCGCGATATCGGCGAGTAGCGCCAAAAATAAAATTAAATATATATTAAAAAAACCGAGAGCGGCAACGACGCCAGAGGCAATTGTTGTGAGTGGCCCTTCGATAATTGCGGCTACTAAAAAAATAAGATAACCATGAGCAATCAACCAAGGAACGAGGGCGGCTAAATCATGAGAGTTCATATATTTTGATAAGCAGCTACTCCTAATAACTGATCAACGGTTAAAAATGTATATCCAGCTTTTTTGAGCTCTGGAATAATTATATCAATTGCGCCGACTGATCCAGCACGATATCCGCCTATAGTATCGAAGCCATCATGGATAATAATAATTCTTCCTGGGGCAATTATTTTCATCGCGTCCGAGGCGATTTTTTCAGCGGGCGCGCGCCAGCCTTCCCAGCTCGAAGCAAACCAACCCGAAACGGGGACTAGCTTATGCTTTTTTAAATTACTAAGTAACCAGGGCTGTCGAAAGCGCCACGGCGGACGATATAAAACTGGCTGCTTCCCGGTTATAGACTCAATAATTTTTTGTGCCTCCATTATTTCCGACTCAAAGAATAAACTTTTAAAATTATTTGAAAATTTATGACTATAGGAATGGTTACCGATAATATGACCGGCGGCACTAATCGCTCGAGCTAATTCAGGAAATTTTTCTACATTTTTAGCGGGCATAAAAAAGGTCGCCTTAACATCATACTTCGCTAAAATATTTAATAACTCTTCGGTGTATGGCGGATTAGGCCCGTCATCAAACGTTAAGGCAATAACTTTTTTGTCTGTTTTAATATCATAAGGGAAATAACCAAAGACCTGAGTCTTTGACCAAACTGTAAAATAATATATTAAGACAATAATTACAATCAGTGCTATTAAAATTGCTAATAAAATTTCCATAATAAATTAGACTGATATTTTATCCTCTTCCCCTTCTTTATTATCTTTACGAATTCTCGGAAAAGGCGTAACAATACTTCGGCCAGTAAGTCTTCGATAGCTTAAATCAAAAATATAATAAAATATTAAAATAACAAAAATATTATACAGTAAACCTTTTTCTAAACGTCTAGCCGAAGTTAAAACGAAGTTTTTTCTTAAAAAAATTATTTTTCCTTCTTTTTTTAAATCTTTAAGCAAGGCAACTTCGTCTCCTCCTTGATCAAGAGTCGTGTCATAACCATGCCAAGCCTTTCTCATAAAAGCTGTATTCGCGCCCGGGATATATATCAAACGCCCGGTAAGCGAATGCACTAAATCAGTAATTCCGAAAAGCAAACCGGTAAAAGGCTTGCCCCACCATGGTCCATCAAAAAATCTGAAGGAACCGATTACTGCTATTGCCTCCGGATTTTTAGAAAATGTTTCCATAATACAGCTCAGCCAATGCGGAGTGAAGGTTGTATCGGCGTCAGTTTGGATAATAACGTCTCCTTTTGCCATACTCGTTCCCGCTTGGCGAGCAAAAATAACGCCAGGCCTCTCCTCAAAGACAACACTTGCGCCCTCATTTCTCGCAAGCTCAGCTGTATTATCAGAGCTATTATTATCGACGACAATAATTTCGATTGGCCCCTCATAGTCTTGTTTTTTTATTGAACGCAAACAAGCTTCAATATTTTTCCCCTCATTATAAGCAGGTATAACGACGGAGATAAGATTATTAGTCATAATCAAAAATTTATTATTTTATACTAACTATAAATAGTATATATCCATTTTAGGCATAATAACAACTAATTATGAATTTATGATATAATTATCTATATGAATATCTACCAATTTTACATTCTAAATATCCTTCTTTTTGCCTTACCCTTAGCTCTATTCGAAATTAATTTAGAAAAATCTCAAGGCTGGGGCGATGGATTTCCGAAAGATAAATGGTTCGGCAAGGCCTCAATTAAGGGGACGGCATTTGGAAACTTATTAACTAAATTAACTAAACTAGAATCTCCGCTTAATTACCACCTTATTATCATGGCTCTTTTTGCGACGGTCTTTATATCTGAATACATCTTCGGAAGCCGGAATATCTGGCTACTACTGTCGTGTTTCTTTGGCGTTAACTTCTTTGCTGATTTATTTTGGTTTTCATTTAATTGGCATTTCGATTCGATGCGTCAACTCTTAAAAGGAAAGAACGGCTCGATTAGCTGGCATAAAGATTGGTTTAAAATTGGAAAAGATAAATATTTACCAACCGTCTATCCTTTATGGCTCGGACTAAGTATAATTTTTTTTCTAATTGCTCAAATCTAAAAATTCTATTTATATAAAATTTATACAAAAAAGCAGATTATAATAATCTGCTTTTTTTCTGAGCCGTTTTCGGGATTTGAACCCGAGACCTTTTCCTTACCATGGAAATGCTCTACCAGCTGAGCTAAAACGGCGTAACTAATTAGAGGTTTTCAATCTTCTCTTTCCAGTCAGATAATTTATTATTTTCAGGATTAACGGTCGCCAATTTCTCCAAATATTCAATCGCCAAGTCTTTATCTTTTTTTATTATACTTAAATCTAAAATTAAATCAAGGAAACGGGGACTATTTGGTTCAAGTTCAAGAGCTTCACGAATATTTTCGAGTGCCGCATCTAAATCGTCTGATTCCCTCTCGACCCAAGCAAGCGAAAAATATATTTCCTGGATAGTTAATTCCGCCATTATTGTTTCATCATCCTGATATTGGCGAGCTAATTTCAAAGCGTATTGATAAGTTTGGCGAGCTTCAGACCATTTCTTTTGTTCATCATACAAAGCGCCGAGCTTAAAGAAGGCGCCAATATTTTTTTGATCAAGACTAACAATTTCAACTAACTTTTCTTCGGCCTCATTATAGTCTTCTTTCTTAAGTAGATCCGCATAAGCAACAAATAAATCCTTAATTATTTTTTGCTTTTCGACATGTGGTATTTTGGCAGCTGTTTTATAACCTAACTTAATTTTTTTTAATTGAGTTTGAGATGATTGCAAGAAATCAGATACCTTGCGACTTAGAAATAGCCAAACTCTGGCGACTCGTCCGCTGACAAGCGCTAAGTCTCTTTCCACTTTTTGCTTAATTATCTGGTCCTTAAATTTTGCCTCTTTTTCCCCGGGCATATTATTAATATCGAGTATAGCGAGCGCCGGAAACTTTTTCAAAATAATCGCTAAAATAATGATCAAGCAAAGTCCGATTAAAATTAGAGAAATGATAACTGGCATATGATTATAATAATCTATTTAATTTACCATCTTGGTAAATTCAGCGAGCCGTAAACTTGCACCGCCTACTAATAGGCCGTCAATATTTTTCTGACTTAAATAATCTAAATAATTAGCAGAACTTGTACTGCCTCCATATAAAATGCAAGGTTCTTTTTGCAAGATTTTTTTTACTTGTAATTTAATGAAAGCCTGGATTTCGTCTGCTTCAGCGGCACTCATCGCTTTAGCGTTTTTATTAGTGCTAATTGCCCAAACAGGCTCATAAGCGAGCAGTAAATCCCCAGCGGATTTTATCTTAACTCCTTTTAAGGCGTGACGCAACTCCTCAAGCAAATAATTTTTTGTTTCACCTGAATTTCTTTCGGTAAGCTTTTCGCCGATACAAAGGACCGGAATTAATTTACTAGCTAAGGCAGACTTAATTTTATTATTAATAATAGCCGAATTTTCATGCAAATGCTCGCGTCGTTCGCTGTGACCAAGAATAACATATTTAACTCCCAATGATTTAAGATTGCTTGCTGCGACTTCGCCGGTATAAGCTCCTTTAGTATAGGCGGCGCAATCCTGCGCTCCCAAAGATAATTTTGTCGATTTAAAAATCGGAGCAAGAAAAGACAAGGCAGAATAGTCCGGACAAATAACAACTTCGTTCTGTAGAGACTTAATTTTTTTTGAAAATTGTTTAGCCAATTCTAAACTTTCCTTAATAGATAATTGCATTTTCCAATTAGCCATGATTATTTTTTTCATATTATTTTAGGGACTGTGCCCATGTAATCGTTCTTTTTATTCCTTCTTTAATTTTAATATTCGGCTCCCAATTTAAAACTTCGCGCGCTCTTTCAAAACTCAAACAACTGCGGCGCTGCTCTCCTGGTTTACCCGGCATCTCCGTAACCTTTATCGGTCCATCCATCGCCTGCTCGATACTTGAACATATTTCCAGTAAATTTGTTTCTATTCCTGATCCGATATTTATTTCTCCGCAGCAATCAATATTTAAAGCTAGGAACAATCCATTGACGACATCGTCAACATAAACAAAATCTCGCGTTTGCTTACCATCGCCGAATTGCAGGCTCTCTAAGCCTTTAACCGCATTATCAATAAATATTGCTATTACTCCTGCCTCGCCGCCTTTAAATTGGCGCGGGCCATAAACATTCGCAAAACGTAAAACTGTATAATCCAATCCGTATAACTGATAATAGTAATTTAAATATTTTTCCAGTGTCAATTTATGAATTCCGTATGGTGACACGGGATAAGTTGGACTATTCTCTGTTGTCGGAATTTCTTCGGCCTCACCATAAATAGCGCCACCGGTAGAAGCGAAAATTATTTTCTTAACCCCACTTAAATGCGCGTTACTAATGATATTTAATCCGCCGAGCACATTAATTTTATTATCATACTCTGGATCGGCGACCGATTTTCGAACATCGATTTGCGCCGCTAAATGATAAACGTATTCAAACTTTTCTTTCTGAAAAATTTTCGCAATCTTTGCTGAACAGATATCAACTTCGTAAAGTTTCGCCTTCGGATTAACGTAATCCTTTTTACCCGAAGACAAGTCGTCGATAACGACAACCTCATGTCCTTCGTTTATTAATTTATCGACTAACGTTGAGCCAATAAAACCGGCTCCGCCTGTTACAAGTATTTTTGACATATATATTTTTTATATTATCATCACTATAATAATAACATTATTTACGAAGAAAACGAAGATAATAAAAAACCCCGCTTTTGTGAGCGGGGAAAGTTGAAAGTTGGTCGACAATAAGTTAATCTATGTTTTTGTCTTTCGATTGATCTGTAGTCCCTTGACGAATACACGGCAATTCACGCCTATAGTTCCTTCTACGAGTGCCCGTGAATTTATTCCCCAGGCTTTGCCGTTCCAAGCCAGATACATAACTACATTATTTCCATTAAAGGCGGGAGTAAAAAAGACATTAAAATCTCCATTTATTAGGAGTTTTCCTTTCTGTCCGCGCCCCTGGAGTAGTAAGGTGTGATAAATCTCAAGCATTGTAGTTTGGGCAATTTTTTCGCCTCCGAGCGAATCAATTATATTTTCAGTTTTTGTATCCATCAAAACCCGAAAATAATCCAGATCGTGCCAAGCAGACTCATCAACTTCGACCATAAAACTTGTATGACTTAAGCACCAAAATTCAAAATTTTTACTGATAAAATGGATACGGATTGGCACGTCGCGTCTTTTGCTGATTGCAAATCGATCTCGGCCAGAGAATATTCCTCCTTTAATCCGAAAACTTAATTTCCCGGAATATTTTAGATACTTCGAGTCGCGAGAATCTTTGCGATGGGCATCGTTTTTCCCTGCATTAAGCCTTTCCTTCCAGCAGACTTCTTTCCGAAGAAACTTATTTAGTTCCTTCAGCCAAACTTCGCCATCATCGCCGGACAGATTCTTCCAGAGTTGGCCAAGCGGTCCCTCAACTTTAGAGAGCGCTTCCTTGAGCATGTTTTCCATGGTCAATACATTTGATGTTAAATAACAAGGTCCATATCCACCCTATAGACTAGGCAAAGCAAAAATTTTCACTTCAAATTATTAAACCACAAAGGCTAATAATAGTCAATGTTTAAAGGGCTAAAATCAGAATATTGCCCTGGGGCAAGATTTGCCTTTCTCGTATTTTTTTGCTAAAATAATAGAAGATAAATAATTAATTAAGACTATTAATAAGGTAGCAAAAACAAGCTAAAATACCCAAGATACGGGAATTTTTTGTTTTTAATTCTGTTTCGTTATATGTCCAAAGATCCAAAAAAAGACAATGAATACGGCGCTGATCAGATTACCGTACTTGAAGGTTTAGACCCAGTCCGCAAAAGACCAGGTATGTACATTGGTTCGACTTCTAGCGCTGGCCTACATCATTTAATCTGGGAAGTGGTTGATAATTCAATCGATGAAGCTATGGCCGGTTACGCCACGGAAATTTCGGTTTCCCTGCTGCCGGACGGGATGGTCTCAGAAAAGGACAACGGACGCGGTATCCCGGTTGAAAAAATGAAAGCGACCGGTATTTCCGCCCTTGAGACAGTTCTGACTAAACTTCATGCTGGCGGTAAATTTGGCGGAGGCGGCTATAAAGTCTCTGGCGGTCTTCACGGTGTCGGTGTTTCAGTTGTTAATGCTTTAAGCGAATATTTGAAAGCGGAAGTAAGACGCGATGGCAAAGCCTGGGAACAAGAATACAAAATCGGCAAACCACTTAAACCAGCTCGAGCGGTTGGCACCAGCAAAGAAACTGGGACAACTATTACTTTTAAGCCAGATGCTTCTATTTTTACTGAATTAGAATTTAATTGGGGCAAAATTTTAGATCGCTTAAGACAGCAATCATATTTAACCAAGGGTATTACTATTAGCGTTTTTGATCAACGTGATGGCCACCGTGCTAAAAAATATAAATTTCACTTTGAAGGCGGCATTAAGTCATATATCAAATCACTCCACCGCAATAAAACGGTTAAAAATGATACAATTTTTTACATTGATAAAGAAATTAATGATTGTCGAGTTGAAGTGGCCTTACAATATAATGATGAATATAATGAAAATCTTTTAGCATTTGCGAATAATATTCATAATCCCGAAGGCGGTACACATGTTGCCGGTTTTCGTTCCGCTCTAACAAGAACTTTAAATAATTATGCCCGCTCAAAAAATTTACTTAAAGAAAAAGATGATAATCTAACGGGCGACGATGTCCGCGAGGGTTTAACAGTTATTATTAGCGTTAAGCTCCCTGACCCACAATTCGAAGGCCAAACTAAAGGAAAACTAGGCAACGCTGAAATGAAAAGCTATGTCGAAACAGTCTTCGGCGAAAGCTTTAATACCTTTTTAGAAGAACATCCAAAAGAAGCCGAAGCTATTATCGGTAAATGTTTACTATCAGCGCAAGCGCGTATGGCAGCGAGAAACGCTCGCGCCACAATTTTACGCAAAGGCGCTCTTGAAGGCATGACTTTACCAGGTAAGCTTGCCGACTGTTCGAGCCGCCATCCTGAAGAATGTGAACTTTATATTGTTGAGGGAGATTCTGCCGGAGGCAGCGCCAAGCAAGGACGTAATCGTAGATTCCAGGCCATTCTTCCTCTGCGTGGCAAGATTCTAAACGTTGAACGCGCTCGTCTCGATAAGATGCTCGCTAATAACGAAATTAAAAATTTAGTTATTGCGCTTGGCACAAATATCGATGATCAATTTGATATTGAAAAACTCCGCTATCACCGTATTATTATCATGACTGATGCCGACGTCGATGGCGCTCATATCAGAACCCTGCTTTTAACTTTATTCTTTCGCCATTTTACCCCACTTGTAACCGACGGTTATATGTATATCGCTCAACCGCCTTTATATCAATTAAAAAGGGGTACGACTATCCGCTATGCATACAGCGATGAAGAAAAAGAAAAAATTATTATTGAGCTTGGTGGTAATCTTCAAGAAGCCGTTGAGATAGGCGAAGAAAATGACGAAGGTGAAACAAATGAAATTAACGAAGAAGAAAATAATGACAGTGAAGAAGAAAATAAGAAAGGTAAAAAAGGCGGAGATGAAGATAAGAAAAAACTTGGAAAAATAACAATCCAGCGCTACAAAGGTTTAGGAGAAATGAATCCAGATCAACTTTGGGAAACTACCATGAACCCAGCCAGTCGTATTGTTAAACAAGTTACTATCGAAGACGCTGCTAAGGCTGATCAAATATTTGATATGTTAATGGGCGACAATGTTGCTCCCCGTAAAAACTTCATCCAAACACATGCTAAGAAAGTAGAACGTATAGATTTCTAATATGTATATTTATATTCTCACGCCAATCGTCGCTTTTATTCTCGCTCAGGGCGCTAAAGTTTTTATTCGCTCGCTTCACCATAAAATTACTTTCCATGACTTATTTGCTTATTCCGACATGCCAAGTGGGCACACTTCCGTCGTTATTTCTCTTGTTACAATTCTCGGATTAAAACTAGGCATTAGTTCTCCAATTTTTGCCACCGCTTTTGTATATGCCACAATTGTTATTACCGATGCCATCGGCCTCAGAAACTACCTCGGTCTTCATGGCAAAACTCTTAACGTTCTCGTTAAGGATTTAAAGGAAGATGAATTTCTTGATCGCTCATACCCTAAGCAGCTCGAACGCATCGGGCATACTCCGATGCAAGTTCTCGTTGGCGCTCTAGTAGGTTTCATGACTAGCCTACTCGCCTGGCTCATATTCTAAAGACTATATTTCTAAAAATAAAAGACCCCCGATTTTTTTCGAGGGTTTTTTGTTTTTTGACTTTAGTCTTAGCTAGCTATAATTTGCTTGCTGACGGGCATTATTATCGTCCGGGAAACAATTGAAGGGATTGGTTTTATCTTCGCTTGGCTTTTGAGTTTTAGTACTCAGAAATTCGTTCACAAGCGGAGACAAGCTGCAAAAAATAGTTTCCTGGAAACCTCTGTCGCGAACAAGCTGTTCAAACGATTTCAAATCAATATTTAAAACCGAGAGATGATAGTTGTTGCATTGCTTATCGATTATCGCCTTCGCAATTTTTGCAAATCCTTTATTAGAATTTACTTCAGCTACGGGAAGATTAACTCCCAAATAGCTATTTAGCTTTTGGATAATCTCTTCATGATTGGTGATAGGGTTTTGTTCCATTAGCTCCTCCGATTTTTATTTATATGTACGTTGAAATTATTTGTTTGTGACTCTAAAATATACCAGTTTATTTAATTTTTGTCAATAAGAGAATTCCCTGTCATTCCTTCCGGTTTCTCAATATTCATTATATCTAAAATTGTCGGGGCCAAATCTCCAAGATTACCAGCAGGAGCTAGTAAACTTAAGTCATCGTTTAATGGTTCACTCAAACCGATAGTCTTACCCTTAAACTCTTCGCCAACAATTATAAGAGGCACGGGATTATCGGTCATTTCGGTGTCAGGTAGCTCGGTCGCCATATTTTTTAGACTCTCGGCGTTACCACAGGCAGCACTAATAATTAATATTGCTTTTTTACCTAGAACGGTGCTAACAATTTTTCGTAAATTTTTATCAATATCCTCAGCCGCTTTTTTAACTGTTTTAAAATCACCGCTTGAAGCGACCAAATCAAGGGTCGGAATTGAAGCGACGATAAAATTATACTTATCTGTTTTTAAAGACTTAATTAATTCACGACAAATTCTACTCATCGCTAGCGATGGTTTAAGACTGTGATCACTCGCCTCTGATGAAACGATTTTCCAATCTTCGTACATAAACCTCTTTTCCTTGTGCCCATTAAAAAAATGCGTCAGGGCGGCGAAACGTTCAGTTTCCGTAATTTTTAATTGTGGCAAAGATTTATCAGATAAAACTTTTACAAGACTTACGGCGGGCACAGTATTTTCATCATCCAAATCAGAGCCGGCGCCTAAGCTTAGGTAGCGAGCGTTGAGTGTTTTGCCGTGGCTCGCCAAAAGCGCTAGCGGATATTCTTTTATGAGACTCGAAAGAGTCGGAGTTTTAGTAGCAAAAATTGCATTAGCTTCACTTGCCGGAGCAATGCCCCAACCATCAAGCAATAATAATACTACCGGCGTTACCGAGGGAGGGAGATCTGAACTATTGTTCGAAATTATTTCAGTCATTTTATTTAATATGTTCTGCTATCTCCAGCAAGCGATTATACTTAGCCAGTCTTTCTCCGCGCGAGAGAGACCCGGCCTTTAAGTAATCGGCTCCACAGGCGACCGCTAGATCAACAATAAAGTCATCAGTTGTTTCGCCACTACGGTGGGAAACGATAACCTTATAGGCGTGCTTCTGGGCTAATCTTATACATTCCACAGTTTCCGTCAAGGTGCCAATCTGGTTAGGCTTAATAATAATAGCGTTGGCCGCTTTTTCTTTTAAGCCCTGGCGCAACCTATCGGTATTTGTCGTGAATAAATCATCACCGACAATTAACATCTTATTTCCGAGCTCGGAAGTTAGTTCGCGCCAATTTTCCCAATCGTCTTCGGCAAGCCCATCCTCAATATATAAAAATGGATATTTCTTTAACCAATCGTTATAAAGACTAATTAAATTGACTGAACTAAAGTATGTATTGTCGAGTGAAAAAAGATATTTTTTTGTACTTGGCTCATAAAGAATAGATGAGCCGACATCAACACCAAGATGAATATCTTCACCCGGCTTATAGCCTGCTCTAATTGTTGCAGCCAAAATTAATTCAATAGCCTCAATGCTTGAATCTAAATCAGGGGCATAGCCTCCTTCCGCTCCGGTGTCAGTATCGTAATTTGCTTCTTTAAGAACACTCCCTAATTCATGAAAAATTTCTGCGCCCATCTGAATCATTTTAGAGGCGCTCGCTGGTTTTGGAATAATTAAGAATTCCTGGAAATCCAAATTTGTATCCGCGTGTTTACCGCCATTAAAAACATTAAACAAGGGGGTTGGAATTTTTACTTCAGGACCAAAGGCGTAAGTATTTTTTAAATAAACATATAACTCTTGTTTTTGCAAAATTGCAGCGGCGCGAGCGCAGGCCAAAGAGACGACTAAAGTTGAATTCGCTCCCAGATTTTTTTTATTTTTCGTTCCGTCTAAGCTAATTAAAATCTTATCGATTTCACTTTGTTTAGTCACATTTAATCCAATTAATTTTGGGGCGATGATTTCATTAACTTTATTTACAGCTTTCAAAACACCTAAACCGCCATAGCGCTTAAGATCGCCGTCGCGAAGTTCAGATGCTTCGTGTACACCGGTTGAGGCACCACTAGGAACGCTCGCTTTCGCGACGAGACCGTTATCAAGAACTACTTTTGCCTCAAGTGTCGGGTTACCTCGCGAATCTAAAATTTCGCGTGCACTGATGTTTTTAATTTTATTCATATCGATAAATAATATTTTATTTCAAGACAATCTTACTAAGTCCCGGCATTTTTCCACCGCCAAGATAAGTAAGCATGGCACCGCCCGCTGTTGAAATCCAATCGACGTATTCAGCCATCTTTGTCAGCTTTAAAGCTTCGACTGTTTCTCCGCCGCCAACTAAACCGTAAGCGCGGCCACTAGCTCGCGAGGCAACCAAACGCGCAACAGAAAGAGTACCCTGCTTGAAACTATCCTCCTCAAATTTACCCAATGGTCCATTCCAAACAATTGTTTTTGCGCTCTTAACATATGTGGCGTAAAGCGAGATAGTTTCCGGACCGATATCTAATATAGTTTCGCCTGCCTTTACATCGCTTGGCCTACGAACAGAGGCTAATCCTTTTTTAGTTTTCACAACGAGGTCAATTGGTAAAATTATTTTTGGCACCAATTTTTTTCCTTTAAAAAATTTCTTTACGTAAATCAGACTATCAGCATCGAATAATGATTTTCCGATTTCTAATTTTTCAAATTTAAAAAAATTATTTGCCAAAGCGCCGCCAAGAAGAATATAACTCGCCGAGGAATATAATTTCGAAATCAAGGGAGCTTTAGTACTTATTTTCGCTCCACCCATAATAAGAACAAGGGGCTTGCGTGGTTTCAAAATCTTTTGGGCCGCGTTTATTTCTTTCTCGAGCAATAGTCCAGCATAAGCAGGTAAATATTTTTTAATAGCCGAAACTGAAGCATGCTCACGATGGCAAACAGCAAACGCATCATTAACGTATACATCAGCCATATTTGCCAATTCTTTAGCAAATTTATTATCATTAGATAGCTCTCCAGAATTAAAACGGAGATTCTCGAGCATAATAATATCACCAGCTTTCATTTTGACCAGTGCGGCCTCAACTTTTTGTCCAATTGTTTCCGGCAAAAATTTAACGGGACGACGAAGAAGTTTTTGTAATCGCGCCGCTACCGGCTTAAGCGAGTATTCTGCCTCCGGACTCCCCTTCGGCTCACCAAGATGACTAGCGATAAGCAAACGAGCACCCTTTTTTAGTAAAAAGTTTATTGTCTCAAGCCCGGCAACAATTCGGAAATCTTCTTCTATTTTTCCATTTTCAATATCAACATTAAAATCAACTCGCAAGAAAACTGTTTTATTTTTTAAACTAGGTACTTTTTTTAATGTTTTAATCAACATAAATTTACTTTAATTCAGTCAACTTAAGGTCAACTACTTTCTCTTGCGCGTCCCGGATATAGGTCACGGTAATTTTATCTCCTGGCTTATATTTTGAGATGAGTTCGGCAAGGTCACTCGCGTTATTTAATTCCTGATTATCAATCCAGGTAATAATATCGCCACTTACAAAACCTGCTAGAGCGGCCGGACTATCTTTAACAACAGAAACTTTATCCACAGTCGGATAAATTAAAGCTCCCTTATCTTGATTAAGGTTGGGGATTCGCACGGCGGATAAATTGATATAGTTTATACCCAAGTATGGACGAGTTGCGAGACCCTTTTTCCAAAAACTTTGCCAATACGAATCAAAAGCGAAGGCAGGTATAATTTCTTTAGTGCCACTAATGACTGCTGATAAGTCGCCCGAAAGATTAAAAACGAATGAGTTTTTTTGTATGGCCTCAGAATCATTTGCTAAGGCAAGTCGAGCATTTAAAGAATCACTGTTTAATACGTCCGGAGTTTTTTTGAATGAAGACAAAGTCGTTGGCCAAACATTATTATTATTATCAATTACTAAAAGTGCTTGTCCTAAAGAAATTTCCGCACGGGGCACAATTTTTCTAACGGGTAAATTAGTAGCGTTCTCTAAATGGAAGAAAACAACATCACCGGGCAAATCTTTAAGAATAGTAATCTTATCAATTTTATATATTTTACGATCTGAAGCGATAGCAACAAATCCTTTGACAGCGAAGCTATCTTTAACTTCAGCCGGAACGGGCGACATAATCCAACCGTCGCTAGTAATAGTTAAACCAATAAATAAGGGCCTATCTAAAGGATAGTAATCTGGTTTCAAGGGATCAACGCTCGGCTTAGCAGCGATTTCTTTATAGACGCTAACGAGCGATGATGATAAAGAATTAATTGTCTCGGTAATTTTTAAATCTTGATTAACGACGACCTTCTTTGGATCACGAATAATCAAATTTGAACGACTATTATTTAAATCAGTTAAATTAACATCCGGGCTAAAATAAGGCAGAGAAAAATCATTCAAGAAATAGACCCTAGTAATTATTTCCCCACAAGCTCCGGCAGCTAGACCAAAGACTACCGACAAACTTATTACTAGTAAAATGTTTTTTCTAATCTTATTAATCATAAAATTTAAATATTTGTATTAGAGCCAGCGTGCACTAAGAAGCGTCAAAATAATTACGGCCGAAAGAATGATGAGCGGCCATTTTACATTTTTAAAATTTAATCTATATTCAACTCTTAAATCATTAAGCATAATCAAAAAGTAAAAAACGAGCGCCACCATTAAACCAAGAATATTAAAATTTAATGGCAAGAAAAATAAAACTCCGGCGAATTCGGCAAAGACAAGAATATTGATGCCCAAAAAAATCTTCTGTTCACGATCGACATTTTTTGAAAAAACAAAAAATTGTCCGAATAGGCCCAAGCAAATTACCATAAATGCAATAAGCAAAAGAAAGAATGGCCAACTTAAAAATATTGGCAAGCCGTACAAATTAGAGGCTAGAGCGAAGGTTGATAAAAAAGCGCCACTGACCAAAAGTCTTTTCAATCTTGATTCCCTTTCTGGGGCACCAAAAGAAAAATAGTAATACAAATTCTTTAAGTAAGAAAAAATAAACCAGGCATTCAGCAAAAATATTGCTTGAATCCAAAATTGGCTTACAATAATCGCACTATAAAAAGAAAAACTTAAATAGAATAAAACTGGCGTAAGCACATAAACTGGCCAAAATTTTTCACTTTTCTTTCTTGCGAGAGCTCGAATATAAAAAGTAATAATTATCACTGCTAAAGCTAAGGAAACAAAAAAGAAATCTGGCTTGAAGTAGAAGATCTCATTTAAGGCCCAAAGCGCAAAAGTCGTTAGGATTAGGTACCAGTAATTATTTTTCATACTTTAACAATATTATGCTTTTTTGAAATTATGGATTAGTCGAAGTGCTAGTTCCTGGAATTAATAGCTCAGGTGAACTCGAAACAACTTCCCCGTTCACCATATTTACCGGAACAATCGGCCCGCTATTAGCCTCAAGCCCTCCGCTCACTACCGCTGAACTCGATGCTTCCGCACTCGGAGTTTCTTCTAGTAATGGCGTTGGTGTTGGGATAGGCAAAGGGGCGGGAGTTTGCGGCTGTGTAATGATATAATCATTGCCGCCCGCCGTCAATATAAGATTTTTTACAGTACTTAAATCACTGAGGCTATTAATCTTCAAAAATTTATTGGAAAAAGTATATAAATTATTATCAATATATAAACTGCGCTTTACGGTATTGTCGTAATAATCATAACCACCCCAATAATCAGAATCGGAAAAATTTCCTCCGGACGAGTGATCAATCTTTCCCTTTAGAACGAGCTTATTATCAACGATATTAAAAACTAATGAACCAGCGAAACTAACTTTATTATCCTGTCTTAATACAGCCGGGATACTTAATAAGTTCTTTGCCTCGGAATATAAAAATGCTTTATGGTCTTGGAGCGCAATCGAATCGCTCGTTGCGTCGCCGATTAAATATGAATCTAATTCTTTTGGCTGACTCAAATCGGTGAAATCAAAAAGCGCTAATTTCAAACCTTTAGTTGTTGCACCACCCGAACTATTTTCTTCAGCGTCGCGGCCGAAACCAATAAGTTTATTTCCATTTTTATCAGCCGGATGAAGATAACTTGAATAACCAGGAACTTTGATTGCGCCAAGAACTGTCGGCTTAGTCGGATCACTTAGCCCAACAACATACAAAGGATCTGTCTGCTTGAAAGTAACCAGATAGGCGCGATCACCCATAAAGCGGGCCGAATAGATTCGCTCATCGGTCGCCAAATTTTCTAAGCTACCAACGATTTTAAGCTCACTATTTAATACGTAAAGATTGCTATATGACTTCTCTGGGGCATCGCTCAAGCGCGACCACATTTGATTACGGGTTGTGGCAATGCGAAAATAATCTCCACTTTCATCCATTGAAAACTGATTTAAAACTTGGCCGCTTACTTCTCCCATGCCTCGATACTCAACATTGTGACCATTAATCGCAATTTTATGAATAACGGTTTTTTCCATTTCTTTGGACTTCTCAGTTAATTTTTGTTTCAAAGCTTCATCGATAGAAGCTTGGGTTGTTTTCTGCTCTTCCTCGCTCAAAGCATTTAAATAATTATCGATTATCGCTGAAACTTTTGCTTTCTTTTCATTCTTGCTCAAAATATAATCAGCGACTGCCTCAATATGAGTAATTTTATCCTGATCGTCGGAGATTAATTTTGAATATATTAATTCCCTTTTAATCGTTTGCTCAAGTTCATATTCATTTAAATACTCAGTGTAAGTAATATAAATATTATTCTGAGAAACATACAAATTCTGGCCGCTATTCATTAAATAGGATTGACCGTTAATCATTTCACTATTATCTTTAATATTTATCGCTGTGATATTGGAAAAATTATAGGCATCGTAAGGAATATCAAAATAATAAACATCAGGAATAAAACATTTAGCACTAGCATCGCAACTATTTGCTAAAACCTCACCATTGTCCAAGACTCTTGGGACGAGCGGCTCATTTTCAATATAATTACCGTAGCTATTGGTAAATAAATAAGCATAGTCGCCAATTAAGCGAGCATCCGTATAATTTCCTTCAAAATCTAAATCGCGGACTAATTTCGGATCGGCCGGATTGCTCAAGTCAAAAACTTTGAAAAAAGTATAAGGATTCTGTCGGCGGAAGCTGCGATATGCGGCCATCGTATAAATTTGCTGGTCAGACCCAAATACAGCGAGGCTTGTACCGTAAATAAATATATCCTGCGGTCTTGATTTAAAAGTTATTGTGCTGATAATTGTTGCTTCTGAGGCGGGGTTAGCTTTGATGATTTTTAATTCATTCCGAACAAGCGCATATATATATGTGCCGTCTGTCTTAATAATATCCGCTTCGTCGACCCCAGCAACTTGATTGTTTGTTGTTGAATAGTCTGTTGAAGCCGCTGCGTCCGTACTCGCCGTTAGCGATTCAGCTGAATTAGCCATAGGCGCAGCCGATTTTGAAATTCCTGCTCCGGCCAAGTTGCGAATAGTCATTGTGCTACCGACGCTCTGGCTAGAATTATTATGTTCTTCTAAAAATTTCTTAAGCTCATCATAATTAGCAAATTTTTTAATCTGGTTCGTCGAACTTGCGACTTCTTCTATTGGAGTTTCTTCGACGTTTTCAGTATTCTGGTCATTAATCGGCACCTTTTTTTTCCAAGGCAAAGTACATCCGCTTACTAAAACAGATAAAACAACCAGCATTATCGTCAACTTGAATATTTTTTTTGACATAAATAAAAAATATTAGCGCTAAAATGGCTTAAATTAATTATACCATCTATCTAATCGTTACTTCAACTCCAGTTGCAACGCGATCAAAGAGATATTGAGCGGGGCCAATACCAAGACGGACACAACCGTGAGATACTGGCTTTCCGAGATGATTTTCACCTTCGCGATAGCCGCTCGGCCAAAGCGGTAATTCATGAATTCCAAATTCACCGTGACTCAAGCCCAGCCAATATGGCATCCAGAGCTGGTAGGCTTTTGACCAAGCCTTACGGCTTTTATTAATAATTTTAAATTTACCCTTCGGCGTTGGCATCCCCGGTTTTCCGCTTGAGACAGTAAATTCTCTCCAGGCTATCCCGCCCACGTAATACATAAGCTTTTGGGTTTTGGTATCGATTTCGATGCGTTGAGCAATTTTTTTTGTCGACGTCGACAAAGGATCGTAGGCAGAATCAACCTCTAGGCCGTCTCTACGACCGTCAAAATCAGAGTCTGGATTAAGAGGGTCTGTCTTAAATTTTAATTCGAAATAATCGCTCAGACCATCAGCGTCAACATCGCTTTCCCCTATTTTAATTTTCTCAGAGTTAAAAGGAGAATAACCGTTAAGAATTTCTAAATCATTATTATAGCCGTCACCGTCAGAATCAAGTGTCTCTTCGGCTCGCGCCGCAGAAACAGAAAAAAACATTACAACAAATATAATGAGTGCTCCAAAAAATATTCTTGGCTTAAGGCCATTCATAATTATTTAGTTATCGAGAATTCGCAGCCACAAAATTTCTGACGATAAATTCCCAGCTCTTTTGCTAAGTCCTGTGACTTACGGTAGCCTTTGTCAGCCTGAAAATCTTCGGCGAGAAATTTAATTCCGTATTTAAGCGATAGCTCTTTGCCAATTTTATTTATTACCTCTGAGTCCTTATAAGGACTAAGCAGGAGGCTAGTTGAAAAATAATCAAAATTATTTTTACGCGCTAAGGACGCTGATTTATTAAGACGATCTCGGTAACATAATTTACAACGCTCACCGCGTTCTGGGTCGCCCTCTCGTCCCTTAATTAAATCTAGCCAAGGCTTATGCTCATAAGGCTCAACAAGCAAAGGAATATTAAATTTAGCCGCGACTATTTTCACAGCTTCAAGTCTAAGATCATATTCGGCCTGCGAATTCAAATTAGGATTACAAAAATACCAAGTCAATTCATATTTCGGCATTAATAAGTCGCGACTTATATAAGCGCTACACGGAGCACAACAAATATGAAGAAAAAGCGAGGGCTTCTTGGCTCGGCGGTCAGCGAACCAGAAACCGACAACTATTATAAACATTAAAACAATTAAAACTATTAAGGCCCAAAGCTTACCTCGACTTTGCAGAAATAATCCGCTTAAACCGAAGACGAGAGATAGCGCATAAAAAATTAAAACCGTTTTTTTCTGACCAAGGCCTAAAGCGAGAAGACGATGATGAAGATGTTTTTTATCGGCAAAACGAAAAGGATTCTTACCCTGTAAGATGCGACGTAAGATTGTCCAAGCAACATCAAGAATCGGTATTCCCATGACTAGCAGCGCGATTGCAATTTTACCACCGGAAATTATTGCGAGCACTCCCAATATATAGCCAAGAAGCAATGATCCACCCTCTCCCAAAAAAATTTTTGCCGGATGAAAATTAAAGATTAAAAAGCCGGCGACTGAGCCGACGAGTAAAATAGCGGCAAAGGCAATATCTGGCTGATAATATCGAGTCGTTAAAGTAAATAAAAAAATTATTAAACCGCCGATGGCGCTCACGCCAGAAACCAAACCATCGACTCCATCTAAAAGCTTGGTCGTATACATCATGCCCAGTAGCCAAAGCGCGATTAGAATCGGACCGATTAAAAAAAGCGAATTCAAATATAGATAACCACCGAAAGGATTACTAATTTTTTGAATTTCAACGCCACCAAAAATTAAAATTAAAATTGCTATTAACGGAAAAACTATCTGGACACGTGGTCGTAAATTATATTTATCATCTAAAACGCCCCCGATTATTATTATTAGTCCGCCGAGAAAAAAAGCTATTAAATGCGACCAATGTAAACTGCCGGATAAAAAACGCGATGAAAAAATGAACAATAAGATGAAATAGGATAAAAAGATGGCCACGCCACCAAGAAGCGGAGTCGCCTGTCGATGAATTTTTCTGCCCTGAGTAATCGACTCATCGGGAATATCTAAAATCTTAAAAATAAAAGCGAGCCGTTTAACTATTAGAGTTAAAACGGCAGACAAAAATAAACTCGCAATAAATATTAGGAAATAAAACATAAATTATAAGGCGGCGGCTTTTTCAACTTCAATTTCTGCTTGTGAATTAATAACCACCGTATCGCGGCGCTTTAATTCTCCGCTTAAAAGCTTATTAGCGATACTATCCTCAATTTTATCCTGAAGCAAACGGCGGAGTGGACGTGCGCCAAACTTAGGGTCATATCCTTCATGCGCCAAAATCTGAACCCCATCTTTATCTGCTTTTAAATTAATACCCTTTTCAGCCAGCGACTTCTTAATTTTTTTCAACATTAAAGTAGCTATCAAGAGAACATCATTTTCACTTAAAGGTTTAAAAACAATAATGCCATCGAAACGATTGATAAGTTCGGGACGCATGTACTTATTTAATTGGTTATCAATCAACTCTTGCTTAATGATATTAATATTAGTTTTGGCGCGAATCTGTTCCTGAATATAAACCGCGCCAATATTTGAAGTTGCGATAATAATCGACTCCGAAAAACTAATTGTCCTTCCCTGTCCGTCAGTTAAACGACCATCGTCGAGAAGCTGTAAAAATAAATTTAAAATATCCGGATGTGCTTTTTCAACTTCATCAAGCAGAATTAAAGAAAAAGGTTTTTTACGAACTGCCTCAGTTAGATAGCCAAGCGCGCCATCGATATCACCAATCATTTTACGTACACTATCGGGATATTGATATTCACTCATATCAACTCGAACAAGATAATCCTCATCGCCAAAATAAACCTCTGACACGGCTTTCGCTAATTCTGTCTTACCAACACCGGTCGGCCCTAAGAATAAGAAACTAGCTATCGGCCTCTTTCCTTCTTTGAGTTGCGCTCGCGCTCGACGCAAGCTGGCCGAAACAGCCGTTACTGCTTCTTCCTGATCAACTAAACGTTTATGGATCTCCGTTTCTAAATTTAATAATTTCTGGCTTTCATCGACCGTCACGCGGCTTGCCGGGATTCCCGTCATCTCGCCAATCGCGGCCGCAACTTCTTCTTGCCCACAAAAACCCTTCGACGGATCATTTTGAAAATTTTTCGCCGCAATAAGCGCAGCCTTTTCCAATAAGTTAATCGCCTTTAATGGTAAAAATTTATCATGCAAATAACGCTCTGACATTTTTACCGCCTGTTCCAAAGCGCTATAAACAATATAAACATCGTATTTTGATTCTAAAAAACCAACCTTACTTTCAAGAATTTGAATCGCTTCATTGAAGTCCGGCTCCTTTATACCGATTGTTGTCAGCGCATTACCGAGCGCACGGTTCTCAATATACTTAGCATAATTTTCAGTCGTCGCCGAGGCAAGACAAATTAAATTTTTTCGACTAAGCGCTTCGGCTAAGACCTCTGACAAGTCCAAACTTTCCTGACTCCCCGCGCTAATACCGATTAAGTTTTCAATATTATCAATATATAAAATGATATTACCAGAATGATTAACCTCGCTAATCGCCGTTAAAAGTCTTTCTTCGGCTTGTGCTGCTTCGGCACCACTAACTAAACGAGAGACATCAAGTTCTACTAAACGCTTATCTTTCAAAAAATCAGGAACATTCTCCTCAACCATTAATTGCGCTAGCCCTGAAATAATCGAGCTTTTTCCAACCCCAATCGGGCCAACTAAAAGTACACCGCTATGCCCACCAGTGAATGCTTCGAAGATTGCGTTTATTTCTTTTTGGCGCCCGACGCAAATATCGTTACCACCGTATTTTGATTCGATGGTTATATCATGAGAAAAATGATCAAGTGTCGGCGTCGCTATGGCCGTATAGGCGCGATTCATTCCCGTGCCTGGTTTTAGAAGAGCTGACTGTCGGTAAGATTTGTAATTTGCTAACATTTTTCGGTTAACGCGAAACCATTCAACGGCATTAGTAATTTTTGCTTGATCAACTTCTAATTCATATAATACTTCAGCCAGTCGAGGATCTTTTTGATAACAGAATGCGATTAAATTTAAAATCTCAACGCTATCTTGATTAAGATTATAAGCGTCAACAAAAGATAAAACCAAAACTTCTTCAAGCGTAGAATCCGGAATACAGGTATTAGAGGTTTTATCGTCTTGCGCTTTAACTAAGCGATGATCAATTAATTCAACTAATTTTTTAGCATCAACATTCAGGCGAATAAATAAAGTCTGAACTTCTTTCTGTTTTAAGAGCACTCGAAAGAGATGCACAATAGTAACTTCAGACTGGCGGAGCTTAGTGGCAAGCACATAGGCGTCCTCGATTGCCTTTAGTACTAAGGGGCTACAGGCCCGAGCAACATTATATTTTTTCGGCTTCGTCGTTCGACTTGATTGATTAGCGACAAAATTACGATAATCAATTTTCTTTTCGCTCGCTTTCGCTTCGCTCTTTTTATAAAACAAATACAAATCAAACCAAAGGGAAAAAAGAAAATATAAAATAAGCGGATTCGCTTTATTCCAAAAAAATAATAGGCGTAAAGGATTAGCGGTAATCGTTGATAAATTTGCAAATATCCAAAATCCGAAAGCGAGCCAGCCGGAAAAAATAATAATCCAAGTTATAAACTCTAATAATTTTTCCGTTCTTTCCTTACTTCGTTCAAGAGCAATTAAAGATTTCTTGAGGGTTTTATTCCAATACAAGAACCTTCCTAAAAACCAAGCACCCGGTCGCGCACTCTCTGTGTCAGGACTAAAACTAATTTGTTCCGGCGTTGTTTTCTCAATCACCATATTAATTTTTTTATTTGAGAATTTGAAAAAATAAAGCAAACAATAACATTAGCGGTAAGGCTAACCAAAATAATAAAACGATTATACAAATAATCGTCCAAATAAGTAGGGCGAAACCACGGAAGATTACCTGAACCAAGCGAACCAGAAAACTAATCAAGCGACCGGCCCAATCTGACTGACCATACATGGGCACAAAAATATTTTTAGCCCAAACCGAAAAACCTAAAGATTTTTCTTGGCCACGCAAAAAATTCCAAACATTCTTGCTTGTTCGAAAAAAACCAACGCTATACCACCAAATAGGAAAATAGACTATCTCTAAAATTAGGGATACAATAATTTTCCCGCTATAAGTCAAGAAATTATGTTTGAACATATATTAAATAAATTTCGACTATATTACCTTCATATATTAGCATAAATATATTGGTTAGGAAACATATATATATGAATAAACGAGAGTCGACCGGCGTATTTAACTTATATGTCCGGTTGACATTAGTTTCATCATAAACTATGATTAAAATTAGCACTCTAATCATAAGACTGCTAAGAAATATTAAGCTAAAAAAATAAATATATGTTCAATAAATTCACCGATAAATCGCAAGAGGCCATTATCAACGCTCAAATTATTGCCTCCACTTACGGGCAATCGAATATCGAAGCTTTACATATTCTTCTTTCCCTTCTCCAACAAAACGAAAGCTTGATTAAGCCGATTTTGGAAAAAATGAAAATTGATCCGGAAATAATCGAAGAATACACAATAAAAGAAGTGCAGAAATTACCGCGCATTAAAATTAAGCCCGAGAGAGGACCGGTTCAGGCCGTATCCGGCACGGCCGAGACAGCACTAATTCTTGAACGAGCGCAAAAAGAAGCTGACGGTATGAATGACGAATTTATTTCAACCGAACATATTTTGCTTGCTCTAATCGGTGTTCCCTCTCCGGCACAAACAGTTCTCTTAGACTTTAAAGTTGAGTATAAAAACATTAAAGAAATTTTAAAGGAATTAAGAGGAACACAGACAATTAACGACCCCTTCCCAGAAAATAAATATAAAGTCCTTGAAAAATACACAACAAATCTAACTGAACTTGCCCGCCAAGAAAAACTTGATCCGGTTATCGGCCGCGATTTAGAAATTAGACGTATCATGCAAGTTCTTCTTCGTCGCACAAAAAATAATCCCGTATTGATTGGGGAGGCCGGAACCGGAAAAACTGCAATCGTCGAAGGATTAGCGCAAAGAATTATTGCCGGCGATGTTCCGGATAATTTAAAAAATAAAGAAGTCGTTACACTTGACTTAGGCGCACTTGTTGCCGGCGCTAAATTCCGTGGCGAGTTTGAAGATCGTCTCAAGGCTGTATTAAAAGAAGTCCAATTACAAAATGGGCGCATCATTTTATTTATCGATGAACTTCATACTCTTATTGGCGCTGGCGCCTCCGAAGGCTCGATTGATGCTTCAAATATGTTAAAACCAGCCTTGGCCCGCGGTGAACTGCGCACTATCGGCGCAACGACTACAAAAGAATATCAAAAATATATTGAGAAAGATGCTGCGCTTGAAAGACGCTTCCAGCCAATTATGGTTAACGAGCCTAGCGTTGAAGATACAATTTCGATGTTACGAGGACTAAAAGAAAAATACGAAGTACACCATGGCGTCCGCATTACCGACAACGCCGTAATTGCCGCCGCTAAATTATCCAATCGTTATATAAGCGATCGCTATCTGCCCGACAAAGCGGTTGATTTAATCGACGAAGCAACTTCATCGCTACGCATGGAAATTGATTCTATGCCTGATGAGCTTGATCAATTAAAAAGAAAAATTAATCAACTTGAACTGAATAAGGCGGGCATAATGACAACCGACAAAAAGTCTTCGAAACTAAAAGCAATTAATACCGAACTCGCCAAAATAAGAGAAAAGGCCACCCAATTAGAATTGCATTGGAATAATGAGAAAAATATTATATCGCAAATTCGAAACTCCAAAAAAGAAATTGAAGATTTAAAAATACATGCCGAAATTACCCAACGCCAAGGCGCCGACTTAACTGAAGTCGCTAAAATTAAATATGGTCTAATCCCGGACTTGGAAAATAAAATTAAGAAGTTCCAAGACGAATTAATTAAAATCCAAAAGAAAGGGCAAAGAATACTAAAAGAAGAAGTTGACGAAGAAGATATCGCAAAAGTTATTGCCCGCTGGACCGGTATTCCGGTTAATCGCATGCTTCAAGACGAAATCAAGAAATTAAGCGAGGCCGAAGACGAACTCAATAAAGAAGTTGTTGGGCAAGAAGAAGCGATTAAAGCCGTAGCTAATGCTCTCAGACGCTCCCGTGCCGGAATTAATGAAGAGAAAAAACCAATCGGCTCTTTCTTATTCGTTGGCCCCACTGGCGTCGGTAAAACCGAATTAGCCAAGGCATTAGCGCAATTCATGTTTGATGACGAAAAGGCTTTAATTCGCTTAGACATGAGCGAATTCATGGAAAAACATTCTGTTGCTAAATTAATCGGCTCGCCTCCCGGCTATGTTGGGCATGATGATGGCGGTCAATTAACGGACAAGGTTCGACGTCATCCCTATAGCGTTGTTCTCTTCGATGAAGTCGAGAAAGCTCATCCGGATATGTTTAACGTCCTCTTGCAAATTCTTGATGACGGCCGCCTAACCGATTCCAAAGGGCGCACAGTTAATTTCAAGAATACAATTATTATCATGACCTCAAATCTGGGGAATGAAATCATCAAACAATATTCAATCGGCTTTTCAGACGAGAGCGATAAGCAAGCAGCAGCGAAACTTCGCACCGGAGAAATGAAAGAAAAAATTGATAAGATTTTAAAAAATCATTTCAAGCTCGAATTCTTAAATCGTATTGATGAAATAGTTCTCTTTCATAGTCTAACTCCGTCGGCGCTCGAAAAAATTGTTGATCTTGAATTAGCTAAAGTCGAGAAAAGACTTCACACCAAAAATATCGCTATCCGCATTAGTCCAAAGGTCAAAAAATTATTAGCCGAGAAAGGCTATGATATAACTTATGGCGCTCGCCCGCTGAAACGAATCATCCAAACTATGATTCTTGATGAGCTAGCTCTAGAGATAATTGAAGGAAAAGTTAAAGAGGGAGATAAAGTAAAAATTGATTTACTCGATAAAGAAAAGGTCTCTATTATGGTTAGTTAAATATAAAATTCATAATCGAATAGGATTAAAAAAACCCGCTTTATAATTGCGGGTTTTTTGGATTCCAAAAGAGGAAACCAAACTCTACAAAAACAAGAAAAACATTGTTATCAAGCTAGACATAATTATTATGAAAAAACTTGAAGCATAAAGTTTTAATGGTCTTATACATAATGAGCGACTTAAAAAACTTGTCGTAAGTGGGGGAATAAAGATTGCAAGCGGAAAACCCAAGTAGGCAAAAATATTTGTTTCACACGCAAGCTGCAAACTGCGAAAACATAAGCTCAGCAAAATTCCGATAATTGCCATTAGAGCCGGTATGGCGCTAGCGATAATATTACGATCCTGCTGATAGCGCGATTTCATAATAATCGCCAAGGGCAGAATGATAAAATATATCGTTAAGAATGATAAAATTATCCGTACGCAACTAGTCTCAACGCTTGCTCCTGACTGATAACAAATATAATTTGTTAAAGCAACAAGCACGAGAGAAATAACGCTGAAATTGTAATAAAATTTTCCAGCTAGAGGAAGATTTTTCATTCTAATGGCAGAGAGCCACTCATTCTTTAAATCACTGGGCTTTGTCATATTACGGTTTTTTTAGTTTAAATTGGAAAGAACTTTATTTTATATCGATTTTTTCTAAAAATCATTATACAATTAAAACCTTTTTTTTACTTTTTGTCAAATAGACTTCCTTGGCCTTTTTCTCTATCAAAATATATTGTATAATAGAGTTATGACTACAAAAAAATTAATCACGCTTTTTTTATTCTTTCTGATTGCGCCGCTCCCCGCTTTTGCTCAATTAGAAATTGACCCCAATTTTAATCCTAATAAAATTATTGAGGATAGCGAGCTTTTAAATTACGACTCAATGAGCTTGTCTGATATCCAAAATTTTTTGCAGAGTAAAAATAGCTATCTTGCTAATTACATAACGACAAACGCGCACGGCACTTCTAAGTCAGCTGCTGAGATTATTTATGATGCGAGTCATAATAATTTTGATTGCACTGGAGTGACTTTAAGCGATTCACCGACTGAATTGGAAAAACAACAAAAATGTCAAAAAATCACAACTGTCAATCCAAAATTTTTATTAATTCTTCTTCAGAAAGAGGCAAGTTTAATTGAAGATCCAAACCCGAGCCAAGGACGTTTAGATTGGGCAACGGGTTACGGCTGTCCGGATGGTTGGGTTTGTAATCCTTATTACAAGGGTTTCGGCAAACAAGTAAATAGCGCTTCCCTACAATTTCTCGCCTATATAAATGAACAAAATCGTTATACTTATAAAGCAGGTCAAACCTATACAATCGCCAATACTCTCGATCCCTACTGTACAACTTCAAACCAAACAATGATTGTAACTCCAGAGAATAAAGCGACGGCTGCTCTTTATAATTATACGCCCCATGTTTTTAACGGTAATTATAATGTTTATAAACTTTGGAATAGATATTTTCCAAAAACATCAAAACTTTATCCCGACGGTTCAATCTTGCAAGTGAAAGGCGATCCAGGAATTTGGTTAATTGAAAATGGCAAAAAGCGCCCCTTCATGAGCTACTCTGCTTTTATCTCTCGTTTTAAACCGGAACAAGTAGTTACTATCTCGGCCGACGAATTAGATAATTATATGCCCGGCGATGGAATTAAATTCGCAAATTACTCTCTTGTTCAAACTCCTGATAAAAAAATATATTTAATTGTTGATAAAGAAAAAAGAGAATTCGCTAGTTTAGCAGTTTTCAGAAAAATTGGCTTTAACCCGGCTGAAATAGAAACGGCAAGCGTAAGCGATCTAGCTATCTACGCCACGGGTAAACAAATATCAGCGACTTCTACTTATGTTACCGGAGTTTTAATGCAAGACTCAAAAACAGGCGGAATTTTTTACGTTATTGACGGGACTAAAGCGCCACTCACTGACAAAATAATCCTAACCACAAAATTTAGCGGTAAAAAAATAGTTAGAGCAACAACTAAAACTCTCGATTCCTATACAAAGGTAGCACCGGTTTTACTTGATGACGGAACTTTAGTTAAAACTGATAGCTTCCCGACCGTTTACCTAATCTCTAACGGACAAAAAAGACCATTCGCTGACGAAACAGTATTTGCCAAGCTCGGCTATAATACAAAAAATGTAATTACCGTCTCATCTAAATTCTTATATAATTATACGCAAGGAGAAATAATCAAATAAGAAATTGGCTTTCCAAAATTTAATAATAAAAAACCCCGACTGATTAGTCGGGGTTTTTGTTAGAAAAATACTTAGAGCATCTTATTGATAATTTGCATCAGATTGAAGCGATTCGTTAAGGCTAGGCCAAAAACAAAATTAGCTAGAGTGCAACAAATTATCGAAATAGAGACGAATAAATATTCAGCACGTTTCTTTGATTGTTCAGCTTCTAGATAATGAGCAGTTCCATATGAAACTAGTAATCCCAAGAATGAAACAACAAGTAATATTATTTGATTCCCTAGTCCGAAATATAGACTGACTACGGCCAAACTCGTCGTTGCAATTGCGTAGAGGGAGACTAATCGCAGGCTCAAATCATTGTCAAAAATTACTCTCAAAATAGTCATCACTACTAAAAACCAAACAGCAAAAATAAAACCGTTTTGCATTGCTTCTTCATCGGAGGCTTGGAGGTTCGAAGTGGACATAAAGAAAATTATTACGACAAGTAGAGATGGGAATAGAGTTACCGCCAAAAACAAGAAAGAATGATTCGGTTCTTCTTTTTTCATGATTGATTTTTGTTTGTTTGTTGTTTTAAATGAACTTTTTTATGGCTTTATGATGCACCAGCATTTTTGTAAACTGTCAACTTCTCTTATCCATATAATTATACTATACTAAAAATACCTAAAAAAACCAAATTTATGGCCTTAATTAAAACTATCGTCCTCCCCCATTCTCCGCTTCTAATCCCGGAAATCGGCCGGGCTAATTATAGTTTTCTTGATAAAACCGCTAATGCTTATAAGCAGATCGGGGAAAGCTTAAAGGAGCTCGAACTTGATACTTTAGTTATTATTAGCCCACACGGACTATCTCAAGACGATGCCTTTACCCTAAATGTGTCCCCAGAAATGTCGATAAACCTGCAAGATTTTGGCTTTATTCCTCCAAAAACCGTGTTGAGTGGAGACTCGCTTTTAGCGGACCAAATTAAGACCGGACTAAAATCAGCTAGCCCCCTCCAATTAATTTCTGAACCTATTTTAGATTACGGGAGCGCCATACCAGCCTACCTCTTCAAAAATATAATTGGCGATTTCAAAATTATCGTTATCACCCCTGCCGAGAATCTAAGCCTTGAAGACCATCTAAACTTTGGCAAACTTCTTCAAGAAATAATAAAATCAAGCGATAAAAAAATTGCCGTACTCGCCTCAAGCGATTTATCGCATCGCCTAAAAAGAAAATCTCCCGGCGGTTATTCACCCAAAGGCGCTAAGTTTGATAATAAGTTGATTGAATATTTAAGTGAGCCAACAACGGCTGTTACAAATATTTTAAAAATGGATTCTAAACTAATTAAAGATGCCGGCGAATGTGGTCTTAAGCCAATTCTAATTTTATTAGGGATTTTAGATGGAACTCCGAGCAAGGCGCGTATATTCTCTTATCAGACTGATTTTGGAATCGGCTATTTGAGCCTTGAATTTGAAATCTAGTTTTCACAGTTTATGCCAGAAGATAAATTTCAATCATTCGCTGATATAATTAAAGCGAAACAAAAAATCAAAGCCCCGGCATACCCCTGGCAAGATTTAGCCCTGCGTATTATTAAAGAATTAAATATTCCCTCTTTTAAACGCGGCGCAGTTTTTAAAGTTTGTCGTGATTTACCCTCAAATAAAGTAACTCTCGCGTTTAACGATACCAAGGAACTCTGTAAAACCGGAGCGACTTGGAAATATTTTTTCAAAATTATTGATCAAACAAAAAAATAATTTATGCCTAAAGAATTAAAAATACTAATTAATCCTAATCCGATTCTTAGAAAAAAGTCCGTTCACATCAGTGAAAAAGAAATCTTACACCCCGACTTTCAATCTTTCTTATTAGATATGGCTGAAACAATGCACAAAAAGGATGGCGCCGGTTTAGCCGCACCCCAAATTGGAAAGAATATCAGGATGGTTGTAATTCATCATGATGACAAAACCATGTTTCTAATTAATCCAGAAATTACAAAGAAATCCTGGGCGAAAGAAGTTGAAGAAGAGGGATGCCTCTCCGTGCTCGACGAAAAAGGAGAAATAATCTATGCGCCGGTTGAGCGACACAAGAAAGTAAATTGTATTTATATTGATGAGAAAGGACAAAAACAAAAACTCGTAGCCGAAAAATTATTGGCCCGAGTTATTCAACATGAACTTGATCATTTAGACGGAGTACTCTTTATCGATAAAATCGCTAAACGCAAAAAATAATTATTTTTTCTTTGGCCAGAACTTCCAGGTAATCCAAAGTATACCGAATATAAGAAGCGCCCAATATATTTCTTTATAGTATTTAGTTACTAGCGCTTGATTGGCGCCGAGAAAATATCCGAGACCAGCTAGAATACTAACCCAAATTGAAGCACCGAGCGCCGTATATAGAATAAAACTGCCAAAATGCATTCGCGAGAAACCGGCCGGAATAGATATCAAATGCCGTATAACCGGAATAAGTCTCCCAAAAAAAGTGGCCGATTTAGCATTTGTCAAAAAATATTTTTCTGCGCGTTCGATTTTTTCTGGCGTTATAAACACAAAACGTGCTAACTTATGTCCAGCAATTTTATAAACCAAGAAGCGGCCCAAAGACATCGAGATAAAATAATTTATCACTGCGCCTAGAATACTACCTAAAACTCCGAAAATAATAATTAAAAGTAAATTCATTTTTCCCTGGCTCGCGAGGTAAGCGGCCGGCGGAATAACAATCTCTGACGGCAAAGGCAAAAAAGAACTCTCGATTGTCATGAGTAGGCCAACACCAAAATAACCCATACCCTGGGTCACATCAAGTATCCAATTAAAAATCACGTTCAACATATTATTAATATATCATTAGTTCTCACTTAATGTCTATGTCTCAAACTAATAATAAGCTCCGAATTATCTTCATGGGAACGCCAGAATTCTCCCTTCCTGGACTACAAAAATTAATTACTGAAGAGACTTTTGAAATAGTTGGTGTTTTTACGCAACCAGACAAACCAGTTGGCAGAAATCAAACATTAAGTTTCCCGGCTGTTAAAAAATTAGCGCTCGAAAATAACTTAAGTGTTTTTCAACCAAATAAAATCAAGGATGAAATAGAAACAATAAGAAATCTCAAACCTGATTTAATCGTTGTAATTGCCTATGGCAAAATTATTCCCCAAAGTATTTTAGATATACCGACTTATGGCTGTATTAATGTTCATGCTTCTCTTCTTCCAAAATACCGCGGCGCAGCTTGCCTAAATGCTCCCATATTAAACGGGGACACAGAAACGGGCGTAACCATAATGCGCATGGAAGCTGGTCTTGACACTGGTCCTATTTTACGGCAAGCTAAGATGAAATTAATAGGAAACGAGAGTCTAGAAATTGTTCATGATGAGTTATCAAATCTTGGAGCAGAATTACTCGTAGCGACTTTATTAGAGTTTATCGCCGGAAAAATTTCAGCAATTACTCAAGATGATTCCGCGGCTTCATACATTAAGACTCTAAACAAAGAAGACGGAAAAATTAATTGGTCGAAACCAGCAGTCGAAATCGAGAGAATGGTTCGCGCCTATAATCCTTGGCCAGGAACATATGCAATGCTCGAGGATAAAATTATTAAAATAATTGCCGTCGAAAATCAAATATTAGAATTAAACAATCATAAAAAAGGAGAGGCCTTCCAAAACGATGGCAAGCTCGCTATCCAGTGTGGACAAGATTCATTAGTTATACTAAAATTACAACTTGAGGGGAAGAAAATTATGAGCGCCGAAGAGTTTCTTCGGGGGCGAAAACTTAATCTTCTCAGCTAAATTAAATGGTCCCTTCGTCTAACGGTTAGGACGCCAGGTTCTCATCCTGGTAACAGGGGTTCGATTCCCCTAGGGACTACTATCGGAGAATTAGCACTTGCTAGTTCTCTTTTTGTTTGTAGAATTAGCGAAAGATTAGGGGTTTGATTTTTTGTAAAATCAAAAGTTGGTTTTTTTGTAAAAATCAAACTCTGTAATTTCAGTTTTTCTTGATAAGTCGCATTTTTATAAGAATTAGCGAGGCTGGAAATGACTTTACAAACTTTGTCTATTTCTTTACTTAGATTTATTTTATTAACCGACTGATCGCAGGCGATAGCCTGAGTTTCATTAATATCTTGTTTTACTTTTTCTATTTCGTTTTTAAAGTCCTCATCATCAAGCAAATCTTTTTTCTTCATTTCAATTAGTTTTGTTTTTTCGGTTTGGAGTCTAATGAGTTTTTCTTGAGCTAGCTTATTATTATGTATTAGAAGCCCACTTCTATTTTTAATCACTTCTAATAATACTTTCTTAAAACTCTTTAACCACTCTGCGGTAGGCGTTATTTTTCTTAGATAACTCATAAACTCTCCCTCTAATTTATCTTTGGAAATAGATTTTAGGCCGTGGCAGTCTTTGTTATAGCATTTATAGAACGGGTAAAGTTTCCCAGTTTTGCTTTTAGACATACAGGCAGTTATTGGTCGATTACAATGCGGACATAAAATAAAATGGCGGAGCGGAAATGTTTCATTCGGCGTACTAGCCGAAATATTATCGCCTTTACTTCCAGTTTTAATCTGTTTTTGGCATTTATAGAAGATTGATTCGTTAATTATTTGCTCGTGAGTGCCTTGATATTCTTGGCCTTTAACTGTCATAATTCCTAAATAGAATTTCTCGGTTAATATTCTAAATGTGGTTTGATTCGTTAACTCTTTATTTTTCCACGATTTGAATCCGGCTTTAATCATTAGCTTTCGTATTTCTTCCATTTGATAGGCTCCGGTTGAGAATTTATCAAAGGCCATTTTAATAATCTCGGCCCTCGGCTTATCTATCGTTATAATGGCTCTATTTTGCTCATCACGCTTATTTAGATAGCCGAGAGGAGCTTTGTAGCACCAAATGCCTTGCTTTATCTTTTCTAACATACAAGACGATACTCTTTCGCTCCGGACATCGTTATCAAATTGAGCGAATGAGGCCATTATAGTGCCGATTAATTTCCCGCTCGGCGTTTTATCGACTGTTTCGGTGGCGGATATAAATTTAATCTTTAGTTCTTCAAGAGCCATTAAAATAGTAGCGTAATCTTTTACGTTCCTTGATAGTCTATCAATTTTATAGACGATAACTGAATCGATATTTTTATAGTTCTTCGCACAATAGGCGAGTAAATCTTGTAAGCCTTTACGATTTACAGTTTTAGCCGATACGCCGTCATCGTGAAACAGCTTAATAATCTCAATATCGTGATTAAGAGCATATTCTAAACAAGCCTTTTTCTGTTGCTCAAGGCTAACGCCATTTTGCGCCTGGTCTTCGGTTGAAACTCGGTAATAGATAATTCCTTTTTGCATAGAATTAAGATTAATAAATAAAAAGAGAGCAGTGAAACTGTTGGACACAATTATACGAAGTATAACTGAAACAGCCACTGCTCTCTTTATATCAAAACGACAAAACTCGCCGTCATTGTGATTGAGAATGGTTGTTGTACGCTGATTTGATTGTGTCCGTTATGAATATTAGCATATATTTGTATTTTATCAATATTAGTTTATTTTATTATTTATCGTTTGTTTTCTATTATAGTAATAATCACAGGCGAAATTTGCGAATTGATAGAGATCACGTCGAGCGGCGATGAGCTCTTCTTCGGAATAACTAGAGGCATAAACTCCAAGATTCTTCCGGATAATTTCTAGGCTTAACATTTCTTTGGGGCATATGTTTTACTTTAAAAGGGTTTAATCAAAGATTGCTAACCATTTTTAAAGAGGCGGTAGCGAACCTCTCCGACATATTCGGAATGATACTGCTTATCGAGCAATAATTCAGGAGGCGACTTGAGACTGTTAAAATACTCTCTAGCCTTAACTCCGATAAAGACTTCTGGTTTAGCCAGTTGGCGAGAATAAAAGATTTTCTTCTTGCCGGCTAGGCGGCCGTCAAACAATTCTTTACCGATATACTTTGCGACATATAAACCAACCCGAGAGACATGACGAACGTTATTAATCTTAACGAAACCGAATTTCCAGATATCGGCTAATAGGCTGTTAGCCGTATAAGGTAAGTTAGACAAAACGTGATAATGAATATTTCCGCCAAATTCTTTTTTAATTTTGGAGTGGAAATAATAATCACCCTGAAATTCGGGAACGGCTAAATATCTTAAGTCCGGGTAATGCCGTTTTAATCTTTTAATAAAGTTAGAGAAGATTAAATTGCATTTGGTTATATCCGTAAATGAGCCGTCGTCTGATTTCTTGTCATCGAAGGTAAGAGTAATAAAGACTTTTAATTCCGGATTAGAATTAACGAGGCGGACAATATTAGCTCTTGTCCGGCGAAACGAAAATTCATTTC
>JBAXPN010000002.1:0-157665 GCA_037132255.1 Candidatus Falkowiibacteriota bacterium
GTGGACGCTTGGGCGTGACTAGCCTGTTATCCCCGGAGTAGCTTTTATCCGATGAGCTTCCACCATCCTATATTGAATGGTCGGATCACTAAGTTCCGCTTTCGCGACTGCTTGACTGGTAAGTCTCGCAGTAAAGCCAGCTTATGCCTTTACACTATCTCCCGGGTTTCCATTCCGGGATAGCTGACCTTTGTAAACGCCTCCGTTACTTTTTGGGAGGCATCCGCCCCAGACAAACTACCCACCAGACACTGTCCCCGGAATCTCCGGGTGAGAATTAAAAATAGACAAGGGTGGTATCTCACTGGCGCCCGAAGGCTCCCACCTATTCTGAACATGTGTATCCCTAATTCAATATCAAGTTGTAGTAAAGCTTCACGGGGTCTTTTCGTCCAACTGTGGTTAACGAGCATCTTTACTCGTCTTGCAATTTCACCGAGTACTTCGTTGAGACAGTGCCCAAGTGGTTAAGCCATTCGTGCAGGTCGGAACTTACCCGACAAGGAATTTCGCTACCTTAGGACGATTATAGTTATCGCCGGCGTTCATCCGCGCTTGGATTCAAAGCTTCGTCTTGCGACTAACCTCTCCTCTTAACGTTCGGACACTGGCCAGGCATCACCCTCTATACATCCTCTTGCGAGTTAGCAGAGAGCTATGTTTTTGGTAAACAGTCCCTTGAGCTCTTTAGCTGCGGCCCTCTTGCGAGGGCAGGCCTTATCTCGAAATTACGGTCGCTGTTTTGCCGAGTTCCTTAACGAAGATTCTCTCGTACATCTGAGGCTTCTCGCCTCACCTACCTGTGTCGGTTTACGGTACGATTACTGTTGCCTTAGCCCTAGAGGTTTTTCTAGTCAAATCTTCCGCCTAAATTGATTCCATCTTGCGACTTCATCTCTTTTCAAACTCTTGAAACTAGTGGTCCGGATTTGCCTAGACCGTTTCTTGAGAACAAAAACGTACATACCATAGCACGCTTAGACCTTAGACTTGCGTCCCCCCTTCGGAAAACAACAGTAGTGCTGGAATATTAACCAGCTCATCCATCGGCTAGCTCCTGCACTACACAGGATACGCCTTAGGATCGACTAACCCTGGGTCGATTTGCGTTGCCCAGGAAACCTTAGGTTTTCGATGGGCGGGGTTTTCGCCCGCCTTTTTGCTACTCATGCCAACATTCTCCCTTCCCTCCGCTCCACCGTGCCTCACGACACGACTTCGACGCTGAAGGGAATGCTCCTCTACCACTCCCTAAAATGAATTAGAAAGTTCACATCTTCGGTACTATACTTAGCCCCGATAAATTTTCGGCGCGAAACAACTTGATTAGTGAGCTATTACGCTATCTTTAAAGGATGGCTGCTTCTAAGCCAACCTCCTAACTGTCGTAGTCACAACACCACCTTTTACACTTAGTATAGATTTAGGGACCTTAGATTGTGATCCGGGCTGTTTCCCTTTTGACTGATGGACCTTAGCGCCCATAGTCTGACTCCCGAATTATACCTGCAAGTATTCGGAGTTTGATTGAAGACGGTATCTTGCGACCCGCCCTCATCCAGTGCTCTACCCCCTGCAGTCAACATTCGAGGCTAGCCCAAAAGCTATTTCGAGGAGAACCAGCTATTGCCGAGTTCGATTACAATTTCTGCGCTAACCACAAGTCATCCCATAGTGTTGCACGGCTAATGGGTTCGGTCCTTCCTCCATCTTTCGATGAAGTTCAACCTGCTCATGGTTAGATCACCCGGCTTCGGGTCTTGTCCACGCGACGAATGTATCACTCGCGTTACGCGAGTTTTGCAACTCGTGTAAAACACGAGCGATACACAAACGGGCTATTAACCCTCGCTTTCACTCTGCATGCTCTCCAGAGGAGATTATGCAAGCCACGTAGAACAAACTCGTTGGCTCATTCTTCAATAGGCACGCCGTCACCCCTTGCGGGGCTCCGACTCTTTGTAAGTATATGGTTTCAGGTACTATTTCACCTCCCTAAACGGGATGCTTTTCACCTTTCCCTCACGGTACTTGTTCACTATCGATCATAAGAAGTATTTAGTCTTAGGTCATAGTCGACCTGGCTTCAGACGGGATTTCACGAGTCCCGCCCTACTTAAGAACTCTAGCAACGAAGAGTCAATTCCTTTCACTTACCGGGCTATCACCGTCTCTGGCAGAGCTTTCCAGCTCATTCAATTAGAAATTGTCTTTTTTTACTTCGCCCCATTGGTCTGGCAATAGGCACTAGGTCTTGCAACACCGAAAAAACATGTGGTTCCAGAACCTTCCGTAACCAGTCGAGCGAACTCGACCAATTACTCAGTTATTACGGTTTAGACTCCTCCCCTTTCGCTCGCCACTACTCAGGGAATGATTGTTATTTTATTTTCCTCCAGCTACTAAGATGTTTCAGTTCGCCGGGTCTTCCAGCTCGCCTAAAAGGCTGAGCTTCCTCTGTCTTCGACAGAGGGGGTTTCCCCATTCGGAGATCTGCGGGTCAAAGGTTGCTTGCCACCTCACCGCAGCTTATCGCAGGCTGCTACGTCCTTCATCGTCTTCTTATGTCAAGGCATCCACCATATACTCTTATTGAGATTTTCCCACGCTTTTACTTTAAAAAATAAAAACGCGTTTTTGACTTCTTATTACAGCCCCTTCTCTCGGACGAAAAATTTGAGAGTTGGGAATAAGACGTCGGTTTTACTTATATTTTTGATGTCTTTACTCTAACATGAATTGTTAACGGACTCAGGGGCGCAAAAAAACCGCTTTTCGGCGGTTCTAAGTAATCGCAAAGCTGCTAATTATTTAGAATCGCTGATTAACATGATTTCTTAACTGTTTTTGCATATTATTTTCGGCTTTTATAGCCCTGTTGAAACTGTAAACAATTATAGCTGTTTTAAAAATAATGTCAAGGGCCAAAAAGCATCAAATAAAGCCCGCAAATCCAGCATTTTCTGAATCAACGCTTTTGCTAGTATATATGGCATATTTTATATATAATTAAATTAAATTAGAGCTATTTTTAAATAAATGATAAGTAAAAATAATCTTATAAATAAACATGGAGATAAAATAATTTTAAGTTTTGTTTTTCTCGCGTATCTAATAATCACCCTCTACTCGTCAATCAATCATCAGCCTTGGCGCGATGAAGCGCAGAGCTGGTTGATTTCTCGTGACTTAAAACCAATTGGAATCATAAAACAAATGCCCTACGAAGGAACGCCTCCACTTTGGCATTTTATTCTCTATCCTTTTGCGGCTAGTGGCCTTCCCTATTCAAGTGAATTTATTATTAATTACATTCTAGCGGTGGGCGCTATTTTTCTTCTTCTTTTTTTCTCTCCTCTTCCTAAATTCTTCAAAATTATTTTACCATTTTCTTATTTTTTTCTCTTTGAATATTCAGTTGTCGCCAGAAACTATAGCTTGATTATTTTCTCCCTATTTCTCTGCGCTAGCCTTTACTCGCAGCGCTTTAAAAAACCCATACTCTACGCTTTCAGTGTTGCTCTCTTAGCCTGGAGCGGAATTCAAGCGCTAGCGATTGCCTCGATTCTTACGTTATTCTTTAACGTTGAATCGCTTCAAAAAAAACTTGAGGAAAGACGCTACCTAATCGCTATTATTATTATGATAGTGGCAATACTATCCATTGTTTTTATATTACTGCCCTACCCGGACCAAATCTACGCCGCCTTAAAATTTAATGGCCTAAACTATTTTGCCAAAGCCTGCACGATTTCTTTGTTGCCATATTTTGATAATAGCTTTATCCCGCCACTATTCTATTGGGTAGTTGCGCCAAGCTGGATTATTTTTATTATTTTTATTCTTAAAACAAAAACTGCTCGCCTAATATTCCTATCATCATTTTTTTGGATAATATTTATTATTCTTTTTAAACACGCTGGGGCCCTCCGCCATTACGGATTAATCCTAGTAGTTTTCCTATTTTCTTGGTGGCTCGATATTTATTATCTCCGGGACAAAACCGTAAAAACTAGTTTAAAGAATTTCATTGCCCTTTCATTTTTATTCATTTGCTTAAGCGCGAGCGCGGGATATGCTTTCTACTATAATTATACTAATAGACAAACAAATTATTCCGGAGCAAATGAGATGGCAACTTATTTAAAAAATAATAATTTACTTAATGAGGAAATTGCATCATACCCCGCTATTTCCGGAAGCGCGCTTCTTCCGTATATACCTGGAAAAAAGATATTCCAAATGGAACGCGCTGAAGAAGGAACTTTTTTAACTTGGGATGATAAAGCAAAATACACGCCGTTACTTCCTTATTGGGAGGTAAAAAATAATCTTATCGCTTTCTACAAGAAAAAAGAAAACAATCCAAAAAGTGTTCTTATTTTATCAACCTGGCCTCTCGGTAACTATGATCGTAGCCTACTTTATATTACTAAGAATACTAAACCATCAATAACGGATGAATATTTCTATCTCTACCGCTTTGTTCTGCCTAAATAGCTTATGCTCATAAACAAAAACGACCCAATTAGGGTCGTTTTATTTTCCATTTGAAAATTAATCGTCTAAAAGTTGCTGATCATCCATCTGACGAAGAGCCACTTCGCGGCTAATTAATCCAGCCTGATAAAGCTCTTTAATATGGCGATCAAGAGTAATCATGCCGATCGAGGAATTAGTTTCTATCGTACTTTTAATCTGTGCAATTTTTCCTTCTCTAATAAGATTAGCAACTGCACCATTGTTTAAAAGAATTTCTCGAGCCGCAACACGTCCACCGCCAATTTTGCTTAGTAGGCGCTGTGAAATAACAGCAGACAAAACTGAAGATAATTGTGATTTAATTTGACCTTGCTGATAAGGCGGAAAAACATCGATAATACGATCAATAGTTTGAGCGGCACTATAGGTATGAAGGGTTGCTAAAACTAAATGCCCGGTTTCGGCGAGAGTAACGGCTGTCGCGATAGTTTCCGGGTCGCGCATTTCGCCAAGCATAATAACATTTGGATCTTGACGAAGCACGTGTTTTAAACCGGACGCAAAGCTTATCATATCTGTGCCGAGTTGACGTTGAGAAATTATACTTTTGTTCGGAATAAAAACATATTCCATCGGATCTTCAAGCGTTATGATATTACAGCGACGATTATCGTTAATATAATTAATCATGGCAGCTAGAGTTGTCGATTTTCCGCAACCCGTTGGCCCAGTCAGCAATATAAAACCCTGCGGCAATTCTAAGAGATCTTTAACGACCGGCGGCATGCCCAATTCTTCTAAAGTTGGCTTGCTATCACTAACAACACGCGCCACAATAGTAATATTATTTTTTTCAAACGCGCAATTTACGCGGTAACGAATATTTTCAATTTGATAACCAAAATCTAAATCACGCTTATCAAAAAAGCGCGCCTTTTGTTCTTTAGTTAAGAGAGTATTTAAAAATCCTTCTAAATCAAGCGCGGTTAATCGAGGAAAATTGCCACCCTTCACGACATCATTTATATCAAGCAATTGTCCGTCAATGCGAAAAATTGGTTTTTCGGCAAAAAGCAAATGAATGTCCGAGGCTTTTTTCTCGGCCGCTAATTTAAAAAGATTATTTATATCCATATAATACAAATCAAGTATATTTATAAAACAAATTATAAACTGAGTTTACCAATTCATTTTCTTTAAACCATTCGCCGCCGCTTCAACTTGCGCTTCTTGTTTTGAAGATCCTTTGCCGGTCGCGATTTGCTCTTCTTCGAGATATAAACCAACAGTAAAAATTTTCGCGTGGTCGGGCCCAATTTCATCAATAATCTGATAATGCGGAGTGATTCCCTTTTCTTCTTGGGCCTTTTCTTGAAAACGGGACTTAGGATCAAGATAGGTTTGATTTCTTAAAATATCATCAAGCTTTGAAACAACATTTTTTAAAACAAATTGTTTAGCGACATCAATTCCTTGATCTAAATAAATTGCGCCAATAATTGCTTCAATCGAATTAGCTAAAATAAACTGGCGTGATTTTTTATTTTTATCTCGCGATTCTCCTTTTGATAAATAAAGGCATTCCTCGACATCAAGCTCGGCAGCAATCTCGTAAAGCATTTTTGCGTTAACGAGTGAGGCGCGCCAATTAGTCAAATCTCCCTCGGGAGTTGTTGTAAAATTTAAATATAAATATTCCGTCACGACAATTTCTAAAACCGCATCACCCAAAAATTCCAGACGTTCATTGTGTCCAATTTTAAAATCAGGATGTTCATTTAAATAAGAACGATGAACCAAGGCCTGTTTTAATAAGCTATCATTTTTGAAAGCCACTCCTAGTCTCTTCTGCAATTTTGCTAATTCTTGATTTGTCATAATTATCTTTCTGCGATATAGACAAGAGACGCCTACTCTAGTGGCGTCTCAAGGGTTTTATCTTCATCTTTTTTATTTTTTTCTTCTTCTAGTTTCGCCGCAGCCGCTTCTTCTTTATTATCTCGTTTCTGAATTTCCGGCTCATCATTATAGAGAGCGCCCAAAACTCCATTTACAAATTTTCCTGAAGAATCTCCGCCAAAGCTCTTAGCAATTTCAATCGCTTCATTAATAACTACCCGCGGAGGAACTGGACTATATAATAATTCAAAAATTCCTAAGCGTAAAATATTACGATCAATAGTTGTAATCTGATCGAGCGGCCATTCAGTAGCATATTTCACAATAAATTTATCAATCTTTGAAATATTATCCCGAACCCCAGCGACTAGAGCTTTAACAAATCCGCCATCATCAAAATTTGGCGCAAAATTAGCAAAATTTTCCGCTGTTAGGCGTTCAATATCACTTTCCTTTTTTCCGTTAAAATCCCAAGCAAACAAAGTTTGCAAGGCAATCGTCCGAGCTAAATGCCGATTAGACATAAGTATTATTTTTTCTTAGTCGTCTTTGGTTTAACTTTTAAAACAACGCGCCCCTTATATGTACCACAAAAAGTGCAAACTGTATGTGGTTTGCGCATTTTCCCGCATTTCGGGCATTTAGTTAAAGTTACTTTCTTGAGAGCGAGGTGAGCACGGCCTTTATGGGTCGCTGCATGGGTCTTTTGTTTCTTTGGATTTGCCATAATATAAAAAATTAATGATTACACATTTAGTATAACGTAAAGACTGTATTAGTCAAATTAAACAGTCGGCTTAGGCCCCATGATTAATTCGAATTCATCTTTCTCGATTGTTTCTTTTTCTAGCAGAGTCGCAACGATCTTCTCCAATTTTTCAGCATGCTGATCAATAATAATTTGAGCCTTCTCTCCGCCCTGTTTAATGAACCCTGTTATTTCTTCATCAATTCTCTCCGCTACTTTTTCACTATAATCGCGTTGCTCGTGAATTTCGCGGCCTAAGAATATCATTTCTTCTTTCTCGCCGTAGGTACGCGGTCCAAGATGATCACTCATACCATAGTCCGTAACCAAGCTACGCGCTAAGGCCGTTGCCCTTCTTAAATCAGAAGTAGCGCCAGTAGTAACTTCGCCAAAAATATTCTTTTCAACTAAGTGCCCGGCGAGCAAAACAGCAATCTCAGAAATAAATTCTGATTTAGCATGCATATGACGATCTTCTGCCGGGGCTTTCAAAGTATAACCGCCCGCTGAACCACGAGAAATAATTGAAACTTTATGAACTGGATCAGCGTCGGGTAAAAAATGTGAGACTAAGGCATGACCCGCTTCATGATAAGCAGTAATTTTTTTCTCTTTATCAGTGATTACTCGGCTTTTTCTTTCCGGGCCGATCATAACTTTTTCAATCGCTTCAAATAAATTTTCATTAACAATTTCTTTCTTATCTTCACGTGCTGCGAGAATTGCTGCTTCATTTAAGATATTAGCTAAATCAGCGCCAGAAAAACCAGCTGTTCTTTCCGCGATTTTTCTTAAGTCGACATTTTTTGCTAAGGGTTTCGTACGAGCATGAACAAGCAATACCTCTTCACGATCTTTTAGATCTGGTAAATCAATCATCACGCGGCGATCAAAACGCCCCGGACGAAGTAAGGCTGGGTCTAAAACATCAGGGCGATTAGTAGCCGCAATAACAATAATATTCTGTGTCGGCTCAAAGCCATCCATTTCAACTAAAATTTGATTAAGAGTTTGCTCGCGTTCATCATGTGAGCCACCAAGTCCGGACCCACGGCGGCGACCGACCGCATCAATTTCGTCGATAAATAAAATACAAGGCGCATTCTTTTTTGCTTTATCGAACAAAGAACGAACCCGTGAGGCACCCACACCGACGAACATCTCAACGAATTCTGAGCCAGACATATGAAAAAATGGAACCTTCGCTTCACCGGCAACCGAACGCGCTAATAAGGTTTTACCAGTCCCGGGTGCGCCTAATAATAAAACACCGCGCGGTATCTTCGCTCCGAGTTCATGAAATTTTTTCGGGAATCTTAAAAATTCAACAATCTCTTTTAATTCTTCTTTAGCCTCTTTCGCTCCAGCAACATCTTTAAAAGTCGTACGATTTTTTTCGTCCGGCTTAAAATCCTTAGCGGTAGATTGGCCAAAACTCATGGCCCGAGAATTTGCTCCTTGAACACCACGAAGCATAAAGAATATAAAAACGCCGACCAGAATAAACGGCAAAAGGAATGGCGCAATGTTCATCAAAAAATAATCCCAGCCACTTTCTTCTTTAACGGAAATTTTTATCGCCGTTGATTTAGCGGGATCAACTTTATAATTATTGAGTAGCGTCGATAAAGAGTCATTAGCCTCCTTACTTATACTCTCTTTCGTATTGTCTTTTAATGTAACAAGTAGTTTATTTCCACTAATAACAATCTCTGAAACTTTATCGCTATTTATTTGGTTAATTAAGGTTTCAATGCCGACCGCTTGACTCTTAGTCGTATTTCCGGAGAAAGCGCTAAAGACAGCCGCGATTAACAAAAAAACTGCAAACAGAACCAAAAAATTTCTAATTAATTTTTTCATGTATTTAAACTTAAATAAGTATTTTTATTATAGGCCACAAACGGGCTTTTGGCAATCTGGGAAAAATCATTTTTTCTTCAAATACTTCATTATTTCTGGCATTATCAAACATTTATCCCGGCCGATAGTAGTACGCAATTAATAAAAAGACTACCCAATATGAATAGTCTTTTTATAATATTGATTATTCAATAAATATCTTATTTTGTCTTTTTTACTACCTTGGCTTTCTTTTCTTTCTTTTCCTCTTTTTCTTCTTTCTCTTCAGATTCAACTTCTTCTTTCCCCTCTTCCTTTTTTACCTTGATAGCTTTTTCCGCTTTTGACTTAGAGGCCTCCTTACCTTCGCCGGCTAATTTTAAACCTAAGCGATGTTCAGCTGGAGAAATACTGACAACCTCGAAATTTCTTACTTCTCCTGGTTGGTATAGTTCAGTGATTTTTTCCTTACCGCCTAAGTTAAGTAGGCTGACATGAGCTAAACCGTGGATTTCTTCATCAAGCTTAACAAATAAACCAAAAGGATTAATTTTTAAGATAGTGCCGGAAACAATCTGGCCAGTCTTATACTTAGCACTGGCTTCTAACCATGGATCGACTAATAATTTCTTAGCACTTAAGAATACTTTAGCGCCATCGATAGAAATGATTTCCGCTTTAATCTTATCACCGACCTTATACATCTCACTTGGAGAATCAATTCTCTGCCAAGCTAGTTCAGAAATATGAACAAGGCCTTCAATGTTTTCCCCGAAGGAAACAAAGACGCCGAAATTAGTAATCGCGGTAATTTTACCATCGACCTGTAAACCGACTTTATATTTATCAAGAGCTGGCTTCTGTTTCTTGTTCCAAACATCCTTTTCGCTGAAGATAACTTTATTATCCTCCTCGCTAAGCGTCATAACTGTAACTTCGAATTCAGAACCGACAAATGATTTTAATTTTTCTAAAATTTTACTCTTATCGCCGCCAGAAATTCTTGGATAATTTTCTGGGGCTAATTGTGAAACAGGCAAGAAACCGTCGATCTGACAATAACGGCTAAGTAAACCGCCCTTATTAGCGTCAACAATTTTAACTTTAACAGTAGTCTTTTCCTTGAAAGCCAAGCGTAATTTATTCCAAGCTTTTTCTTGGCCAACAAGACGGAATGATAATTCAAGCTCGCCGTTTTCATTTTCTTCATCAATGACCGCGGCTTCGATTTCGTCACCGGGTTTTAAACTTGAAAACTCTTCAACTTCATTATAAAGTTCCGGTCCGCGAACGATACCCATTAAAATGCCATCGATATCCAACATTACTTCTGATTTAGAAGCGGATACAACGCGACCCTTAACAATGCCGCCAACTTGAGGAATTTTAATATCATCTTTTTCGAGCAATTTTCCAAATTCGCTCAATTCTTCGATTTTTTTGTCTTCCATATAATAAAAAAAATTTCCTAACCCGATCTTACGATCAGGCTCCTGGCCACCTAGGCTCAAATAGCCATTAAATCCAGGAGTTTTCTAATAGGTGTTTTATTAAATTTGATTACCTTCAGTATAGGGTATAATCGTCTTTATGTCAATAAAAAAGCCCTCTATTAATGAAGGGGGCTATATTTTTTATTTTTATCGTTTTTCGCCTTATGGTTTAAAGACATTCAGTGCTACTGACGTCATAGTCAATTTCAGATTTTTCTTTTAAAGAAGAAAGAGCCTTCTCAAACTGAATGACAATGACCTCGTTTTGCCCTTTAGCGAATATTACAAATGAAAATTCATTAGGCTTTAGAGAGCCTGGCAAGAAGTTTTCCTTTGGAAAATCCAGGACCAGGGCCTCACGAGAACTTAAATTAGCCGAATAAACAATTGTTTTACCTTTGGTGAAGAAGTCGCCTTCAACTCCGTTATTATCGGCAGGAAGGCTTTCGCAGGAAAAATAAAACTTTGAGAAATTCGAACTTTTATCGGCTCCATGAACCAAATTAATGGTTGCGACTGCTTCAAGATAATCAAGAGTTGATAATAGGGTCATTCCCTTCTCTGAAGCTTTTAGACTTTCTTCTTCCCAAGAAAAAAAGAGGATTCTATTATCTTTAAAGTTGATTAGACGCCAAGCAGGCTGACCGACTTGAAGTGGAATATCGGGAGAGATAATGTTCCAAAAAATGGACAGTTTTTCCTTATTAAGTCCCAAAATAGGAACTAAATAATAATCCGCCTCTCCTATTGCACTTAATCGCCAGCACTCATTCAGAACTGCCTCCGAATAAGGAATTAATAATTCATCAGATTTTTGCTCATGCCAGACAATTTTGGCTTGAGTTTGGCTTATAAATCTTTCGCCAAGAATGTCCTTGACAGCCTCCTGCGACGTTTGTCCGAAGACTGTGGCGCTCATGGAGAAAACGAGCAATAATAGTGTGGTTCTCATGATTTTGCGGTGGTTTTAGGTTATATTTTGTTTTTAAATTGCTATTTAAAATAATTGACTTATTTAGACAAATAAGTCAATTAATATTTATACGATAAATAAAAAATTATGTCAAGTCCGTTAATTTTAATAGGCTACAAGTTGTATTTCCTTTGCGCCACCATCTCCATCATCAATGGTTAATTTATACATGGTAAACTTAGAATCTTCTAGATTATTTAACCTCTCTTGGAATCCAGCTCGCGTATGCTCGCTTACTGTTCTTAGATTGGCGTAATGTTCAAGCCTGGCTTTTGTAGTTTCATATATTCCATTAGGATCAGTGAAATTTTTTATAACCTCTTCAAGCGGAACGTTCTCTGTTATTTTTTCGCCATCAACAGTGTGCACAATTAAAAATTGTATATTTGCATTTTTTTCCTCTCCTAGATTTTGCAGCGCCATTAAATCATTAAACGAAACTTTCTGGAGCGCCTCGTCTGTGCCAATTAATACCAGGCCATCGCCTGCATTTTCTTGAGCTTTAAATAATTTCATTGCTTTAATAGTACAGTCAGTAGCTCTTTCATTTGAGCTACCAATACTATTCATATCACGTAAAGACTGTGAAGCGTCCCTCATATCTTGTTCCGGCCTGAAATCACCAAGATCAGAAGAGAATGATGCCGTCGTAACCTTAATTTTCGCATTATAATTATCATCTAAATACTGCGCCATCGCTTCTTTCGATTGCTGCATCGAGGCACTATTATCCTCAATTATCATAACTGCCTTATAACTACTAAACTCCGGTATTTTATTTTTCAAACTTGTTAAATCTCCGCCATGCGTTTCCAGTTGAGCCGGACGATTATCAATATGAGGAATACTATTATCCTCGGCCATTAAATTTACATTTATATAGCGGCATTTTTCTAAAAGTGAAAAATATTTTTTCGGATCTTTTTCTTGGATTTCTTTAATTTGGGCAGTCGTATAATTTTCACCATTTTTTGAATCCGGATTTTTTAAATCTGTTAAATAGGTCACTCCCTTTTCTGGCCCATTTTTACTTTCAAAAATATCATAAACAAAAGGCTTCTCTTTTAAGTCTTTAATCTGTTCCGCGCTAAAACCAGAATGAGAAAAGTCGTGATTATTTATCGCATCCTTAATTATTTGTTCGGCAGCCGCAATGCGAGCGTTAGTTAATTCCTCATTACCACCCTCCCATGTATTTGTGAGGCGCTCGTCGCTTGAACCGGAAATCTTCCAAACCTTAGCCATTAAATCATGATAATTGCCTGTATTAATTCCATCCAAAAAATTATGAATTTGTGATTCAATATTTACCTGACTCTCATGAGGAACGTCCGCCTTATCTGTTTCATAACTATTTGTCAGATCAAGTTTGGCTAGGCTCTCAAGCGAATTATTGTCGCCTGGGTTTGGGCCATCATAATGATAAGTTTTATCGCCACCATCAATTTTCGTTTCCGCGTTCTTTTTTGTTTCAGTATCATATTTATTTGAGTCGTTTGTTTTTTTAGTATGAGCCGCGTCAGCGTGCGGGGCAAATTTTAAAAATAAAATTAAAGATAGAACACCAGCCTTAATAAAATTATTATTAGCTATTTTTCTTAAATTACTATCCTTATATTCTTCTTCTGGCTCTGCCTGCGCATTACTTATTCTCTCGTTAAAATCCTTAACATCTTTAATTGTGATATTTTTTTCTCCCGTTATAGTCTGCAAAAACTCTCCCGGATTTACTCCAGTCAGAGCCTCTAATTCTTCAAGTTTAATATTCGGCTCATTCTCAATAATGACGCGAAAGTCATCGATTGTCGGCATGGTGGGGATATTTTTTTCTTTTTCTTTACCGGTTTCATTCCCGCTTTCTAGCTCAATTTTTTTAGCCAAAATTTCTTGCTCCTCATAGGTAGAAGCGTCTCCATTTTTTGCGAGCCCAATTTTTTCCAAGAAACTCATATGTTTACGGTTATTTTAATCCTAAATTCAAAAAATTATTAATTATTAAGTTTGGCGCCTGCTTAAGCCTGTTTGATAAAACGCCAAGCAATTCGTCTTTATCGGAAATATTAATCAATACTTGGTACAAGGATTCTAAATCCTCAGGCGCTAATTTTGTCAAAAGTAAATTCAAGTAACGATTAAAATTATTATAAAGAGAAACTCTTAATTGGAAACTAAAATCATTATCGTTTTGGACATCTAAAATATCTCTCTCTTTTATTAGATCCGTAAGATAATATAAGATTTTATGATTGAAATTCACGATCGGAAAAAAATCTTGATTTTTATTTTCGCTTTTTTGATTAAAGCGTTTTTCAATCGCTTCACTATTTGTGATTTCAATTCCTTTATACTCTGGATACAATTTCAAAAAATTCTTTATAGTGAGCTCCTCCTCTTTTATCATCTCAATTATTTTATTCGCTTTATCGTGATCGGAAATAATAAGACCCGGAAGAATTTGAGCAATCAAGCTCTCTAGCAAAAGACGATCGCGCCACTGAATTTCTGTTTTACCAGTATTATTTTTATTCTTATCTGTCATATAATCTAAAAACTGGCTTAGGGCCCGCTTTTTTTAAAACTGTTTTAGGCGGCTTTCTTATACTTTGTTTCAACCTGCGATTTTTGCGTTTCAAATTCATTAATCTGATCTACAGTTTTTTCAAAATCCATCGCATCCTTAACGCTAGTCGGCCGATCTATTGTCTCCTCATCTTTTACTATGAGACTCCCGTATTTTTCATTTGCCTCTTCATCATGCTTACAAACACCAGTTAGCATGTCTTGATATTTTTCAGTTTTTAAAAGTTCTGGATCATTCTCAGCTAAAAAAGCAATGACCGTTTTATATCCCTGGAGAATAGCTTCACCATCTAAATTGCTTGTTCCTATCTCCCCAGTTGTTAAAACGTTTTTAATAGTTATAAACTCCCGATTATTTATTTCTTGACTTTTTTTATGAGCGCCAAGCAAGCCAAGAATACCATCGGCCTTTTCTTCGCTCTTTTTTTCTTTATTTTTATCGGTCGCTAGAGCTAATAGGTCAACAATTTTATCGACACCTTTATATTTTTTGGAAAACGCTGCGGCCTCTGTCCCGCCAACGAAAGAAACTCCGCCGACCCCATTACTATATGAAGCGCTGGTTGTTAAGTTAGTATAATCTTTATTCTTTTCCTCTAATTCTTTCTCCAGAGCTTTCAATTTAGTATTAATTGCCTCCGTAGCTTCCTCTGGAGATTTTAATCCGAGAATTTCCGATTGTATCTTTTTATATTCAGCGTCACTTTCTAAAGCATCCTGCTTCTTAGCTATCGATAATTCAGCGTTATTGGCCTTAGATTCTTCAGCCATTTTTTTCGTATCATCAAAATTTATGGTTTCGGCCTTAGCGGGCTTAGCCATGCTTTCGCTTTCATTAGCATTTAGCGTTAAAATCTCATTGTTCATATTTTTTAAATGATTAATTAGCCTTTCTTATATAATAGTAAAGATATGAAATAATGTCTAACTAATTTATACCATATTTACGTATTTTAGTCAATATAGTGATTTATATTGTGCTATAATATTTATAAGAGGATTTTATTACTTTTAATATCTTACTTATGAAAAATGTAGACAATTTTGGATTTTCGCCTTTGAAGGTAATCCTAGTTGTAACAGCGCTTTTTCTGCTTACCGGCATAACCGTGCTAGCGATTAACCCCGGTGATAAGCTTGGCGATAAAAATAATTCTCAAAGGAAAGTTGATATTAGCAAAATAGCTAATGCTATCCACCAATACTCGACTGATAATGCCGGAGTACTACCTAAAACAATTTTATCAACAACTACAGAAATATGTAAAACAGGCGCCCGCTGTGCCGGCCTGATTAATCTTTCTGTTCTAACGGTCACCGAAAAATATTTATCCACTATGCCAATCGACCCGAATGGCGGAACCGATAACGGAACAAATTATCTTATTTCTAAAACAGCCAGCGGAAGCATTACGGTTTCAGCACCACGCGCCGAAAAGGGTGAGATTATTACAATCACACGATAAACATTCTAAAAACATTGATTGCAAAAAAACAGGCCAAACGTCTGTTTTTTGTTTTATATTATTGACAAAATATGAGATAGACAATAAAATATTATTACTATTTTACGAACCTTTAAAAAATAAAGTAAACCATGGGAGAATTAGCAATTACCACTGACAATGGTGCAGTTATGAAAGTCGAAAGATTTTTTTCATCATCATCCGCGATTAAAAAAGAAAAACGCGGCAACACCAAGGGATTAGTAATCCTTTGCAAGGTAACGACAGGTACTCTTACGATCGGAAGTAAGATCAACCTCCATTTGCCTGAATATATCTTAAAGGATAGAGTTGTTCGTATAGAACAAAACAAAATCCCACTCAGGAATGCTTGCCCCGGACAAGAAATTGGCATCTGTCTGGAGAAAGAAACGGAAAAGAAAATTCGCGAACTATTAAACCAACCGACTTCCCGCTAACTCCCGCGAGAAATCTAAAACAAAAAGCATTGCGCAAACCGCAATGCTTTTCTATTTATTTTAGATATTTATATATTTATTTTTTCAGACGCAAAACTCTTTCTATCTCCGATTTTACTTGCCCATTTAAACCAAGTAGATACATATTATCATTTAATACCTCTCCGTATCGTTTAGAAAACTCGGTTTTTTCATTAGCCTCAAGCATCACCTGTAAACTACTGAGAGCTGCAGTAATTTTACTCCAATCAATTTCTTTTTGTTCGCCCTCTTCATCGATTAACGCGATTACTTCAGAGAATGAGCGTAGCCAATTAAAATCTGGATGGCCAACCACTAAATTAAAATAATCGCCGTTACTGGCAATTACGCCGTTTTTCTTCTCATAGGCGTGTTTCTCTAACTCTAATAACTCTTTATGGAGATTTAGAAGTAATTTAATTAAATTTTGGATATCTTGATTCATATTATAATTGAATGAAAAATTCAAATCTTATTATACTTTAATTAATTATAAACGCCAACTCTCTTCCATCTCTGCCAAGTAATCTTCTTCTTTCTGATTAGGGCCCAGATACTACGCATTAAAGCGTTAAATTCAATAAAATCAATAAAGTAGAATAGGAGCCAAACGACTGGGGCCCAAAGGAGCAGATAATAACCTTTGCGATTTTTAGTATCGCTTAATATCTGTATCGCTAAAACAGCCGCTGAAATCATAATACTGGTAACAAGGCTCGCAAAATTTCCCGATGTAAAGAGATAATAATAGAGAGCGGTTAACATGATAACTTCAAAGAATAAAAGCATCTCGGAAAATACAGCGAGAGGTAAAACGAAAAAGGTTAAATATTTATTGCCATGAATATTGAAAAATAATTCACGGTATTTATAGAAGGTTTCGAAACGTCCATATTTCCAACGTAAGCGTTGTTTAATTAAGCTTTTAATATCAGAGGGGCCTTCGGTATAAACAATAGCGTCATCCGCATAGGCGATTTTCATTCTCGCTTGCTGAATACGCGTCGACATTTCAATATCCTCGGTTGAAGTTCCTTTATCGAATAAACCAATCTTGCGAAATACTTGGCGGCGATATGAAGCAGCCGCTCCGCCAACAATATAAATCGAACCGAACATAGAATCTGCTTTCTTAAAATAAAATCCTCCTAAATATTCAATTGATTGCATTAAGCCAATTAAAGTTTTATGATTCCCAATTTTTACATTACCAGCGACACACATAACCGATGGATCGCGATAACGTTTTACAAAATTGGCCACTGTTTTTTTATCCATCGCGCTATCAGCGTCGACGGTAATAATAATTGATCCGGCTGATTTTCTAATACCAAGATTTAAAGCCGATGATTTGCCGCCATTTTTCTTAGAAAAATATTTAATTTTTCTTGAGCCTTTATAATTAGCAATAAATTTTTCAACAACTTCATGAGTTTTATCGGTCGAGCCATCGTTAACAACGATAACTTCTAAATTACGATAATAATTACTCAAGACTGATTTAACCGTATTAAGAATTCCAACCTCTTCGTTCCAGGCGGGAATAATAACTGAAACCAATGGTCGATAATCCGGTCTCATTTTTTGAAAGCGACGCGACTTTATATTCTTGGCGATTGGATAGAGAGGCGAGATAAAAACGTTAACAAAATAACGAATTAAAATTGGCATGAAAAGGATGACAAAAAGCAAATTAATGCTTTTTGCTGTCCCTCCCTTAGCAATAACCGTTGCTCCGGCCTCTTGGCCTGGAGGAAAGATTATTAAGAGTGTAATGGAGTACAAAAGTAAGAGTAGAGACGACTGAATGATTACATTTTTTGTCCTCATATATATAAAATTATTAACAAGATATTATAATACATTTATATGTATTTGTCAATACTAGGGCGTCATTATTAAGCATTTTAGCTAATATTAGATTATTGAATTTCAGGACCGAGCCCGCTTTGAAAATAAAAAAGAAAGCGGTTTGGGCTTTCTTATGTGTTTAAGCGACTTTGAATTTTACGTCACCATTTATCGGACCAATCTTTGATGTCTTCGGGCCAATTTTCCTGGATACGATAAATCTCATCGTTCTCTCCCCAAGCGGCAACAAATAGTACGCGTCTTTTCTCTGATTTGGCATCAAGTACCGCGATTTCTGCGACAGACGGAGAACCCGTAATCAAACAGTTTCGCATTAATAATATTTTTCCTTCTGGTCCCAAATATTGTGAACCAAGGGAAAGAAACTCAAAGCCGAATTCTAAGGCTTGCTCAAGGTTATCTGCACCATTCATATACAGGCGGATATCATCTGTTTTTTGTGAAATAACACTATTAACAAGACCAAGATATTCCTCTCCGATTAAAGCAGCTTTTTTTGAAAGAGCAGAAGTTATTGCATCATAATTCTTTGGAATTTTAGTGCTCTTAATGATTACTGATAATAACGGGACGTCGGCGCGTGTGCATTGATCAATTATATCCACGATTGATTCGTGGAAGGGTTTTAATGAAATGGATTTTTCTTTCATCGTTTGGATATTAAGTGTTGGGTTTATATATTTTTAAAAAAACAATTTCAAAATACTTTATCATAAGCTTTTTAATCCTTCAATAGCTCTTGATTTTAATTTTTTGCAAATCTGTATATAACAAAAAACACCATTTTATTGGTGTTCTTTGTTTCGTGGGAGCGGGTAAGGGGAATTGAACCCCTCTCTCGACCTTGGCAAGGTCGCATAATAGCCACTATACGATACCCGCATATCGTTTATTCTATTCTAAGTGCCGCGGGCGGGAATCGAACCCGCACTGTATCGCTACAACTGGATTTTAAGTCCAGCGCGTCTACCAGTTCCGCCACCGCGGCAATGTGGAGATGATGGGAGTTGAACCCATGTCCAATCGGTTTTCCTAAATACATTTACAAAAATAGATCGATTTAATTTTTTTAACCTCAATCATCAAAAATCGAACAAAAGCGACTGAGGCGATTCTGATTTTGTTTCGATATTATCCGTCAGAAGCAGACAACATCTATCTTCATGATTATTACACCGGATGACCGCTATGGAGACTCACAGCCCGCCGATGGTTACAGCCTTATTAATTAGGCCATAACTGGAGCATAGCTTGGAGTTAACCAAGTGAATGCTCTTGCCGTTTTGGCATTTATGTTTTTTTAGTCAGTTTAACGCGAGTAGCTAAGCGCGTTTTGAATATTTAGAAAAAGCTCCGACTGTCGATTCCTTTCATCCCCGAATCAGCCATATCTTTAATTAGCTTCTTTTTGTTAACGATCGCAGCCTTCTATCTACCTCTCTTTTTTTGATTGACTCGCGTTTATCATATTTCTTTTTTCCTTTAGCAACCGCAAATTCGAGCTTCAAAAAACTATGATTAGTATATATTTTTAACGGGATTAGTGTCAAGCCCTCAGTTAATTTCTTGCCTAATAAATGGTTAATTTCCTCGCGTTTCAAGAGTAATTTGCGTTCCCGCATCTGATTATAATCAGGCATCGGGCCAGCGCTTTTATAGGGTGAGATTTGGCAATTAACTAAATATAATTCGGTTGCTCCATTTTTTGTTCGAATACTGATAAAACTTCCCTTTAAACTAACTTGTCCGGCGCGGACCGCTTTTACTTCGTGCCCAAACAGAACCAAGCCAGCTTCATATTTATCTTGAATCTGGTAATCAAAATTAGCTTTTTTGTTTATCGCCAGTTGAGGCATAATTCCATTCCTTTAATTTCGCGATTACTTTCTCGTTAGTTAAAATATTATTTAAATAATTGTGGTAGCCTGGTTCGTGTATCATTTTGATCACTTCTTGGTTGCCTTTATATTGTTCTTCTAGCTCATCAATTTTTTTATGGATGTCGTCGTGGTCTGCGGAAATTTTTTCGACAATTGCGAGCTCACGAATAACCAGGGCGGACTTAACGCGCTTAATCGCATTCGGTAACATTTCTAAAATTAATTCATCTTTAGTTTTATTAAGATGAGATAAATAATCTTCAAATTTTCCTCCTTGGCGAGTAACGCTTTGCTCAAGTTCTAAAAGCATATTACGACTTTCACTTTCAACAATTGTTTCTGGTAAATCACCAAATTTAGTATCTTCAACAATTTTGCCAATCATTTCTGATTCATTTCTTAAATCAACATTATGACTTTTTTCATGCAATAAACTTTCTTTTAAATTCTTGCGCAGCTCTTCCATGTCTTTTAGACGGAAAAAGCTAGCGAACTCATCATTTAATTCTGGTATTTGTCTTTCATATACACCCTTTACCTTAACGGCGAACTCAACCATTTTACCGGCAATATTCTTTTGATGATGATCGTCTGGATAGAGCAATTCAAAATTTCTTTCTTCGCCCGTTTTTGCTCCAATCATTTTTTTATCAAATCCAGGAACAAAATAATCTTTACCAATAATAATTGCTAATTCTTTATGGTCGCCATCTTCTAATGGGACTTTAGCTAATGACATTTTAATATCAACGGTAATTTTATCCGTTTCTTTTGCTTCGCGCTCGACTAAAATTTCTTGCGCGCGCATTTCTCTTAAATCATTCATTGCCTTATCTAATTCGGCATCATCAATCTTTGCTTCCTCAACTTTTAAATTTAATCCTTTATATTTACCAACAGCAATTGTCGGAAGCAAGGAAACAATAACTTTATATTCAAAAGGATTCTCAGGAGCGAGTTTAGTAATATTAACTTGAGGTTGGCCAATCGCTTGACGCTCCATGGTATTTTTTTCAACTGCCTCGTCGATAGTTTTATGGATAGCAATATTAGCCGCTTCTTCTAAAATTGTCATTTCACCAATTTTTTGTTTTAAAATATCCATCGGCACTTTGCCTTTTCTAAAACCTTCAATCTTAACTTCCTCAGAAACTTTTTGTGCGCCTTTTTCAATATAAGGGGCGAATTCTTCTGAGCTTAGTTCGACAGTTAATTCAATTTGGGATTTTTCTAAATCTTTTTTAATAACTTGCATAATGTCTTATTTAGGAGAAACGGGCCAAAAGCCCGCTTATCTATCTTATTAATTGACTTTATTGTAGCATGCTTTACAAAAAAAGCAATTGGGGTTAAATTTGACAAATTTTTATAATAATGATAAATTAAGCGGTTCTTTAACAATATTTCTAACCCCAAAAACAGCAAAAAAATGGATACAAAATCAAATGATTCTGACTCTCATGTCGTCCTTAATCTGATAACAAGAGAAATTAGCGTGCTGCCAGTTACAGAAATTGATGTAAAACAGCATATTAGCATCATAACAATGACGGCATTAAAGGCTGAAATTCAGGTCTCTATTTCTAAGGACCCGCTTCTTGAAGTGATTATAAATACCGCTAAGCTCTTAATTTCTAAATTAGAGTCGGTAGAAAATCAAAACCCGTTTACCACTGCAAACCAAGCATCAGCCGAAGAAACTTTATTCATTCCGGCGAAACTAACAACTATTACTCCGGGACAAGCTAAGTACTTGCTTTGTAAATTGGTTGATCTTCCTCTTGAATGTCGCACATCAAACTGCTTAAAGGCGGCCGGCGTCGACTACGTTTGGAATTTAGCGGACTACGCAGATTATAATCTTGAAGGCATGCTAAGGTGGCCAAATTTTGGGAAAAGATCTTTAGGAGATCTGAAAGAAACCCTGAGCAAATTAATTGGCCCAAACTATGAGAGCGTGTTGCAAAAAATAAATGATTGCAACAAAGATCTACTCCAGCGCCAGTGGAATAAAATTAAAATTATCACTGGCAATATACACTTTATAGAGTTAAAGCAGGCAGTACGTGAAGAATATTTTTTGCAACACCAATCATTCGCTGATCTGATTGAACACCGGGTTGTTAATAACATCTATTTAAGAGATGACAATCCGAAAAGCTCAGAAAAAGCAAATAGTGCATTAGATTCTTTAAAAGGAGTAATTAGAACCTACATCTGCGCACAAGAAAAATTTATTATTACAGGAGCTTTAAATGCCATAATCACACAAAACAAATAAAAATGAAAAACTCGAAAAAAATCACCCGCTTAAGCGCATCTCTACTCTTTTTTCTTTTTTTCGGATTATGTGCTGCCTTCGCCCAGGAAAAAAATAATAAAGAAATCAAACTATCATCCGCCTCTCTTTCGAGCGGTGAGGGTCCACTATCTGCCGGGCTTTTTGCAGAAGCCAATTTCAGCAGGGGAAGCGATGTTATTAATGTTTCACTCGGAGAGCGCGACATGTATGTAGTTTACTTAAAAGGATTTGGAAAAAGATTTTCGATTGGTCCAAGTTTTGAATATTATTATAATGTTCCACTTATCGGAATTATGGCCTTCTCTACCCCGATTCAATCTGCTAATTTCTCTGTCGGCACTATGACCTGGTCGGGTGTTTCCGCTGGTACTCCCGCTGAAGAGGTTGAACTTCTCAATTGGGGGCTGCGCTTCTTCTGGCAATCAATCGACATTAACTACAAAAATTTTACTGCCACCAGTGCTGTTCTCTATTATGATACATGGGGTCCACTAGTAGACTTCAAATACAAACAACCTATAAATAAAAACTGGATTATCTTCGCTAGTGCTGGCTATAGCTGGTATAGCGACGGGAAAGCATTACTTAAACTTGGAATCACTTATAAACTCTAACCCATGGAAGAATCGAACAACGCCCGGCAGATGCATTCTGTCTTTAATCAACTTGCGCTTTCAGAAAAGCCGTTTTCATTAAACGACGTTTACGTCGAACTAACTAAGCGAGGTGCTATTGGAAATTCTGGCCTTCGCTCGGCAATTGAAGCTTATTTCAAAAATATGCTTGATCAGGACTTTATTCTTGCAGCCGGCGCCTGCGAAGCCTTTCCTTACAGAGCATTATTTATCGCCTCCGAACAACTTCTCCATGTAGGAGAAATAACTCCCGGTTGTATCGACAATGGCATAAACCTTAGTGGCATGGCCATGTATGCAACGCTTGGCGAACTAAGGAAACAAAACAAAAAGGAATAAAATTATTATTCTAAACTCTAAGACTTGTCTTAAAAAACAAGTCTTTTTTATTTACAAAAACACCCTCGATTAAAAGGGTGTTTTTTATTTTCGCTTTTTTCTAATTTAGAGTAGTAGTCCAACGATAAGGAGGGCAACGATGTTTAAAACTTTGATCATCGGATTGATAGCTGGCCCAGCTGTATCCTTATAAGGGTCACCGACTGTATCGCCTGTAACCGCTGCCTTATGAGCATCAGATCCTTTACCTCCGAAATTACCGGCTTCAATATATTTCTTCGCATTGTCCCAGGCGCCTCCACCCGAGGTCATTGAAACAGCGACAAAAATACCGGTAACGATTGAACCAACAAGCAAGCCGCCTAAAACTTCTAAGCCACGGCCCGGAGCAATCATATTAAAACCAAATCCAACAATGATCGGCACGACAACCGGGATCAAAGCCGGAATAATCATTTCTTTGATGGCGGCCTTAGTGACGATATCAACGGTACGACCATAATCTGGTTTTTCTGTGCCGGACATAATTCCTGTTTTTTCTCTGAATTGAGCGCGCACATCTTCAACGACCGCACCCGCTGCGCGACCAACCGCTTTCATCGACATAGCGCCAAAAATATAAGGTAATGCGCCACCAATAAATAATCCGATTAACACATATGGATTATCTATTAAGAATTGAGCGCTGCCGCCAGATGCCTTTATCTTATAAGTAAAATCAGCAAATAGAACTAGGGCTGCTAAAGCAGCTGAACCAATAGCATAACCCTTGGTAACCGCTTTAGTGGTATTACCAACTGCGTCTAATGGATCTGTAATATTGCGAACGTCATCACCAAGCTCGGCCATCTCTGCAATGCCACCAGCATTATCAGTGATTGGTCCATAAGCATCGATAGTAACGATGATGCCTGCCATTGATAACATGGCCATAGCTGCAATCGCAACGCCGTATAAACCAGCGAGCGAGAAAGCGCCAAGAATGGCTAAACAAATAACGAGAACTGGAAGCGCAGTCGACTTCATGGAAACTGCTAATCCGGCAATAACATTAGTGCCATGGCCAGTTTTCGAAGCTTCTGCAATTTCCTTAACCGGGCTAAAGGCAGTCGAAGTATAATACTCAGTAATAACCACGAGTAAACCAGTTACAAGTAAACCAATTAAGCTGGCAAAATAAATCTTCATGCTTAAACCGCCAACAATCATGTATTTAGTGATTGGATAAAAGGCGACAGCGGCTAAAACTCCAGCGGCAATCAAACCTTTGTATAACGCTCTCATGATATTTTGTTTTTTTCCTAAACGGATAAAGAAAATACCAATGATTGAAACAATAATGGAAACTGCTCCCAAAACTAATGGGAATAAAATTATATTTTTATTATCAGCAAAAGTGAGTGATCCTAAAACCATTGCGGCAATTAAAGTAACAGCATAGGTTTCAAATAAATCAGCCGCCATACCAGCGCAGTCACCAACGTTATCACCAACGTTATCAGCAATAACCGCTGGGTTACGAGGATCATCTTCTGGAATACTAGCTTCAACCTTACCAACTAAATCTGCGCCAACGTCCGCTGCCTTGGTATAAATACCGCCGCCAAGACGAGCGAAGATAGAAATTAAAGATCCGCCAAAAGCGAAACCGATAAGCGCGTGCAAGTCATTTGTTAAAAAATAGAAACCGGCTGTACCAATTAAAGCGAGACCAACAACTAACATACCAGTAACGCTACCGCCTTTAACGGCAACGTTTAAGGCTTTGGCCAATCCGCCACGAGCCGCTTCGGTTGTTCTGACATTAGCGCGAACGCTAACAAACATACCAATGTAACCAGTTAAAGCCGAGAGGCTCGCTCCGACAATAAAGGCTAAGGCTGTTTTCCATCCTAACTCTGGGATGAAGCCAATGATTAAAAATAAAACTACAGCCACCATCGCCACTGCTCTGTACTGACGATTCAAGAAAGCTTTTGCTCCCTCTTGAATAGCTTTAGCGATTTCTTTCATTTTGTCGTTGCCCTCAGGCATACGCAAAATTGAAGCAATTACGATACCACCATATAAAATAGCGATAAGCGCGCTCCCCAAAATAAATAATGTCATCATCATAGTGTTGTTACTTATTCTTTTTTAGTTTTTTTAATTTTCTTATCTTCTTTTTTTTCTTCTTCTTTAGCGTCTTCGGCTTTTATTTCAGTTTCAATAATTTCTGATTCTTTAGCGTCTTCCATGACCTGATTTTCTTCTAAAATTTCCATTGTCTCACCATCACTTTCTAAAACTTTCTTTTCGCCTTCTTCTGAGGCTTCAATAATATCAATTTTCCAACCCGTTAAGCGAGCCGCCAAGCGAACGTTCTGGCCATTCTTACCGATAGCAAGCGATAATTTATCAGAAGCAACCTTAACAATCGCTTTATGATCAGCTTCATCGAGTTCAATGGAAATAACTTTTGCTGGCGCTAGAGCATTGGCAATAAACTTCGCTGAATCCTCATTATATTCAATAATATCAATTTTTTCTCCGCCGAGTTCACTAATAATAGTCTGGATACGGCTACCGCGTTGACCAACACAAGAGCCGACTGGGTCGACATTCTCAGCCTCGGTTGCGATTGCGACCTTAGAACGAGAACCGGCTTCACGAGCGACTTCTTTGATTTCAACTAAGCCATTCGCAATCTCTGGAATTTCTAAATAAAAAACTTTCTTTAGAATTTCTTCGCTTCGGCGAGATAAAATAATTTCCGGTCCCTTATGGCCTTCTCTTACTTCTTTGATGTAAACCTTTAAGCGGTCGTTAGGATTATAGCGTTCATTAAAAATTTGTTCTTCGGCTGGTAAAAGACCAATCGCTTTGCCTAAATCGACAAAAACGAAACGACCTTCACGACGTTGAACAATCCCGGAAACAACTTCTCTTTCCTTCCCTTTGAATTCACCGAATATCATGTCTCGCTCCATCTCTCTTAATTTTTGGATAATAACTTGTTTGGCTGTTTGAGCGGCCATGCGTCCGTAGCTTTCCGGGATTGGTAAATCAGTCACTATCTCTTCTCCGACTTTTGCTTCAAATTTTAAAATTGAGGCTTCTTTAATTTGAATATCAGTTTTAGGATTAAACTTTTTCTTACCCTCCTCTAAAACTTCCTCTTCAGGAACATAAAAGCCAACATGAGTTTCTTCTTTTTTAAGATCTTTAGGGTTTGGATTATAAAGATTCTGAAGCATCTCCGCTTCTTCCTGCTCCGGTAGATTCTCAACAACCGTTTTGACATCAAAAATTTCCGATGCTCCAGTGGTCGGATCGAATTTAACGCGGATGTTTTGATTACGTTCACCGTAATCTTTGCGATAGGCGGCGGCAAGAGCGAGCTCAATCGCTGCAATCACCGAATTGTATTCAAGATTTTTCTCTTCACACAATTGCTTAATCGCTGTGCTTATTTCTGACATATTTTTATATTTTTTCATCCCCGCAAAAGCGAGAATTCTTTTTTTAAGAGAAAAAGCTAATTGCATTAAACAACTAGCTTTCTATGTAATATGATACCATATTTTAGATTTTTGTCAAAAAGACTAATCCCGTCTTAATAGTTTGCATTACCGCTTGCGCCGGACGCCCAGTTCATCGCATTAAGCACAAAAGTGGTTATTCCCCAGGCAGCAAGAACAACAATTAGTCCGATTACCGCATCTCTAATTTGCCCGACTGCTTTTTTCGTTTGATCTTGATTACCCGCCGCAGTCATATATCTAAAACCAGCAAAAATAACTAGAGCCAAAAAAATCGCAGCTATAAATCCTAAAACCACTTGAATTATTTTACCGATAATAACCCTAATATCAGTCACATTTTTGCCATCCTGATTCCCGTATGCTTTTCCAATATCACTTATGCCTGTCTGGCTATTAAACAGCGCTTCGTCAGCGCGCGCTTGATGGGCGCTAGAGGCAAACACTACGATTTGAATTACGCTAAAGATAGCTAAAAAAAGAAAAGAAATGACGTGCTTTTTAGTGATTGCCATAAATATGATATAATTGAGTTACAATTTAGCTTGTGCTAAAAAGAGCAAAGCTCTATTCTTATTATATAAAACTAGCCCTAAAAACACAAGAAATGAGTTTAGCAAAAAAAATCGCCCATAACACTTTAATCCAAGTTGCTGGCAAAATTGTGTCCACTGTCCTGGGCCTTTTTTCGCTTGCCCTTATCACGCGCTATCTCGGGCAGACTGGTTTTGGTGAATACACCACAATCATGACTTTTTTGACTTTTTTCGCCGTGATTGCTGATCTTGGACTAACCCTCGTAACTGTCCAGATGATTAGTGGCCAAAGAGATGATGAGAATAAAATCTTAAATAATCTTTTTAGTTTACGTTTAGTCTCTGCTCTTTTATTTATTGGCATCGCTCCGTTTATTGTCATGTTCTTTCCTTATAGCGCCACTGTTAAGTTTGGAGTTTTAATCGCCGCTGCCTCATTTGTTTTCCCAGCCCTAAACCAAATACTGGTTGGTCTTTTCCAAAAGAAATTGAATATGGACCGCGCCGCTCTAGCTGAAGTAATAAGTAGAGTTGTTTTAATTATCGGAATTATTTTAACCCAAAAATATGAAGCCGGTCTCCGTGGAATCTTAATAACGTCGATTGCCTCAAGCGCCGCGAGCTTTTTATTGCATTATATTTTTGCTTGTAAATTTGCCGTCGTAAAATTTGAATTCGACTTATCTCTCTGGAAAAAAATTATCAGCCGTTCTTGGCCGCTGGCTATTACTATTGTTTTAAATTTAATATATTTACGCGCTGATACATTAATCCTTTCGTTGTTCCGTGGCCCAGAGATTGTTGGACTTTACGGCGCTGCCTATAAAATATTAGATGTTCTAACAACTCTTCCTTTTATGTTCGCGGGTTTAATTCTGCCTATCTTAACTAGCGCCTGGGCAGAAAATAATAAACCCTTCTTTAAAAAAATCTTACAAAAATCTTTTGACTGCATGGCGATTGTCGCTATCCCCCTCATGATCGGTGCCCAATTTCTCGGCAAGCCAATAATGTATTTTGTGGCTGGTAAAGATTTCGTGCTCGCCGGTGATATTTTAAAGATTTTGATTTTTGCCGTCGCGGCCATCTTTTTGGGCACAATGTTTTCTCATGCCGTCATTGCTATTGATAAGCAGAAAAAAATGATCGGCTTTTACGTATTTACTAGTATCAGTTCTCTTGCCGCCTACCTTTATTTAATCCCGCGCTATTCCTATATTGGCGCCGCGAGCGTAACCATCTACAGCGAACTCCTGATTGCTATTTTCTCAGCATACTGTATCTTTAAGTATACTCGCTTCTTCCCGAGCCTATGCGTTGTTATTAAATCAATAATCGCCGGGCTTGCCATGGGCGCCTTAATCTATATCCTTCCGGCCTATTTCCAAGCCAGTCTTGGCGGCTTACTATTCATACTTATTCTAGCCAGTTTAGCTTATTTCTTATTCCTTTATCTTCTCGGTGGAATTAATTCAGAAGATTTGCGCTCTATTTTTAGTAAACAAACTAAAAGTGGCGGACAAGTTTATGATACGGGAACTAACTTATAAATATGACAACTACAACTTTTCCCGAGATTATCTTTGAGAATGAAGATTATCTAGTAATTAATAAACCTGCCGGAATCGCCGTTCATGGCGGCGGAAATATTAAAGATAAAACTATCGCTGATTTTTTAATTGAACGCTACCCCGGTATTGAATCTGTCGGTGATGATCCAATCAGACCAGGCATTGTTCATCGTTTAGATAAAGAAGTTAGCGGCTTAATGGTTATCGCTAAAAATGAACCGACTTTTTCTCTCCTTAAAAATCAGTTCAAAGATCGTGACGTTAATAAAGAGTATGTCGCGCTTGTTCACGGTAAAATGAATACTGAATTCGGCTCTATTAATTTTCCGATTAAAAGATCGTCCGAAGGATTTAAGATGGCCGCCATGCCTCTAAACACCGCCGATCTCCTTAGTCGTCGTCAGCCAAAGGAGCGCGATAAGGGAAATCTCGACGGAATGTTTAAAGCACGCGAAGCAATTACTGAATATAATGTTATAAATTTTTTTGTAAATTATACTCTCTTGCAAGTGAAAATTAAAACTGGTCGTACTCATCAAATCCGCGTTCACCTTTTTGCGCTTGGCCATCCACTAGTTGGCGATACGCTCTACTTTAATAAAAAATCCAAAGCGCAAAATAAAAAGGTAAATTTGGGAAGAATATTTTTAGCTGCCAATAAATTAAGCTTTAAGGATAAAAATGGAGAAACACAGAGCTTTTCAATCGAAATGCCGCCTGTTTTAACTGATTTTTTAAAAACAATTAAATAAATTGACGCTCAGTCGTTATTTTATTATAATTAAAGAGTTAATTAAAAAAGTTAATAATAAAACAAGAAAAAATATGAAGAAACTCACTTCTATTTTCCAACAAAAAAAGACTTGGACCACCGTTTTAGTTATTGTGGCCATCTCAATCATCTTGGGAATTATAACCTCATCATCTTTACGTAAAGAAGATGCGAAAACTAGCGCTAATAAACCGGGCAAAACAATTAGCACGGATTTAGCAAAAAAAACAGCCGAAGATTTTATAAATAATTTCTTGATGCAAAGTGGCAGCAAGGCTACAATCAAGAACATTACTACTGAATATGGCTTATATAAACTGAGCGTTGATATCACGAGCGACGTTGTTGACTCTTATATGACGAAGGATGGTAAATTATTCTTCCCTCAAGCTCTTAATGTTGCTGAAGTTACTGCCGCTAAAGCTGGAACTGCCGCCGCTGGTAGCGACACAGCCGCTGCCGCCACACCGTCAGCCACTGTTACTAAAAAGAGCGACAAGCCAGTAATTGAATTATTCGTGATGAGCTATTGCCCATACGGAACTCAGATTGAAAAAGGAATATTACCTGTTCTATCAACACTCGGCAGTAAAATAAATTTCCAATTAAAATTCTGTAGCTATGCGATGCATGGTGAAAAAGAATTAACTGAAAATTTGCTACAATATTGTATTCAAAAAGAACAGCCAGCTAAGTTAAATACTTATTTAACTTGTTTCTTGGCTGATAGCAGTCAATCAGCTACTTGTCTTGATAAGGCTGGTATTAATAAAAATACTGTTAATAGTTGCGTAACTAAGACTGATAAAGATTTCAAAGTTATGGCTAACTTCACCAGTAAAACTGGTTATCAAGGAAGTTACCCGGGATTTGATGTTCAAAAAGCAGATAATGATAAATATAGTGTTGGCGGTTCTCCAACCTTAATTATCAATGGCCAAGATATCCAAAGTGGTCGCGACTCAGCTTCCCTTCTTGCGACTATCTGTAGCGCCTTCAATACCCCACCAGCTGAATGTTCAACAAAACTATCAAGCGCTTCTCCTTCTGCCGGTTTTGGCACAGGAACTGCGGCTGCTAGCGGTGCGGCTGCTGGTTGCGGACAATAATAATTAGTAAAGCATATAAAAAACAGGCCCGATTATTTGGGTCTGTTTTTATTTATATCAATTGTTTATTTCTTATATATGCCCGCGATATTTTTCGGCGGCTAAAATTCTTTTAACAGCAATAACATAAGCGGCTTGGCGTAAAGTTATGAGTCCTTTATGTTCATCGAACTTATCATAAACACGCTCATAATTAACGCGCATTTTTTTCTCAAGCAAATCACGAAGATAGTTTTCATCAAGAATTTGTCCGGTACGATTTTGCGCCCATTCAAAATAACTAACAATAACTCCTCCGGAATTAGCGAGAATATCTGGCACGACAAGCTTTTTATTCTGCGCTAAAATCTGATCCGCTTCGAAAGTGATCGGACCATTCGCCAATTCAATTATGTAATCAGCTTTGATATTAGCTGCATTATCTTGGCGGATTTGGTTCTCAAGGGCCGCTAACACTAAAATATCTGTTTTTAATTCTAGTAGTTCTGCATTACTTATTTTTTTACCCTCAGACCAATTTTCAACCGCCTGTCCGCTGTTTTTAAATTTAGCGAGTTCATTAATATTAAGTCCCGTCTCTTCATAAATACCACCTTTGCTATCGGAAACGGCAATTATTTTATAGCCATCGTTATAGAGCTTCTCGGCCATAAATAAACCGGCATTCCCGAATCCCTGAACGACAACTTTTATTTCCTCTTTATGAATTAATTTATTCGATAATTCTTTAGTAATAATATATCCGCCTTGAGCAGTCGCATCACCGCGTATGGCAATTCCGCCGAGTTCAACTGGTTTACCAGTTATCATTCCTGGCTCATGATGACCGACTTTCTTTTCAAATTCATCTAACATCCAAGACATTATTTGCCCATTTGTATAAACGTCCGGTGCCGGAACATCCTTATCTTGACCCAAATATTCGTAAAAATTGTCGACATACTTACGACTCACCTCCTCGAGCTCCGCCTTATCGGCCACTTTCGGATCAAACTTAACTCCACCCTTAGCGCCTCCGTAAGGAATATCAGCTAAGGAATTTTTTAAAGCCATCCAAAAAGCTAAAGACTTAACCTCGTCTTCACTAACATCGGGATGGAATCTGATTCCGCCCTTACCCGGACCAATAGCACGGCTATAAATAATTCGCCAGGCAGGATATTTCTTTCCCTTGATTTCAAGTTCCGCATATTTTATTTGCACTGGCTCAAGAAGAGCGGACATTTCCGCGTCGCTTATTCCCTCTATTTTTTGCACCTCTTTTAAACGATTAAGATTATCGTCAAAAATACTCATATAATTATTATTTAACTAGGGCCTCAATTTCACCCTTAAGGGTTTCCTTGTTTCTGAGACCAATAAATTCTCCAATCATTTTCCCGCCGTGAAATAATTTCATATTCGGAATACTTTGAATTTGATATTCCATCGCAAGGTCTTGATTATCTCCATCTTCAGTATTAACTTTAACAATCTTAACTTTGCCGGCCATCTCAACACTTAGCTCATCAAGAATTGGCGCCATCATTTGGCAAGGCATGCACCAGGTTGCCCAAAAATCTACCAATACGGGAACGTCGCTGTTTAAAACTTCAGCAGCAAAACTGCTTTTTGTAACTTCTAATGCTTTTGACATAATTTTATTTTTTTATAATTTCATTAAAAAATTTTGTTATTTTTTCTTTATTATTATTTTTTTTATCAAGCAGACATGAGTTAAATTCATCGGCAATCACTGTTTCCATTAAAGATGAAGTAGCTGATTTAATTGCTTTAAGCTGAATAATTAGGGAGAAACAATCTCGCTCCTTATCATTTATCATGCGTTTAGCCCCCTCCAATTGGCCGATTATATTATTTATTCTCTGCTCATTTGTTTTCATAAATTAATTATACCATACACCCCCAGGGGGTGTCAAGATATTTATAAAAAGACCGGTTATTTTAACCGGCCAGAATTTTTTCCTAAAATTAGCCATTAGAAGGGCTAGCTTATCCAGGCTTCGTCTTTAGTTAAACAAATAGCCATTTTTTTCTGAACTCGAACTTTATCTTCGGAAAGAAAATTTATCTTTCCATCAATAATGCCAACGCAAACTTCATCGAGATGACCATTGATCACACTTGTCCGGTAAAAGAGGTCTGGCGCTTTTTGACCAAGTCGGTGAAGAGTTAAAAGAAGCTCGACCGTCAGATTAAAATCCAAGCGAGAACATTCTCTTGGCTGTGCTTCTTTTTCAAAATTCGGGCTACGGTTAGACAAAGGGTTCTCTAAGCTAATAAGATAACAGCCAGCAACATTTGTTTGCCGGTCATTAACATATTTTCCCCAATTATGGTCAGGAAATCTCTTGGCCATTTCATAAACGGATAAGCCGCGAAGATAAACTTTTTGAAAAACATAAGCTGAGTCGGAAAAAACTTGGTTCTTACTTGTCGTTGAGCTCACTGGTAAATTTTTTTCTTTCTCGCTCCAGCTTCCCCAGACCCTTTCGCTTTGCAAATAGGAAATTGTAAGCGGGTTAGTCAATCGATACTCTTTATCTTCTCCATCGGTCGTGCTTATTCCCTTTTTTCTTTCCTTTTTTTGTTTTCTTCTAACCTTTTTACCGTCTTTTTCTAACGACTCTAAGATTGCAATCAAGATATCGTTAGTTACAATTTCATTCTTTATTAGATTTTCGAAGCGAACAATAATCTCCGGATCTAATACTTCTCGTTCGGCAACATTAGTTTCAGGCATATATCGGGATTTTAGGATTATTTTATTTTTCAAGAACTTTTGTCTATTCTATATTTATATTTTCTTTTCTAAGATTAACCAGAAATTATATTTATCACGGTAAAGTCGCAAAATTCTAAAACCGGCTAATCGGGATAATTTCTTTAATTCTTTTTTAGTATAGGCGTGGTAATAGCGCTCGCTTACTTTTTGTCCGGAAGAACTCTTCCAGGAAAACAATAAATCATTATAATCTAACTCATATTTTCCTAAAATCTTAAGCCAAAAGTTCTTTAAAAGCAAGGGGCGATGTTTCGGGCTGCTCCAGAGATTCCAATTACTGATAATTATCTGCCCAGAATCGCTTAACTTGGCTTTCATTTGCTGTAAGGCCTTGATCCTTAATTCACGGCTTGGAATATGCTGAAGAACAGCTAAACAAAAAATATAATCAAAGTTATTATCAGCTATTTTATCTAAATTTAATATATCTGCTATTAGAAATTGCTGAGTAGGATAATTTTCTTTTGCTAATTTAATTAGCGCCTCGCTATTATCTAAGCCTAAATATTTAATTTTTTTTTCGCCCATTGCCTCTAGTAAGCGCCCGTTACCACAGCCTAAATCTAAAACACTTTTATCCGTTTTTACTTTCTCGGCTAAGTTTCTAATCTCCGGCCAAATCTCCTTTTTTCTGGTAGCATCAAAACTCGCAGCAATTTCCTGATAATTACGCTTAACGAGATCGAGAATATCTTGAGCTTTTTTTGTTTCCATTTTTTTAATTCGAGGATAAGACAATCCCCTAAAAACTTAAATACTGTTTTTTAGTATAATCTTCGCCACCGCGTGCCTTAACCTGATTAACTTTCAAGCAGCCATCACATTGTCCGCAAGGCTTAGCTTTTGAGTCGCCGAAATAATTTAAGATATAGCTCTGACGACAACCCAAATGATAAACATAATTTTCCATCTCACTTAATTTTTCATAAGCGCGATCAGCTTTCGCACGAAGCTCCTTAAAGTTTAAATTTAAGTCTTCAGGCTCAACAACCTTTAGTATTTTAATTTCCGTTCCGCGAAAAGGTGGTTTATATTCAACAAGATCTTTTTCCGCTAACTTTTTAATTGTGCGCAGAAGCGAATCTTTCTTTACTTTTAAAACAACCGCGACTTCTTCCGGATTAAAATCCCATCCCTCTAATAATTCCTGAGCGTATTTACGGCCTAAATTTTCGACAACTTCAATTTGGCTCTTGGCGCGTTTGCTAATAGATGCGGCGACTTCCTCCCAGGGTTTTTTCGCTTTTAGATATGAAACCGAATTCTTTTCATTCGGACGAGAAAGATAGCCTTCTCTCTCTAAAATTTTAAGGGCCGTGCCAATTGCCATTTCCGGAACAGAATCAGATAAGTTCTGTGATATCTCAGCATAGGTAATTAAAATTGAGTCATTCGTATCAACTTCAAAACCGGCGCGACGAAGCAAGAAATCATAAATTTCAATAATCATGTTCGGATCTGGATTATCGCCTTTGATAAAAAATTCCCGGAGGTATCTATCTTGTTGATGATAAAATAATAAACAAAAACTCGGGAGACCGTCGCGACCAGCGCGACCCGCTTCTTGATAATAAGCTTCAATGGTCCCCGGTAAATCATGATGAATAACGAAGCGTATATCTTTTTTATTTATGCCTAATCCAAAAGCGTTAGTTGCAACGACAACCTGCGCTTCTCCTGACATAAATTTATTTTGTACCCAATCGCGACTCTCGGCGTCCATGCCGGCGTGATAAACAACCGCCTTAACATCATGATCCATCAAAACTTCAACAATTTCATCCGCTTTATTTCTTGTGCCAACATAAATAATTCCCGAGCCTAATTCCGAATTTGTCGTTAGTAGATTTACAATACTTTCAATTTTTTGGCTATTAGCTGCTGGCATAACCGCAAATTGTAAATTTGGTCGCGCAAAGCCAGTAATTACTAAATCCGATTCATTGAGCGCTAATTGTTTAACAATATCGTCTCGCACTTCCGGAGTCGCCGTCGCAGTCAGAGCAACAACAACTGGAGAACCAACCATTTTAATCGCATCTTTAAGACGCATATAGCTTGGGCGAAAATCGTGACCCCATTGGCTGATGCAATGCGCTTCGTCGATGGCAAACAATGAAACTTTCAGAGCTTTTAATTCAGTAATAAATATTTGATTATAAAAACGCTCAGGAGCAATATAAATAATTTTATAATACCCGCTGCGTATTCGCGCTAGTCTTTTTTCGGTTTCATCTGGGGAAATAGAGGAATTAATAAACGTTGCTGGTATCCCAACTTTCTCCAATGAGTCGACCTGATCTTTCATTAAGGCAATAAGAGGCGAAACAACGATTGTGATTCCCTCTAATATTAAGGCGGGTAATTGATAGATTAGAGATTTTCCGCCGCCGGTCGGCAGAACGACAACTGTATTTTTCTTATGCAAAATATTATCAATGGCTCTTTCTTGACCAGGACGAAAAGACTCATAGCCAAAATGAATCTTAAGTAATTCCTTTAATTGTTGCTTCTGTTTCTCTATCATTGACTTATTTTAAATAATGTGGTATATTAATTGGAACCCTAAAACTTGTTCTTTATATGAAACAAATACGATTACTGGTAATTCTGTTTACCACTCTGGGCACCGCTTTATTATTTGGTGCTGCCGGCCTTCTTTTTCAGAAAATGGTTTTATCAATGCCAAAAATTGATTATATCAGCGTTGCTTCTTTTGGCATCACTGGCGTCTTCTTTCTTATCGTCGCCATTGTCACAAAGAGGCAAATCGTTGCATAGCAATAAGCACGCCAAGTCTCTACCGACCCTTTTATCTAGGGCCGGTATTTTTTTGTTTGGCCTTGAAAATTTCCAATACGTTTTTAAAGAGAAACGCAATTGTCATTGGGCCAATGCCGCCGGGAACCGGCGTAATATATGAAGCTTTGTTTTTTAAATCTTCAAAGTCGGCATCACCTAATACTTTATCATCGCGCTTAGTAATCCCAATATCAATTATTACTGCTTTATCTTTAATCATTTCCTTTTTAATAAAGTGGGGCTTGCCTAAAGCACTCACAATTAAATCCGCTTCTTCAGAATTCTCTTTTAAAGAAACTCGCATTCCCTTTTCTTCTAAAAGTTTTTTTACGCTTAGTCCAAAAATATCCGAGTTGTGCAGCACACAAGCGGTTTTATTTTCAAAATCGAAATTAATTTCTTCTAGGCAGGCGAGAATAGAAGCCAGGACTGGGGACATAACATAATAGGGATGATCCTCATGAAAACCATCAGCATCTTTCAGAGGGTCAATGGCGGCTATAATTTTATCAGTATCAAATTGTGGCGGTAAAGGAAGTTGGACAAGAATCCCGTCTATTAAATCATCAACGTTTAAAAAACCAATCACTTTTAATAATTCTTCTTCCGTCGCATTTTCTTCGAGTTCGTATAAATGGGTGTCGACGCCAACCTTAATTCCCTCTTTTTGCTTCAAAGAAACATAGAGCTTCGAGTCTTCCCTTTCGCCAACTAAAATAATGGCCAAGTTTGGTCTTGGTCCATTAAGTTTAAATATTTGTGTTGCTATTTGATCCTTAAATTTTTCGGCAATTGCGTGACCGTCTATTTTTTTTACCATATTATTTTGTTGGGACGGGAAACTTAGCGCACAGCTCTTCAACTTTATGCTTTAATTCTAAAAGTTTCTCCTCATTATCTTTATTTATTATCGCCTCATTAATATAAGCAACAATTAATTTCATTTCTCCTTCTTTCATGCCGCGAGTTGTAATCGCCGGTGTACCGATTCTGATTCCCGATGGATTCATTGGCGGATTAGGATCATTTGGAATAGTCGAACGCGAAACAGAAACTCCTATCTTTTCTAGTGCTTTTTCTGCCTCTTTGCCAACCAGCTCTTTATTATTTAAATCTATTACCATTAAATGATTATCTGTCCCTCCGGAAATAATACGATAGCCGAGAGAAATAAATTCCGCGGCCATAGCTTGCGCATTTAATATTATCTGTTTTGAATATTCAATAAACTCTGGCTTTAAGGCTTCGCCAAAAGCAATCGCCTTAGCAGCCGTGATATGATCATGCGGACCGCCCTGCATGCCTGGGAACACAGCACTATTAACTTGCTTGGCAAATTGCTCCTTGCACATAATAATCGCACCACGTGGACCACGGAGAGTTTTATGGGTCGTTGTTGAGACAACATCAAATATCGGAACTGGATTCTTTAATTGCTTACCTGCGATTAATCCGGCGATATGAGCAATATCAGCAAAAGTATAGGCTCCAATTTCATCGGCAATATCTTTAAATTTCTGCCAATCAATTTCTCGAGAATAGGCAGAGAAACCAGCAACTATCATTTTTGGCTTTTCTCGCAGTGCAATTTCCCTGACTTCATCCATATTAATAATTCCCGTTTGTGCGTCAACGCCGTATTGAACAAAATTATATAGACGTCCAGAAAAATTAACACTGTGCCCATGAGATAAATGACCACCGTGATCAAGCTTTAGTCCTAATACTTTATCGCCCGGATTTAAGAAGGCCATGTAGACCGCGGCGTTAGCTGGTGAGCCAGATAAAGGCTGAACATTAACATGTTCCGCATTAAATAATTGCTTAACCCGCTCTATCGCTAAGGTTTCAATTTCATCAATATTATAATTACCACCATAATAGCGCTTGCCACTATAGCCCTCACTATATTTATTAGTCAAAACCGTTGCCATAGCTTCCAGGACCGCCGGGCTAACATAATTTTCCGAGGCAATTAGCTCGATTTCTTCATTTTGCCGTTTTTCTTCCTTCTCAATTATCTCCCAAACGGCAGGGTCTTGTTGTTTTAAGTGGTCATATTTCATATTATTAATCTTAATTTAAAGGAGCCCCTTTGTCAAAAGGCTTTTTTTATTTAATCCGCCTAAATAAAGGCCAATACATATCTTCTTCGATATCTATTTTCAACTCTTTTTTATTAATTTTTTCACAATATTTTATTGGCGCCTCTTTAATTAATGCGAGGGGCATTCTTTCATCGCCCTCGCCCATACAAAGGACTGCGGCCGTTGCTAAACTGTCAGCAACATCTACCTGAGAATACTTAAAAGGGCGGCCAAAAATATCTAAAGTATTCTTATAGCTTTTAAGCCCCTCAAAACCAGCGTAGCCTAAAGCGACGCCAGTTATTCCAGCTCTTAGTGGCAGACAACGACTATCAGTAATAATTACGCCCATTTCTTTTAATTTATATTTACTACAAAAATATTTTCTTATTTTATCAGCGGCTTTAAAACTATCAGCCGGCAAGAGAATAATATTGCCATCAGCATTATTTTCGTCGACTCCAGCGTTAGCCATCACGACACCATTCTTAATAGTTAATAAAACATGTTTTGTTTGTAAGGAAAATTCACATTCTCCTTTAATTATTTTTTCTTTGCTTGCTTCATTAATATATTTTACTAATCTCCCTTCAGCGAGCGCAACAATTTTCGAAGTAACAACTAAAATACTTCTTTCCGAAATGCTAGGCAGATATTTTTCAATAAATATTAAGAGGTTTTCATTAGGCTTGAATATTCTTGTTTTAATTGCTTTTATTTTCATACTTTAAAAGATAAATACCTAAATAAGATAAAGGGGTATATAAAAATCCCATAATAACTTTATAGACAAACCAGGGTGCCCCGATGAGTAACATTGTTTTTGGAGAATAAATTCCAGCGAAAGCAACAATCATAAAAACCATTGTATCGAGTAGTTGCGACCAGAGATTTGAAAGATTTGATTGCAACCAAAACGCCTTATCTTTTAATTTCTTTTTGAAAAAGAAAAAAGCAGCGACGTCCTGATACTCTGCTATTATATATGCGGCAAGTGAGGCGAGAGACATACGCAAAGATATTCCAAAAATTGTATTAAAACTATCTTTGAATTTTAAGCCGCTATCTGCCCAGGGCAAGGCAAGCGAAAGAAGCGAATAAATCATGAAGAGACAAATACTAATAAACCCCGCCAAAACAAAGCTTCTCGCCATTTGTTTGCCATATACTTGACCGATAACATCAGTTGTTAAAAAGACGAAAGGGAAAAAGAATACTGCGACTGATAAATTCGTCCCGAAAATGCATGGCATTATTTTAAGACCCAAGGTATTGGCGGCGAGCAAAGAGATAAGATAAAGAACGAGCGCAATTAATATTTTTAAGTTTATTTTTTCATTACACATAGAACAGGATTATTAAATAAAAAAACGTCCCGGAAGGACGTTTTAAATAAAATAAAAGTCTTCCAGGTTTACAGAAATAATCTAGTAGATGAGAATCCCGACCAAGTTGTGATGTTTTTCGTTATCAGCATACTGACAAGGTAGCATATTTAAAACAAAAAAACAAACAAATATATCCACAGCCGGGGCAATTAAAAAACCTGTCGGATGACAGGTTTATTGATTTAATAAATTTTAATGTTTCTTTATTCGTCGCAAGAAATAACTTCTCTGGGGCCAACCTTCGCGTGTGAGTACGAGGGCTTAACCCAACTTATTTGTATTATATATCCTTGCAGGCAACTAACACATGGAACTAATCCTAAGACACTCTGTGAGCCGGAACATAAAGTAAGCATAGTAATATCCATATGTTTCTTATGCTCATCCCAATATTTCAATCCATGGATTAATCTTTCTACTAATGTCTCACTCTCTTTAGGACAATTAGACATCCAGGCCGCAGAGTGACCACGATGATCAACTTCTGGTTCTTCTCCGTCATGCACCCAAATTGCATACGGAACAGAATTTCCTTCGCGCTGATTTATGGTTGCGTCGACACTGTGATCTGATGGGTCAATTATAACTGAAAATCGTTTCTCCATAACGCTAATAATTCTGAATAAGGGGATTTTTGGAACAATAATTACTAAGCGACTGAATTCCTTCCAAGGTCTCTGGACTTTAATCTTCGAAAGATTTACCTCAATGTCAAAATATTTCTTATAAAACCGCTCCCATTCTTCTACCCTACTCTTATAAAAAGAGCTATTAAGTGATGGGTTATAAAACAACGCAATAATTTCTTGCGCCATACTGTTTCCACTTGTCCCCCGTAGACAATCTAGCATCTCGCGGGTAAAGCCGTTCTTCTCCAAGACCTGGAGACTTGTGACAACTTCACTGAACTTGGCAGTCCATAAACCACCTTCGTCCTGTTTGTTTTTTTTCATGGATGATTCCTCCATTTTGTGCCTTCGCTTCTATTTAATTTAGAAAGCTTGGCTGGTTAGTAATTTGTTAATTTACAATCTACTTCAAAAAAGTATTATCTTATTTAACTATTTGTTTGTATTTTTGTCAATAATAGTCTTAAGCATATACGTCCCCTGTAGTTTATAGCCGAACTTCTTATAATAGCCTCTTACTCCGACTCCGGAAATAATCGCTAGCTTATTTATTTCCGCGGCCTCAACTAATCTTTCTGCGGACTGTATGAGTTTGGTGCCCAGGCCGCTATGCTGGACCATTTTCTTTTCACCCATCATCACGAGCTCTCCGTAAACATGAAGTTCGCGAATTATCGCTGGCGCAACCGGACTATTTTTATCAATTCTTAAACGACAAAAACCAAAGAGAGTTTTTCCGTCTTTGCTATCGGCGCTAATAAAATACTCTACGCCACCTGATGACGGATATTCTAAAATATTTAAATCAAAATTCTTTACTGGTTGGTCTTTGGCTTCGCGACATCTAATACAATTACATTTAACGCCCCGGTCTTTCATAACCTGGCGCAAATTCGTAATTTTATTGCCAGCCACAATCGACTCTCCTGGGATATCGCGAATCAGGCGAATAATTCTAACATAAGTCGGAACAGCCTCTTTGCATTCAACTATTAATTCTTGTAAAACTTTATCACTATATGGCTTATATTTTCCCGCCTTATACCATTTATATAGTAGACTGCCTTTAGTAACGACTGTTGGATAAAATTTAATCTGATCGGGTTGAAATCTTTCGTCGCTAAATAATTGCTTAAATAATTCTAAATCTTTTTTCGGTGTGGCCCCGGGAAGAGCCGGCATTAAATGATAGGTAACCTTAAAACCATATTGTTTTAATAATTTGGTTGCATCAGCTATCTCCTTTACACCATGGCCGCGTTTATTAAGTGCGAGTATTTTATCATCAATCGCTTGGACGCCAATTTCGACTCGTGTACAACCCAAATCGCGCATCTCTTCCAATTCTTTAACATTAATATAGTCCGGCCGAGTTTCGAGAGTTATGCCAATTAAATTATATTTAGCCACCTCGTTTTTCTTTTGTTCTAGTTTTAATAATCTCTTAAGTTCTACTAAACTTAAGTTTTTCTTATATTCATCTTTTAAATTAATTGTTTTTTTTTGAAAATCGTTCGCTGCTTTAAAACAATTTAAAATATACCAATAGCGATATCTCTCCGGAAGATAACTCCAAGTTCCCCCGATAACAATAAGCTCAATTTTAGTTGGTTGGTGCCCATTATTCTCCAGGGCCTTTAGGCGACTAATGACTTGAACGTAGGGGTCATAGCCACAGCGAATCGCGCGCATCACCGCCGGTTCATTAGATAAGTAACTAGCCGGAACATCGGTCTCGTGTGGACAATAGGCGCAGGTTCCAGGGCAAGGATATGATTTAGTTAAAACAGCCACTGGCGCTATTCCAGACATTGTACGCACTGAGCGCTTCCTTAAAGTTTTTTCTAGTGATTCTATAGTCTTAATTTTTCCCGATTTTAATAAAAGGCGATATTCTTTCAAAATATCTGAGTTTAAAATCGCGGCAATCGTATATTTTTTACAAATCATGCGTTTAACCCCCTCTAAATCCTCACGATTTTTTATTTGTCTTGCATAATTATTTAATAGGTCTTTTATTGCTTCTACCATATATTTCCTGTTATACTTGAATTAAGATGCAATAATAATATAGCATTTTTTATAATTTAACAATATCACTATGAAAGGCAAGATTACAAAAATTCTTATATTTTTAGCCTTAATACTTCTTCCTCTTGGCGTCACTAAAGCTGCTGACACAAAAACTGGCGATGCCGTCTATGTTTCAAAAGATGAAATAGTTAGCGGAAATTTATATGCTGCCGGCAACTCTATCACTATTGATGGTAATATTAGTGGAGATTTAATAGCAGCTGCTCAAATAATTACCGTTAATGGGCGCGTTGAAGGCGACATAATTGCAGCCGCACAAACCATAACCGTTAACGGTGAAGTTGGGGGAAACATTCGGGTGGCTGGAAGTTCAATTACTTTAAATGGTCCAGTTGAACGCAATGTTAATGCCTTTGCTTCAAATATAATCATGGGCGCAACAAGTAAAACTGGCTGGGATGTTTTTGTGGCTGGTGCTACTTTCGAAAGTCGCGGCACAATTAATGGTAGCTTATCAGGAAAAGTTGGCCGTGCCTTAGTGTCTGGAAAAATTGCTAAAAATGTAAATTTACAAATTGCAGAAAATAGTCTTAGCGAGGGGTTAATCGTTTCACCCGACTCGTCAATTGGCGGCAGTCTGACTTATTCATCAAAAAATACGGCGCAGATTTCTGAGAAAGCTGTAGTTGGAGGTAAAATTGAGCAAAAAATTCCAGAAAGTAAAAACATAAACTGGTTTGCGCTTTGGGCTGGAACGAGAATTTATATAATTTTCTCCGCCTTACTCGTTGGCTTAGTCCTAGTTCTACTTGGCAAAAAAGTTACTCCAAAAATTATTCAGAAAATTGAAGATAAACCGTTCCAAGCACTTCTTCCCGGATTAGTGATCATTTTTATTATTCCACCAATCGCTTTATTTTTAGCTTTCACAGTTATTGGCATTCCGCTAGCCTTAATAGTTATCGCTTTATGGTTTGTCGCTGTATTTATAGCTAAAATTTTTACCGCCATTTTAGTTGGCAAAATTATTTTACATAGTCTAATTAAAAAACATGATATTAAACTCATCTGGTCTTTGATTTTAGGAGTTATTATCTGTTACTTATTATTTGCCATTCCTTTTGTCGGCTGGATAATCAGCTTAATCGCTGCTTGGCTCGGCTTAGGTGGTCTTTGGTTATATGTTACCAATCAATTCAGAAATCTTTAAAGCCTACGACATCCGCGGAATCTACGGTCAAGATTTCGACAACGAAATGGCTTATCTTTTAGGCCTTGCTTTTGTTGAGCTGAGAAAAAAAGATGGAGACTGTGGCTGCGGCAAGCTACAAATAGCCGTTGGCATGGACATGCGCCTTTCTTCCCCGTCTTTAAAAGATAATTTAATTCGCGGTTTAACCGACGCTGGCGCCGAGGCTATTTTTCTCGGCCTTGTTTCGACGCCAACTTTTTACTTTGCCGTTTCTAAATATAATTACCAGGGAGGAATAATGATTTCCGCCTCGCATAATCCTAAGGAGTGGAATGGTTTTAAGATAGTAAGGGCAAAAGGAATCCCTGTTAGTGGTGATACCGGCATAAATTTCCTTAAAGAGCTGGTTCTTCTTAATCATTTCCTACCAGCGACCGAGAAGGGCGAAGAATTAATAAATGATTCCGCTCTTGAGGACGAATTAAATTATACTTGGAGCCTAATTGATGTCGCAAAAATTAAAAAATTTAAGATCGTCGCTGACGCCGCTAATGGTATGGGCGCAATGTATTTAAACAGAATTCTCACCCTTGCTCCGGGCGAGGCAACTCCTTTAAATTTCAAGTTAGACGGCACTTTCCCCGCTCACGAGGCCGATCCGCTGAAAGAAGAAAATCTCGCCGACTTAAAAAAGGAGGTATATAAACAAAAAGCGGATTTAGGAATTGCCTCTGACGGCGACGGCGATAGAATATTTTTTGTTGATAATGAAGGAGAAACAATTAACCCAGCAATTATCCGCGGATTACTTGCACAGTCATTTTTACAGGGTAAGCCGGGCGCTAAAATTGGTTATGATGTTCGTCCAGGAAAAATTACACCTGATTTAATTTCTGCGGCCGGAGGTATTCCGGTTATTACCCGCGTTGGCCATTCTTTAATTAAAGAACAAATGATTAAAGAAGATATTTATTTCGCCGGCGAATCATCGGGTCATTTTTATTTCAATAGCCCGGTCGGTTGCTTTGAATTTCCGAGTTTAATGATTCTTAAATTACTTTTAGTTTTTTCGGCGAGCGACTTGCCGATCTCAGAACAAATCAAACAATATAAAAAATACTTTCTCTCTGGTGAAATTAATCGCGATGTTAAGGACAAAGATTTAGTGTTTAAAACTATTGAAGAAAAATATGCGAGTGGCAAAATAAATAAACTCGACGGCGTATCAGTCGAGTTCCCCGACTTTTGGTTTAATGTACGCGGTTCAAACACTGAGCCAAAAATAAGATTGAACCTTGAAGCTATAAGCCAAGAAATTATGGAAAAAAAACTCGACGAGGTTCTGGAATTAATTAAATAGAAAATACAAACAAAAAGACCTGATAGTTTTTCAGGTCTTTTTTATTTTTCTTTTTTTATTTTCTTTCGACCTCAATCGTGCATTTAGTCATTAGAGCAGCTAGTGCGCCGATAGCGGCTAGCACCGGAGCAAAGAAGGCGCCAACTACAGCGAAGGTTACTGGTATCTCCATCATCTCTTTTCCTTTTTCATTTTTTATAATAATCCGACGGACATTCCCTTCTTTAATTAGTTCCTTTATTTTTTTAACTAATTCATGGCCATAAACCTTAAACTGTTCTTTGGTCGATTCATTTTTCTTTGTTTGTTTTTTTGGCATAAATTTATTCTTAATAATATGTATTTATTATACTCTAATTACTAAGCAATTAAAACTATTTTCTTTTTTTATTTTCTCTTTTAGCTTAATACATTTGTTTTGACTTTCTGGTTACGGCAAGTATGGTAAGCACGGTAATATATGAAGAGATTATTGAATTTGGTATTTGGTAGTCGCGGCGATAGGCAAAATCAAGAAAAAATAGACAGAAGACTAAAACTGTCCAAGCAATCACAAAAATTTCTCCGAGATGTTTTCTTCCATGTTTATCGTACCAGCGCTCAAACTCCTTATTGCTCACCTAAATGGCTAAAGCACTAATATATATGGCTGTTAATATATTTAAAAGATCGTTATGGCTAATATTGACAATATATTGCTGATATGTTAAGCTACTATTCTCTGTAACTTAACAATTAACCTAAACTAAATATAATGGAAACTTTAATGACCGCAATGAGCGGACTTCCAGATGGATTTGCGATAATTAACAAATGCGGACATGTCCTGTATTGGAACCCCCAAATGGAAAAACTTACAGGCCTATCTGCTGGACAGGCTAAAAATAAACTTGTTTGGGAAATCCAAGCAATGTTAATGCCAAAAGCTCTTAGTGAGGAGCGACTAATTTCATTAAAAAAATTCTGGGAGACAGGGAAATCGAATCTGGTCGATCTGGCCGAAAGCACAGAAACTGTGTTCGAAAAAGTAGATGGAAAGAGTATTCATGTTTCGCTTAGTTATTATAAAGCAAAGGTTTCAAAAATGCGCTCAATCCTTTGTGTGGTCGTCAAAGACCTCACAAAACAGAAAGAAAAAGAGCGTTTCTTTGAAAATATCGAAAGCATAAGAAATCATGAAATAAGAAGTCCTCTAAGCGGCGTAATCGGACTTTCTAATATACTATTAGACGATGCCGAGTACGGAATAAAGGGCGAAGCTGCTAAACTTCTTAAAATGGTCCGGGATAGTGGACTACTAACTCTCAAAATTGCTGAAACCTCACTACTTCTAGCGAAACTTGAAAGAAACAATTGTGAGTTAGCGAAAGAAGATATAGATCTTCAATCGTTTATTGCTCAAGTGACAAGCATCGCTCTTCAAATTGAACGCACGCACAGCGCCCATATTGAAATTCTTCCAGTCTTTGGAATTATTACAGAAAAGCCTATTGTCTTCCAAGGGGAGAAAACTCTCCTACTCTCGCTTTTAAGCAATCTAGTAAATAACGCAGCCGTCTCTTCCCCGGAGGGCAATCGAAATGTTATTTTGACTATCCATGTTAACGAAAAGCTATCGTTCATTATTCGCAACCCCGGTAATATCCCCGAGGAAGTGCGGCCACATTTATTCCAAAAGTATGCAACTGTTGGCAAAAAAAATGGAAATGGACTTGGCCTTTTCATCGCAAAGTTAATCACTGAAGCGCATGGTGGTGAAATATCATATTCTACCGGCGACGGCGAAACATTTTTTATCATTCAAATGCCGTTAAATTAGGCATATTCTCAAAATCGCAAAACAGCCCAACAAAGGCTGTTTTTAATTTGCTTTTTATTTTCTATTTATAGGCCTGAGCAATATACTCTTCAAGCGCCCGATCGGAATTAAAATATGAAGCATTCCAACTAATTGTATTTTTCATAATTTCTCTCCAGTCTTCCGGCGAATTATAGTAAAGAGGGATAACTTCTGTTTTAAGAATATTATAAAGTTCATCCGCATTCTCAATTGCCCAGCCAGTTTTATTTTTAACGTAACCCTCTAACCACCAACCATCTAGAGTTCCGAGTTGTGGCACTCCGTTATGTGCTGCTTTCATGCCGCTGGTTCCGCTAGCTTCAAGTGGTGGTAGCGGCACATTAAGCCAGAGATCAACGCCGGCCACTAATAATTGCGCGATATCGAGATTATAGTTTTCTAAAAAAATAATATTAAGATGCGGATATTCTTTCTTTATCTGATAGATTTTTTGAATTGCTTCTTGCCCACTTTTATCGCGGCGATGCGCTTTCCCAGCAATAACTATTTGCGCCTGTCCGCTTGTTTCTAAGACATCGATAAGCCGCTCAACATCGCTAAATAATAAAAGTGGTTGCTTATAGCTCGTAAATCTTCGGGCAAAACCAATCGTAAAAACTTCATCCTTCCAATTATTCTTTTGTTTTTTGCTAATGTATTGCAATAATCTTCGCTTTGCTTTTTGATGCGAAACCCAAAGTTCTCCACTTGGGATATTAATAGCTTGTTTAAGTAAGCTATTATTATTTTCCCACCCTTTCAAATATTTGTCGTATAAATCTTTAAATTCCGGAGCGGTCCAAAATAATGAATTTACTCCATTCGTAATTGCCTGAATATTTTTCTCCGGAAAAATATTATTTAGAAGAGCTTGATGCCTTTTCGAGACACCATTAATATACGAACTAAAATACATTGCCAAATTAAGCGAATTTAGTTTTTTGTTTTCTATAAGCCCTTCTAAGTTAGCTGGAAAATCTGCTTGGTTTTTTAATAATAGGTCTTGAGGAAATTCGTCATAAACTGTTTTAATTGGAGTATGGGTTGTAAATACACAAATTTTTTTCACTTCCTGTATTTTTTCTTGCTCACCACCTGCCAAAAATTGATTATATAATTCAATCGCCGTTAAGGCGCCGTGCCCTTCGTTCAAATGATATTTCTTAATATTTTTATATCCGAGCGCTTGCAATATTTTCACGCCGCCCCGACCAAGAATAATTTCCTGGCGCAATCTATATTCGAGATCGCCACCGTAAAGACGCATAGTTAAATTCCGATATTCTTTTTTATTACTCTTAAGGTTGGCGTCCAAAAAATATACCGGAATTTTAAAGGCATTAGCACTTTTTATTATGTATTCCCAAACACCAATTTTAATCTTATCTGCCCCGATGTTTAATTCTATTTCTGTATCAAGTTTTTTTAGAAGAGAAAAATCATAATCCTTATCCGAGACTTCCTTTTGCTCACCATGCTTATTTATTATTTGCTTAAAATATCCCTCATTATTAATTAGGCTTATTCCCAGCATTGGGAACTCTTTTCCGGCGGCCGATTTTAAGATGTCGCCCGCTAAAACACCTAGGCCGCCGGCATAGGTTTTAATATTATTTTCTAGCGCAATCTCCATGCTTAAATAAGCAACGGAGTATAATTCTTTATTAATCATTCTATTTAGCTATTATATGATAATTTGATTATAGCATATTAAAAAAGGGCTCAACAATTAGTCGGGCCCTTAATTTTTCAGATTTTGTCTTCAGCAAATGTTTTTAGTTTAAGAACTGCATCTCTCACTTCTTTTTTTACTAAATCAATATTAGTTTCATCGCTGAAAATTATCGGTTTGCCAATATAAAGTTCACCTTTATGGCCACCGTAAATTTTAGAAAAATTGAAACCAGATTCGATTGGCATTATCACTTGAATGTTGTGCAGATAAATAGGAACAACGTATTTCGGACGAACTGTCGTTATTGTTTTGGCAACGCCATATTTACAATCACCGATTATCCCATTACGCGTTCTTGTCCCCTGGAAAAATAGCACTAAATTGCTGTTTTTCTTTTTTAATATATCACAAAAATTTGCAATGTCTTTTTCAACAACTTCCATTTTCTTAGTATTCCGATGAGCTGGTACACACTTTGTCAGAAACATCACTTGTTCACCAAAGGGATGTTCATAAAAATTATGGTAATCCGGCGCATTGTATGGAACACGATCATAACGAAAGAATATATCGAAGAGCGACGACACGCTAATCCCGATCAAGAGCGAATCAATAATGGTTTCATGGTTGGAGACATATAAAATCCCATTCTCCTTGGGTAAGTTTTTTCTGCCGCGAACTTTAACGCGGTTTCCGATTCGAAAGATATAGATCGCAACCAAGGCTAATAGTAGTAGCCAAATGCGCCCAACGCTTTCTCCAATGAGTTTTTTCATGTTTTGGCTTGTTTTTAAGGTTCTTCAAGTATTATAGCACTGGCTAGAAAAACAGGAAGAGAATTAAATTAGATATTTTTCGACATGTAAATTGCAGTATGGTTATGCTTTTTTTCAGTTTTATATATCTTAAAACCAAATCGTTTATAATAATCCTCTAATCCCTTTTCCTTAGCTGATTTACTTTCTCTAAATTTGTAGTCAATGCTCAAATTTAAAGAATCGGCTAATCGTAGCATTTCTTTCTCTTGTGAATCTAGAGAAAGAATTTGCCGACTGCTGTCTTCGGTAGACTTTCGGCAGTAGAGGGCATATTTAATTGTTTGTTCATTTTTGTCGTTCATATAATTATTATTTAATAATCAAAAAGGGCAGTCCTGATTCACCCAGCAAATAAACCAACCCAAAGGCTAATTTATCGTTTGGCAGAACTACCCATTTCGAGCGACAAAAGGTATTTTGTTAAAAAAATACCTAAGGGTAATTGGTTTTTTGCTAGGTCAATACTGTTAATATATCAAAGAACAAGCTAAAAATCAATATTGTCTAAAGAATGGCCAGTTAGTATCTCGGCGATGTTCTCGTCCAGCTCTGGAAAATTAGACAGGTCATATTGCTGATAATTAAACCAGCGCATAAAATTTACTGGTTTGCCGATAGTGTCATTAATATCGCTCTGGTTATATTCTGTTTCGCCGTCATACTTATAAACTAAAGATTCCGAGGGCAGTTTTGATTCCACGAGCGCCACGACTTCAACAAAAGAATTTTCTTGCGGTTTGAGCAGTCCTTTACTAGCGATGTATTTCTTTTGCCGAGGGCAGTTATTCTCAAAGACAGATTTTTGAATGTATTTTATAAAATAGAAAATAATCTTTTGCAGTTGCGCCTGGTTTTTTATTTTAGTAAAATTTCGGTCTTTTCCGCCGACCATTATTCTCCCTTGTCCCCAAATATCAAACATCTTTTTATAAATGTTTTTGATATAGGGCAGATTGAAGAAAATCATATGATAGTGAATCGCTCCTCGTTTTTGCAGTTCAAATACCGCTAGATATTTTAAGTTGCTTTGTTTTAAGTCTTTGCCCTCAATGCCATTGGTTTCATAATTGAGCCGTCTGATAAATTTGGTAAATTCATAGTTGGCTTTTTTAAGGTCTGTAATATTTTCGGCAAATGTTAGAGTTAGGGTAATCGGCAAATATGGTTTACCCTTTTCTTTAAACCATAAAAAACAATTAGCCATAATCAGCCGCTTAATCATTCTCTTGGCACGCCGAGCGGAGGACTTCAATATTTCTTCCTGGCTAGCCTTAGGCTTGGGGAATTTTTTAGCCTCTTCAATTTCTTCCTCGGTTTTGATATGTCTGATTCTTCGCTCCAAATGAATATCCCGACCAAACTGATATATTTCCAAGAGCGACCCAGATTTTACCAGTTTACGATTGGATAAGTATTTATTATCTTGTTGTTTCATATGTTTATTATTAATCTAGTTCTAATTAGAAGTTCTCTTAACAAGGATAACTTTTTCTTTTCGGCTCCCCCTACGGGGGAACCGCCGAAAAGAAAAAAAGAGTTATTCCTTATTAAAGAGAGAGTTATATAAATTAACTAAAGAGGTAAGAAAAGAATCAGCCTCATCGGGAGTTATTGCTCGCCCATACAATCCGCTAAAATATTCTTGGGCGTCGGATATCAGTTGGTCGTCATATTTAGTCATGATTTCAGCATAACAAAAGAGCCTTGCGTAAAATTGCCCGCAAGGCTCTTATAGATGTTTAGTTGTTTTTACAGGTATTTTGGATTAATCTTGCACCAACCTAATTGCTCCGTTGAGTTTAAAATAAAGTCGTTTATTTTAGTTTTATCATTTATTTTTGTATTTAAGTCTTCGCAAGCATGCCTGAATTTATTCCATCCCTTAATATTATCGTAATCCTCTTTAAGGAAATCCTCGGATATTTCCGAGAAGTCGGCTGGTTCTGAAATATCGTCTTTAGAAAAAATACACTCTAAAATATAATGATCAGTTGGCCTACGTTTTTGTCTGGCAATTTTTATCTCTTGACCTCGGATATATAAGAGACTATTTTCAGAATCAAAGCTAATTGGCGATATCGGTTTATTGCCCTTTAAAAATTCTTTGGTGTCTAGTTCGCTAAAAATATAGGAGCTAACAACGGCTAAGCAGTTAAGACCATAAGCAGGGAGAACTAAAGAAAGAGATTTTTCTTCATTTTTATCTTTATATTTAAAAGGTAATGAGGTTGTGGATATTTCTTTTATAACCTGGGCAATTTCTTTAGATTTATCAGGGTTATTTTTTAATTCTTCTTTAGCCTTGCTAACCGCCTCATGAATCATGGCAAGATAGCCAAGGCTAACTGGCATTTGTAATTCTATAGGGCTAAAAGGCTGAGAATCTTTAATAACAGCGGAAGCAATATTATGTTCTTTAGCAAAAATATCTTTATCCGACCAGGTGTCGGGATTTTCTGGGTCAATGGGGGTTTTATTATCCAAACGAGCATCAAATTCTTCGTCAGTTATTTTAAGAAGAATATCCTTTTGACTTTCAAAATAGGCAAATTGGTCTTTCATTATTACCTTAACAGTTGAGTCATTTTTGATAAATTCAACAAATTCATAAATAACCAGGCTACCATTAAAAGTGCCTAGTTTTTCTTGGTATTCTGCGATAAACGATTCTAGTTTATTTTTGATTTTATCGGGAGTCATAGGTCTATTTTGGCATAATTTATGGTTGATGGCAATTTAACAAAGATATTGACAAATTTTACTGTAAATAGAATAATATAGATAGATTTATAAAAATTAATACTATTAATTTATGGGAATCAATTCATGGCCAATGCCAACAAACGGCGATAGCGATAATTTAGAAAATAAAGAGAAAGATTTGCCAAAACCAGGAGAAAAAATTATAGAAAAAAATGACGAGATATTTAAATTAGAAAAAGCTAAGGGCTCTGGTGCGGGAGTTTTTACTAAGCTTTATGGGGAACAATTGGAAAATATTAAAGAAGATTTAAAAATGCATAATGGCTATGTCGATTCTAAGTTCAGTGATTCATATAAAAATAAAGAATTAGGTATTGAAGTGGGGACTTATGATAAGGATTGGTGGGCAGGAAACCCACACGCAGAAATGTTGTATCTTAATGGGGTATTTGTGATTAGAGATAAGGAACAAACATATAGCGCTGGTCCAGAATTTAAGTGGAAAGGCGGAGGAGGGGTTAAACATGAAAATCATATTTCTTCCATAGAAAGCGTAAAAATTGAAAATAATAGAATTCTTGCTGATATAAAATTTTGGGATGGAAGTATTAGAACGGAGGATATAGGCGCTTATGAGCTTCCTCCGGTTTATACTGTATATAGGAATAATAAAACATACGATAACGCTAATTTACTAAAAATTGTTAAATCTTTAACTGGAGAGCATAAAATAGTAACCGATATTGAAAAAGGAATTTTTAATCAGGGTACAAGTATTGAGGACAATGACTATATAAAATCTATTCCTGAAAACGCCATTGTTATTACGGACACGGCAGCCTTAAAATCTCTGCCGGAGCTGGAACAGAAAAAAGTTATCAAAATAGAGGATTTTTTAGAAGGAAATTATGGTAGTTTGGGGTACTATGCAAACAAAATTGATAGTTACCCCTATCAGATAATAATATATAAGCCTGGGTGTGCAGACCACGTTATTCCTGAAGCACGTGAAGAAGGAATAGAAAATTATGATGAAGATAAATATGCAGAATACTTAAAAAAACAATTAGTAGCAGCTTATCCAGGCAGAGTTTCATTAGATATCGTGGTAACTAGAGACCCAAAAGATTTGAAAAAGTCACGTTTTAGAGTTATTGACAGGCATAGTTTAAGCGCTAAGCCGTCGGAGTATCTTGCTGGTAGCGATTTAATCCTTCCCCCAAGTGAAAATGAGAGTAAAGGCAATCAATCTTTGGATAAAAAAATAAACAATTTTTTAAAAAATGAAATAACCAAGATTGAAAAGGCAAAAGAATAGATAGTAATCACAGCAATTTCATTCCAAGTGCGTCCCACCCTCTCCGCACTGAGTTAAAATCGCTTTTATTTTCAATTTTAGAGAGGACATTATATGGCTCTTTGAAAGAAATATTAGCGATTTTTTTGTTATCAATAGTAGCGTTCCAAAGTACGTCAATTAGAGTATTTCGTTGTTCGTCAGGTTTTTGAGATAAAAACTCTTTTTGCATTGTTTTAGGCTCTAAAAACGCATTTCTTATCCGTTCCAAAGTAATATTATCTTGGCTAGATTTTTTGATTTCTAACTCTTGTAAGTCCTTATTAATCAAAACGATTTCATTTTCTATTATCTGATTCTTAGCCTTATAGTCGCCCTCTAAAACAACTTTATCCAAGTAGCCGTCTATCAGAACTTTCTTGCGCTCTTCAAGCGTTTTGAGCCTATTTTGAAGACCGAGGATAGCCTCTTCTAGGTATGACAAGACATTTCCGCTTTCTCTTTGCTTAGCCCGATAAACGAGATTAACGACTTTCTCGTCAAAGATTAAATTATCAAAAACTCCGTTCAATTCCGTTGATAGATTTTCCTCTTTGATATAGGCCTTATGCTCCTCGCAGACATTCTTGCCATTCGTACAGTAGTAATATGTTAGCCGTCCCTTTTTCTTCGTGGCTGTTAGCAGACAGCCACACTTGGCACATCTTAACATACCCCTGAAAGCGAAAGGAATATTTTGTTTTTTGATATGGGATTTTTTAGTTAGCATTTCTTGTACCTCGTCAAATAACTTCTTAGAAATTAACGGCTCATGATTACCCTGATAAATATTTCCGCTTTTTTCCATTATTCCGCAATAAAAAGACTCCGATAGCATTTTATGAATTTTGCTTTTGTGATATTTATTATGCGCCCGACTTCTAAACCCCTCTTTGAATAGTATATCGGCTATTTCCTTAACGCTATATTTCCCAGTCTTATACATTTCAAATATTTTAATGATATATTTTCCTCTCGCCTTATCAATTATTATTTTACTATCTTTGTTCAAATATCCTAGAGGGGCTAAGTTAGGCCAACCGCCTTTTTCTAGTTTTGCTCTGATTCCTCGTTTTACATTTTTACTCAAGTCCAAAATATACTGATTAGCCATTCCGCTTTCCACATTAAACAAGAGAGCATTATCGCCTGGCAAATATTGCCGTTCCATTGTTTGAATAATTTTTAATTCATTCTGTTGCAATAGCCATTGAATAGTTGCCGAGTCTATCGGGTTGCGACTTAATCTATCAATCTTCCAACAGATAACGCCCTGAATTTTACCTCGCTTGATCAAATTGATAAGTTCGGAAAATTGCGGACGATTATCCGGCTTCTTAGCGCAATCGAGAAATATTTTTTTACTTCCCTTTTTTATTGCCGCCCCTTCAACAGCTTTAATCAGCAAAGTTCCGGCACCAAGGCTTCGGTATGTTTTTAGAACGGCTAATTTAAAAAAATATAGATTATTATTTTCATCAAAGAAATAGCGGACTGCTCCAATTATTTTACCATTCACCAAACAAACTAAAACAAAAAACTCCTTTTTTTGAAATTGCTCGTTAAGTTCTTTTGGCTCATGAGGTTTTGTTATAAGCGTAGCGTTTTTATTTAAAGCCCTATAGGCCCATTTCGTTATGGCCGTAATTCGAGAAAGTTCGCTAAATTTTGCTTTTCTAATTATTATTCTGTTCATATATTTAAATAATAGCATATTCTTTCTGGCTCTTGCCAAAATCACTAGTTTTGCTAAGATTATCCGTTGCCAAAGGTCCTTTAAAAATAACAATAAAAACAGATAAAAACCATGAAAACAGACACGGAATTTGATAACCTGGCTAATCAGGTTGGGTACGGCCTCGCCGTTGTTCTCTTTGAAAAAAGACTAACGGATAAATTCTTCTCCTCGCTTAACACAGGCGAGATTATTTCTATTGCCAGGCACGTACTCAATAACAAGCGCTTAATTAAATTACTAGGCCAAAGAGTTGCCCGTGTTGATTGGGAAATCAGAAACTTAGTTGAAACTTACAACAATTCAAAAACACCAACATTTCTCAAAGAGCAAATCTTTTCAAAAATTGAAAAGCTTACGCTCTCTTCTCGGGTCTGGCTAGATATTCAATCCTTGTCTAACAGCGCACTATTATCTGATATGGCGTGCAAAAAAGCATTAGCTTCAATTGTAAGTTTCGAAGAAGGCCAGGCGGTATTTACTAAGGCTGCCGAACGGCACACCAGAAAAACAGATGAGATACTCGAAATGTTAACTCACCTGGCAACGACTTATGATGACTGGGCTTGGATTATTGCAAGAGAAGTAAGCAGCGCATCTCTTCTTGAGAAATGTTTTAGCGCAGTTAATAATCTAACATTGAGTTACCAGGAATGGTGCGAAAAAGAAACTCATCTTCGCGGGGGAAGCAAAGTATGGCGCAGGTGGTATATACTTGTCACTAAAAAAAGAAGTGAGGCCGCCCTGACTTTTAATGATTACAAAAACGAGCTTGATATTGTGTCTAGTGACTTCGGCCTCCCTGAAAAGCAAAAGGAGGCACAACTAGAGATTCGTAAACTTCTAAAAAAAGTAAAATTATTAGCAAGGTCTTTCAGCGATTGGTACGACCTATATTATTATGCGGATGAACAAGATAGACCGTCTCTAAAAAGAGCCTGTCTTTCTAAGTTGCGTCTTCTCGCTGTTGAAGCCGAAGACTATTATTTGCTCTATATAATACTGGGGAAAAGAAACAAGGCGGAAAAAGAGTCTTATCTAACAAAAATAAGGTCTTTCAACCCTGACCACAACTTTTGGATTTACACTTATAAGCCAAAATGGTGTGACAAAAATTACCTCGATGTTGCTGAAAAATGTCTCGCCGCTTGTTCGGCTGATTCAGAGGCCTGGTTAAAAATCTTTCGGGAATCCGGTAATGACGAACCAATTAGAAAAATTGCCCTACAAAAACTTTCCAAGTCTCAAAATACTGGAGACTATTGGTGCGGGATACACATTGTTTCTCGCAACTCGAAGGAATTAAGAAGTGTTTGTGAAAATAATCTTTTGGCGCTGAGCGCTCCCTGTTCCGAATGGAAAGATATCATGAATAAGTATAGCAGCACCGACAGATATGATCTTAGCAATATAATCTACAAAAAACTTGTTGAATCGGCTAAAACTTTTGACGACTGGCTCTATATACTTGAATCGCCCAAATCTCCTAATGCTAATACGGACAATAAAAAAGCGATTGTCCAATTAGGAGTTCTCGCTTCTTCGCTCAATGAATACATAAATGTTTGTCTTTTGTCTGAGACTGGCTCTTCAGAATATAAAACGGCACGTAACAACATCTCATTACTCCGTTTGGATTTTAAGGAATGGCTACATGTATACAACACGGCTTCTAACGACTCAAAAAATCGTTGTGATAGGTCGGGTGGCAATCCATTAGCCGAACTAGCTCTGGCAAAGATGGCTCCATAATAATTAGCAAAGTACTTTCAATTTTTGAAAAACAAAACAGCCCCACAAAGGCTGTTTTTTAATATTCTGCTATTTTTTTATTCTCTATTTAAACCATTATATATTTTACTTGTCTTCGTTTTTCTTAATGCTTTTAGAAACTGTGATTTTAATTGTCGATTAGCTATTAAAAATTTAGCCGGGCTTAATTTAAATAATATACCAACTAAATTACGCAAGAGTTCGTTCGTCCATAAACCGTAGTTATCAAAAATATAATTTTGTAATTTATTAGTTTCAATCGCGGTTATAACACAACGTTCAAAGCTATCCAAAGGAACCTCTACTAATTTTTCTCGGCGTTCAATACTTATTGCCTTGACTCCACATTTTCGCTCACAGACTCCGCAACCGATACAAATATCCTTATCGACCACAGCTTTTTTATCAATTATTTTAATTGCTTCAACTGGACACTTGGCGACACAGACACCGCAGGCAACACATTTTTCACTATCAACAAGAGCGAAAAAATTACTATTTATTTTTCGACGATAGCCAATTTTTTTGTAGGCTTGGATTGCTTCGCAGCAACAACCGCAACAATTGCACATCCAATTAACTTCGTTCTGAACATTATCTCCAATCTGAACTAAACCATAATCAACACATCTATCTAAAACGGCAAGCGCCTCTTCTTTGCTAATTTTTTTTGCTATCTGATGCTTAACTAGACTTTCGGCTGCCGTATTAAAAGTTAAGCAAACATCTTGCGGCGCCTGACAAGCCTTTCCAACGTGTTCCATTTTATGGCGGCAATAGCAGGTCCCAACCGTGATACAACTTGCAGAATTAATAATGTGGGTTGCTCTTTCATAATCAAGAACTTCGGACTGGTCTTTACTTTGAATTGTGTTTTCGTGAACCATCGTTCGCGCAATTGGTGTTTTTTGCATGAGTACTTTTTCCACGAAATCATCTTCTTCGTTAATGTAATTATAAAATAATTCTGATAAAACTTTACGATCGAAGCGACCGTCCGTCCTCATTAAAGCGAACTCAAAAAAACCGGCCATTGTTGGCGCTAAAACATAAGTTTGCGTGCCGTTATCATTCATGTCGAGCAGAAGTCCTTTGTCAGCTAGTTCGTAAAGGATTTTATTTGTTTCTTCTAGACTTAAGTTCCATCTAGCGGCGGCTTCGCTGGCCGCAAATGGTTTAACCGGTAAAAGCGAAACTTTTTCCGCCTCTTCTGTGGAGAATAATATTTCTAAAATTTTATAAAGCGACTCTGACTCTGGAGCGCCTTGCGCGTTCATGTCTAATCGTTTTTGAAGAGCTAAATAGCTCTTTGAAGTAATGTGTCCCATATATTAGATTTTATATATTTTAAGTATAACATATTATGAAATAATTTTATGGTGTATTTATTTAAAATAAAAAAGAGGCTTCTTTGTCAGCCCCTTTACTTAATTACTCCTCCCACCCTTCGGTTCCTCTTCTGTAGTTACAAGAGTAATACTCCCGAGAAAACGGTGGATTAAGTTGCTCAATTTTCCTGATAGCCAGCGCCTCATCAATAAACTTGCCTGCTTTCTCCTTAAGTATTTCTACTGGAATATCTTCATCCAGGGCCGCAAATCTTGCGTCTTCACTTAATTCAACTATAATTTCTACCGTGCGATCAATTCCACAACAACCCCCTTTATTCTTTTTCTTATTGTGAATGCCGATATCGATAGTAGTCGACTCAATGGCCATTTCTGAGTCTAATTCGGGCAAGATGTTTTCCAGAAAAAATTTCTTAATCCAGTCCTCGTAAAATCTTTTGTGCCCACACTTAATAATAACCTTCATTTTTTCTCCTTTCTAAAAAAGTTTACGTACCAATAGTGGCCGGCGGATTTACACTTCCCACCCAAAGAATTAAAGTAAGTATGCCAGAAATAGCGAGAATTGGCATCGTAATTGACGTGCTTTTAGGGAATCTCTCCGGCTGGACGCCAGACCAGAAGTAGGTAACAATTGCAAACAAAACGACAGCAGTAACAAAATAAACGATGAACACGTACATGATTAATCCTCCATTATTAGTGAAACAAATTGTTATTAATGATCAATGCTAAATTCTACAATGTTACTAACTATTTGTCAATAAGATTGCTCTCTATTTAGGGATAAAATAAAAAAAACCTTAATATTAGAGTTATTTTTATGTGGGTGGCCAATCGAAAAGCTTGGCAAACTTTTTTAATGAAATATTTTGTAAATTGATATAAAAAGCGCCCAAAAAGTTGGGCGCAAAAAAATAAATACTAAATAAATGTAAATACAAATCTGGAACCACTGGAATATTTAACCATAATTCCAATATTTTTAGCATCCAATTGTTTGCTTGCTAAAGTAAATACATATTCGTCTGTTGTGCTCATCCAAGTATTATAACTTATTGGACGCATACTTAAAGTTCCTGACACCCTACACAGGTTATTGATTCCCAATAAATCATGCGGACATTCGCCCAAACCCATTGTCTCTGCCCGCCCAATTATTTCTTTATAGACGAGTGAGCAACCCTCTAGGCCCAAGTCGGATAGCAACATACTAACAAATTTCACCTGACGTTCTTTGCTCAATTGGAAATTTCCAGAACTTATAACTTTTTGGGCTAATTCTGTAATTTTCAGCCGATTGTTTAATCCTTCTTTGATTTCTGCTTGGTTTTTCCCGCCCAAACTTAATTGGAACAAATCAATGCGGCCGCTATCGAGCGCGTCCTTAAAATTAGGATGCTTTTCAATAAAATCATCTTTCATCATTTCTTGAATATTTAGATTAAATAATTTGGTTAATTATTAAATCTACTAGAACTAACAGACTTAATAATTAACCTAATCATTTTTTTTCAATGGACTATATAACACTAAAATATAACATTATTACTATATTCTGTCAATTAGTTTATATTCCCTTTAGGATTAGGCCATTTTTAATAAAAAAATAGCCCTTTTTATTGGGATATTTTTACTTCACTTCTAGGGGGTGCCTAGAGGGAATCGGACCCTCGCTAACGGGACCACAACCCGCCGTTCTACCATTAAACCATAGGCACCATAAATTGTTTCTCAGAAACGTACGCCCGGGGGGAGTCGAACCCTCGTCTAGAGCTTAGAAGGCTCCCGTTCTATCCGCTGAACTACGGGCGCGATACGCATTTTGATTAATTCTTGTCTTATATTAATAGAATTATTCACTATTGTCAAACGCCAAAAAGTTTATTACGGCGCTTTTTCTATTATTCTCTCTGTCTTAAGGCCTCATACATTAAAACAGCCGCCGAAACTGATACATTTAGGGAATCTATTCCCTTTTCCATTGGAATCTTTACTAATTTATCCGCTCTTTTCAACCACTTATCACTTAAACCATTTGCTTCTGATCCAAGAACAATAGCTAGTGAGCTGTTCATTTTTTCCTTTGTATAAATATTTTTTCCGCTAGTCGCCGCCGCAAAACTACTAATCTTATTCTCTTTAAGCCAGGCACACGTCTCCTCGACCGAGGCAATAATTATTGGCACTTTAAAAATAAAGCCCTCGCTTGCCCGTATTACATTCGGATTATATATGTCTGTCTGGTTATCATTAATAATAATTGCGTCTACGCCAACAGCGTAGGCCGTTCTTAGAATAGCCCCCAAATTACCTGGTTTTTCAACAGCCTCAAGAATAATTATCAATGGCTTTTTTGAAATTTTAATTCCTTTTAGTTTGCTCGCTCCCATTTTTATTAAAGCAAAATAACCATCCGGATTTTCCTTATAGCATATTTTTTCGAACACCGCCTCGGATGTTTCCGTAATAAGTTCGCGATTCAGACCAAAAAAATCCTTTACCTCTTTTTTGACGAGCGCGGGACAATAAAATAACTCAACTATCTCATGCCCAGATAGTTTAGCTAATTCAATTTCTCTAACCCCATCTACTATTATTAGCCCCCTTTCTTTTCTTTCACTCGCTTTCTTTAATTTAACAATGTCTTTGATTTTTTGGTTGTTGATGCTATTAATTAGATTCATAGAATTATATTTAAAAACAGATTATTCTTATTATAAAACAAATCCAAACAAAGGTATAATATCCAACAATTAGCATAATTCTAAAAAGAATTAATTTCTGCTATAATGGGGGTATCTTAATAATATTTTATGCCAATTCCACAACTAAAATCACGCAATCAGGGTCCTTGGAAAGAGGGGCCTAGCCGCGATAATTCACGCCGAAAGGTCAAAAAAAGCTTAAAAAAAAGGCTGTTTTTATATGCCCTGCTTCTTTTTGCTGCGTTTGCGCTAATCTCTGTGATAGCCATTGCCTGGCTTTCGCGTGATCTTCCGAATCCAAATCAATTAATAAACCGCGAGGTTGCCCAGAGTACAAAAATTTACGACCGCTCCGGCGAAAATATTCTCTATGAAATTAGCGGTGAGCAAAGACGCACCCTTGTCCCCTTAAGCGCCATCCCTGATCATGTTAAACAGGCAACAATTTCGATTGAAGATAAAAACTTTTATAAGCACGGCGGCTTTAGTGTTTGGGCCATGATTAGAACGGTGATTACCAACGTGGTTTATAATCGCAGTGCTGGTGGATCCACCTTGACTCAGCAATTTATTAAAAATGCAGTTTTATCAAATGAAAAAACTGTTACCAGAAAAATAAAAGAATTAATTCTTGCTTATCAATTAGAAAAGAAATTCTCTAAGGATGATATTTTACAGATGTACTTGAACGAGATTCCTTACGGCTCGAATGCTTATGGTGTTGAGGCTGCCAGTCAAAAGTATTTTGGTAAAGGTGTTGCCGATTTAAGCTTAGCCGAGTCTGCTGTTTTAGCGGCCCTTCCCCAATCCCCTAGCCGCTATTCGCCATATGGTGCCAATAAAGATTTACTACTTGGTCGTAAAGATTATATTTTAGATTTAATGGTTGAACAGGGTTATATTTCTAGCGCTGAAAGAGATGAGGCAAAAAAACAGGAGATTGTTTTTAAAGGACGTGATAATAATATTACCGCCCCTCATTTCGTCATGTATATCAAAGATATTTTGGCCGAAAAATACGGTGAGAAAATGGTTGAACAAGAAGGTTTAAAAATATATACCACGCTCGATTTATATAAACAAAAAATAGCCGAAGAAACTATTACTGAAAAAACCAAAGACTATTCTGAAAAATATGGAGCAAATAATGCCGCCCTTGTCTCGATTGATCCGAAGACCGGACAGATTTTAGCCATGGTTGGTTCGCGTGATTATTTTGATGACTCTATCGACGGGCAAGTTAACGTTGCCACGCGACCGCGCCAACCAGGTTCCTCAATGAAGCCAATTGTTTATGCCGCCTTATTTGAAAAAGGATACACGCCAGACACAATCCTTTATGACGTTGTTACGAATTTTTCCACCAACTCCGCCGAACCATATATTCCTCATAATTATAACGGCGCTGAGTATGGTCCAGTAAAAATTAGACAAGCACTCGCCGGATCTTTAAATATTCCAGCTGTTAAGGCGATATATTTAGCTGGCATTAATAGCGTTATTGATTTAGCTGAAAGTCTGGGTTACACAACGCTGTACCCTAGAAGTCGCTTTGGTCTATCTCTTGTTTTGGGTGGTGGCGAAGTAAAACTTTTGGAACACACTAATGCTTATAGCGCATTTGCGCGCGATGGCCAAATGAGTCCAATTGTTAGTATTTTAAAAATTGAAGATAAAAATGGAAAAGTTATCGAAGAATATCAGCCGAGCGAAAAAAAGGTTTTAGATTCGCAGGTGGCACGAATGATAAATAGCATTCTTAGTGATAATGCCGCCAGAACCTTTATTTTTGGCGCAAAAAATTATTTAACTCTTGGCGATAGACCGGTGGCCGCAAAAACTGGAACCACTAATGATTTCCATGATGCTTGGGCTATGGGCTACACACCATCTCTTGTCACTGGTGTCTGGGTGGGAAATAGTGATAACAAGGCGATGAAGGGTAAGGCTGACGGTAGTGTTTTGGCTGCTCCGATTTGGCACGACTATATGTTAAAAGTTTTAGGTGATACGCCGAGTGAAAACTTCAAGGCACCCGACGACTACAAGACCGGCAAAGCGATTCTAGACGGCCAAATTCCGTCGCAAGCAGTACAAGTTGATAAAAGCTCTGGCTCACTCGCCACAAGCTCAACGCCGCCCGAATTAATTGAAGAGCGCAACGCCCTTGTTAATCACAATATTTTATTTTATGTAGATAAGGACAACCCTCGCGGCGATATTCCAAAAAATCCAGCAAACGATCCTCAATTTACTCTCTGGGAAGACGCTGTCCAGAACTGGGCCACCAAAAATTCAAGCTCTTCCTCTATTGTTCTTCCAACAGATTATGATACAAACCATAAACCAGAAAATAAGCCAACACTTAGTATTTCTACGCCCGTAAAAAATCAAACAATTAGTAGCCCGAGTCTAGATATTAATATCAGCGCCTCGGCTCCGCGCGGAATTAGTCGGGTCGATTATTTTATCAATGATAATCTTTGGCAAACAAAGTGGGGTGAGCCGAGCGCATTTTCTGCCCCAATGAACTTCCTGAGCAATGGCTATCAAACTCTAAAAATTAAGGCGTGTGATGATGTTCAAAATTGCAGCGAGGAATCAATTAATTTTAATCTATTAATTAATAATAATCCGGTAGGTGCTGGAAAAAATTCTCTCTCCCTAATATCTCCAAACTCTAATCTTGCTTTAAATACTATAGACTTTCCTCTTTCTCTAGCCTTCCAAATAAGCCACCCCGAGCGCGCTGCGCAAATAAACTTACTGTTCCGAGATAAGGATGGAAAAATTAGCACACCAAAAACCGTTAATGGCCCTCTTGGTGCTAGTATAACCTTAAGTTGGGACACTCCGCCGCCAAGCGGTACATATTCCCTTTTTGGTGAACTTCGCGACTGGAGTGGGGAAATAATAAAGAGCTCCGAGATTAAAGCAACAGTAAACTAAAACATGAATAGAAAACCACCGTCTCTGGTGGTTTTTTATTTCTATCTTAATTCAACTTTCTTTTTATTGTCTGATCGGCATTACTATATATAAATACTTTTCATCTTTCTCCGGCTTCAAAACACACGGCGTAGCATTATTAAGTACGCCCAAGCGAACCATTTCTCCTTCTATATTGTTTAGACCATCTAATAAATAGCGATAATTTATTGTGACCTCATTGTCTCCGCCCTTAACATCTGCTTCAAGCTCAATTTGGCTTTCTCCACTTGTTCCTGAAAACGCCGATACAACAATCTTCTCTTTAAAGAAGAGCAGGGTGATGTCGTTAATTCCAGTTTTTGAAAAGAGGGCTGCGGCCTTAACAGCTCTTGTAAGCTCCGTTCGCTCCACCAATACATCAGTCTGGCTTTTAGTGGGAATTATTTGTTTGTAGTCAGGGTAGTGTCCGTTTATTAATCTTGATATTAGTTCTACTGAGTCTACGGTAAACAAAATTTGGTTTTCTGCGAGATAAAATTTTACCTCCTGGTCTTCACCGAGCTCAGTTCCTTCTAAATTGCTAAGCACTCTTAATAATTCTTGAACTGTTTTCGCCGGAACAATAATTTTCTGCTCTCCTTCGATCCCGCTCGCGGAAACCGCGAGCTCTCTCTCTGCTAAGCGGTAACTATCTGTTGAGGCAAGACTCAATTCATTTTTATTAAAGGAAAAGAGAACTCCAGTAAGCTCAATTCTATTTTCACTACTTGAAACAGCAAACACGACGCTATTAAGAGCCTTCTTTAATTCCCCACTCTTACAGGCGTAGTAGCCAGTTCTTGGTATTGTTGGAATTAATGGGAAGTCTTTTGCCGACTCTCCTTTAATTTTTGTTTTATAACTTCCACACTCAATCTTAAGTTCATTGTCTTTCACTTCAACCTTTACCTTTTCTCCACCACTTAATAAATTAACATATTCCCCGATCAACTTCGAGTCGACCGTAAACGAACCTTCTGATTCAATCTTCCCTCTAACCTGATGGGTGATTCCAATTTCTAGATTTGTACTTACAAATTCAATATTCCCATTCTCAGCCTTTATTAAAATATTATTTAATATCGGGAGATTAATGTTCTTTGTGGTTACATGTCCAGTTATACTTAAGCCTCTTTTTAGATTCTCTTGCAGGCTAATAAATTGCATATGTTTAATTGCTTGTATTATATATTAATTTATATATAAATAAATAATAACAATAATAAGGGACGGGATAACTTTATAAATTTGGCATTTAATGGTTTTTTATTGGCAAATGATTTGATTTTCTTGTTGAAAGCTCGGTATATATTTAGGGTAAAGCTTTTTGTACTTTGTGGGTAAGTAGGTAAAATAATTTTTTATCAACATTCTACAACACTCAATCCACGGAGTCCAAACAAGTTACTAACAGCTTAATCCACAGAACGGAGAAAAAAACTGTTAATAAGTGTGTCCAAAGAGTTGACGAATAGACTCAATTTCTTGTTTTATTTTCTCATTGCCCTTTTCCTTAACCTCTTGATAGATTTTATTATAGGCGTGCATAGCGGTTGTGTGATCGCGACCACCCAACTCATTTCCAATAGTTGGATAGGAGGTGTTGAGTTCTTCACGAATTAAGAAAATGGAAATTTGGCGTGGCCAGACCAACTCTTTCTTGCGACCACTACTAATAATATCTTTATAGCTAATGTTATAAAACTTGGCGACGGCTTCGATAATCTCCTTTGGTGTAAGAGACTTTGTCTGAATATTAGAAATATAGTCCCCTAAAACCTCCTTAACTGTCTTAATTGAGGGGGTTAGGCCTTTAAATTGATGTGAGGCGATTACTTTAGTAAGGGCGCCCTCAAGTTCACGAATATTGTTTTGAACGTGCTCGGCAATATATAAAAGCATTTCACGATCCAATATTCCACCTTTTTCAAGAGATTTTTTCTCTAAAATTGCGATTTTAGTCTCGATGTCTGGTTTTCCAACGTCCGCAACCATGCCGGCCTCAAAGCGGGAAACCAAGCGCTTCTCGATGGCGGGAATAGACTTTGGCGCGCGGTCTGACGTTAAGACAATTTGTTTATCGTTTTGTAGTAGTTCGTTGAAAGTATGAAAAAATTCTTCCTGTGTTCCATCTTTGCCACCCATGAATTGGACATCGTCGACCAAGAGAAGGTCAACGTTGCGGTAAAGATTTTTAAATTCTTTTGCTTTGCCCGTTGTAACCGCTTGAATATAATTGTTGGTAAATTTTTCACTGGTTGTATAAAGAATTTTGTCTGTTTTTTTTGCGACCTCGTTGCCGATAGCTTGGAGTAAATGGGTTTTACCAAGACCAACTCCTCCATATATAAAGAGGGGGTTGTATGATTTTCCTAAATTGTTAACAACGGCGAGACAGGCGGCGTGTGCTAACTCATTACCTTTGCCAACAATAAAATTTTCAAAAACATAGCGGGTGTTCAGGCCATGGCGTCCAACATTATTCCCATTCCCATTCCCACTAATTGGGTTTGAATGAACTCCGGAACCACTGGCCGCAGGAGTTGATGGTGGAAAATTATTAGAGCTTTTATTTTCATTATTTTCAGTTTCGGTTTTTATTTCTGGGCTATTGATTTGAAAAGTTGTGTTATTTCCCCGGCGTAGCTCAATTTTATAAATAATCTCTTTAATAGATTGTTTGGTTACATTCTCAAGCGCACTAAGAGTATTTTTGTGATATTTCTCTTCAAGCCATTTTTTTACAAAAGCGTTGGGTACGCAAATAACAACCCGCTCGTTTTCGAAAGAAGAAATAAAAGTATCTTTAAACCAAGTAATAAAATTAGCTCGGGATAAACTTACCTCAATCTCCCCTAATACGGCCTGCCAGACTTGTTCGTTAGTCATAAGTAGTGTGGGATTAGGAACTATTAAAACAATTAATATTTCAGTTTTTTTATAGTAATATAATTATATTCGAAACAGACAGTAATAACAAGATAAAGCCCTGTTATAAATATGTTAACAAAAGGGGGATAAGTTGAAATTAGGGCTTTCTGCCCCGATTGACTTTAGTAAATAAAGATGTTATCTTATAGAAACGAATATCAATTATTTAAAGTTATATCTTACTTATGCCGAAGAGAACCTACCAACCGAATAAACGTCGGGCTAGCAAAAAGCACGGTTTCTTAAAGAGAATGCAGACTGAAGATGGTCGAGTGGTCCTAAAGAGACGCCGCGACAAAGGTCGTAAAAAACTCAGCAAATAGAAATAAACGGCTTCCATGTTAGAGAAAAAAAATCGAATATGCTTAGACAAAGAGTTTGACCGCGTTTTTAAAACCGGCCAATCTTTTTATGGTAAGGTATTGGGCCTAAAAGCTGCTACAAATGATCAGAAATATAGCCGCTTTGGGCTTATGGTTAGTCTAAAAGTCAGTAAAAAGGCGGTAATCAGAAATAAAATAAAAAGACAGCTTCGGGCGATTATTGAAAAAGAGCTCCCCCTCCTTAAAGAAGGAAAAGATGTGGTAATTATTGTTTTTCCTTTAATATTAGAGAAAAATTTCAGTGAAATACGAGAATTCCTCAAAATGGCCATGACTCGTTTAAAACTATATAAATAGGCTAAAATTAGGTAAATATGATTAAATATCTTTATTTTTTGCCGCGCCGACTGCTAGTTGGATTTATTAAGATTTACCAGAAAACCATCTCTTTCGACCACGGATTTTTAAAAATCTTCTATCCGCACGGATTTTGTCGCTTTACGCCAAGTTGCTCGGAATACGGAGCCCAGGCTATTAATAAATACGGTGTTATTCGCGGCGGAATCATGGCCTCGTGGCGCGTTTTGCGCTGTAACCCCTGGAATAAAGGTGGGCATGACCCACTAAAATAATATATAAATAATTTTTTAATATGACACAAATATTTACAACAATTTTTTATCAACCAATTTTAAATTTATTGGTTTTATTATACAATACCGTTTCTTTTCAGGATCTCGGTATCGCTATTATTTTATTAACTGTGTTAATAAAATTAATTCTTTGGCCGCTTGGGCAACAATCTATTAAGTCGCAAAAATCTCTTCAAGACCTGCAACCAAAAATTGAGGAGTTGAAAAAGAAATATGCCGACAATAAAGTAGAATTAAGTAAGGCGACAATGGATCTTTATAAAGAAAATAAAGTAAACCCCTTCTCTTCTTGTTTGCCGCTCCTAATACAATTGCCTTTTTTGTTTGCAGTCTATAGAGTTTTTCGTGATGGACTTAATAATAAGTTAGACCTAGTATATTCTTTTATTCCAAAACCAGAAGTAATTAATGGTTTATCATTTGGATTTCTAGATTTAAATAAGCCGAATATTTATCTCGCGGTTTTAGCTGGTCTTGCTCAATTTTTACAAGCCAAGATGATGATGACTAAACAGCCAGCGATTAAAACAGAAGGCTCTAAAGATGAAAGCATGACCGCGATCATGAATAAACAAATGCTTTATTTCATGCCAGCGATAACTATTTTCATCGGTATTTCTTTGCCGGGTGGTCTGACGCTCTATTGGTTTGTAATAACTGCCCTAACTGCACTCCAGCAATTATATGTATTTAGGAAAAAGACAAATAAAGATAAAGATAATTCAAAGACACCAATTGAAGGAGAAATAATTAAGTAAAATAACCGAGCATATAAAAACACCCCAAAGTGGGGTGTTTTTTGTTATAGCTAAATATAATTAATTAGGAGTGCTGGTGCTCGAGACTGGGCTTGAGCTTGCTTTGACTGGAACCGTAGTAGAGGCGTTAGTAATCGGGGTACTGGTGCTTGAGAGGCTTTTGCCCACTAAACAAACTTCTTGCCAAGGGACATAATGAGAGCTGAATCGTGTTTCCTGAACAGGCGTTGTTGTTGCACCTTCGGGATAGACTACTTTATAGTCGAAATAAGCATCGGCGCCGTTATGGGCATGCTCGGTACATTTTTTCTCACCAGCCGGAAGATCGCTAGTTTCAATAATTTTAGTGGCTGCTGGTTTTACAATATTATATATAGTAGGCGCTGTGGTTGTTGCAATGCGACCATCCTTGGTTCCCCAGAAATCAAAATACGCAATATTTTTTACTATTCGCGATTGAATTAAAATATAATTGCCCGTATCGTTAATAAAGCGGACGTCTGGTTTTGGTAAATAAACGGCGGCGTCTGTCCCGGCTGGCTCATAGTAAACGACGCGATATGAATGGTTGTGGCGTTCAGTAATAGGAAGTCCTGAGGCCAGGGCGGCCCGGAAAAGAGTTGTCGCAATTTGGCACAAGCCGCCGCCAAACTCGGGAAGAGTTTTATTTCCTTTAATTACTAATTCTGGGAAATAGCCTGACGCCTCACTAACATCGCCTAGGGCCTTAACGAGCGAGAATTCTTCTCCTGGCGCGAGTAGAATGCCATGAACAGAATTGGCGCCAACTTGGATATTTTTACGGCGGTTGACCGGTGAACCCGTGAAATCTGATTGGCCGGTGCCAATTAATTCTTTAACATTTAAGGATTGATCGGGACCAAGAGTATCAACCGCTGAAGATTTAATTAATATAGAAATTGTTTTCTGACCTTTAATAAATTCTTCAACAATTTTAGAGGCTGTTAATTCAAGATCAACTTGGCGACCGTCAGTTCCGGTTTGCCAATTATTAACTTTACCATTTTTCATCTCGAAGCGCGGCCTAACAGCTTCAATGTCAATCTCCGGCGAAACATTTAATAACAAATACTGCTTAATTTTTTCTTGGTCAAGAGATAAGCTTAGTTTCCCTTGGTTTTGAGCAACGCTTAACCAGGTTAAAAGGCGATCTGGCTTAATATTCCAGGTTTTAGTTGTGGATGTTCCGTCTCCAGGTTCAGAAAAGATTAACTCAAGACCGCCCTGTTTAATAATCGACTGGGCTTCAGCAGAAAGAATCTCAAGATCAGATTGTTTTACGTCCGAATATTTTGAATGAGTTTTAATGATAATAGGAGAATCGCTTAAAATATCCAAATTACTTTTAATTTCAGAAAAAATTAAATCATAATTAATTTCTTTGCCCGGTCTGTCTGGGCTTGCTTGGAGCTCTCCTGTTTTAGATGAAACAGTGAAGGAGGAGTTTGTTGGCGGGATATTTAATTCTTTAAAAGATTCGCTCAAGAGATTTTTTATTTTAGTTTCGTCTAGGGTATAAATAGGCTTTATAAGCTTTTTGTCTGCCCCCTGTAATTTAAATAGCAGATAATTAACAAAGGTCTTTTTTTCGCCGACATTTTTAGCACGATTAAGAGTTTGGTCGATATCAAAAATTAAGGCCGGAAATGAGAGGTCGGCATCAAAAGAGGAGATATTAGTATCAATGCTGACATTTTTATTTTCATATTGAAAAACAAGGCCGGTGTTGATTATTTTCTCAGTTCTCTCATTAATTAAGGCTTGAGCCTCGACTGAACTTTTATTAGATAAATTAATATCACCGATTTTTACACCCGGATATATATGATCACTGTAATTGTTTTTCCAGCGCAAATAACTAAATGTCGTTCCAGCGAGCAACAAAAAAACCACCAACAGAAGAAGTGATTTTATAAGCCATTTTTTTGTTTTCATATTCTTGGGGCCGCTCTAGTCCTTTTCTTTGACTTCGATCTGGCCGGAGTTGCTTTTGTATAAAGTTATTGTAAGAACGCCGCTTTCGAGCTCGGCTTCGACGCGGTGACTGTCAACTTCAGCAGGAAGAATAATGGAGCGCGAGAAAGAGCCCCAATAACATTCGCGGAAGAGATAATCTTCTTCTCGGACATCTTCTTTGACCGAACGACTCCCCTTGATAGTAAGAAGGTCGTGATGGAGAGATATTTTTAAATCTTCCGGCTTAACGCCGGCGATTGTTGATTTTATGATAATTTGTTTAGAGGTTTGAAAAACATCAATTGCTAATTGGCCGTCTGTTTCATTATCTTCTTCGAACCATTGTGCGATGGAGGGCTCGGTATCTTCTTGAATTAATGGCGATTTAGTGTTTTGTTTATTGAAAAGCATATTATTTTATTCTTTACTCTAATTTACCAATTTTTGGAAGAAATGTAAATGCCAAAATTAAAAAAATCTTCATTATTATTGAAGATTTTTTTAGTTGTGGGCCCGACAGGACTCGAACCTGTGACCTCTACGATGTCAACGTAGCGCTCTAACCAACTGAGCTACGAGCCCTAAATATTTTCTGTGGGCATAGATGGACTTGAACCATCGACCCCCGCTTTATAAGAGCGGTGCTCTAACCAACTGAGCTATATGCCCATTATAATGGCCGTTATAAAAGATTGCAAGAGAGGCACAATAATGGATTTGCTTTTATTTTATACCACTAAGCGCTTATTTTTTCAAGTTTATTTTTTAGCTCGAGAATTAAGTCTGTGCTGCTGGTGTTTAGGTCATTCTTAATAATAGCAGAGGCGATTTTGATTGAACCTTGCGGCGAATAATCTTTTAAAATTTCTAAGGCATTTATATTCTTAAGAGAGTAAAGAATTATTTTTGTCTCATTTGCCTCAAGCTCACAAAAAATTGCTACGAGTTTCGCGCTCGGAACATTCATGATTAATTCATCAATAATGTCATTTAGGCTTTCAGTGGATGAATTAGTATCTTTAAAATCCTGAAGTTTTAATTGAGACCAAATTAATTCCTCGCCTTTTTCTGCGCGGAGATTATTAAGAACTCGTCCCCAAAGTTTTAGAGTGCTTAAATCTCGAGAGCGGTACAGGTGAGTAACTATGTCTTCGCGATTAGCACCAATTGAAAGTAATTGTGAAGTGGTAAGTAATGTTCGTGGCGTAAGATTTTGCGTTTTGAAATTCTTTGTTTTTTGAATAATACCGGCGAGGAGACAAGTGGCAATTTCTTCGCTTATTAATTCAGGTTTATAATTTTTTAAAAGATAAAATAGAATTTCGGAAATTGATACGGCATTTAAATCGATAAAATTTATTTGTCCGAAAGACTCATTGCTGGCGCGGTGATCAATATTAATAATCGTAGTTTTGTAAAAAAATTCGACGTTTTGGTCATATAGTTTCCCTAGTGATTCTAAGTCGCTGGCGCCGACGGTAATAATTAAATCATGTTTAAATTCACCGGCCTTAGCACTAACGTCCTCTGGTTTAAACCAACCCTCAGATGGAGAGATTATAAAGTTAAGTGTATTGTTTTCAACAAGATATTTAATTTGGTTAACCTTGGCCTGACTAATATCAACGGAAACGATAAATTGGCGCAAGTTATTTAAATTTGCAGAAATTTGGCTATAAGCTGGCAGAAAGGAATAAAGATGTTTTGTGTCTTCTAAGCCCTGACTAACAACCGTTACCTCATATCCTTGTTTTTTTAGGAATAAAAAAAGAGCCAGTGCCGAAGCAACTGAGTCCCCCTCCCGATCCGCGGGAAAAACAATCAATATATTTTTTGATATTTCAATTTGTTTGAAAATTTGTTGCTCTAAATTCAGCATTTTTTTATCATTAAAAAGCGATTCGACTCCTTCAAGTCGACTTTATAATATATAATTAATAAATGCTAAAGTCAAGGATAAATTAGTTGACTTAAGGCTGTTTTTTTGGTAATTTTAAGTTATGAAACGAGAACTCGATAAAGCCTATAATCCGGGCGAAAATGAGGATAAAATCTATAAAAAGTGGGAAGAATCCGGGTATTTTAACCCGGATAATTTAGTATTAGACCCTGATGCGAAAAGCTATACTATTGTTCTTCCGCCACCTAATATTACCGATAAATTGCATATGGGCCATGCGGCGACAGTTGCAATTGAAGATCTTCTTATTCGCTATCATCGCCTCCTCGGGGAGCGTGCTTTATGGATTCCTGGAACTGACCATGCGGCGATAGCCACACAAAATGTCGTTGAAAAAAGGTTATTGAAAGAAAAAGGTAAAACGCGTCAAGATTTAGGCAAAGAAAAATTTTTAGAGGAGGTTTGGGCGTTCTTAAAAATTACCCAATCGACAATTCTTCATCAAGTTAAGAAGATGGGAGCCTCTTTAGACTGGTCGCGCCTCTCTTTTACGCTTGACGACGAGCGTCAATTAGCGGTTCGAACAATGTTTTCCGAAATGTATAAGGAGGGTGTAATTTATCGTGGCGATAGAATTGTAAATTGGTGTCCGCGTTGTCACTCAACCTTGGCCGATGACGAAGTCGAATATAAAGAACAACTCGCAAAGATATATACTTTTAAATATGATAAGAATTTTCCGCTTTCTATCTCAACTACGCGCCCGGAAACAAAACTGGGTGATACCGCTGTGGCAGTAAACCCAAAAGACGAAAGATATAAAAAATATATTGGGCAAGAATTCAAGGTAGTTTTTTGCGGCCAAGCACTAAATATTAAAATTATTGCCGATAGAAATGTTGAATCTGACTTTGGAACAGGCGCCCTTGGTGTTACACCGGCGCACTCAATGGTTGACTGGCAGATGGCGCAGGCCAATAATCTTCCGTTGATAAAAGTTATTAACGAAGAGGGCCAGATTCATCCTGGATTTGGAAAATTTTCCGGGCTAAGCGCCTTAGCGGCCCGCGAAGCAATCGTTAACGAGCTTCGAGAGCGTGGTTTATTAGAGAAAGAAGAAGATCTCACAAATAATTTATCTATCTGCTATCGATGCGGCACCGCTATTGAACCCTTAAGCTCAAAACAATGGTTTATTTCGGTTGATAAAAAAATTGAGAGATTAGGAAATAAATCTTTAAAGGAAAAATCAATTGAAGCGGCGCAAAGTGAAGAAATCAAATTTATTCCGGAAAGATTTAATAAAAGATATCTTGATTGGATGAATAATCTTCACGATTGGTGTATTTCTCGGCAGATTTGGTTTGGTCACCAGATTCCGGTTTGGTATAAGGGAGAAGATATTTATACTGGCCTTGAGGCGCCAAGTGGCGAGGGCTGGATTCAAGACCAAGACACACTTGATACCTGGTTTTCGTCTGGTATGTGGACGTTTTCGACTCTCGGTTGGCCGACAAACTATAATGATGCCAAAAAAAGTGGCGATTTAGCCAAGTTTCACCCGACGCAGGTTCTTGAAACCGGATATGAATTAATTACTTTATGGATATCGAGAATGATAATGATGTCATTCTTCGCGCTCGATGAAATTCCTTTTTCTAAAGTTTATCTTCACGGAATGATATTAGATAAGGATGGTAAAAAAATGTCGAAGTCGAAAGGAAATGGTATTGATCCTTTAGATATTATTGAAAAATATGGCACCGACGCGACCCGCCTTGCTCTGCTCATGGGAACAACCCCTGGTAATGATTCACGTTTTAGCGAAGATAAGGTTGAAGCAAAGCGTAATTTTATTAATAAGCTCTGGAATATTTCGAGATTTATTTTAACTAGTTGCGATGAAAAGTTTTATGCAGCGGCAAGTGAAAAAGCGCCACAAGAAAAAAGTATAGCTGATACTTGGATTTTGGGAGAAATGTCTAAACTAATAAAAAACACGACGGAAAGATTTAATAGCTTCGAATTTTCTTTGGCTGCGGAAGAGCTAAATGATTTTACTTGGAATAAATTGGCCGATTGGTATTTAGAGATTGCTAAAGTTGAAAAAGACAAGGAAGAAATTTTAATATATTTATTGAAAAACTTATTAATTCTCTGGCACCCGTTTATTCCGTTCGTAACTGAAGCTATTTGGGAGAGCTTTAATGACAATGTTTTAATGGTGGCCAAGTGGCCAGGCGCCGAAGAGAAAGAAGTCTTTCTAAATAATGACATAAATCTAATTCAAGATATTATTGTCGCAATTCGTAATGCCCGCAGTGAGAATAAAATTGAACCGTCAAAAAAAATTGACGCAATTATTTATGCCGGCAAATCGACTCCCCTTATTTTAAGACAGGCGGAAATAATTAAGAGTTTAAAAACCGGCATTGCTAGCCTTGAAGTTTATGAGAAGGGAGAAAAAATAGATTCAGCTATTATGTTACCCCTGGGGGAGATTGAAATATATTTACTCGGCGCAATTGATGGTGAAAAAGAAAAAACACGCTTGATAAAAGAGAAGGCTAATCTAGAAAAATTAATTTCACTCCAGGCGCAGAAATTAAATAACGCCGATTTCGTTTCCCGCGCTCCGGAAAAAATAGTTACAGCCGAAAAAGAAAAATTAAATTCCTATGAACAGGAATTATCAAAAATAGTTAATATAATATCTAGCCTATGACCCTAAAAAACTATTTATTCGTTATGTCGGCGTTGACCGCCATTTGTTGGGGTATTTTTATCTTTGTTGTTGGGCTGGTTGATCCGACGGCAACTAATTGGTTCGGATATGGTTTGTTCTATCTTTCTCTGTTCCTTGCGCTTAGCGGGACAACGGCTCTAATAGGTTTTATTTTTCGTTTTGTCGCTCTAAAAAAAGAATTGGCCTTTAATTTGGTTAAGGTTGCTTTTCGCCAATCATTCCTATTCTCCTTATTTATTGTCCTTCTCCTAATATTAAAATCACAGCAGCTTTTTAATTGGATAAATCTCCTATTGCTAGTTATAATTTTTGCAATTTTAGAATTATTTTTAATAAGTTATAAGAAGAGTCGTTAAATCATTAATGTATGAAAACTCAAATAGAAAAAATACGGGAAGAATTCCTCAAGCAGTTAGCACTCATTAAAGACAATGAGGAGCTTCGTGAATTAGAATTAAAATATTTATCTCGTAAAGGAGAGTTTAGTGAAATCATGCATGGTCTAAAGGATGTCAGCATTGAACTTCGCAAGGAACTCGGTGAACTTGCCAATACTGTGAAGGGAGAAATGCAGACTAAATTCGAAGAAGTACGTCATAGTCTTGAAAGCTTTGCCAAAAAAAGTGACTTCATTGATGTTACTTTGCCGGGCGAAAAAATAGAAAATGGTCACATTCATCCCGTAACTTTAGTGCAAAATGAATTGGAAGACCTTTTTACTTCACTTGGCTTTATGATTGGCGACGGTCCAGAACTTGAGAGTGACTATTATAATTTTACCGCTTTAAATGTGCCGCCCCTTCATCCGGCACGTGATATGCAGGATACTTTTTATATTGAGTCGAAAAATAAAGAAGATCAATATGATTTAGTTATGCGCACGCAAACATCCCCTGTGCAAATTCGTTTGATGCAAAAATACGGGGCGCCGCTTAAGGCAATTATTCCTGGGCGTTGTTTCCGTAATGAGGCGACAGACTCGCGTCATGAACACACATTTTATCAAGTTGAAGGGATTATGGTTGGAAAAGATATTAATTTTGCAAATTTAAAAAGCTTATTAGAAATTGTTGGTAAAAAATTATTTGGTGCAAATACAGAATTACGTATGCGCCCTAAGTTTTTCCCTTTTGTTGAGCCAGGTAATAACGGCGAATACACCTGCTTTCTTTGCCAAGGAAAAGGCTGTCGTGTTTGTAAATATACCGGCTGGCTCGAAATAGTTGGCGCTGGATTAATCCATCCTGATGTTTTACGCGCCGGCGGAGTTGATCCGGAAATATATTCCGGCCTCGCTTTTGGTTTCGGTCTTAATCGCTTAGCGATGCTTAAATATAATATTAATGATGTCCGCTTGTTTAATAGTGGTGATATTAAATTTTTAGAGCAATTTTAAATATATGTATATATCTCTTAATTGGTTAAAGGATTTCGTTAAGATACCAGCAAAAATTGACGCCGCTAGTATTGCCCGTGAATTAACTAGTCATACGGTTGAAGTTGAAGGGCTTATTAACCAGGCTGAGCAGTTTAATAAAGTTGTCGTTGGAAAAGTATTAGAAGTAAAAAAACATCCGAACGCAGACCGTCTGCGCTTAGCGCTTGTTGATATTAAAAAAACAAAATTAAATATAGTTTGCGGCGCGCCTAATCTAGCCGAAGGCCAATTAGTGCCAGTGGCTTTGGTTGGGGCTGTTTTACCAGGGGGACTAGAGATCAAGGAGTCGGAGATTAGAGGAGAAAAATCAAGCGGCATGATCTGTGCTGAAGATGAACTAGGTTTAGGCAAGGGACACGATGGCATTATTGTTTTGGCTAGTGACGCAAAAATAGGCGAAGCGTTTGCAAAATATCTAAAAGCAAATGACACTGTTCTAGAAGTAGACAATAAATCTTTGTCTAACCGTCCAGACTTGCTTAATCATTACGGTATTGCGCGTGAAATTGGCGTAATCTTCGATTTAGTAGTTAAGCCGTATGATAAATTTCTAAATAAAAAATTTGAATTTTTAAGCACTAAGGAAAATAAACTAGAAGTTAAAGTTGAAGATAAAGAAGCTTGTCCACGCTATATGGCTATCCGGGTTGAAAATCTTGAAGTTAAAGAATCTCCGGCCTGGTTAAAAGAAAAATTAATTGCGGTTAATCAAAAGCCGATTAATAATATTGTTGATTTAACTAATTATGTAATGTTGGAATGCGGTCAACCTCTCCATTCTTTTAATGCCGGTGACATCGAAAAAATAGTTGTGCGTCGCGCGAAAAAAAATGAAGTGTTTGAAACTCTTGACGAAAAAGAGAGAAATTTAAATGAAGAGGATTTACTTATTACTGATGGTAAGAAGGCAATTGCCTTAGCAGGAATAATGGGCGGAAAAGAAAGTGGTATCGTGGCAGAAACAAAAAATATAATTTTAGAATCGGCGAATTTTAAAGCGGCTTTCGTTAGAAAAACCTCACAAAGACTCGGGCTGCGCACCGAAGCGTCCACTCGCTATGAAAAAGCGCTTGATGCTAATTTAACTGAAACAGCTTTATTTAGATTCCTTACTCTTTTACATGAGATGTGTCCGGATATGAAAATTGCGAGCGCATTAATTGATGTCAGACAGGTAGCCGTTGAGATTGAAGCAATCGAGCTTGATTTAGCCTGGCTAACTAAAAAAATTGGCCTTGAAATACCAAAAGAAAAAATCATTAAAACTCTTAGCCAACTTGGGTTTAAACTTAGTGGCGAGGACACAGAAACTCTTGTTGTTGGAATTCCTTCTTGGCGAGCAACTAAAGATATTTCTTCTAAAGAAGATTTAGCGGAAGAAGTATTACGAATTTATGGTTATGACAACATTCCTTCGCAGTTACCTTATGAGACTTTGCGCTTACCAGAGATTAACGAAGAGAGACAAGTTGAAAGGAAGATAAAAAATATTTTAGCGCTTAAGCATGATTTAAGTGAAGTATATAATTATTCTTTTGTTGGCGAAGACCAACTAAAAAAATTGAATATTGATTTCTTTAATTATCTAAAATTAGCGAACCCTCTATCAGACATCCAAACCATTCTTCGTCAGTCACTTGTGCCGAACTTAATTAATAATATTAAGACTAATCAATTTAAAGCTGACTCTCTGGCCTTCTTTGAAATAGGCGGCGTATTTTTTAACGCCCCGGGCTCACTAAAAAAAGAAGCGACAGGCGATAGCACAATCCCTTATCAGGAAAAACACCTCGGAATTATTTTAGCCGGAGAGGAAACGGATTTATTTGGACGTGTTAAGGGTATTGTGAGCAGTTTAATTAAAGATTTAATTACTCACGATGCGATTAGCGAGTTTGTCTTATCGGAAGAATTTCCTGGCTGGGCCGATAATAAGATAATCGCAAAAATTAAAGTATATGGTCGAGAAATTGGCGTAGTGGCTGTATTAAATAAAGCGGCGAGTGATAATGTAAATTTAAAAAAACCAGTTGTAATTGCCGAAATAAATTTTAAAGATTTATTTGAGCTAATATTTTCCGCGCAGACAACTCATTTTAAAGAGCTAGCTAAATATCCGGCTGTCGTTCGAGATTTTGCTTTTGTTATAAAAGAAAAAATATTGTATAATGAATTTAAGCATGAGATAGTTAAATTTAATTCTTTAATTAAAGAAGCTGAACTATTTGATGTCTATGTCGGTAATAAATTAGCGGCGGATGAAAAAAGTTTAGCCTTCCATTTAACATTTCAGTCAGAGGAAAAAACTTTATTAAATAATGAAGTTGACCTCACTGTAGATTCTCTTATTAAGCACTTGGCGGAAAAATTTGAAGCTCGGCTAAGAGATTAAGCAAAAATCTAAATATAAATATATGTTTTCAACTTCAATCGACATCTTAAATTTAGTGTTAGCGATTTGCGTCGCAATTTTAACTTTTTTCCTCTGCTGGGCGATATATTATTTTGTTGCTAGCGTACAGCGAATAAATAAAATTACGAAAAGAATTGAGACAGGAGTTATGAAAGCAGAAGAAGTTGTTAATATGGCCAAAGATAAACTCAGAAATAGTTCGGCGTACTTTATGGTTTTAGGAGAGATCGCGAAGAAGGCAATGGAATATGTCCAGGAGAAACGAGCTAATACCAAAGAGCCACGAGAAACAAAAGAGACTAAGAAGAAGACAAAAAAGAAATAAATAAATTTGCATACAAAAAAGACTGGTCTAATACCGGTCTTTTTATATTTGTTTAAATTATTCTTTTTCGGCTTTCTCGGTTTTTGCTTTCTTTTCTTTGACAACGTAGTCGCAAGCTTTATTGCTACATTTTGTCTTGCCGGATTTAGTGTCTTTGATTACTAAGCCTCCGCAATCAGGGCAGTCTTGGCCAGTTGGCTCTCCCCAATAAGCATTTTTACATTTCGGATAGTTGTTACAGGCCCAGAAAGCGCCACGCTTACTGAATTTTTTAACGATTTTGCCATCTCCGCAAACCGGGCAAGCAACTTCCACGCCCCCAGCATTGGCTTCGGCGATATTTTTAATATTTTTGCATTTTGGATAGCCGGAACAAGCTAAGAAGGGACCGAATTTACCGACGCGAACTTTCATGGCCGAGCCACATTTCTCGCAGACCTCAGCGTCATATTTTTTTTGCATTTCGGCAATTTTTGGATCAACTTCTTTTTTCTCATAGACGTTCCCCTCTCCGGCAAATTTTTTTATGTTTTTGCAATCAGGGTATCCGCTACAAGCGAGAAATTTACCAAAGCGTCCGGTCTTAATTATCATCGCTGCGCCACATTTATCGCAAACTTCTGTTGATTTTTCTTCTGGCATAATATCACTTTTTTTAATTTCTTCTTCTTTATTTTTTAAATTAGTATGAAAATCAGTGTAGAAATCGCCGATGACTGGTTGCCATTTCTTTTCACCTTCGGCAATCGAATCTAAATCATCTTCCATTTTAGCGGTAAAAGCATAGTCAACAATTTTTGGAAAATGATTGATAAGCAAGTCAATCACAACGAAAGCAATACTGGTTGGCTTTAATTTCTTATTGTCATCGCGTTCGACATAATTACGGGTAATGATTGTATTAATGGTTGGCGCGTAGGTTGATGGACGACCAATATCGTGCTTTTCAAGTTCTTTTACTAAACCAGCGTCAGAATAACGAGCCGGTGGGTTGGTCGTATGTTCATCGGCGCGCAGATCAATTAAAATCATCGGGTCGCCCTCAGACAATATTGGTAATTCTTGTTCTTTCGTTTTTTCTGGCCATACTTTTAAATAGCCCGGAAAAACTAAAGTCTGGCCGTTAGCCCTAAAAATATAGATATCTTTATTATCGGTAGCCTTTACGTCTACAGTTGTGGAGGCTAACTTAGCTGGAGTCATTTGGCTTGAAACAGCGCGTTGCCAAATTAAGCGATATAATCTCTCCTGGCCCTTATCAAGCTTAGCACTAAGCATATCGGGGGTTGTGGCGGCTTCAGTCGGTCTAACGGCTTCATGCGCTTCTTGCGCATTCTTGCTCTTCCCTTTATAAACCTTGCCACCAGAAATAGCATATTCAGCGCCGAGATTTTTATTTATCCATTCATAGGCATCGCCAAGAAATTTTGGTGAGAGATTTAGAGAATCAGTTCTCATGTAAGTGATATAACCTAGTTCATACAGCTTTTGCGCAATTGTCATTGTTTGCTTAGCACTAAAACCGAGTTGACGATTAGCCGCCTGCTGCAAAGTAGATGTTGTAAACGGAGCGGACGGATTTTTACTTACTTCTTTCTTTTCAATCTTCTCTATCGAGTAATCGGCAGAACGGAGATTTTTCTTTATTTCAGCTGCTTCTTCTTTTTTAATACTTAATTTATTGAAAGTTTTATTTCGAACTTTATATAGATCGGCTGTAAATTGATTTTCTTTTGTATCTTTTGTGATGTCTGCAGATAAGCTCCAATACTCTTCGGTTTTAAAAGCCAGAATCTCTCGTTCCCTTTCAACAATTAAACGAGTGGCAACACTCTGTACGCGTCCGGCAGATAATCCTTTAGCAACCTTTTTCCAGAGAAAAGGAGATAATTCATAACCAACAAGTCTGTCTAAAATACGACGTGCCTGTTGGGCATCAACCATATTCTGATCAATTTTACGTGGATGTTCCAGGGCCTCTAAAATAGCGGACTTAGTAATTTCGTGGAAGACAATGCGTTTGGTTTTTTTTATATCAAGGCCAAGAGCCTCTACTAAATGCCAGGCAATCGCCTCTCCTTCACGGTCTTCGTCAGACGCGAGAATAACTTCGGTCGATTTTTTCGCGGCTGACTTTAAAGTGCTGACAGTTTTTTTTGCTTTTGTTGGAATAACGTAGTCGGGAGCAAAATTATTTTTAATATCAATTCCCATTTTACTTTCTGGGAGATCACGAATATGGCCGAATGAAGATTCGACCTGATAATTTTTATCGAGAAACTTTCCGATAGTCTTGGCTTTTGTTGGAGATTCGACGATAATTAATTGCATATTCAAAATAATTTAATTTATATCATAGCTGATTCCGTCGCAATTAGCAACTCCTCGGAGCTCTAATATACTTAGTTTACTATTTGTGACCGCGGTGTCAAGTTTACTGATATTAACTATTTCATCGCTTGTTATTCTTTCGCCGCGCTCATGAGCGCTCTTAATAAGTTGATATATAAGTTCCTCGCTTTCATCGTTAAACTCAAGTTTCATTTTTCTTGTCCGCTGTGCCACTGTAGAATTTGCGACTGAAATATCGAAATAATCCAGTATATCTTTTGAGGAACTTATTGGCCTGGCGCCTAATTTGATTAAATTATTGGCGCCCGCAGAACACTCGGAAAAGATATTTCCCGGGATGGCGAGTACATCACGATTTTGATCTAGGGCGTAGTTGGCGGTGATTAGAGATCCAGATTTTAAATTGGCTTCGATTATTAAAGTTGCTTGTGTGAGACCAGAAATAATTCGATTGCGCTGCGGAAAATTTTGTCGGAGTGGCGGCGTATTTTGAGGAAATTCTGATATAAGTAAACCGCCCAATTTAACGATGACTTTTGCTAGTTGCTTATTGCCCGATGGATAAATATTTTTATCATCTAGCCCTGAGCCGAGAACTGCCACCGTTACTCCTTTATTCGCTAGAGTTTCTTTATGCGCTAATGAATCAACGCCGAGAGCTAGACCACTGATAATAATAATATTTTCGGAAATTAATATCGGCAAGAAGCTCTTGATAATTTTTTCCGCATAGGCACTATGTTTTCTTGAGCCGACGATGGCAAGATAACGCTTACTTAAAGAGTTTAATAATTCTATGTTTCCTTTGTAATAGATAATGTATGGGGCCGAATGTATTTCATGAAGCAAAGGCGGATAAGAATTATCATGCCAAGAAATATATTGAATCCCTTCTCTTCGGAGCTTCTCTTCTTCATTATTAATATTAAAGTTATTGCGCCATTCAATGAATTCATTAATTAGTTTAGTTTTAAGGCCGATACGCTCAAGGCCGAAAGAGCTCGCAAAATAAGCAGAACTAGCTGATCCGAAATAATTTTCCAGCAGCAGTATTTTTGTGGGACCAAATTTCGCGAAACAACTAAATGCTAGGAGTGCCTGTTTATTATCAATTTGTAGCATAAGTTTAAATAAAATCCTCCTAAGTTTTTTAGGAGGATTTTATGTTTATTTTAGATTGTTTAAATTTATTTGAGCGAATATATCCTTGAGTCTTCCCTTTTCTTCTTGGCTAAAGGCCGTGGTTACGAATTTCTCTGGTGGAATATGGGTTCGGAGTAGTTCATTTTTAATTCCGAGGCGCACGCGTGTAAAGTTTTTTGTTTTGAGATAAGTGATAATTGATTGAATGCCACGGTGGCCGGCACTTCCTGAGTTTGTTGCGATTTTATAGTCGCCGAAGTTTAAATCTAAATCATCTTGGATAACGATTAGACAATCCGTTAAATCAGCATCCTTTTTATTTATTAAGCCAAAATTTTTAGGAAGCAATTTATAATAGTTGAGAATTTTTTGAACCGCATCTCCGGAATTATTCATGAAAGTCTGAGGCTTGATGTATAAATTTTCGCCTGATTCATATAGAAAGGCGTTAAACTTTTTACTTTCTTGCCATTTCACATCACCAAGAAGATTGTCTAGGAAGAGCCAGCCAATATTATGACGGGTATTATGATATTGTTCCCCTGGGTTACCCAGGCCTACGATTATTTTCATAAATTTACTCATTATAAGTTGTATGAGATTTTCTTTCTTTGGTTACTGAAGTATGGATTGGCGTTCCGGTAAAACCATATTTCTCGCGTAAACGATTTTCAATAAAGCGGACGTAGGAAAAATGTAAATCATCATTCGGGCCAATCCGAACAACAAATGAAGGTGGATTATTTTTTGTTTGTTTAAATTCGTAAATTCTCGGAGATTTCGTTCCCTTGCCTTTGGCGGGTTTATGGAGTTTTACGACATGGCTTAAAAATTTTGTACATTGGGAATCGCTTAAAACTAATTCACGCTCAGCAGCAATCGTTAAAACGAGATCAAGAATTTTATTTACTTTTTCACCAGTTTTAGCGGAGATAAATTGAAGAGGTGCCCAAGTCGCAAAAGGTAATTTATCGTAAATAATTTCTGTCCATTTTTTAGTATTGCGCTCCTCGATGATGTCCCATTTATTGGCGATAAAAATTAAACTTTTTTGGCGATCAACTATTTCTTGAATAATTTTAGCGTCTTGATGAGTAATTGGTTCGCTAATGTCCATTACAAGTAGTGCGATATCAGCTTTATCTAAAGATTTTAAAGACTTTAAGATGCCAGGTTTTTCGAGGCCCTTACCTTTTGTTCCTTGTTTTGAAATACCAGCCGTATCAACTAGCGTAATTTTTTTATTTTTGTAAATTAAATCTGTATTCTGTGGTTCGCGGGTAGTATGTGCAATCGGACTAACAATAACTCGTTCGTAACCAAGAATCGCATTTAAGAGAGATGACTTTCCAACATTTGGCTTGCCAATAATACAGGCATTAACTGGTCTATCGTCTTTATCTTCAATCGCCTTTTTATTTTTTTTATGTTTATCAATTTTCGCAATAATAATGTCCAATAAATCTCCGGTTCCCATGCTGCTCGCTGCTGAAACCGCAATCGGTTCGCCTAAACCCAATTTATTAAATTGAGCAGTCTCTGGCGCGGCTTTAAAATTATCAACTTTATTGGCGATGAGCATTACCTTTTTACTATAGGTTGGACTCTTCTTTAAAGCGGCAGCTAATTCTTTATCCTCGGGTAACAGGCCAGTTTTAGTATCAACGACAAATAAAATTAGATCAGCGCGATCTAAATAGGCGCGAGCTTGTTTTTGGGTTTGAGTATCGATATCGTTCTCGGCCATCTTTTTTGTAAGCAAATAGCGCCAATCAAGAATACCGGCAGTATCAACTAATTCAAAAGCACTATTGTCCCATTCAACGATTCCGAGATTACTATCACGAGTAGTACCGGCAACATCAGAGACTAGAGCTTGCTTTCTTTCAATTAGACAGTTAAAAAGCGTTGACTTACCAACGTTGGTTCGTCCACACATAACGACTAATGGCAATTTGTTTTTATTGTAGTTGATCATAATTAAATTTATTCCTTATTGGCATCCGTTCCGAGAATAAGTAAAAAATCAGATTCATTATCTCCGGTTTTATATGGTTCTAGCCAAGTAGGAGAATTAAAAGCTTGTGTCGCTCCGGTTAATTTTTTTATAGCGATTAAAGAGTCGTTTTTTTGTCCCGATGTTAAATCATAAACAACGCTCTGCTCGTAGTTTCTTTCTATCGCATTTCCGGTACCGACTATTTTAAATTGATATTCAATCAAAGTATTAGAAGTTTTCCCCGCTAAACCAGTAATCCAGGTTCCGTTTGCGATGAAAACTTTAGCACTATCAGTTATTGGCTTAATCGTGGTCGTGGTGCTTGGGGCCGAGGAATCAAAAATTGTTTGCACCATGGTTTTTATCTCAGAAAAATTTCCGCTTCTTGGAGTTAAGATATAAGCACCATCTTCGCCTTTACCAGAAATGAGCATCCCGTCTGGAGCATCGCTCAGAACTTTATTAATTATTTGATCTCTTTTTACGTCTTTAAATAAATCCCAGAGACGCAATATTTCCCAGGTGCTGAGATTTGTTGAAATGTCTTGGTTGAACTCACTGATTAATTTACTTAAGACAACTGGGTTTAATAATGTTTGGCGGGAAAGTAATTTTTCCTTAACAGCTTCAAGTAATAATTGTTGGCGACGAGCACGGGCGAAGTCATTCCCCTCTGAACTTAGTGAATGGCGACTTCTGGCATATTTTAAAGCTGTTGAGCCAGTCATTTTTTGGAGACCAGCATCAAAGTGGAGGTGCTCAAAGCGAGCGTAGTAGTCAGGATTTTCTTCTTGGCCTTTCGCCGGATAGGTATAATCATCAAAAGTATTCTCAACATTTATTTCAACGCCACCGATTTCATCAATAATTCTTTCAAAGCCCTCAAAATCAACACGGACGTAGTATGTTGTTGGCGTTTGTAGCAATTCACTTATCGCCTTTGTTGTTTCAGCGCCGCCTGAGCCTGGGAGTGCTTTTTCAGCATAAGCATTAACACTGTTTATTTTTCGCCAACCGCTCACTGGAGCGGTTAAATCACGTGGAACTGAAACTAGGGCAACCTGCTTCGTGCTTGGTTTTAAACTTGTTAATATTATTGTATCGGTTAGATTGGCGCCGTCATGGCCTTCGCCGCCCATTCCTAAGAGTAAAATGTTTACACGATCATCAGTTTCGCCGACTAATTGCTTGTCGGCGGCCGGTACTAAATGGCGAAGTTTAGTGAAAAAACTGATTCCAGGCAACCAATTACTAGCATTTTGGCTCGACATTAATATTTTACCGGAAAAAACCAAAGCGATAACAAGTATAGCAATTGCATAGGTGGTAATTCGTCTTCTTTTGCGACTATTTATTAATTGTTCTTCTTCGGGCAAATAGCTTTGGTTTTTCTTCTCGAGCTTTTCTACCTCTTGCATTTTTTGCTTAAAATCAATCATAAAAAATAAAAAAATTCTGTCTATTGAAGAATTATTCTTAGGTATATTTCTATGTTTCATTATAGGCGTCAAGGGGGCATTTGTCAAAGCAACAAAAAACAAAAAACGCTTTACAAAAAAGCGCTTTTTATTGTCGGGCTGCCGGGAATTGAACCCGGATTACACGCACCCGAAGCGTGCGTAATACCGTTATACCACAGCCCGGAATTTAAATGTGGACTTGAGGGGACTCGAACCCCTTACCTCTGCAATGCGAATGCAGCGCTCTACCAGATGAGCTACAAGCCCTTTTTGTGTCGGGGTGCCGGGAATTGAACCCGAGCTACGTGCACCCCATGCATGCGTACTACCGTTATACTACACCCCGATGATAACAATAGGTCAAGCCGAACAATACTCATCTTAACACAACACAAAGATTATTCAAGGTGAATTATTGTCTAAATATATGAATTGCTTTTTGGTCCGAATTACCGTAAAATATTAATAATAATTAGAAATATATGAATAAAACAATTTTTTCTGGCATTCAGCCAAGTGGTCGCTTAAACATCGGTAATTATATCGGTGCAATTTCGCAATGGGTGGCAATGCAAAAAGAGTATGATTGTATTTTTTCGGTAGTAGACTATCACGCGATTACCGTTAAGCAGGACCCAGAGGAACTACGAAAAAGAATAATCGAGGTTACTAAAATATATTTAGCAGCCGGAATTGATCCAGAAAAATCAATAATTTTTCAGCAATCAACTGTCCCTGCACATACCGAATTGGGTTGGATTTTAAATTGTTATGGCGCTCATATCGCTGATTTAAATAAAATGACCCAGTTTAAAGATAAAGCCGGAAAAAATCAGGACGCTGTTAGCGTAGGTTTATATGATTACCCGGTTCTTATGGCAGCCGATATTTTATTATATGATACTGATATTGTTCCTGTAGGTGAAGACCAGGTTCAGCACGTTGAATTAGCCCGCGATATCGCTAAACGTTTTAATAATCAATTTGGTGAAACATTTAAAATTCCGCAGGCTGTTGTTAAAAAAGAAGGAGCGCGAATAATGTCGCTACTTGAACCGACTAAAAAAATGAGTAAGAGCGATGAAAATCAGAATAACTGTATCCAATTACTTGATGAAATTGAGACGGCAAAGAAAAAGATTATGCGGGCCGTAACTGATTCCGGAACCGATATTGACTATGATCCAAAGGAAAAACCAGCGCTCTCAAATTTGCTTACTATTTATGCAATGCTCGGAACACGTGAAGTAAAGCGCTTGGTTAAAGATTATGTCGGTAAGGGCTATGGCGATTTTAAAAAAGATTTGGCCGATGTTGTCGTTAAGTTCTTAGAAGATTTTCAGACAAAATATAATCGTTATAGCGATGAAGATGTAATGAAAATATTAGAAGATGGACGAATTAAGGTTACTAAATTAGCCGAAGCGAAAATGGAAAAAGTTAGACAGGCAATCGGCGTAAGATAAAAGTATTTGGAAATTATTTAAAGACCGGTTAATCCGGTCTTTTTGTTTGTAAAAAAAGACCGCTGTTTGAGAGCGGTCATGTACTTAAAATTTATTTGATTGTATAACTTAGAACAATAAATCCATAGAATTTTTTGGATAATTGTTCATAACGAAGTTCGCCAGTAGCGCGGAAATTTTTAAAGGTGAATTCCTTATAGTATTCCAGAAGCAAGCCTGAACGTTCTTTGTTAAAGTTTTCGTTTGTGACGCCAACTGCGACTTGTCCGTATTTCCCAAATTGACGTCCGAAAGACATTTCGTAAACATCAAATTTGTTTGTGCGGCGTCCGTCTAACTTCAGCGCATATTTCCCCTTGGTACTCATTGGAGAAAAATGCTTATAGAAGAACGGAGGAACAATTAAGTAGCTGGAAGAAATAACGTAGTTATCTTGAGCATAGAATTTTTGGTTAACATCCATAAAGCCGAATTGGCTACGGAACCAAAAATTTCCATTTTTACGGTCATAATCGGCGACTGTCAGACTGCCAAAGTTTTTAAACTTTTTAGTTCCAAAGACGAACCAATCGCGACTAATCTCATTACCAATAGCCATAAAATAGTGTTCGGGATGATAAGAAATCCATCCATAGAGCTTTTTTTGTGAGTGATCAAATAATGGATCGGGAGACAGAATGCCACCTTCAATGGTAAAGAGTTTGTGAGTAGTGCGAGCCATTATGTAGTCCCAGGGTTTTGTCTCAACACTGAAGGCGCGTCCAATTTCTAAATCAACAGTTAAAGATTTGAATTTCTTTTGGGCTGATAAATCTAATAGGACATTATCACTGCGGTCACCGTCCCCAAGCTTGATTAATCCAAGACCAAAGTTAAATGATGGTTTATCAATTAACTTAGGTAAGAAGATACCAATGACGTCATTTACGCGGGTGTTATTTATAAGGTCAACCTTGTAATCATACTTTAGACTAAACTTTGGATTCGAGATTTCCAGGCGATTAAGCGGGCTGCCGCTTTGCGTCTTATCAAAGATAAGAGTTGTCTCGGTTGATAATTTAGTCTGAGCATAAACAGTGCTTGTCAGACTGAGAAGAATTACTGAGCATATTATTACAAATGTTTTCATTTTTTCTTGTTTTGCTTTTAATTTTGGTTATTTTGACACTTAATTTTTTGGGCTAAGTGTCGTGAGCCGAATTAAAAGCTTAAACAAGGAACATACTCAATTTTTCTAATTACCTCCTGCGGTTGGATTTCTTTAAGCCAAGCGTGAAAAACCGTGCGACTTAGACTTGCGAGAAAAAATTCAATTAAGAATATGTTTGTGAATAATTCCGCGCAAGTTTTTTCATGCGTTTTTTCATGATGAATAATAAAGGTATTCCCTGGAGGCGCATCCTTATCTATGCTTATGATTTTATTTGCAAAGATTTTTGATGTGTTTGACTGGATTGTAGTTTGTGAGAAGGAGGCGCGAGGGATAAGCATGAAAAGAATGGTTACTACGAGGGAGGAAAGAATTAAACTTTGCGGTTTAAGACCTTGATTGCCCAAATAGTTTTTCCAATCATTAAGAGTAATACCACGACTCTTCGCAAAGCGTTGTAAATCAGCTACTTCATTAGCAGAGAGTATTGAGAACATTTTTTTCTTTGTTCTTCTGAGCTCGGCTTCGGCTAAATAGTAGCGACTTTTTTCGGATAGGGATTCTCTAATTACCAAAGCAATTGTTATCGGATAAAAAATTAAAGAGATAACAAAGCTTAGAGGATTGGAAATTTTAAGATTATTCTTTTCCTGATACCACCAGAATAAGAAAAGGATGAACGCGACTGGTAAATTCTTTAGATAGAAGTGCCAAAGCCAAGCGCGAACGCTCGGCCAGAAATATTTTTTGGTCATTTCTAGCTTCAGATTTTCTCTTGCCTCGCTTCCGGGATCCATTTTTTCCTTGTAGATTGAGCGGGCTGCATCGACATCTTTATAGTCGTAGCAACCGTTCTTTAAGTTTTCTTGGCTTAGACTAAGAAGCTCAGAATTACAATTATTCATCACTCCCTTTAGGGACCTCTCTAATCGTGTTACTTCATATAAATCACTGAAGTAATCATCGGGTGAATATTTATCCCCTTTGGCCTTTGCTACTTTAACTTTTTCATTTACAAACCTGCTTAATTTTAGTTGCCCCTCAGGATTGAAGGGCTCTGATTTTCGAAGATCTTTAAAATATCCTGAAAAATCTAGACTAAAGAAGCCCACGTTGTAGAGAAAAAGAAGTGGCAGCAAAATCTTTACAGATATTACTAAGACTCTTTTCATCGTTTCCTGTTTTTGAGGGTTAATTATGAAGTTATTAAAGTTCTTATTATTTTGCTAATAATTAAATATTATTAACTCAATAACTGTATATTATATAACAAAATAGACAAAATGTCAATAAGACAAACAAAAAACACCTAATATTAGATGTTTTTGTATATCATGATAATGAATTTCAAGTCTAATTGGCATCAATTCGTTGCTACTGAAAGTAGCCACTCCGACATCATATCGGAGGCGACTAATTCTTGATTTCCTAAGAAATAAGAATTGTTCTCCCTAGAAAGGAGGTGATCCATCCACAGCTTCCGCTACGGATGCCTTGTTACGACTTCGTCCCTGTCATCAGTCCTGCCTTCGTCCCACTATTGTGAGCCTTCGGGCATTACCAACTCCCTTGACGTGACGGGCGGTGAGTACAAGACCCGAGAACGTATTCACCGTGGCATTCTGATCCACGATTACTAGCGATTCCAACTTCATGAGGGCGGATTTCAGCCCTCAATCCGAACTGAGAATGGTTTTTAGGGATTGGCTCCACCTTGCGGTTTGGCGTCCCTCTGTACCATCCATTGTAGCACGTGTGTTGCCCAAGGCGTAAGAACCATGCTGATTTGACGTCATCCCACCTTCCTCCCATTTAAAACGGGCAGTCTCCCATGACATGTAAAACATAGGATCAGGGTTGCGCTCGTTTCCCGACTTAACGGTACATCTCACGACACGAGCTGACGACAACCATGCAGCATCTGTCTAGCACCCTCGAAGGCGGATCTGTTTCCAGATCTTGCAGCTAGATGTCAAGCCTTGGTGAGGTTCCTCGTTTACCGTCGAATTAAACCACATGCTCCACCGCTTGTGCGGGTCCCCGTCTATTCCTTTGAGTTTTAAGCTTGCGCTCGTACTCCCCAGGCGGGATACTTAACGGGTTACCTTAAATTAACAGCACTGGCAGGGTCGATACTGCCAATGCTTAGTATCCATCGTTTACGGCGTGGACTACTGGGGTATCTAATCCCATTCGCTCCCCACGCTTTCGTCCACTGAGTGTCAGAACTGTCCTAGTACACTGCCTTCGCATTTGGTGTTCTTGCTGATATTAATGGATTTAACCCCTACACCAGCAATTCCGTGTACCTCTTCCAGTCTCTAGCTTATCCATCTCTCCCGCTGACTCGAGGTTGAGCCTCGAGATTTAACAGGAGATGCGATAAACCACCTACGGACGCTTTACGCCCAATAAATCCGGATAACGCTTGGGGCCCTCGTATTACCGCTGCTGCTGGCACGAGGTTAGCAGCCCCTTATTCAACTGCTACCGTCATTGTTTCGTCACAGTTAAAAGTATTTTACACCCCGAAGGGCTTCTTCATACACGCGGCGTCGCTCCTTCAGGCTTTCGCCCATTGAGGAAGATTCTTGACTGCAGCCTCCCGTAGGAGTCTGGGCAGTGTCTCAGTCCCAGTGAGTGGGGCCATGCTCTCGCACCCCATACCCGTCGTAGCCTTGGTGAGCTATTACCTCACCAACTAGCTGATAGGCCATAGGCTCCTCCCTAAGCGCCGGAGCTTTAATCAAAAAGCTTATGCTTCTTGATACTATCGAGTATTATTCTCGCTTTCGCAAGGTTATCCTCGTCTTAGGGGTAGATTGCCAATGTGTTACTCTCCCGTTTGCCATGTCTGTATTGCTACAGGCATTCGACTTGCATGCCTTAGACACGCCGCCAGCGTTCATCCTGAGCCAGGATCAAACTCTCTAAATTTGATTGACTCGATAGAAACCGAAGTTTCTATTGATATGTAATTCCGTTTTAGAAACGGACAAAATTTTTTTTTCCGAATTGATGCCAATTAGCACCAAAATTTAACCATCACCATGATTGTTTATTATATAATTTTTAACGTTCGAATTAGACAGAAAAAAACAGAGATATAAACAATATCTTGTTTTCATATAATATTCTGTTTTAATTTTTGATAAGGTTATTTTATACTAATAAAAAATAGATGTCAAGAGCGGAATATATATAGGACTAAGGGTTCGCGACACAAGCAATATTTTGTTGACTTTTAGCTATATTTAAGCTATAAATATCTTATTATAATAAATTATTATAAAAATATATGAGTTCAAAATTTGCCGCTAATTTCGGAGAGACTAATTACCCGGGTAAAGCCGAGGAGTTAAAAGCTGAAAGAAATGAAAAGCATGAAAATGAACAAAGAGTTGAATCCCCTTTTGATTATAATTCTATTAGAGCTGCTGAAGGGAGAGGACCGCAACATTCAGACAATGCATATAATAATGTAGAGGAAGAATATAAACCCGCCTCAACGGAAAATAAATTTATTAGCTCTAACGACATTATTGGAGAAACCGAAGACGATATTCTCAATAAAGTTCAAGAAAGCATGGCTAGAGAAAAAGCTAGTCTTGTGATTAATGACCCCTACGGCTATGCCGAATTAATTGAAAAATTATTTGATTCTGCGCAGGCGAAAGGAGATAAAAAAGAAATTGACAAAATTATTGATCGGGCTTCTATTTTTATAAAACAATATCATGAATTATTGTTTGAATATTCAGTTGAAGAGGAAGATGATGAGGAGGATAAGAAAGCGGAAAGAGATGCGGTTTCAGAACTATTTAAAAAAGTAATGGGCGACATCGCATATATAAAAGATGGTGAAACCGAAAGAGTTGAGCGTTTGGCAAATTTTAAATCTCCACGTGACGCTGAACTGGGCGCTGATAAAGGTAAAAAGATTTATTACGGCGAAGGAGATAGAACAAACCGTGGCTTTTTATCACAAAGAGAAGCTAATGAATATATGGCCGAAAAGAATATTAAAAATAATAATAAAAAATCTATATTTTCTAATACCGGCAGTAAATTAAAAGTTTTTAATACTATTACGAAAAAAGTAGAGAATCTTGAAAAATAATTAAATAAAATACAATGCGCATTAAATTTCATCGAGTTGAAAGAAAAGAAGAGCCCACATTTAGATCTAATCATCAAATCCGGGTTCCGGAAGTTTTTGTAATTGATGAAACTAACGAGGCGCTAGGAGTCATGACAATCGCGGAAGCTCTTGAGAAAGCTCAAGAAGCTGATTTGGATCTTGTTGAAGTTAACCCGAAGGCCAATCCCCCGGTTGTTAAAATAGTTAATTTAGGGCAATTGAAATATGAGCGCGAAAAATTAGCTCACAAACAAAAAATGCAACAAAAGAAAGTTGAGACTAAGAATATTCGTCTGACTTTCAGAATTAGCGAGCACGATCAAGACATGCGTCTTCTCCAGGCCGCTAAATTTCTTGCTAAAGACAATAAAATTAAGGTAGAACTAATTTTACGTGGCCGTGAAAGACAATATCCGGCTAAAGCCGCCGAGATTATTCGTGGTTTTGCCACTAAATTACAGGCTAATCCTGATTTAACTATCGAGATTGAGCAACCCTTGACAAATCAAGGGGGAAGATTTACTATTATATTGATCAATAAAAAATAAAAACCCGTAAATTCAGGTCATTACCTGTTTTTTTAATCTGGAAATATATGCCAAAAATAAAGACACACAAAGCGACCATAAAACGCTTTAAAAAAACTGCCACCGATAAACTTATGCAGCGTAAAGGCGGGCAGGATCATTTTAATGCTCGCGATACTGGTAATGCTACTCGGAAGAAACGTCTTGATATTGCGACCAGCAAAACCATTACTAAGACAATTCACATGTTAACCCCATATAATTAATCATTATTTGAAATTGAACATATGCCTAGAGTAAAAAGAGGAATGACCCATGTAAAAAAGAGACGGAAATTAATGAAGGCCGTTAAAGGTTATAAATGGGGTCGTAAAAAATTAGTAAAATTAGCCAAAACTGCTCGTACTAAAGCGGGAGCCCATTCTTATGTTGATCGCCGCAAAAAGAAAAGAGTTATGCGTGGCCTATGGTTAATTAAGATTAATGCCTTTGTTCGTGAACATGGCTTGTCTTATTCTGCTTTCATTAATTTTCTAAAAATAAACAAAATTGAGGTTGACCGGAAGATTTTGGCTGATTTAGCCGTATCTAATAAGGAGACATTAATAGCGTTAATCAATAAGATCAAGAAATAATTTTATGTTCTGGATTAAAATCGTCCAAATTATTGTCGCGATTCTCTTGATGGTCGCTATCCTCATGCAAAATCGAGGTGCGGGCCTTGGTGGAGTTTTTGGCGGATCGGGTGGCGTTTATTTAACAAAGCGCGGTCTTGAAAAAAAACTCTTTATGGCAACGATTATTCTTGCTGCCATTTTTATACTTTTATCATTGGGTGTTTTCTTTAAAGCTTAAGCGACTTCAAGGAGCTCGCTCGGAATTATAAGATTACTGTGAACTCACTAAAAACTAAAACTATTTTAACTTGGAAAAGGGCTAACCAGGCTTTGGCTTTTTTTGGTTTAACCAAGAAAAGAAAACTCAACCAGGCTGAGATTGATCGTAAGCTGGTCTATGGTTTATCTCCTCGCAAAATACCGCATGGGAAGCAATTAAAACACTTAAATAAATTTTTAAATCCCAAAGAGTATTTAATTATTAAAATTTGTTTACTTTTAATAATTATTAACGCCGCTTATTTGGGAATAGCTTTTTTCAAAAAACATCTTCAATATACTCCAGTTTCTGGTGGAGAATATATTGAGGGAATCGTCGGTTACCCAAAAACTATCAATCCGCTGTATTCAGTTAATCGCGATGTAGACAGTGATTTGAATAGTTTAGTATACTCAAGTCTTTTTAAATATGATCAGAATGGATTATTAATTAGTGATTTAGCGGAGAGCGTAGTTATAAACGAAGATAAAGAATACGTTATTAAAATTAAGTCAGGAGCCCATTGGCAAAATGGTGACACGCTCAGCGCTGATGATGTCCTTTTTACTATTGATGCTATAAAAAATGCTGAATATCGTTCTCCGCTGCGGTCTTCTTTAAGTAGCGTTGAGGCAGAGAAAGTTGACGATTTAACTATTAAATTAACTCTTAGCGCACCATACTCCCCTTTTCTTGAAGTTTTAACGTTTGGGATTCTACCAAAAAGTATTTGGGAAAATGTCAGTCCAAGTTCGGCCGCCTCATCTGACTTAAACCTTAAGCCAATCGGGTCAGGTCCATATAAATTTAAATCCTTTGTAAAAAATAAAGATGGCGATTTAAAAGAATATAATTTAGTCGTAAATGATGACTATTATTCTCGAAAGCCATATATTAAAAATATTAAATTTAAATTTTTTGTCGATTATACTGAAGCAATTAAATCTTTGAATGATAATCAGATTGATGGTTTAGGTTATTTACCATTTGAAGAGCGCAAAGAATTATTAGCGAAAGATTCCCTTTCTTTGAATGAATTAATTCGTCCACAAATATTTTCTTTATTTTTTAATAGTAATAAGGATAAGGCTCTAAGCGATAAGGTGGTTAGAGTTTCCTTAGCTCAGGCCATTGATAAAGACCAGATGATTAATGAAGTTTTTGGGGGTGTCTATCAAAGAGCGGATGGGCCGATATTATCGAATAATTTTGCTTATAACGATCAAATAACTAAATATAATTTTTCTCCGCTTGAAGCGACAGCAAATATAAAAAATAAATTAGCTTCGACAACTCTAACCGTAATCGACTCAGGAACTAATGTAATCGTTGCTGAAAAAATTAAAGCATATTGGGAAAAAATTGGTGTTGTCGTGGTTTTAAAAATAGTTCCTGGCGAACAAGCCACCGATACAATTAAAAATCGAGACTTCGAAATTTTATTATATGGAGAATCGGTTGGCGGTGATCCTGATGTTTTTGCCTTTTGGCATTCAAGCCAAATCAGCGCGAAAGGATTAAACCTGGCGGGCTATAATAATCCTGATGTAGACAAATTGTTAAGTGATGCTCGAGCGACAACTAATATAGAAGATAGAAAAATAAAATATCAAAAATTTCAAGAAATACTTGTTAATGATGTTCCAGCGATTTTTCTTTATTCGCCGACATATACCTACGTTCAAAGCAAAAAACTCAAAGGCTTTGACAGTACAATGATTATCGAGCCAGCTGTCCGCTTCGCTGGAGTGGCTGATTGGTATTTAAAAACTAGTAAAAAATTAACGTGGTAATTTAGAGCGCAATACTCGCGCTTAGTTTAAGTCACGTTTATATAACTCATAAAACTTAATAATTAAAAAATGTTAGTTAAACAACAGAATGTTTCGGCGGCAATGCCCCGGAAAAATTTTTCTGGTAACGCGCCTCAGGCGAGTAGTCAGAATACAGCTGTCGAGCCTCGTATTATAATTAAAAATAAAACGAACTCTCGACCAAAATATAATAATCAGAAATTTAGCAAGGCAAAATTTATTCATCCGACCTTTGTTGCTAGTCCTGCTGCGCCTTCAACCGGCTCAGGTATGAAGATCATTCCACTGGGTGGGCAAGAAGAAGTCGGTCGCAATTGTACTATTTTTGAATACGACAATGATATTGTTATTTTAGACATGGGTCTCCAATTTGCCGATGAAGACATGCCGGGAATCGATTACATCATTCCTAATGTCTCCTATCTAAAAGGAAAAGAGAAAAATATTCGTGGCGTTATTTTTAGTCACGGCCATCTCGACCATATCGGAGCTGCGCCTATTTTGCTTGAACAATTGGGGAACCCGCCAATTATTGGACGTAAATTAACCTTGGCCATGATCAAGCATCGTCAGGAAGATTATAAGCGCGGAACTACTAAGAGCTTGAAAACAATTACTATCGATTCGCTAGCTCAGAAAATAACTTTAGGAAAATTTCAAATTAGTTTCTTTCAGGTTGAACATTCAATCATTGATGCTGTTGGTGTTATTATTTCAACTCCGCACGGGACTGTTATCCATCCCGGAGACTGGATGATTGAAGAAAACCCACTTGAAGGCGCGGTAGTCGGATATGAGCATTTAGCCAATCTTCCCTCTCCACGTATATTAATGTTAGAAAGTTTAGGCGTTGCCTATACAAAGGAACGAGTCCCAGCAAAAACAACTCAGGATAATCTTGAGCGTTTAATTAATGAAGCAAAAGGCCGAGTGATTATTGGAACCTTTGCCTCGCAGCTTGAACGTATTACCCATTTGATTGCTTATGCCGAAAAGATTGGTAAAAAAGTTGCGCTTGATGGATACGGTATGAAGATGAATGTAAAAATTGCGCAAGAACTTGGCTATATACCAGCTCATAAGCACACTTTAATTCCAATTGAAGAAGTTAGTAAATATCCGGAAAATAAGATATTAATTATCTGTACTGGAGCACAGGGCGAATCAAACGCCGTCTTTGCTAGAATTGTTAACGGAAATCATCACTATATTACGATTAAAAAGTCAGATATCGTAATTTTTTCCTCTTCAGTAATTCCGGGCAATGAGCGTTCAGTCCAGAAAGTGAAAGATCAAATTTATCGTTTGAGTGATAATGTTATCCATAGCAGTATAATGGATGTTCACTCCGGTGGACATGCCAATGCTGATGATATTAAGAAAATATTGCGCCAGATAAAACCAGATATATTTTTACCCGTTTATGCTAATCATTACATGCTTGTTGAAACAAAAAAATTAGCTCTGCGCGAGGGTTTTCGTGAGGATCAAATTTTTGTTCTCGACAACGGACAAATCCTTAAATTCCAAAAAGATAAAAAGCCTGCTTTGCTTAAGGAAAAGGCGAACACCGACTATGTTATGGTTGATGGTTTAGGAATCGGCGATGTTTCCGAAATTGTTCTTCGCGATCGACGCATGATGGCTGATGATGGCATGATTGTAATCATTGCTACGATTGACGCCAAAACAGGAGCGATTATTGGAAATCCAGATTTAATTTCACGTGGCTTTGTTCATATGAAGGAGAATCGCGATCTTATTGAAAAGACAAGAATGAAAGTTAAAAAAATTGTTAAGGATAAAAACCCGATGACAGCCGCAGACGATGATTATATTAAGAATAAAATTCGAAACGAAATTGGACAGTTTTTATTTCAAGCAACCAAAAGACGTCCGATGGTTTTGCCGGTTGTAATTAAGGTATAAACCCTATAGATACATAAAAAGCTAGTATTAAACAAAAAAGCCTCTTAATTTAGAGGCTTTTTTATGTTCAAAACATGTGCATAAAACACTTGACAACAAGATATTCTTATGATATAGTATTTAGTCAGTGAAACACTGACATTTGTATTTAGAAAAGACCGCTTTAAACGGGTCAGGCACGACAAGCATGGGGATTTTCTTGCTAGGGTTTTTCCGGCATTGCGCTCGAAAGTGCCTAGAAGAAATTTTCTTGCCTACCCGTTTAAGTCGGTCTTTTTTATTTCCTAAATATATTATTCGAACATTCTGTCTTTGCCGACAATAACGTTTACCTTGTCTCGCATTATCCCGACTTCTACAGGAGTGTTAACTTCAACTACTCCATCGACAATTAATTTTTCAGTTTGATTACTAATTTTTAATTTTTTTACTGTAATAATTGTTTCATCTTTACGGCGTGTGCGAATTAGTACATCGAGTTTTCCGTCATGAGGATTTGATTTAATTGTTTCTTTTTGATCGCTGAGTAAATTAATTATTCGCACTTCCCCTTTCTCTGTCATCTCAAGAGTATAATCATCGATTTGAATACTTGTTCCGAGACTTTGGATTGAGGCTTGGTTGAGAAAGTAATAAGAGCCAACCGAACCGAGATCTAATTTTTCAACTCTTCTCGCAAGTAGAATATTGCATGCATCATCGATATTCTTAATACCAAAAGAAGATGCAATCGAATTATCCTCGCCCACTGGAATTAAGCCAAGAAGTGTTTTTTTCTGAAAATCGCCATATATTTCGGTATCAATAATAGCGCCGATGATTTTATTCACCGTTTGATTATTTCCGACAGCGATGATAGTTTTTGCGCCTAGTTTAATTTCGTTTTGGATAGTTCCCTTTATATTTTTAATTCCACCTAAACGAATTATTTTTCCATTAAGACCTAAATCAGTTAGGCGAATTTCTAGACGATTAATCGCACGGTTATATTTAGTTTTATTTAAATACTCATCGTAGATGTAGACGTGCATAAAATTACCGAGGAGACTTATTTATTATTCAGTTTCAGTTTCTTTTTTATCTTCAGACTTTTTATTTTCACGATGACGAGGTTCTTCGCTCAGCATTAATAGTTGGCCATTAACGATTGCACCCTTTTCTATTGAAAGTTCATGATATTGGATGTCGCCAAAAATTTTCGCAGTTCCGCCTAGTGCTAGATATCCTCTGGCTTTAATATTTCCTCTTACCTCCCCATTAATTGAAGCGTCCTTTGATTCGATACTTGCGACAACCTTCGCTTGATCGCCGATAAAAAGATTTGCTTCTGTCTTAAGAGACCCCTCAAGAGTCCCTTCAATAATAATGTTTCCCTGCCCCTGGAAGTTGCCCTTAACCTTAATTGAGGCGCCAATAATTGTTTCCGCGTCCTTAAACTTTTCTAATTTGTTTTCCTTGTTAAACATATGGGTTTAGATAAAAGTAATTTAAGAGGATTGTTTATGTTTTTATTTTAGGCTAATCTAGGCCGATTGTCAAAGAAGAAAGAATTGAATAAATTGAACTATTAGGGTAGAATAAAAGCATTGCTGAGCATAGTCCGCGACAGCCTACTGTCCCCGTAGTTCAACGGATAGAACAAGAGCCTCCTAAGTTCTAGATCCAGGTTCAATTCCTGGCGAGGACACATAATTTAGCTAATATTAAAAGATTATTGACATATAATTGACAGATATATAATTATATGTCATTTAAGTGCGCTTGACATCACTTCCGCTTTTGCTATAATTTAGGGTAGTTTTACAGAAATTAGCCATAATTTGGAAATATGTTCTGCGAGGAACAACCTATTCTCACAAATGTTCTGCGAGGAACAATTTGGGCCATTAGCTCAGTTGGCTAGAGCGCTTCCATGGCATGGAAGAGGTCAAGGGTTCAAGTCCCTTATGGTCCACAAATAAAAATGCCCAGCTCTATTAATTGATAGTGGCTGGGCTTTTTTTGAAAGATCTTTTCATGAAGAGATAAAAAAACGAAAACGCAATTCCAACGCTAACGGTTGTTGCGCTAGAGGTAATTAGACCAAAATCGGATATTTCTATTCCATACCATAGCCATACAAGCGAGCAAAGTATAAATGAAATGATGAATCTTGGTTCTATGTTTCTGATTTCGCGTTTTCGGATAATCTCAATTACAAGATGAGTAAAAACAATAGTCGCTAAAATTAGAACGGCAATTAGCGACCATTCTTTTCGGATGAAGACTACGCAAGGAATAATAAGCGCGAGAAGGGGCGAGATAAGCAGTTCATTTTTAAACGATGCGTTTTCTATTTGTTTGAACTTTACGAGAGTAATAATAATTGGCAGAAATAAGACGCCAACAACATTACTAATCATTAAAGAGATGCTGCCAATTTTTAGGCCGTAAATAAGGTAGGCCATAAAATAGAAAAACTGAAACGCAAAAAATGAAAGCGGAAGGGCAGTCGCCGATTTATTTTTTTTTAGAAGCTTATTTTGGCGGAAAATTCCCCAGGCTTGTAAGGAGGCTGAAATAATTGCGACGATGAGTGCTAAGTTTATCGCAGTTATTGTCCCATGTAGAAGGTAGTCTTGATACTCAATTGATGTAGTAAATAGTGATTCGATTTTTTTAAAGATCATTTAGACTCCTTTCTTCAAGTAGTTTGTTCGTATATTGTTTTGTCTATCTAAATGTTCCTACAATCGAAGAGTAAAGTCAAATTTAAATAAATATATTTAGCACGAATAAATGTTAACAGTAATGAATGATAAGTCTACAAAAATGTAGACTTAAGTGTATTATTTAGCTAACATTAAATAAATATTGACTCTTAACAAACTGTGGAAAAGATGTTCTTATCATCACAATATCACTCTAATCTTAACCAAAATATCCCTAAACGAGTCTCAAAAGTTTCTTAATATTTATTTGCTTTTAACATTGAAAAACTTTATAATTAATAAGTAATTCATCTACTATTCAAAAATATTATGTACGATTTGATAATTATCGGTTCCGGCCCAGCGGGAATGACAGCTGGTATTTACGCGGTTCGTCGAGAAATGAAAACTTTGATAATTGGCAAAGAGGTTGGCGGACAATTGGTTTGGGCTAGCGAGATAGAAAATTATCCGGGCTTTGAAAAAATTGGCAGCTTCGAGCTTATTAATAAATTTAAACAACAAACCCTTAAGAGTGGAGTTGAGATGAAAGACGATGAAGTAAAAATCATCGAAAAAAATGAGGCAGGTAATTTTATTCTTCACACAAATAGAGAAACTTTCGAGGCAAAGACGGTAATTATTGCGATGGGCCTATCTCCACGTCGTTTGGCTGTTAAAGGTGAACTTGAATTTAATGGCAAAGGCGTCTCATATTGCGCAAATTGTGATGGTCCGTTTTTTAAGAATAAGAGGGTCGCGGTAATTGGTGGAGGGAACTCAGCACTTGATGCAGCCGAGGTTTTATCAAAAATTGCTAGCCAGGTTTATTTAATCCATCGCGGTTCTAGTTTGAGAGCTTTTGATAGCTTAGTCGCGGAAGTTAGGTCCCGCGAAAACATTGAGGTTATTCTAGATTCAGAAGTTCATAATATAGAAGGGAACGATAAAGTTGAAAAAATAATCGTTTCAAATATTAATACTAAATTGGATCGCGAAATTGTGCTCGATGGCGTATTCATTGAAGTCGGACGCTTAGCGAGCACAGATTTAGTCGCTGATTTTGTTGAGAGAAACGAGAAGAATCAAATAATCGTTAATACAAAAACAGAAACTAAGACGCCGGGTCTATTTGCGGCTGGCGATGTTACAGATTGTGAGTTCAAACAAATTACCATTGCCATGGGTCAGGCGACAGTCGCTGCTCTTACGGCTTATCAATATTTGCAATTAAAATCTGGCGAAAAAAATATAGCTAAAAACTGCTAATTATTGCTATAATGTAAGTATGCAAACAAAAAAAATTAATCTTATCGCCGCTGACATGGGCTATGGCCATCAGCGAGCAGCCTATCCTCTACTCGATTTAAGTGGGGGTGAAATAATTACCGCTAATAACTATGTCGGAATCCCGGAATGGGAAAAAAAGTACTGGATAAATAGCCTGCGCTCATATGAAAGAATCTCACGCTTCAAGAAAGTGCCTCTTCTTGGCTCTTTGGTTTTTAAGATAATGGATAATTTTCAGAAGATTAAATCTTTTTATCCGTCACGTGATTTATCGAGTCAAACTACGCAGCAAAAATTTTTTTTGCGATCAATTAAGGCTGGTTTGGGAAAAGACTTGATTGAAAAATTAAATCCGAGCGGCTTGCCGTTTCTAACAACTTTTTTTGTAGCAGCTTATATGGCCGAATATCATAATTATGCCGGCGATATATATTGTCTTGTTTGCGATGCTGACGCCTCTCGTGCCTGGGCACCGATTGATCCAAAAAATAGCCGAGTTAAATATTTATTACCGAGTGAAAAAGTAAAGGAAAGATTCTTAATGTATGGTGTTAAAGAATCTAATATAATTATTAGCGGTTTCCCTTTGCCAAAAGAAAATATTGGCGCCGAAAAAGAAATTTTGGAAATTGATTTAGCGAGCAGAGTTAAGGCACTTGACCCGAGAGGGGAGTATCAAGAAACATACGCCGCTCTTCTTAATAAGGTCTTGCCTAATTTTTCCGGCGCAGAAAAAAAAGCAATTACTCTCAGTTTTGCTGTTGGCGGCGCAGGCGCGCAAAAGGAAATAGCCGGAGTAATTTTAAGAAAATTAGCGGCGAAAATTAAAGCGAATGAAATTAATATAAATTTGGTCGCTGGTAATCGGCCGGAAATTAGAGATTATTTTTTAGAGCAAATTAAGTTGTATACTCTTCAAGAGGGAAACGGTGTACGAATAATTTTTGCAGCTGAAAAAAATGATTATTTTAAAAAATTTAATGACAGCCTTCATAACACAGATATCCTTTGGACTAAACCATCAGAGTTGTCCTTTTATTGCGCCTTAGGTTTGCCTGTTATCATGTCGGCGCCAGTTGGTTCCCAGGAAGACTATAACCGAGAATGGCTAATGTCTGTTGGCGCCGGTGTCGATAGTCTTGACGCTGAGTATGTTGATGAATGGCTACCTGATTTATTAGAATCTGGACGCTTAGCGAGGGCGGCTATGGATGGGTTTTTAAATGCTGAGCAAATGGGAACATACAATATTGAAAAAATTATTCTTGAGTCATAGACAGCTTAACATATTTTTATGTCGTGGATTCTTGTCGCCTTTATCGCCTATCTATTTTTGGCTATTGCAAACTTATTTGATAAATTTCTTGTTGATAATGTTGTTTCGAGCAGCAAAGCCTATGCTTTTATTGCCTGTCTTATGGGCGGGGTCGTTATTTTAGTGGCTCCTTGGTATTTAGAATGGCCTGGCGTTTATTGGTTGATTATTGATTTAATTAGCGGGGGGCTTTTTGCAACAGCATTATGGTTATTATACGAAGCCTTACGTCGCGGCGAAGCCTCACAAACTCTTGTTTTTGTCGGAGGATTAACTCCGGTTTTTTCTATATCATTTTCGATCTTGTTTTTTAAGGAACATTTTTCAACGAGTGAGTGGCTGGGAATTTCGGCGCTTCTTATCGGCATATTTATTGTTGCCCTTCTACCACAACAGAGACATTTTCTCTCGCGATTAATGAATAAATTAAAGTTGAGTCAAAACATAAAGTCCGGCTCATTAATTTTTGCTTTATTTTCTGCGCTAGCCTATGCCAGCTATTTTATTCTGACAAAATACGCCTATTCAGAGCAAACATTTATAAGCGCGTTTATTTGGACGCGACTTGGAGCGGCTCTATTTGTTTTGAGTTTCTTGATACGCCAGAAAGATCGAAATAAAATTTTTAAAGCCTTCCAAAAACCGGGGCACAATAAGCATAAGTTTCTCGTTGTTGTTAATCAACTATTAGGGTCGGCTGGATTTATTTTACAAAATTATGCTGTCTTTCTCGGTTCGGTTGCTCTAGTTAATGCTTTTCAGGGAGTTCAGTATGCTTTTCTTTTAATTGTTAGTACGGTGCTCGCGATCTTATCTCCTAAATTATTAAAGGAGACATTTTCCTGGAAAATATTTTTACAAAAATTACTTGCTGTATGTGTCATCGGCTTGGGTTTATATTTTATCATGGTTTAATATGTTGAAAAAAAAATCATTCTGGTTAATTCTAATATTTTTCACGCTTCTAGTAATTATATATTTTTTTAAGATGGCTAATAATTATCCCTTAAAACAAGATTTGAATTATAAACCGGGATTTTTTGGTGTGACTTTCTCGACTAAATTTTGTTCCGAGCTTGGGTTAGATTGGAAAGAAACATATCTAGCCGTGGTTGATGATTTGCAAGTTAAAGAAATTCGTTTGCCGATTTATTGGGATCAGATCGAAAAAACTAATGGTGTTTATGATTTTTCCGAATACGATTATATTATCCAAGAAGGTAAAAAAAGAGATGTTAAATTTATTGCCAATGTCGGGTGGCGTTTGCCACGCTGGCCAGAGTGCCATGCCCCCGAGTGGGCGACGCAAAAAAGTCTAGCCTCAACCCAGGCACGAGCTCTAAAAATGCTTGAAATAGTTGTAAGCCATTATAAAGATGACCCATCCATAATTGCCTGGCAATTAGAGAATGAACCATTTTTTGATGCCTTTGGTGTTTGCCCACCGAGCGATGAAACATTCTTCAAGAGAGAGTTGAAAGTAGTTAAAGATTTTGACTCGAGACCGGTTATGGTTTCAGCGACCGGCGAGCTGAGCTGGTGGCGTAAGGAGGCAAAATATGGTGACTGGTTCGGGAGCACAGTTTATCGAGTAGTTTGGGGTGCCTATACTGGATATTTTAGATATCCTATCCCGGCTGCGTTTTATCGCATTAAGGCTTATATGGCTGGCATTAAGCCTGAAAATCGTTATATAATCGAACTTCAGGCCGAGCCTTGGGTCCCAAATGGTAAAATGATATATTTACCAGCTGTTGAGGCCAAAAAATCATTCGATATTGATCAATTTCGAGCAAATCTTCAGTACGCTATAAATATAAATTTTAAAAAAACTTATCTTTGGGGAGTCGAGTGGTGGTATTATCAATATCTTAACGGCAATAAGAGTTACTGGGAATTAGCCAGAACCTTGTTTAAATAAATTATGATCTCAATTGTAATCCCAACGCTTAATGAGGAAAACTTTTTACCCTTGCTTCTTATGTCAATTAAGAGTCAGGATTTTTCTGACTATGAAGTTATAGTTTCCGACGGCGGCTCGACCGATAAAACTAGGCAGATCGCTCTGGAAAATAATTGTCGTTTTATTATTGATTCTGAGCACCATCATCCTTCTTGGCAGAGAAACCATGGTGCGGAAATAGCTGGCGGAGATATATTAATATTCTTTGATGCTGATACTATTCTGCAGGAGCATTTTTTAAAAAATGTGATTGCGGAGTTTAATGATAAAAAATTGGTCGGAGCCGGTTTTTATATTAAATTCAATCCGAATAAGCCGAGCTATAATATATATTCTTTCCTGTATAATTTCTTTTGTTTCTTCCGCCAATATTTTGCTCCAGCCTCAATTGGCGCTGCGATTATCGCACGACGTGAAACCCACAATTTAATTAAGGGTTTTGACACCGAGATTTATGTAGCCGAAGACTACGATTATTGTTATCGAATCTCGCGTAAAGGGAAGTTTCGGATGATAAAATCAACTCGTCTATTATATTCTTCTCGCCGTCTCGAAAAGGAGGGTGGATTATCTGTCGGTTTAAAGTGGGGTTTTATGGCTCTCTATACATTATTTAATTTTCGCATCAAGAAAAAAATAGTTAAATATGATTTTGGAAAATATTAAAATGAAACCGACTGATTTAAAGACTGAAGATATTTTGCGAATATTTTTAGCGCTCGTTTTTTTATCAGCTGGAATTTTTCGGATATTTAATGCGGATATGTCAGTGCTCGAATATTCGCGTCTCAGTTTACCGATTTATCTTTCGCCACTCATGATATTTTTTGAAATTGGCACTGGCTTACTATTACTTCTAAATCGATATACAAAAGTTGTTTATTATTTTCTAGCCGCTTTCATGCTGGTCGTGTTCTTGTGGTCGTTTATAATAGATGGTCGTGAATTATTAAGGAGTGCGGGAGAACTATTTGTTTATGATCTTAACCCGACTGATCTTTTTTTGCATTTTGTTTTCCTGCTTATTATTTGCATTTTGCTTTTTAAAAAGAAATAGCCACTCCTATTAATACAAAAAACAACATCCAAGAGGGATGTTGTTTTTAATTTGGAGCGGGTAAGGGGAATCGGACCCCTCTCATAAGGTTGGAAACCTTAGGTAATAACCACTATACGATACCCGCAGACGAATATATCTTATAAAATAATAAGCCTAAAGTCAATTATTTAGTGTCCTTAATTGACGCGATAAAGGCAAAGCCGGATAGGCTGATAATGGCCACAATTAGGAAGAGATAGTTAAGGGGAAATATCGACAGAATTAGAACAGCTAGCCCCGAGCCAATGACATAACCCAGAGGGGACGTGGTTCGGAAAATATTAATATGGACAACATCTTTTGCGCTTACTATTTTGAAAAAATAGGTTTCTCTCATGGCTTCGATTAGAGAAGCGCCAACTCGACTGAGAAAAAGAACGCTGGCCCAGATCCAAAAAGTAGTTACCTGGATATAGAAGAATAAAAATAGCGAACAGACTAAAATAAATAAGCCAAGGAAAAGAATCTCTTTCTCGCCGATATATTTATCGGCTATTATTCCTGCCGGAATTTCGAAAAGCAGAAAAGGAATAAGCATAATGGAAAACATTAATCCAAGAGATTGCCAGCTTATACCTAAATTTTGGTAAAGATAAATTGGGACATAAACCACAGCTGTGCTATAAAATAATTGAAGGATAAGTGAAATAAAGAATATCCCGCGAAGGTTTTTATTGTTCCATGACTTTTTAATAACTGCGCTAAGCTTTTCCTTGCTGTAGGCTACCTTATCTTTTAAGCGACGTCCTTGATAAAGAAAAACGAAGAAAACTGGGATAGTTATTGAAGCGGCGATAAGAAAGGCTAATTGATAATCACCGAATTTAATTAAATAGCTTGAAAGGGAGGGCGCAATTATCCAGCCGAGATTAATAAAGGTAAAATATGTTGTTCTTGTTCGTCCGGTTGAAGAATTACTGGAAAATGTTTCAATAAGTACATCCATGTTTATCCAAAGGAGGTTCGTTGAGATAGTAAATAAAGCTATTGATAAAAAAGCAGATAGGGGGTTATTTGTTACTACTAATGCTAAAAGAGAAACGCCGTGTATAACCAAAATTACTTTGGTCAGAAAAAAATTACTGAGAATCTTGATATATTTTGGAAAGGCGACGATGCAAAACACTGTTAAAGAATTAGCAATAATAAAGAAAACGCTTAAAGTTCTTAAACTAACAAATTCATTCAAAAAATTTGATTGTATATAGGCAGGTAGAGCCGAGGATATCGCTAAAAGAAATCCAAGAAAATAAAGAATAAGTAGGCTTAGACGTTTTTTAAATTCGGTCTTTTTTCGTTTTTGCATGAGGGTTAAAAATAAGAATGAGTATCGAAATAAGAATTATAAATAAACTTATGACTTGTGGCCAGCGGAGGCCAAGGACACTTGGTGTTTCATCGATGCGGACAAACTCTAGAGTGAATCTTAATACTGAATATAATATCATATATAGAGCGACCATCCAAACAGAGAAATACTTATTAAGTTTTTTAGTCTTAATCAAATAGATGTTCATGAAGACAAGAATAAGAAATATTAGAAAACAACCAATACTTTCATAGAGAAAAGTCGGATGGAAATAGCTTGATGCAATGTAAGCCCAGGGACGATTCATTAAATCAATTGGTATACCCCAGGGCAGAGCAGTCGGTAGGCCGAATAATTCCTGATTAAAATAATTTCCCCAGCGTCCGATAGTTTGAGCGAAAGCAAGCCCAGGAACAATCAAGGCAATGAGCGTCCAAATTGATAATTTATGGCGGCGCGCAAAGAAGTAGGAAGTTATAATGCCAGCGATTATCGCGCCGTGGATAGCGAGTCCGCCCTGCCAGATTTTTAGAATTGCGATTGGATTACTTATATAATAAGGTATTTGCAAACAGACATCATATAGTCTCGCGCCTAGAAGTCCGAAGATTATTAACCAAAAAGATAGGTCAAATAATTTATCCTTATCAATCTTATAGTACTTAGTCATTCTAAAGCTTATAAGAAGAGCTGAAAGTATCCCTAGCACCATAAATAAGCCATACCAATATATTTGGAATGGGCCGAAAGAAAATAATATTGCCTGCGGATGGAAATTGTGAAGCCAAGTGATCATAGCTAAATTTTAGCAATTTTAAGGCACGCTAGCAAATTAAATATAATAAAAACAGCGATATTATTATCGCTGTTTCTTTTGTGCGGACGGAGAGACTCGAACTCTCAAGAGTTGCCCCGCTAGCTCCTAAGGCTAGTGCGTCTACCAATTTCGCCACGTCCGCTGGTATCGTTCATAACCGTATTCCTATATTAAACAATTATTTTTATAAAGTAAAGAATGTGTTATAATGGGAACATAAATTAAAATAAATTTATATTTAAATATTATATGTTAAAAAACAAATTTGTACACTTTTTTTCAGAACTTGGCATCAAAGATGTGCCCCAAGTTGGTGGTAAAAACGCCTCACTCGGCGAAATGTATGGTCATTTAGTTAAGAAAGGACTTCGCGTCCCGAATGGCTTTGCGACGACCGCATCGGCTTATCATTTTTTCATGGATTCAACGGGTTTAAAAAAGGAAATCCAAGGAATACTGAAAGGACTTGATACAAAAAACGTAAAAGATTTAATGAAGCGTGGTGCTGAAATTAGAAAAATTATAATTGCTGCTGAATTGCCAAAAGATTTTTCGAAAGCAATTGCCGAAGCATATAAAAAATTATCAGATACTTATAAAATTAAAAATATTGATGTAGCCGTTCGTTCAAGCGCGACTGCCGAAGATCTGCCAGACGCCTCGTTCGCTGGCCAGCAAGAAACCTATTTAAATATTACCGGAGAAAAAGATTTGCTTTTAGCGGTAAAAAAATGTATCGCCTCTTTGTTCACAAATCGCGCGATTTCATATCGTGTTGATAAGAAGTTCGACCATTTTTCAATCGGGCTTTCAGTTGGCGTACAAAAAATGGTTCGCTCTGACCTTGGCTCATCGGGCGTTATGTTTACAATTGATACGGAGTCTGGTTTTAAGAATGCAGTCCTAATCAATTCGATATTTGGGCTTGGTGAAAATATTGTTCAGGGCAGAGTAACCCCGGATGAATTTTATGTTTTTAAACCAACGAAAGCAATTATCTCTCGAACCATGAGTAAGAAGGATATAAAAATGATCTATGACCTTAAAGGAAAAAATCCAGTTAAAAATGTTAGTATCCCAGAGAATGAGCAAATTAAACCATCCCTTAATGATAAGCAAGTAATTCAATTGGCTAAATGGGCGATGATTATAGAGGATCATTATAAGCGCCCGATGGATATTGAATTTGCGCTCGATGGACGTACAAATGAATTATTTATTACTCAAGCTAGACCAGAAACTGTCCAGAGTATGAAGAATTGGCAAGTAATTGAGCATTATAAATTAAGTAAAAAAGGAAAATTGATTACCGTTGGCCAAAGTGTCGGCAATAAAATTGGAGCCGGTATCGCTAATCGTATGATGAGCGTTAAGGATATTAATACCTTCAAGCCGGGTCAGGTGCTCGTGACCGACATGACGGACCCAGACTGGGAACCGATTATGAAAATAGCCTCGGCTATTGTTACTGACAAGGGAGGGAGAACTTGCCATGCAGCGATTGTTTCGCGCGAACTAGGAATCCCTTGCGTCGTCGGGACTGAAAATGGCTCTAAAATTATTAAGAGCGGCCGAACGCTAACTGTTGATTGTGCCTCCGGTGAAGAGGGCTATGTTTATGAAGGCAAAATTCCATTTGCAGTTGAAAAAACCGATATCAAAAATTTGAAGAAACCGAAAACAAAAATAATGATGAATATTGGAGAACCTGACTTGGCTTTCTCAACTTCCTTTATACCGAACGACGGCGTCGGTTTAGCGCGACTAGAATTTATCATTAATAATTACATTAAAATTCATCCTCTTGCCCTAATAAATTACAATAAAATTAAAGATCCGATCGTAAAAAAGAAAATTGATGAATTAACCGCTGGATATAAAAATAAATCACAATATTTTGTTGACCGTCTGGCTCAGGGGATGGCACGTATTTGTGCAGCCTTTTATCCAAAAGACGTTATTGTCCGTTTAAGTGATTTTAAAACTAATGAATATGCGAATTTAATCGGCGGTAAAGAATATGAACCGATTGAATCGAACCCGATGATTGGTTTTCGAGGAGCCAGTCGCTATTATTCCCCGCTATTTTTGCCGGCTTTTAAATTAGAATGCCAGGCTATAAAAAAAGTGCGTGAAGAAATGGGACTAAAAAACCTAAAAGTAATGGTACCCTTCTGTCGTACAGTTGAAGAAGGAAAAAAAGTTCAAGAGATTATGGCCGCTAATGGACTTAAGCGAGGACTAAATGGTCTGGAGATTTATGTTATGGCGGAAATACCGGCAAATATTATTTTAGCGGAAAAATTCTGTCATATATTTGATGGTTTTTCTATCGGCTCAAATGATTTAACTCAATTAACATTAGGAATCGATCGTGATTCCGGCGGGACACTTGAAGTAGCTGGCGTATCAAACGAAAAAAATGAAGCGGTTAAAGAATTAATTAAAACATTGATTAAGACCGCGAAAAAATATCGACGTAAGGTTGGAATTTGTGGACAAGGACCAAGCGATTTTCCTGATTTCGCCGAGTTCCTAGTAGAACAAGGAATCGACAGTATTTCTCTTAATCCGGACACCGTTATCTCAACTACTATGGCCATCGCGCAGAAAGAAAAACAAATAAAGCGCAGTCGAGGAATACTTAGTTTATTCTTCTAAAGCCCTGAAATAAAAAAACATCCTGACGAAAGCCAGGATGTTTTTTGATATGTAATTTGAAAATTATTCTAGTACTTGGATTTTTGCAACCTTAACTCCGAATTGCATAGCGGCGCTGCGATTCTTCATCCAAACATCAACGCGGTTAGGATGTTTCTTGTTCATTCTATCGCGAACGACGAATATGCGATCTCCATATAAATCAGGAATTTTGACTTTAGTACCCATGGGCAAAAAGTTGGCCGCGATAGTATCTTCGATTCCGTGCTCACAGACATTGAAACCATTAGCGGTTATACACGGACTATCGTCCGTCTGGCCAGCCTCTGAATTATAGGCAGTCATCGTATGGGTGCTTTCGCGAACGATTTTAATAGCCTTAGTGCTCGTTGCTAGAGTTGAGCTAGCTAAAGCATCGTCTTGATCTAAAACTTGGACGGTGCTAGTGGCGACTGGGCCGTTTTGCTTAGCCGCCTCAGGGTCCATTCTACCGTCCTTGACCATCGAATCATTGCTGATTAGCTGTTCCTGGTCAAATCCTTGAGCGTTGGCCTCCTGGACAGCCTCATCAGCTAAAGCCGGGGCATAAAAGAAGGCAAATTGAAAGATACAAGCAATAATAGTGATAAGTACTACGTTTTGCTTTCTACTGAGAGGCACGATCTCCTCTCTGATGATTTGGAGTATTTTCATATTGTTTAATATTAGCCAAATAAAAAATCCCTACTGTATCAAGTTAAAAGATATTAAAGCAGGGATTTTCTTGACTGATTATAGTATCATGGCTAATTGAAAAAGTCAAGATGGGCATGTTGATAAGTCATTGACATATTCATTTATTTGTGCTATACTATTATATTAATCAATTGATTAATAAAACAAAAAAAGAGCAGTATTTTGCTCATTAACAACTGAATATAAACAAACAAAAAAATACCAACCCAAACCATGAAAAAAATCGTTATGATTTTGGCAGTTGTCATTATTGCAATGACCGCCAGCAGCACCTTCGCTCAGAAAGTATTAGTTGACCAAAATAAGGTTGACGATCTGACAGCGAAAATCCAGGAGTGCAAAGTAAAAATCGCACGAAACAACAACGACCTTGCTAAGGCGTACGACTACTCAACCGATATCAATAAACTTAAGTCGGAAATCGACACATTAAACAAAAAAAGTTTTGATACCGAATATGGTAAGACCTTACGCGACGCAAGTGTAAAAGGAAAAATTGAAGAATTGAAAGCTCTTCAGAAAAAACAAAACCTTTACACGAGTCTTTCCTGGAAGAGAACCGAGAATGAAGCACTTTTGCTTCAAATTAAAAAGTATGAATCTGAAAAAAGCCGCATTTTCGACACCTACGTTGCTGAAACCTCTGTTCCCAAGGAACTTACTCGTCTCGAAGTAAAACGTCGCGAGCGCGGTTTGAAGATCGGCGAAAAGGATATGCTGTTAACAGTAGAAACAAAACGTGAAAATCGTATCGAAAACAACCAAGCAAAAAGAGAAGACCTCGGTTTTCAAAAAATGCTTAACGGTACTGTTAAAGCAGATTCAATCCTTGGGTATGAAGGATTTGTATGGAACCTTACCACCTATTCTCGAATTCTTTTCGTTATTCGCAGTGTCGATAGTCATGGTAAGGTTTCGTCAGTTGAAACCGTTTCGTTTCTAACGAGTCCCGGTCAGAGAGTTACTTACAATCTTATTCCCGGTGAATATCACTGTGATGTATTTCGAGAAGGAGTAAAAACTGGTTTCTGGGATTTCAGCGTCACCCCGCAAAAACACAACGTTTTAGGTGAGTGGGTGCACTGGTCAGTCCAGCGTGAAGGAATATAGTTTCACAAAACAAAAAAATAAAGGCGACCCTTAAAGTCGCCTTTTTAATTTGTATTTGAATAAAAAGAATTATACTTTAGGACTTCCAGAAGTACCGTCGCCGCCAACCCCACTTCCGCTAAATGGTAAATATTTGAAAATAAAATAAGTAATGGCGTAAGCCGCTAAAACTATAACTAGTCCGATAATCGCTGTCTTAATCGTATCGACAGCTTTTTTAACTTGAGCATCGTTACCGCTCGCCGTCATCCACTGGAAACCAGCAATAATCATAAGCACTAAAAATATGGCCGCTAAAAATCCCAGAGCCGCCTGGATAATAGTTGCGATAATACTGCCTATTGAAGCTTTGCCTAATCCGCTCGCCGTTCCAAGTTGCTGAGTATTAGTTGTTAAATTTTGTAAAGCTCCGCCACTCGATTCGAGTAATTGAGCTGAGCTCGTTTGGGCAATTAAGAGAAGGCAGAATATTCCAGTAATAATGTATATAATTTTTTTCATATTCAATAAATTTATTTTCCGCCTTTAATTAATTTGTCGAAAATAAACGTCCAAATTGCATAAGAGGAAAGGGTAATAACAAGGCCAATTACGGCGCGTTTAATTGAGCTCAGCGCCTTCTCTACTTTTTGTTCGTTACCCGATGCTGTCATCCAGCTATAGCCAGCTATTATCATAAGAATAATGAAAATAGCGCCCAAGAGACCAAGAACGGCGCGGATAACTGTACCGACTACGGTCATTAAATTACTACTATCCCCAGTCGCATAGCCTCCCGTTTGGGCTACGCTGGTCAAAGTTCCAAGCATGGTTTTGTCATCTGTATTCTGCGCAAATACAAAATAAGGTAGTATTAAAATCGCCGTTAAAATAAGAAGAGATGAAATTAATTTTAGATTTTTGCGCATAATATTATGGATTTATAAGTTGAGCACTGAATATTTGAATAACGAAATAACTAATAGCGTAGGCACCAACAACAACAACGAGGCCGATTATAGATTCTTTTAGAATTTGGATTGCTTTGTCAGCTTTTTGTTCATTGCCGGAGGCGGTCATCCAGAGATAGCCGGCATAAACCATAAAAGCAATAAAGACAACGCCCAGAGCCGAGAGGACTACCGCAATAATATCGCCGAGCATGAGATTTAAAGTCCGGTCAGTTTTATAGGTGCTGCTGGCAACTTCTCCTGCACGTTTAAAAGCGTCTTGTAAATTAGCTGCCTGCGCTGCTTTAATTGATAGCGAACTAAGCGCTAAGCTTATAATTGATACTAATTTTAGTCTCGGGATATTCATAATACAATTTAAACAAGATTAGTGGCGCTAAAATATTTAATTACATAATAGGCGATTGCATAGGCGGCGACGACAATAATTAAGCCAACAATAGCCTCGGTAATTTTGTTTTTAGCACGGGTTACTTTTTGGTCATTACCCTGAGCAGTCATCCATTCGATACCGGCCCATATCATAAAGGCGAGAAAAATAACTCCGACGAAACCCAGAACGATTAAGATTACGCGGCCGACGAGTTGTTCTGGAGTTGCGGATGATTCGTTATAACCCGCTGTGCTTCCGGTTGTCTTAAGACCGCTGCTTTCAGAGAATGAATAATCAGCGAGTACTGGAAAACTGAGGAATAGATTGAATATGAAAAAAAGACCCAAAATAATTGAGGACTTTTTTAAAAAATTGGCAGAGTTTTTGATCGTCATGACTATTTATTTAGATCTTGAACGAAGTTTCCGACAAAGCTAGTAATAGCATAAGCGGCAAAGATAATTATTAGGCCGATTATGGAATTAATAAGTAAATCTTTAGCCTTCGAAACCTGTTGATCGTTTCCTTGGGCCGTCATCCACATTATTCCGGCAAAAATCATCAGTATTAGAAATAGAACGCCGACAAAAGAGAGAACAGTTCCAATTATTTGTCCGGCTTTTGTTTGAATGAAGTTAGGGTCTTGAGTCCCAACTTGAGAGGCGAAAGCGGTTACTTTACCGGCAGTTGCATTAAGTCCATTAAGAGTATCATCAGCGTGGGCAAATTGAGCAATACCTAGTCCTGTAAAAACTGAAAAGACAAGTAAAAATACAGAGGAAAAGATAATTTTTTTAGACATAGTAAGATAAGTTATACACTGCTCTAAGCATAAGAATATCTTATGGTTAGAGCAGTGATTCCCATGAGTATGAGAACCACTTATAATTTAAGCACCTCCAATAGCGTTGCTCATAGTTGTGATCATGTAAGTAGCTATAGCCCACGCCGCAAGAATGATAATTAAACCAATAACGCCAGCACCAAGCAATTGCTTAGCTTCGCTAACCTTATCTTCATTACCGGCCGCAGTCATCCATTTGAAACCGCCAAATAAAATGAGACCTACGGCAATTACGCCTAAGAATCCTAGAGCGAAAGTGATAATTCTGCCAATCATTGCTCTTGGGTCGCCCTCAGCAAGACTACCATTTAATCCGTTGTTGACTGCGTCAACACCGAAAATATAGTTTTGATTTTGCGCCAATGCTGGTAATGTAAAAAGCGGTAGAACTAAAAAGGAAACAATAGCAAAGGCGATTAAGTGTTTTGATATTTTTTTCATATTTCACCCCCCTTCTTTTTAGATAATTATACTTTACGTCTTTAATCTTAGCATAGTAATTAAAACAAGACAAATAAATTCATCCATGTTAAAATTAAATCAGAATGCATATTTTTCTTGAATTTTATGGTAACAATAGGTAAAAAATCTAAGTTTTTGATAATATTTTGGGTTTTCTTCTATATTTTTGTCTTTGGTTTGTTAATTAAGAATTCTTTTAGCAGTCTTGACCCGGATTTTGGTTGGCACCTCAGGGTTGGAGAGGAGGTCGCCTCTACTCGGATGGTCCCTCATGCAAATAATTATAACTATACTTATACTGGTAATTGGGTTGATCATGAGTGGCTGTCAAATTTAATTGTTTATGAAATTTATAATAATTACGGCTATTTGGCCTTAAATATTTTTTTCGCTTTAATAATTTTGTTTTCTCTCCTTGTTCTAAATTATTTTGCTCGTCGATTCTCGGATAAAATATCCGATAGCCTACTCGCTGTATTGCAAATATTTGCTCTCACTGCCTGTCTACCGCATTTTGGTATTCGGATACAGGAGTTTGGTTTTTTATTCATGGCTTTAGAGCTGTGGATAATTATGGAGTTTGACCGAAAGGTTTCTTGGCGGGTGCTGCTATGTCTTTTGCCACTTTTTTATCTTTGGTCAAATATGCACGGTAGCTTTTTGTTGGGTTTAGGATTATTAATCGCTTATCCGCTAGCAAAATTATTTCAGCGATATTTATCTTTTGGCAAGCTTGAAAAATATTTTCAGGGTTTTAAAATTATTCAGTGGTCAGAGGTGTCTACATTTTATATATTTACCCTCGGTTCTGTGCTAGTAACGCTTATAACTCCCTACGGTTTCGAATTATACTCTTTTTTGAGCGGATATAAAAACACATATTATTTAGGTGCTATTAAAGAATGGTTGCCTCAATTTCATTTTCCTTATGATTACTTACAATTATTATATTTAGCATTAGTGCTTGTCGTTTTGGGACAACTTATATATGTATGTATTCGTTATAAATCGCGAGCCATAAATATTTGGCAGTTGGGCTTAACGCTTATATTAATTTTTTTAAGCTTTAAATCTCGGCGTCATTTTCCCTTGCTTGTTGTCGCCAGTTTTATTTTTTTAATTCAAAGTTTGCAAGAGTTTCTTGATCTAGAAAATATAAAAGCGCAAACTGTAAAGAAAAAATATAAATATTTTATAATACTGTGCTTGGTTTTAACTGTAACTAATCAATATTTAAATATAGATATAAAAAAAGATCCATTTTCTAATTACTGTAATGAATATCCATGTCTCGCGGCTGAGTTTTTACAGAAAGATGTTAAGCTCCAAAATATTAATATATTTAATGAGTATAATTGGGGCGGCTATTTAATTTGGGCATACCCGACTAAGAAACTATTTATCGATGGCCGTTTGCCGCAAACGGAATATGCTGGCCATACTTTTTTAGAAGAATATGTTGAATTTCTAAAACCTAAGGCTGATTTTGCTTCTAAATTAGAGAAGTATAAAATTGGCATAGTTTTAATTAAAACCAAGGAAGAAAAGATAAAGGCGAGAAATTGGGAAAAATTTCTATTTTTAATTAAGGATAAGGAATTAAATCAGCCTAATTATTTAAAACGTTATCTAGATAGCGCTCAAAATTGGGAAAAAATATATAGCGATCCACTGGCGACGATTTATTTAAAAATATATTAAGCTAACTCATAATCTGACTATGTTAGTAGAAATTTGTTTACCAGTAAAAAACGAGGAAAAAATCTTAGCTCTAAATTTGCAACGATTGCTTGATTTTTGCGAGGGAGCAAGGTTTGAGTTCGAATGGAAGATAATCGGCATAAGCAATGGATCAAGCGATGGGACGGTTGGAATATTCACCGAATTTGAAAAGCGTTATACTAAAAACCTGTCTCATCTTGAAATATCTTTGCCGGGACGCGGCCGCGCCATAAAACAGTATTGGCTTAAGAGCCAGGCAGATATTGTTTGCTATTTGGATATTGATTTAGCTGTTTCTCCTGATCAATTAACAAGTCTTCTTGCTCCGATTATTCGCGGCGAGGCTGACTTAGTGATTGGGTCGCGTCTTCTTCCTGAGTCGAAAACAAAGAGAAGCTTTCTTAGAGAAACAGTTTCACGCACATATAATTTTTTAGCGCGCCTTGTGCTTGCAAATAAGGTATCTGACTTACAATGCGGATTTAAAGCGATTAAAGAGGATGTTTTTAAAAAAATTGAACCTTATCTGGAGGACGATTACTGGTTTTTTGATACGGAAATGGTGAGCCTTGCCCGTCATTTTTCCTATCGCATTTATGAACTTCCAGTTGATTGGAATGAAAGTAGGTATGCAAATCGAGTTAGTAAAGTAAAAATAGTGAGAGACATTATAAGGTTCATCGGAAATCTAGTCCGTTTACGCTATCGACTATTTTTTCTGACAAGAAATTAAAGAATATCCAAAAAATGTTTAAGTTGCGCCATTTTCTTTTTATAATTTACTGAAATCACTATCAAGTCTAAGCGCGTATTCTCGAAATTAATTTTATATTTAAGACAATAGCTTGCTATCGCTTTTTTAAGATTATTAGTTTGTCGGCTTGAGAGGTAATTGTCGCTAATTTGTCCCCAGCTTTCATTTCTGGTTTTAACTTCGATAAATATATATTGTTGTTCATACTTAAAAATTATATCAAGCTCAAAGCGACCCTCTTTATGATTCTTCGTGATAAAACGGTATCCCTTATTATTGAGATAATCTTGGGCGATATTTTCTCCCCATAATCCCAGTTTCTTCGAATTAGTCATACATTTAAAAAAACTCTCCTTATTCAAGGAGAGTTTTTGGAATAAGAAAATATTAATTATTTATTTCTTAAGGAAGGTATTTTTTTAATTCTTTATCTTGCTCTTGTTTCTTTTTTTGAATTGGAATAACTCGTAATTTTTTGAGTATTAAGACAAGCCAGACAATCATCGTTATTCCCCAGATGCCAAGCCAAAAGCGCGCTGAAAAGAATGGAACCATTTCGTAGTTAAGAAAAAGAAGAATGCCGCCAATGATTGCGTTACTAAGAAAGAATGTATAGAGTCGTTTAAAAAATCCCCTATAAAGGCCGCCGTGTTTTTTTGCTAGAAGCATAAAGAAGGCGATTGCGACAAAGGTAATAAGCAGAAAGGAAAAGCCTTTTTGTACTAATGGAGTTAAGCTCTCGGGACGTAAGGCGAACCAAAATCGCCAAGTCAACAAATTTGTCATAGGTTTTAAATTAGAGTTTAGTTAATATTAATCCGTAATGAAATGGTCCAGCTGGAAATTCTTCGTTAATCTCGAGGCCAATTTTTGGAGCGGCCGCTTTTAATGATTCTAGTTTGACGCGTTTCTCTGGGGTTGGCCCAAGAGGGGCGTCGGTATTTCCCCATTCGACAATAAGTAATTTTCCGCCTCGTTTTAAGAGACGAATGGCTTCGCGTAAAATTTCGATGCGCTTTTCTGATTGGTGGAGGATATTGACTAGAAGCGCAGCATCAAGACTGCTTGTTTCAATATTCGTTGCTTTAAATATCTCCAAATTACTCCAGACTGTTTTAACTTGTGGTAAATTATCCTTTAAAGCTTGGCGTCTAATTTCATCGAGAGTGCTCTTTAAGATGTCGACAGCAAAGATTTGTCCCCGCCGACCGACAAGCTTGGCGAGCGGCCAAACAAAGAAGCCAAAATTGCCACAACCGAGTTCGGCAACCTTTTGTCCCTCCTCAACTGTTATTTTACGCAAAATATTTTCAATGTCAAATAGGATAGTCTTTTTATTCTCCGACATATTTTTAAAATTAATTAACTAAAATTTGGCGCGTAATTGTTTCCTCGCGGCTATATTTCTTTTTTGCCTTAATAATTATGTTATTTAGGCCCTTTTTAAGATTAACCGTCTGAGTAAAATAACCCTCGTGGTTGTTTAAAACGATTTCCCCATTGATTTTAATCTCCGCCTCGACTTCGGTCTGCCCACTAATTGTTATGCTCGATGAAGATATCGCTAAATTTGTTTCCGGCTGAGTGATTATTAGGTGAGGTGGAAGAACAATTTTTTTAAAGTAGAAGATTAAGTAAAGGAAACAAATTAAAACGGCGCCAATAACTAGTACGCTTCTAATAATTTTTGGGAATATTATGAAGCGGTGTCTGGCCAGTATTTTTCTGGAAAAAGGATCATTGGGTGAGTTATTAATAATTTGAGCCCCCCAATCATTGGTAATTTCTTTCGGATTTAGTCCTAAAAATGAAGCGTATTCTTTAATATAGTTTTTGCCGTATAGGCCGGCAGGTAAATCTTCGAAACGCTCATCTTCGAGCGCTAGTAAGTATTCTGATTTAATGTTTATTTTTTTAGCTACTTCCTCGATTTTTAAATTTTTAAATCGGCGAGCCAGGCGCAATTTTTCGCCCCAACTCTCTTCTTGGTGTATTTTTTTCGGAACAAAAGCAGTCATAGATTAATTTGAGCTGCAGCATTTGATTTCCGTAGGATCATTTGGACATAGGCCAGCCTTGCAATTTTTGCCGATAGCCTCATTCATGCAACTATATCCGGTTCCAAGGCTTGCTTCGCAGGCACTTATTTTAGCTCTAAGCTTTGAATTATCTCCATTCCATTTTAATCCAAGTGAATCAAGAACAAACTGAATTATTAAGTAGCTGGAAAAAACAATTATTAAGCCAATCACAGCTGCAATAAGAATCTTTTTTGCCTGCCCAATTTTATCGCTGCTGCCGGCTGAGATTAAAAAAGTAAAACCGCCGTAAATAAACATGAGCAGGGCTAGCGAGCCGACGATACCAAGAATCCAGCGCGAGGCGCCGATAGCAATTAGGAGAATATCGTTTAGCGTGTAGTCGCCGTTCGTATAAGCTCGTGAGCTTGGATCAATAATTGATGTTTGAGCATTTGCTATGAAAGGAATAGCAAAAGAAGTTAATAAGATTAGTAAGAAACTAAATACAATTAGCTTTTTATACATATAAAATAATTAGTAAACAGTTTGTTGGACCTTAGCAGCGCCAGTACTTACTATTTCTTGAATCTTGTCACTCGAATTTTTTATTACCGCATCAATCATCTCGGCAATTGCATCCTCGGCTGCGCCTGCATTTTTCCCTCTATACCAGCTTTTAGCGGTTAGTACTTGATCAGCGAAGACACCAATTTCGTCATTTTCCTTTTGTTTGGCAACAAGTGAACGTAGCGCTGTCGGACGTTTTGTTTTTTCTAAATATACCTTTGCCTGTTCCTCTTTAGTTATAAATTGAATGAAATCCCAGGATTCATTTGAAACTTTACTTTTCTTTGAAACAACTTCAACCCAATAATTAGCAAAATTTATATTCGTTGACGGAGTCCCTTCGATTTGAGGTAATTTAGCGACAGAAAAGTTTAGTTTTGGCGCCTGTGCTTTTATAGTCTCAAGGTCATAGGAATAGCTAAACATGATTGCGAGATTTCCACTGATAAATAAATCCAAAGAATTTGATAAATCGCTACTCCAGGAATAGGACTCTTTAACTGGATCGGCGAAGTCAGTATAAAAGCGTAAGGCATCAATTCCAGGGCTATAATTAGTATTATTAGCAAAAGTTGGTGTGGTATGGAAAAGAACTTGGCCACTGTCGCTCATCATCGTGGCGCCACTTTGCATCATTAGAACAGCGAGGATATCGCTATAACGATTAATATTCTTACTGCCGCCAAGCGCTACTCCAGATTGGATTAGTCCCTTCTTCGAATCTTGTTTCGTTAATTTTTTTACATCAGAAATAAATTCCTTATTCCAGTAAGCGGGAGTTTGGCTAATGCCTGCATTGTTAAATAAATCTTTATTATAAAACATGGCTAAAGTATCAACGGAAAGAGGAAGGCCATAAATTTTACCATCATCTAAAATTACATCTTGAGCGACTACGTCTACAAAATTATCTTTTAACTCTTTAACAGAAATACTTTTAGTAGTTCGTGACTCAGGAATAGTCTCTTTTTTAATTGAGCCAGACGTAACTGGGTAAACCATGGTAATCGTGTCAGGCATCGGCGCAAGCTTTGATTGATATTTTCTCATCCAAGTATTATGAATTGAAAAGACATCCGGCCCCCTGTCCTCGGCAAGTGCATTTAATAATTCAGTTTCATATTCACTGTAACGTAGTTTTCGGTAGTCAATCGTTACGAAAGGGTGCAAGGCTTTATACTTAGTAATAACTTCATCAAAGGCATCGGGTCCATCATAGACGCGCCAATAAGTTATCGTGATTGGTTTCATGGCCGCTTGGGTTGCCTTATCGGTAACTTTACAGCCAAAACCGGAGCCTAAAATAAAGACCATTAATAAGAATAAAATTGTTAATTTTTTGAACATATTTTTATTTATTGTTTCCGCTTTTATTATACCAAAAACGCTGTGAATATTCCAATTTTTATTCTATTTTTGGACGATATTGAAGGGCCTCGCTTAAATGAGTAACGGAAATGTTCGTTGCGGCGTCTAAATCAGCGATTGTACGAGCAATTTTGAGAATTCGAAAGTATGAACGCGAGCTTAAATTAAATTTTTCACAAGCAAGCCGAATGAGTTTTTGGCCATCTTCGTCTAATTTGCAGAAAGTTCTTGTCGTTTCATTTGGCATGTCTGAATTAATAGAAAAAGGGAGCCCTTTGTATCGAGCAGCTTGCAAGGAGCGGGCATTAATTACGCGCTGGCGTATTATTTCTGATGATTCTTCGGGCTTCTCTGAGGATAAATCATTATAGCTGGTACGAAGAAGGGTAAGATGGAGGTCAATTCGATCAATTATGGGTCCAGATATTTTACGACGATAATTTAAGATTTTGGTCTCCGGACAATGGCAAATAATTTTTTTATCGCCCTGGTAACCGCAGGGGCAGGGGTTCATCGCCGCAACCAACATAAAATTACAGGGAAATTTTAAAGAACCATTTGTTCGGTTGATATTTATGCATCCTTCTTCTAGCGGTTGGCGAAGATTTTCTAAAACATTGCGATTAAATTCCGGAAATTCGTCTAAGAATAAAACACCACGATGGGCTAAAGATATTTCTCCCGGTTTTGGCAAAGTCCCGCCCCCGATTAATGAAGCGCTGGATGCACTATGATGAGGCGCGCGGAATGGTCTTTCGGTTATTAAGGAATATTTAACATTAGTTTCGCCATAAATACTGTGGATATTAGTTACTTCTAGAATTTCTTCATCGTTCAGTGCTGGTAAAATACCAGAAAGAGATTTAGAGAGAATTGTCTTGCCAGACCCAGGTGGGCCAATTAATAAAATATTATGAGCGCCCGCGGCGGCTATTTCTAAGACTCGCTTTGCTTTTTCCTGTCCTTTAATTGTTGAAATATTTACTAACTCCTCTCGCGAAATTTCTTTATTTCTGGGTAGAGGCGATATTTCTGATACCTGAATCAGAGAAATTTGTTTGAGATGTTTAATTAATTCGTCTAAACATTTTATCGAAAAAATATTTAATCCCGGAATTAAAGTAGCCTCCTCTATATTTTCATACGGAATAAAAAGATTATGGATATTGAAAGATTTCGCCCTAAGCGCGATTGCTAAAATTCCTTTAACGGCGCGTAGTTCACCGTTTAACGATAATTCCCCAACCATTAAACAATCTTTAAAATCTATTTTAAACTTATTTTTTAAACTTAAAATTGAAACCGCGATTGCTAGGTCAAAGGCTGTGCCGTGTTTTTTAAGATTAGCTGGTGCGAGGTTAACAGTGATTTTTCTTTTCGGAAATTCGTAGTGGCAATTACGGATTGCACTTTTTACTCGTTCTTTTGCCTCCGAGGTGGCGGCATCGGGTAAACCAACAATCGCTATTTGACCAAAGTCGCCGCCGCCAGAATCTGATTCGACTTCAATTATTTCTGCTTCAAGGCCGACTAGAGTCGCTGATAATATTTTTATGGGCATAGATAATATTATTATATACAAAAAGCCTCTCAATCCTGAGAGGCTTAATAGTAACAAATAGGCAATGAAAATAATTTAAAGTAATTATTTATCAATAATTTATTTTTTTAGATCATCAAGTTTAACGCTTAAGAGCTTACTTACGCCGTCTGACTCCATGGTAACGCCGTAAAGAATGCTGGCACGACGCATTGAAGCGCGGTTATGAGTAATTACAATGAACTGAGTTTTATTGGATAAGTCATCGAGAATCTTTGCTAAGCGTTCCGAGTTAGCTTCATCAAGCGCGGCATCAGCCTCATCAAGGACAACGAATGGTGATGGGTTCGCACTGATGATAGCGCTGATTAAAGCGATGGCGGTTAAAGCGCGTTCGCCACCGGATAACATAGAAACTGCTTGGATTTTTTTGCCCGGAGGAATGGCCTGAATCTCAATACCCGCTAAACCAACCGCATTATGTTTTCGTAAAAATTTAATTCTTTTTAGTCTTTCGTCAGTTTCATTTTTAATTTCAGTTTCGGCCGGTGTTAGGCCGGCGGTCAAATTGGCAGCACCATTTCCATTTCCGTTCCCACTAGTGTTCTGGTTATTCTTTTCTTCTTTCTCTAAATCCTCAAGCATTATCTTAGAGATTTTAGCGGCACCGCCGTTAAAGAGAATTTTAAAATATTCATTAAATTTCTCGGAAATAACTTTAAATTCTTGGTCGAAACGTCCTTTTATATTTAAATCAAGCTCGTAAATAATTTCTTCTAAGGACTTGATGGCTTTATGAAGATCCTCTGTTTGTGCGCTTAAGAAATCGTGGCGCTCTTTGGTATCAGAGAATTCTTTTTCTGTTTCCGGATCAATCCCACCAATTTGCTCAAGTTGGATTTTGTTATTAGTGATACTTTTTTGCCAACGTTCTATTTCAATGGTCTGGTCATTAAGTTTATGATTTTTAATATCGCCGATATTCAATTCATCATTTCGAATATTGGCTTCTAAGTCTTCGAGTTTTGTTTCTTGACGAGTGGCTTCAACTTTTAAATTATTAAGTTCGGCTAAAATGGAGTTTACTTCTTGTTGAAGAGTTTGAATTGCCCTTTGATACTCAAACATTTGGCTTTTTTCTTTTTCCTGGGCTGCATTAAATTCCGCTAATCGTGTTTCGAGAGATTTTATTTCTGTGTTTAGAGATTCTAATCTTTCAGAAATATTTTTTTTCTCCGCCTCGATACCACTCGCATCAAATTTAACTTGGCTCTTGGCGATTTTAATTTTAATATCAGAAATTTCTTTTTCTAATTGAATTTTTTTGGCTTGCAGTAAACGAAGACGTTCATTTAGAGCCGAAGCCTTGAGCCGGCAATCAGTAATTTTATTGCTTAGCGATTGCCGCTTATCAAACCAATCGTTAAGGTAAGAATTTGCTTTTAAGTTTGCTTGTTCTTTTTCGAGAAGAAGAATCTTATTATTTAATTCTTTCTTTTCAGACTCAAGTTGGCTCGCGTCAAATTTAACCTGGGCCTTCTCTAGCTTCGCCTTAATATCGTTCAATTCGCGGATTAACTGTAATTCTTTTTCTTCTAGAAGACGCAAGCGCTCATTAAGCATCGAGAGGCGTAAACGTTCGGTGCTAAGATTTTCTTGGGTATTTTGCTTTGATTCCGTTAAAGAAATAATTTCAGTTTGAATTTCTTTTATTTGATTTAACTTATCATCGTCTAGTCCGCTTATGAGTTTTGTAATCTTTTTTTGAAAATCATTCTTTGCCTCGGCAATTAGTTTTTTGATTTTATTTAAATCAGTTTCACTTTCAATCGCTTCCAATTGCTTTAAAAATTCATCGATTAATTTACTAATTGCCTCATTTTGTCCCTCATTTTGGCCGGATTTTTTTAAGTCCCGGTTAAGAGTGTCGAGCTCTTTATTTAGCCGGTTAAGGTCATTTTGAATAGCGGAAAGTTTTTGCTCGCTTGATCTTTCTTGATCGCGATTATTTTCTGATTTTAAAGCAGAAATTTCTTTTTTCAATTTTGTTAATTCGGCAGCGAGTTCTTCATTTTTATTATTAAGCCAAGAGACATCGAATTGACCTTGCACCTCAAGATTAGCTTCAAGAACGGCTTCTAATTTAGAAACCTGCTTAAAATAAATTGTTTTTTCTGTTTCTATTTTATCTATTTGGCGGCGAGTATTATTTACTTTTTCGATTTCTTGGTTAACAATATTTAATTCCGAGCGTAGAGAATCCTCCTCTTTGACGGCATTAGTATTATCAAGAGATATAATTTCAGCGCTGATATTTTCAAGCTCAGCGTTTAGCTCTCCCTGTTTATTATTAAGCCAAGAGACATCGAATTGCCCCTGAGATTCTAATTGAATCTCAAGTTCAGCTTGGAGTTTCGCCAATTGTTTTTGGAGTTGGTTTCTTTGGTTTTCAAATTCTTTTAGACGAGGCTGAAGATCATTAATTTCTTGGAAATTATTTGTGTTTCGTATTTTATTTAAATCTTCATTTAGTTTTTCAAGTTTCTTTTCTTGATCAATTTTATTTTTTTCTAAATCTAAAAAGTGATTGTTGGCTTTGCTTAATTTTTGGTTAATATCCTGCCAAAGAAAACCGTAGTAGTTTAATTGAACATAATGCAAATCATTTGAAATTTCATCGCGGCGTTTTAATTTTTCAACTTGACGGGTTAAGCTTTTGAGTCGTGGTCTAATTTCGGCAAGAAGCATTTCAACTTGCTGCAAATTCTCATAACTTGATTCAAGTTTATTTAAAGCAGAGTCGCGCTTGATTTGAAATTGTTTAACGCCAGTTGCTTCATCGAAAAAATCCTTTCTTTCGGCGGCAGAGGTATTTAAAAAGTTTTCAACCATGCCTTGGCCGATAACACTATAAGTTTTTTGACCAAAATTAGCTTTCGCCAAGAGCATTTGGATATCAGCGAGACGGACGCGATTGTTATTTAATAAGTATTCGCTTTCACCGCTGCGGTAAATACGACGAGTAATAACTATTTCCGGACAGCTTAAAATCATTTGGTCGAGATCACTCTCTTTCTCAATCGCTTCCGGCGCATTGGCTTTGTTTTTAGCTGCTTCTGAATTATTTAAACAGAGAGATACTTCGGCCATACCAAGTTGACCCTTTTTATCAGAGCCGGAAAAAATTACGTCTTCACTTTTTTTGCCACGGATGGTTTTAAGGCTTTGTTCTCCTAGCGCCCAGCGAATTGAGTCGGCGACATTAGACTTGCCGGAGCCGTTTGGGCCGACAATTGCAGTTAAGCCTCTTTTTTGTCCGTCTAGAAGACCCGAGAAGATTAATTTATTTTTATTTGCGAAGGATTTAAAGCCTTGGATTTCCAATCTTTCTAAATACATAAGCGCTCTTTTTGATTTAAACTATTTCCTATATAATACTATAATAATGGATATAGTCTAAAATGACAAATAAAAAATATGATAATTTCGCTAAGCGGAGGACCAGGTTCGGGGAAAAGCACAATCGCTCAAATGTTGGCAGATAAATTTGGTTGGCCGCGTTATTATATGGGTGGATTAAGGCGTGAAGCGGCCAAAAAAAGAGGCCTGACTCTTGCGGAATATAATGCTCTCGGAGAGACAGACCCTCAGACTGACCAAGAAGTTGACTATTATCAAAGAGATTTGGGAAAAAGAGACGATAATTTTATTATTGAAGGGAGGACATCCTGGTATTTTATACCCCATTCTCTAAAGATTTACCTCGATGTTAGCTTAGAGGTTGGCGCGAAGCGTATTTTTGGCAATCTACAGCTAAAAAATGACCGTAACGAGGATGATAACCTAAATACCTGGCAAGACGTCTTAGAGAGCAATAAACAGCGTCTAGAGAGCGATCGGCTTCGTTATCGCCAATATTACGATATTGACGTTTACGACCAAAACAACTATGATTTCTATCTAGACAGCTCGAATTTAAGCTCAGCCGAGGTTTTTCAAGCGGTTTACGATTTTGTTCAAGCCAGCCTTGACAAGAGGAAAAATTAATTATAATATTAGACAAGATTTGCCTTATTAAATAAGTATTTCGAAACGAGATCTAACCAGTCTCTTTTATATAATTTTTAAATATATGGTTGAAACCAAATTAGAATTAAAACCAGGAATGACTGTCAGAGTCTACCAAAAGATCAAAGAATTAAATTCCAAAGGCGAAGAAAAAGAGAGAGTTCAATACTTTGAAGGAATGATTATTGCTCGTAAGCATAATAAAGAAGCCGGTGCGACTATTACAGTTCGTAAAGTTTCTGATGGCATTGGTGTAGAAAAAATATTTCCGTTGAATTTACCGACAATCACTAAAATTGAAATTAAGAAGGTTGCAGAAGTAAGACGAGCGAAACTATATTATCTACGTGAAGGTTATAAGAAAAAGTTAAAAGAAAAGGTCGTCAAATAGACGACTTTTTCCGGTTTCGGGCGGATGGTGAAATTGGTAGACACGCAAGCTTGAGGGGCTTGTGGCCGCAAGGCTGTGGAGGTTCAAATCCTCTTTCGCCCACTACCATTTAAAATCCCGAAATGTTCGGGCGCATAGCTCAGCTGGTTAGAGCACTTCGTTTACACCGAAGGGGTCCAGGGTTCGAATCCTTGTGCGCCCACATAAATAAAAAATCCCCGTTTGGGGGTTTTTTATTACTTTATCTTTTAAAAAAAATCAGATAAACTAAAATCATGGAAAAGATAGTAACAAAAAATGAAAAAGAAACTCAGGCTCTCGGTTATGAATTAGGTAGCCAGCTTAAGGGCGGAGAGGTTTTGGCTTTATGTGGTGATCTCGGCGCCGGCAAGACTAAATTCTTGCAGGGTTTGGCTAAGGGGCTAGGAATCAAGGGGCGAGTGAATAGCCCGACATTCAATATTTTGAAATTATATAAAATAAACGGAAATAAAAACGTTAAATCCTTTTGTCATATTGATGCTTATCGCCTACATTCAGAGAAAGATTTAATCAGTCTTGGTGTTGAAGAATTTTTTAAAGATAATAAAACAGTCACTGCAATTGAATGGGCTGGAAAGGTAAAGAAAATTTGGCCGAAAGATATTATTAGTATTGAGCTCGTTCATGTCGGTGAGAATAGCCGCGAAATTAGAGTTAAATAAGAATTTAATTAATTTTATTATTTATTAAAAGAAGCGAAGTAAATTTATAAATATATGGAACACAAATCTCCTTTTAATTTTTTTCGTGATCAATATAAAAATCCAGACCTTTATCCGCCGGACCCCGTAGAACAAAGAGAAATTAAAGAAATGATCAAAAAGGAAAACGCTGAGCTAGATTCTAAGAATATACCACGACGAGAACTGGAGACCTCGGAAGTATACGGGCCAACAGGCGAGGCTTATAAAAAAACTGTTAATATTATTAAACAAGCGGGGTTAAAACCGGAGTTTATTAATAATATCGCTGAAGGAGAGATAATTGAAAAAAGAAAAGCGACAATCATTAATTATCTATCACGTATTCTCGAAGATGCGAAAAATTATTTATCTCAGGTTAATTATCTACAAATTCAGAAAGCGGCTGATTATGAGGACTTTGAAAAATATCAGGAAGTTGTTGGTGAGTCTGATCAATTAAGACGAAGCTTTCACAATAAACTGATACAAGACATAAAGATTGCCCATCGTTTAATTAATACAAATTTTAACGCCGATTTTCCTGAAGAAATGCGCTTATCGGAAGAAGCAAAAATGGCGGACCGCCAGGGACTAAAATCGGAAGAATTAAAAGAATTAATGAACGAACGCCAATATTATAATTTTCCTTTTTCCGCTGGCATCTTCTTTAATCTTAGTCAAACACCGAAAGATCCTCAAGTTGAAAGAGAATATTATGGCCATTGGGCTCTACAAATATATTCTGATCTTAGTGCTCTAGAAAATGAAATTAGAAACGATATAAAAAAGTAACATTTGGATATTGAAAACCCCTTATTTCCATTATGGATTTAAGGGGTTTTTTAGTTCTTTCCGCGCAAGTGTAAGTATTATTTCTCGGGCAAAGGAATATATTGCTTCATCGGATACCGAAGAAAGATGTATTTTATCCCTATGAGACAAGGCGACTGATTTGATCACTTGACGGACGTCATCGGTCGATACTTTTTTTGCGCGTGAGTGACTGGCATGTTTGTGGCCAACGATTGAGTCGCCAGCAGCATCAAACCTAGTGTTAGTTAGCGCTTGAGCAACCAAGATTAATTCTTTCATTTTGAAAGGATTCGAGACGATTTTTTTTATCATGTTTCAGAGTTTTTTGAGTGGAACAATGGAGTTTAATAGAAAAAAAATAGCGCCCAATGAAATCATGGCGTCAGCTAAATTAAATACCGTGAAGTAACGGAGTTCGAAATAGTCTATTACATAGCCGCAACTTATGCGATCTAGTATATTACTTATAGCACCAAATAATATAATTGTCAAGAGTATGATTGAAGATTTAGGCTTATAATCATTTAATATTAGGTAAAATATTAGATAAATTAGGCCAAAAATAACAGCAATAATTATGGAATTCAAAACAAGGCCGCTAAAAGGCAAAGAAAAGGCCATATAGTAGTTTGGCGTAAAGTTAAAGGAGAAAAAATTGCCGATTAGCTTGACTGGCGGCTGAAGATTTTGGTTTAAAGCTAATAATTTTAAGTAACGATCGACAATAAAAAATATAGCTATAAGTAAAATAATAGCTATATTTTTGAGGGATATTCTAAAAATATTTTTATTCATTTTCTTGCAACTCGGTTTTGCAACTAATACAAGAACTGGCTGTCGGACGAGCTAAAAGACGTTTTTCGGCAATCGCATTACCGCAATATTTACATACTCCGTATGTACCTTTTTTAATTCTGTCTAAAGATTTTTCAGTATCTTCTAGACTTTTTTCTAAAACTTTTTCGGTGACAATATTGGTTGAATAGTCAGTTATTTCCTGAGCGTTTTCATCGGGCTTGTCGCCGTATTCCGGGAATTTAGTGCTCGTATTATCAGCCTCGTGGCTATCCTTACGAGATATTTCACTTAATTCATGAAGAATTTGTTTTTTTTGCGCCAAAAGAGTTTTTTCAATTTCAGCGATTGTTGTCTTGTTGATTACATTTTCCATATTTTCGTAGATTAAAAAACTATATAATTACTAGTTTTTTGTATCTAAATTATAACTTACGGGTTATTTTTTGGCAAGTTTAGGAGCTTTTTTGGCTTTGACAAGAAAAATTGTTTCTGCTATGATTTTTTTGTGGCTAGAAAAGTAATTAGCCATTTTTTAGAGTAAAAAGTAGGTATGTGGAGTGGTAGCTCAGTTCTTGGAACTTAAGGACTGCTACAAATTGGAGTGGTAGCTCAGTTGGTTAGAGCGTCTGCCTGTCACGCAGAAGGTCGCGGGTTCGACCCCCGTCCATTCCGCCAATAAAACAACCTCAATTTAGGGGTTGTTTTTATATTTAAAAACCCTGAACGATATTTGTTCAGGGTAGTCGATTAGACACGCGGTGCGCCCAAAGCTTCGGTACAATTATTTCCCCACGGATGACTGAGCACAGAAAAGCGCTGGCATAAAATGTAAACAATAATTGATTCGTGGACCTTAGCTGTTGGTCTGGGTAAGGACTTATAAAATGAACATTCATTAACAGTATCCCCCTTCTCGTTTTTAGAGGCTACAACCGTTTAACGGGTGGTCTGTTAAATCGATTTTCTGCTTTTAATGCGTAGCATTTAAAACTTCTAATCATTCATTATTATAGCATATTTAAACGAATTCTGGAAATAAATACGTTGAAATTTGTGTCTCATTGGGGTATAATTTATTTACGTAACAATTCACATATTTAATTGTATTAATATTTATGCGTAAAAAATTTGGGACAATCGCTATTTTCATTTTAACTTTAATACCGCTTTTGCGTTGGTTTTTTTTGGAACCCCTAAATTATCGTTTTTTTAATTTAGTTGGGACACTTACAAGTCTTGGTCAAATTGCCGGTATTCTTGGGTTCGCATTATTTTCGATAAATTTAATAATCAGCGCGAGAATCAAATTTCTTGAGCGATTTTTTTATGGACTTAATAATGTTTATTCAAGTCATCATCAAATTGGCTCCATCGCCTTTTCCCTCATTTTATTTCACCCCCTACTTCTTCTCGTTAGTTACTTGTCAGTATCTCTGAAACAAGGCATGGATTTTTTAACTCCATTTAAGAATATCCCAATTACCTATGGAATATTCTCGTTGCTTCTAATGGTGCTCTTAATGGTTTTAACTTTTTATGTAAAGATAAAATATAATCGCTGGAAGTTTTCCCATAAGTTTATGGTTGTTGCTTTCGTATTGGCGCTTTTGCACGCGATGTTTATTTCTAGTGATATTTCTCGAGATTATTTCCTAAGAGTATATTTAATTATTTTGGCTTTTCTCGGTCTTGGAGCCGGAGCCTATCAAGCCTTCGTTAGTAAACTATTAAATAGCCATGTTATCTATAATTTAAAACATGTAAACATTCTTAATTCTCAAGTTGTGGAACTGGAATTAATTCCAAAAAACAGAAAGATTAAATTTTCTCCCGGTCAATTTGTGTTTATTAGATTTTTATCTGGTAGTATCGGATCAGAATCTCATCCTTTTTCAATCTCGTCCTCGAACACTGGGGATAATTTACAGGTAGTTATAAAATCTTTAGGGGATTTCACAGATAAGTTAAAAAATCTTGAACCGGGAATACCGGTATCGATTGAAGGCCCTTATGGAAAGTTTTCCCATCACAATATCGTAAATAAGAATCAGGTTTGGATCGCCGGTGGAGTCGGTATAACGCCTTTTGTGAGTATGGCAAGAAGCTTAAATGAAGAGGGATATTCGATTGATTTATATTATTGCGTTAACCGCGCCGAAGAAGCAGTTCTTTTAAATGAGTTAAAAGAATTAGAACTAAATAAAAAGATTCGGCTTATTCCTTGGTATTCTTCAGAGAAAGGATATTTGAGCGCTGAGAAAATTGCTGAATTAAGCCCAGGACTAGAAAATAAAGACATTTTGCTTTGTGGTCCGGCGCCATTTATGTTTGGTTTAAAAAAACAATTAGTTGCCTTAAATATAAAAAGTAAGAATATTCATTTTGAGAATTTTAAACTTCTATGAAAAAACTAACAACAATATCTTTATTTATTTTTTGGGCGGTAGTCGTCGCCGTCTTCGCCTCTGGGCTTGTGTATTATCAGAATAGTAAAACCCAAAACAAAATTAATGCATCTATTTCTGGATATCAAGCAACAGTTGAAACGACGAGTTCGAGCACACTAGCTGCGCTACGCAACAATGTTACCCAATTATCAGCTACTGAAATCGCAAAGCATAATTCGGCTGGAGATTGTTGGCTACTAATTAACAATAAGGTTTATAATGTCACGAGCTTTATTGCTGCTCATCCTGGAGGAGCGGGAACAATTATTCCAAATTGCGGGAAAGAGTCGACTCAGGCCTATAATACTAAGGGTAGCAACAATTCACATTCTGCAAACGCGAATTCAATGCTGGTCGATTACTATATTGGATATTTAGATCAAATTTTTTCTGATGCAAAAAATATTCCGAGTGCGAGCGCGACACAAACTAGCCAAAATAATTTAGCGGCATCGAGCCCGAGCACGCCAACAACAAACCAGGCTGCAGCGTCAGTAACTACTCCGCCAGCCCCTGTAATAGCAGCATCTGTAACTTTAAATATGACGGAAATTGTTAAACATAATAGCAGTAGAGATTGCTGGTTGCTGATAAATAACAAAGTTTATAACGTAACAAGTTTCATTGCTGCACATCCTGGAGGTTCCGGAACGATTATTCCAAATTGTGGTAAAGATTCAACTTGGGCCTATAATACGAAAGGTGGAAATAGCCCGCACTCGGCGAACGCTAACGCAATGCTTGTTGATTATTTTATCGGCAATTTTAATCAGCAAATAGGTCAGCAACAAATTCAACAGAATGTTCAAACGACTAATACGGTAACCCCGCCACAAACACGAGGTGGAGAATTTGAAGATGATTAATTAAAAATTGAAAAAATATTTAGCATAATAAAAACACCTTTTTAAACAAAGGTGTTTTTTGTGCCCCCAGAGGGAATCGAACCCCCGCCTTAAGCTCCGGAAGCTCACATTCTATCCATTGAACTATGAGGGCGTTATTATTTAAAATTTAATTTAAATTGTAAAAATATCTTATTTCCATCGACTGCGTCTTCTATATTACTTTTGATTTATTCCAAATAAAATCAAACCAGCTTTTTAACATCACTGCCAAATCATCATTTTCAATCAAGCTGCCGAAGATATCATTGTTTAGAGAGCAAAAGGCAACATAATTATCCCAAATTAATATTGTTGATTTAAGCTTGACTAGGCCCTCTGGTCTGAGACGTACCTCTCTGAAATATTTTTTATCATCAATAAAAATTTCTTCGGTCGGACGTTTAATCCCTGGCCGTAGAGATTTTATATGTAGTTTTTTTGAGGCCCTTCTCAAATGATAATCGATGAGAAACTCTTTACCTAGCTTATCAATTATATCCAATTCAGAACCCGCAAAACGCAGCTCTGAATCTGTAGATTGCAGGGATATTCTAATTAATTTTTTGACACTTTCCTTACCGGAAAAATAAGATACTTGAGATTGTCCAGAAGACTTATAGGAATCGAAGCTGCTTATAAGAGGCAAGATATCGGTTAGGTCTTTTTTTAAAGAGCTTATTTCATTTTCCCGATCGTTAATAATAGAAATTAGTTCCTGGGGTTTATTAGCTTTTATTTTTTTTCCGTAGTTTGCTCCCTGGTTAAAGCAAAGCCCGTTATCCTCAAGCTTTCTCACCACATCATATGCATTGGTACGAGTTAAGCCACAATTCTTAGCAATGTAACTCGCTGTTTGTGGTCCTGACGACAAAAGAAACAAGTAAACCCGGCTCGCCTTGTCATCCAAGCCGACTCTACTTAAAAAATCTTTAATTTTATTGGGTATTTCTTGAGACATATCATTGCTGTTGTCGAAAGTCATGCGACATATATACATCATAACAAATTATTTCTAAAATGCAAGTATATAAAATATATTTGTACATTAACAAAAAAAAGGAGGAACAATGAAATTAGCAGTTATTTATGACAAAGAGGCCCTAAAGCGAGAGGGCGACGAGAGTACTATTTATTGTAGTATTTGTAACAGTGAGATAAGGATAGGTATTTATCGGACACTGTTTTGCTCTAAATGTGAGATAGTTGGAGGTACTGGAGTTAAAATTGACTCTGTTCTGTCATGCATTCATTGCGAGCAACCCTTGGTGGCTAAGAAAAACTACGATGGGAGGATTACCGCACGTTGTGAGAACCCTGCTTGCGGAGACTGTTGGTCCATGCAAGATTTATGCCTGATAAAAATGGATAAATGTATCACGTCGGAAAGCGGCGAGGATCCGTATATCACGCACATAAATAATATTAACGAGGCTGAAATAATTAGTAATGCGTGGGTTGATGTTAAAACTCTCGGTTTCTGCGAATTAAAACAAGAGATTTATGAGTACTTTTTAAAAACTAACCCACATCTTGTTAAAGCCAACGCCTCAAAAACATTAATGAACGTGGCTTTAGCGAGCGCCATCGAGCTTAATTATCAACGACTTAAAAACATGGATACCCGAAAGAACAAGTGGCATTCTATTTCGAGCTTGATACGGGAAAGTGGAGCGAAAAGAGAGCTAGTCGTATCGGTCGTTGAAAAATTCAAACAGGAAGCCTGCCCATACGAAATTAAATTTTATACGAAGCAGGGCGTTAGAGCTAGGTTTGTACATTCCGAAATCTATGCGTGGATTATGGAACAAATAAAAAACAGAAAGAGCTAAGGTTAAAGCAATCGTACGAGTTTGTAATTCAAAAGACTGGATAAGTAATCCAGTCTTTTTCAAACTCCTAAGTTAATGCTGAGAACGATATTTTAAAATATCTGAATGCGGAGAGGGTGGGACGCACTTGGAACGGTCTTTAATTAGAATAGATACTCCAAATATCCTCAAATTAGGCCTATTCTTTATGCGACATATATAACATTATCCACTCGGCTGTACATACTGGTCGGGCTTCTGATTCATTTTGTCTGGGTTCTATTTTATCGGAATAAACCTTAGCTTCAAAAATAATTTCAACTGCTTCTATAGGCCCGTCGGGGGTATTAATTGTTTTTATCTTTTTTTCTAAAATTTTCCACTTAGATGTTATATTGGAGCCTGACGGATTGGGCGAAGGAAATCTGATTTTATTAAAACCAGGAGTCAACAATTCGGTCTTATCTTCAAATTGGAATATTCTTCGTACAAAACCATTTAAAAACGAAAGTGTCCCAATGCCCTGTAAAAAAACTGTAGATTTTTCTTTATATTCGCCACTTAAAACCTTTGAGGCGGCAGATATTGTCCCCTCCTCTAAAACAACATGTGGAGGAAATAAATCATTAAACATTGAAGCATATAATTTAATAGAATCATCTGTAACTTTAAATTTTACAGAATTTGGTTCAAACTCGGCTCCAATTTTAACTATCTCATTATCATTTTTAAAATCTTCAAAACTATCAAATTTATACAAGGGGGCTTCCTTGTTCTCACCTTTTGAAAGCATGTCTTCTAAATTACTGCTATTTAAAATTCCATTATATTCTCTAATAGAATCAATGTTTTCAAGAATTTCTCCATCCCCCTTGTTCTCTTCTAATTTTCGACCACGATCAACAGAATGCTTTATTAGAGCCTTTCTATAATCAAAGCCTTGTTCTCCTTCCTGCTTACTTCTCAAAATTTCCTGCCTTTTTTCATGGTCTGGCTCATTCTTTATATCTTTAGCCAGTTGGTCGCGATAAATTTTAGAATCTAGATTTTGCATATTATAAATACTATTTTTTATATCTGTAAATTACCACAAAACTCTAAAAAAATCAACAAAATCGGTCAATTGATTTTAGACTTCTTTTGTGCCAAAATAGACCTATGACTCCCGATAAAATCAAAAATAAGCAGAATCTTTTGTCGCCGATTACCAAGAAAAACTCGGTACTTTTAATGGCAATCTGGTTATTTTTGAATTTGTTGAGTTTATTAAAAATGACCCAGTAATTAAGGCTCTAATGAAAGACCAGTTTGCTTATTTTGAGAGCCAGAAAGAAATTATTATCAAAATGACGGATGATGAACTGGACGCCAATTTATCTAATAAAATAGCTATAGACCCAGAAAATCCTAAAACCTGGCCAGGCAAAGATGTCTTTACTAAAGAGTATGATATTGCTACCGCTATCATGAAAGAGTCTCAACCATTTAGCCAGATACAGTTAAATCTGCCTGTTAGCCTGACCAACCTTATTGTTATCCACGAATTGGTAAGCAAAGCTAAAGAGGAATTAATGGATAATCCTAAAAAATCAGAAGAACTCACCCAGACAATAAAAGAACTCTCTACTACTTCGTTGCCTTTTAAATTTAAGGATAAAAATGAAGAAAAGTCTTTTTCTCTAGTCCTCCCTGCTTATTACCTTAATTGTTTAGCTGTTGTCTGCTCTTATATTTTTAGCGAATTAGACGCCAAAGAATTTTTAAAGGGCAATAAACCTACTCCGCCAATTACCTTTGATAAAGACGAGAGCCTTTTGACTATTAAGGGTACAAAGATAAAAATATCCCGTACTGCTGAACGGCCAATAGATCATTATATTCTTGAGGCTATCTTTGCTAATGAAGATATATCCGAAGAAATCTATTTTAAAGATGTGGCTAAAAGAATGGATGAATATGGCGATTACGATAAAACCAAAGACTGGCGCAAGTTCTATCGTGCCTGCGAGCATTTAAATCAAAAAGTTCAAACAGACACGGACAATAAGGTAATTGATTTTATTGAGCCTCACACTGGCAATAAGGCTTGGTGTAAAATTAATCCTGAATATTTGAAATCTTAGCCAGACTAATACAATTTAATACTCTTTACCCGTAAACTGGGGTAATGCCATTTCCGTAAGCTATCAATAGAAAATATTGATAGCTTTTTTTATGACTAAATATGACGACCAACTGATATCTGACACCCAAGAATATTTTAGCGGACTATACGGGCGAGCAATTACTCCCGACGAGGCTGATTCTTTTTTAACATCTCTCGTTAATTTATATAACTCTCTTTTTAATAAGGAATAACTCTTTTTTTCTTTTCGGCGGTTCCCCCGTAGGGGGAGCCGAAAAGAAAAAGTTATCCTTGTTAAGAGAACTTCTAATTAGAACTAGATAATAATAAATATATGAAACAGCAAGATAATAAATACCTATCAAATCGTAAACTGGTTAAATCAGGCTCCTTACTTGAGATATATCAGTTTGGTCGTGATATTCACCTTGAACGCAGAATCCGACATATCAAAACCGAGGAAGAAATTGAAGAGGACAAAAAATTTCCTAAGCCTAAAGCTAGCCAAGAGGAAATATTAAAGTCTTCGGCTCGTCGTGCCAAGCGAATGATTAAACGATTAATTATGGCTAATTGCTTTCTATGGTTTAAGGAAAAGGGCAAACCATATTTGCCGATTACTCTGACTCTAACTTTCAAAGAGAATATTATTAATCTAAAACAGGCCAACTATGAATTTACTAAGTTTATCAGACGGCTCAATTATGAAACTAATGGTATTGAGGGGAAAGATTTGAAACAAAGCAATTTAAAATATCTGGCGGTGTTTGAATTACAGAAACGAGGGGCGATTCACTATCATATGATTTTTTTTAATCTGCCCTATATCAAAAATATTTATAAAAAGATGTTTGATATTTGGGGACAGGGTCGAATAATGGTCGGCGGAAAAGACAGAAATTTTACTAAGATAAAAAACCAAGCGCAACTGCAAAAAATTATTTTCTATTTTATTAAATACATTCAGAAATCCGTCTTTGAAAATAACTGCCCCAGACAGAAAAAATATATCGCTAGTAAAGGACTACTCAAACCGCAAGAAAATTCTTTCGTGGAAGTCGTGTCGCTCGTGGAATCAAAACTGCCCTCAGAATCTTTGGTCTATAAATATGACGGCGAAACGGAATATAACAATAGCGACCCAAATGATTCCATAGGCAAGCCAGTCAATTTTATGCGCTGGTTTAATTATCAGCAATATGACCTTTCTAAATTTCCAGAGTTAGACGAGAACATCGCCGAGATATTAACTGGCCATTCTTTAGACGATATTGATTTTTAGATAGCTCTTTGATATATTTAAAGTATTCACCTAATAAAATAAGTAATTGCCTAAAGGTATTTTTTTAACAAAATACCACTTTGTCGCTTGAAATGGGCAGTTCTGCCAAAACGATAAATTAGCCTTTGGGTTAACTTATTTTATTGGGTGAATCAGGACTGCCCTTTTTAATTACTTAAACATAATTATATGAACGACAAAAATGAACAAACAATTAAATATGCCCTCTACTGCCGTAAGTCTACCGAAGACAGTAGTCGGCAAATTCTTTCTCTAGATTCACAAGAGAAAGAAATGTTGAAATTAGCCGAAACTCTTGAGCTAGATATTGTTTCTACTTTTAGAGAAAGCAAATCAGCCAAGAAACCCGATAACCGTCCGCAATTTTCCGAACTTATCAATTTGATCAAGCGAGGTAAAATTCAGGGCGTTATCTGTTGGAAGATAGACAGACTAAGTCGCAACCCGATAGACTCGGCGACTATTCAATGGCTACTGCAACAAAATGAATTGAAAATTATCCAAACAATGGAAAGACAATATTTGCCTGGCGACAATGCTTTGCTCTTTAATGTGGAAAGCGGAATGGCTAACCAGTATATTTTGGACTTATCTAAAAATGTTAAAAGAGGTATTAGAGCCAAACTAGAAAAAGGCGGTTGGCCAAATCTGGCGCCATTAGGTTATCTAAATAAAGATAGTAAAATAATAATTGATAAGCAACGAGGAAAATATATCGTCAAGATATTTGAAATGTATAAGACGGGTAAATATAGCGTTAAGGAAATCGCTGACACTCTATTTAAGGAGGGATTCAGAAGTCGGGCTCATAATAAATATCACAAAAGCAAGATTCATAAAATGCTGTCCGATTCTTTCTATTGTGGAATAATGGAAAAGGGCGACCAGTTATACAAGGGCAATCATGAGCCGTTAATCTCCAAGAAACTATTTGACGAGGTGCAAGAAATGCTAACTAAAAAATCCCATATCAAAAAACAAAATATTCCCTTTGCCTTTCGTGGTATGTTAAGGTGTGCCAAGTGTGGCTGTCTGCTAACAGCCACGAAGAAAAAGGGACGGCTAACATATTACTACTGCACTAACGGCAAGAATGTTTGCGAAGAGCATAAGGCTTATATCAAAGAAGAAAATCTATCAACGGAATTGAATAATGTTTTTAATGAATTAATCTTTGACGAGAAAGTCGTTAATCTTGTCTATCGGGCTAAGCAAAGAGAAAGCGGAAATGTCTTGTCATACCTAGAAGAGGCTATCCTCGGTCTTCAAAATAGGCTCAAAACGCTTGAAGAGCGCAAGAAAGTTCTGATAGACGGCTACTTGGATAAAGTTGTTTTAGAGGGCGACTATAAGGCTAAGAATCAGATAATAGAAAATGAAATCGTTTTGATTAATAAGGACTTACAAGAGTTAGAAATCAAAAAATCTAGCCAAGATAATATTACTTTGGAACGGATAAGAAATGCGTTTTTAGAGCCTAAAACAATGCAAAAAGAGTTTTTATCTCAAAAACCTGACGAACAACGAAATACTCTAATTGACGTACTTTGGAACGCTACTATTGATAACAAAAAAATCGCTAATATTTCTTTCAAAGAGCCATATAATGTCCTCTCTAAAATTGAAAATAAAAGCGATTTTGATTCAGTGCGGAGGGGGAGGGATTCGAACCCTCGGTCGGCTTTCACCGACGACAGTTTTCAAGACTGTTCCATTCAACCACTCTGGCACCCCTCCTAAACTTTGTTTTTACCCTAATACTATAATAAATAATTACACATATGTCAAAATTACCAACGGTACCCATAATAATCAATTATTCAAAATCTCGGGTGTTTATGATACAATAATAGCATAATTAATTTATTATAAATCTATGGCTATAATAACCTGGGGCGAAGATTTTTCAGTTGGTGTTCATGAATTAGATGAACAGCATAAAGAGCTAATTCTAATTATTAACGAACTCTTTGCTTTGTACGCCGCGAAGAAATTTAAGAATACGGACGTAACTCCTATTTTTCAGTCGCTAAAGAAATATAGCGATGCTCATTTAAGCACTGAAGAGCATTACTTTATTCTCTATAATTACCCGAAATTAGTTCAGCACGTTGAGCAACACAATCTCTATCGCAAAAAATTAGCAGAACTTGAAGCAAATTATAATACTGAAAATAGTGAAAAAACATTATTTGCTCTCAACGACTTCCTAAATGAATGGTGGACCTGGCATATCAACCATGTCGATAAAGAATATACTGAATATTTCCACGCTAACGGATTAAAATAAAAAGTATAATAAAAAAGACCGGAAACAATCTGGTCTTTTTTTATATTCACTTTTATTAATTATAGCTTTAAGGCCTCGATATCTTTAAGCACTTCCGCAGCGTGCTCGGCTGGCTTAACCCTTTCGTAGACCTTGGCGATTTTGCCCATCGGGTCAATTAAATATGAGACGCGTTTGAATAAACCGCCGGCCTCATATGCCGTAACGATTACTTTTTCTTTATCGGACAAGAGCGTAAAAGGCAAGGAAAACTTATTAACAAACTTCTCGTGGCTAGCAACCGAATCAGTGCTTACGCCTAAAATTACCGCTTCTGATTTTTCAAAATGTGGAAAATTATCTCGGAGACTGCAAGCCTCGACCGCACATCCCGGAGTATTATCGCGCGGATAGAAATATAATAAAACCCATTTACCGAGGTAGTCGGATAATTTATGAGTAATTTCCTTTTGATCTTGGGCCTCAATCGCTGGGGCCATAATTCCAGTTTTTAACATATACAAATCATTAATTTATTAGCTATTAGAATATTACGCATTAATTGCTTATTTAATTGTTATAAAAAAGCACCCGATATTTTGGGTGCCTGTGCTTGTCTTTAATAATTACATATTAACGCTTGGAGTTTGCTTGTCTTTTCGAAAAGCTCTGCGTTTATCTTTTCCACGTTTTCAACTTCACTCGCCAGTTCTGCCTTTTTCCTTAATAGGTCTTTTATATTGGAGCTCATGTTTTCTTCAAGGCGATTAATCTCAGACTGAACATATATTCGTATATGTTTTTCATCCGGCTTGAAAAAGCGCCAAACAAAAAATGAAAAATACATTCTATATCCGCTAATGAACCCTACTAGGCCACCAAATATTGCCATTGTTATGAGAAGCCAATTAGCGACTTCAGGAAAGGATGATGTAGTTCCATCAAGTATGCTCGCACCGCGGTCGATAGTCTGAAATAAATAGCAAATAGCTACTGCTATTAAGGCATAAAGGACCAGCCATTCGAGCCCGCAAATGAAGCGACCACTTTTTGACTGACAGAAACTATTTCTGTTGATTTCGGAAGGAATTTTTTCTGTGTTCATTTCTTTCTATTTTTATCTTCTGTGAATTTTCTGCCATCCAATGCCGCGCAAATCTTTTTCAACTTCCGAAAAAGATTCAGGATTATGGACCATCATATTTAGATTAGCACGAACAGATTCGCAAGGGAGTCCCATAAAATTTTTCTTATCCGCATATGCATCCAAATCTTGTTCAATTTCGTTTACTCGGAAACTATAGTTCGATATTTTCAAATAGCTTCCATCTGGTGGTAAAAAATTTACAAAAATTTGTTTAATAAAATAATTCTGGCCTACTTCGAGCCGGTACATTACAAGGGTTAAGTTCATGGTTTGGGGTTTATGGTGAATATTTATGTTAATTTTAACGTACTATTTAATGATTGTTGACTATAACATTTTTTATTAAATAAGTCAATATATAGAAAAAATCCCTTACTTATAAATATCAAAAGCCACTGTCTTTATATATTTTATCGATGAATAAATTTTTATAATGTGAAATCGGGCATACAAAATAAAACAACCCGTTTGGGTTGTTTTATTTAAACGCGGAGACGAGAGGATTCGAACCCCTGATACCCTTTCGGGTATACCGCATTTCGAGTGCGGCGCATTCAACCAACTCTGCCACGTCTCCTTTTCTTTATCGTTTTAAATTATCAATTTCTTCATCAGTCAAATAGTCCCATTTACCTTCGGGTAAACCGCCTAAGGATAGGCTGCCCAGGCTGATTCTTTTTAAATCAATAACTCTTGTCCCTAAGACATCAAACATACGACGAATCTGTCTTTTTTTGCCCTCGTTTAAGGTTATTACAAATAAGTCATTTTGTAAATATTTTGCGCGCACTGCTTTTACAACACCGTCACCGTCACCGATATCAACTCCGCCCAGAAGTTCTTTTATCACCATTTCGGGGTTTATTACTTCATCGCGTATTTTGACTTCGTATTCTTTGTCATGCTCATAGCGCGGATGGGATAATTTTAATGTTAAGTCGCCGTCGTTGGTCAGCAGAATCAAACCGTGGCTATCTTTATCGAGTCGTCCAACGGCAAAGAGGCGAGTCGGAAGATCTACTAAATCGAAGATGTTTTGTTCGTTGGCAAATTTACGGTTAGTGCAGGTATAACCAAGTGGTTTGTTAAGAATAACATAAACCATTTTTTCTGGACTCGAAATAAGACGGCCATTAATCGTAATTTTATCGTTTATTGGGTCAGCTTCTTCACCGATTAAGGCCTGACGGCCATTAATATTTACGACGCCATTTCTAATAAGCTCTTCGCCTTTACGGCGTGAGCAATATCCACTAGCAGCGATTACTTTTTGTAGAATCATTTTCATATATTTCGATTAGTTACGGATATTTTTAATACCAAATTTTTGATTTAAATTTAGGAGACCGATAAGAGCGAGAATGATCCAGAACATGACGGCGAGATCATTTTTAAAATAAGGGACGTCTACTAAACCGTGAACAACTATTGCAACTAGCGCTGACATTAAGCCGAGAGCTAAATATTTTTCAGGATGCTTTTCGCGTCCATAGGTAATTGATAATTTAAGAGCCATGAAAAAGGCTTTAAATAATAGCCACATAAATACGAGCGCACCTAGTAATCCGATTTCACTCCAGAAGTTTAAAAATATATTATGCGGATACATATATATTTCAACCGGTTGCCAATATTTAGCGCGCAGAGTTGAACTTGCGCGAAGTGTCTCGTCGAAATTTGCGATATTATCGCTGTTGAAAAAAATTCCTTCCTGATGGTACGGAGCGACGGCAGCTTGATAATTATTTAAGCCAACGCCGGTAATAAACTTTGTCCCGCTTAAAGCGAGAAAAGTTTCCTTCCATTGTCTTTGTCTGATTTGCCCCGATAAATCATTAAGAGTCAATTTAGTAATGACGAAATCTTTCGCGGGGGCGAAGAAAAATAATGATCCTGCAACAATTATTGCGAGAATTATCGTCGCGATTCTTTGACGACGCCCAGCGAGCAGGCCGAAAGAAATAAGTCCGGCGACAATACCGATTAAAGCACCCTCAGAACGAGCGAAGTAGATTGAAAGCAGAGAGGCGGCAATAACTAAAATAATTAAAATCTTCTTGAAAGTTTTTGTTAGCGTTGTTGAATGTGGCAAAGAAAAAAACCAACCCAAGAATATAAGAACCAGTGGCGCTAAAAATAAACCAACGGCATTAGGATATCCGAACCAGGAAACAACTCTTCTTGTTTCTTCATTTGCCCAGAAAGGATTAGCGATAAATTGGCCGGTAATTTTTTGGTAAATTGCGAGAGCCGAAACGCTAATTGCAGAAAGTAAAAAAGCCCAAAGTATTTTTTGCCAATCTTTTTTCTCGTTGTAGATATTAAAGATTAAAATAAAAACGAGAATTGGTTCAAAAAAATAGGCTTTCCAGATGCCGAGAGCGCCTAGATTAAAGCTAGCGATGCCGGTCGCAATGAATGAGAAAATAATAAGAAGAATAATTTCGACAGAGAATGGGTAGGGAGTTCTCTCGCCGCCTTTTTTAAATAAGCTTTTTATTTTTGGAAGCCATTTTTTAATAAACCAAACCGCGAAAGTGATTAAAATCATTAATTCTAGCGCTGTTGAGGGAATGCTAAGCACTGAAAAGCGAATTAAATAAGCGGGTAGGGCGGCAATTATTATAAATAAAGCATAGTCCAGGCGCCAAAGTGCAAGGATTAGAAATAGAGCGGCAAAAATAGCTATGTAGATAAGCATATTTGTTTATAATTAACTCCTAATATTATATCACCCGTTATATAATCTAACAAAAACCGCCCCCGAAGGAGCGATTTTTATTTTTAGTTCGTAGCTCTTTCAACGTATTCACCAGTTTCGGTATTGATTCTAATTACGTCGCCTTCATCGATAAACATCGGAACGTTAATCTTGGCGCCGGTTTCAATTTCAACTTGCTTATTGACGTTGCCAGCGGAATTACCTTTCACTCCGGGAGGAGCACTGACAACTTTAAATTCCATTTTGATAGGCAAGCTAATTGAGACTGGTTTGCTTTCAAAATATAAAACATCGACATCAGTCCCGTCTTTTAAGAAGAGAGATGCATCGCCAATTTCTTCAATCGGTAAATTAAATTGCTCGTAGTTGCCGTTGTCCATGAAGTAGGCTTCATCTTTATCTTTATACATGAAGTTTGCCTTCTTGGTTTCGGTCTCGGCTTCCTCGGCTTTTTCCGCTCCTTGATAAGTTCTTTCTTGAATACTGCCGTTAATTAGATTGCGGCATTTAACCTTTAAAACAGCGCCGCCTCGGCCCATTTTATGATGGTCAGTTTTAATTATGATATAAGGCTCAGCATTAAGCTTAATGACTTTGCCAGTTTTGATTTCGTTAAAGTTCAACATAAGGTTTTGAGGCTTAGTGAATTATTTGTGAGTTGGAGACAAGAGAGCCATTATACGTGAACGTTTAATAGCCATCGCTAATTTTCTTTGGTGCCATGAGCAAACGCCAGTTCTATCGCCCGGTAAAATTTTCATGTAGAAATTTATAAAGCGTTTTAGAGTGCGCGTGTCTTTGTAGTCGACGTCAAGATTGTTGACGCAAAAATAACATTCTTTAATTTTTTTAGTCATAAGTTTAATAATTTATTAGAAGGGAATATTCTCAACACGAATTTCTTCGTCGTCAATCGCCTCGTCAGGGATTTCGATAGTTGCTTCAGAAGAATTACTTCTTGGAGCACTCATTCCGTCGCCCATTGCTGAACCGCCTTTTGTATCAAGCATGATCATGTTTTCGGTAACGATTTCAGTGCGATAACGCTTTACGCCGTCTTGTCCGGTCCAATCGGTTGTCTGCAGTCTTCCTTCGATGAAAACCTTAGAGCCTTTATGAAGATATTTAGAACAGATATCGGCTAATTTTCTCCAAGCGATAATATTGTGAAATTCTGTCTTTTTTTGTTGTTGTCCGCTTTGGTCAGTCCAGACTAAATTAGTTGCGACTGAGAAAGAAGCGACATTTTGACCGGAGGGAGTATTTCTCATTTCAGGATCACGAGTTAAATTGCCGATGATCATTACTTTGTTTAGATTCATATTGTTGGATAAATTCTATTTCTAGAATTAAATTTAATTAAATTAAATCTTTGGCACTTAAGATGCCTTCCAATTTTTCGTCTAAATCCTTTAAATCAACTCGCTTGTCAGCTGCCTTTGGAGCAGAGATAGGAGTAATTGAGGTGGACGCTTTTTTGTCTTTTACTTCTTGTTGTTTTTCAGCGGCGGCCTTTTTAGAATCGATCTTGGCGCGAATAACTTGAGCGCGTGCGATTTCTTCGGCTGTTTTAGCTTTCTTAACGACAATTTGATGACGTAAAACATCGGCCGATAATCTTAAATTTTGATCGACTTTGGCTAACGCGCTCCCTTCTAGATCAAATTCAAATAAGCTGTAATACCCATAGGCATTGTGCTTTATTTCGTAGGCCAACTTTTTCTTGCCCCAGTACTCGTTACTGGTAATTTGACCACCATTCTCGGTGATAACTTGGCCGACTTTTTCCGCTATGGTTTTGGCTTCATCGTCGGTGAACTTATTAGGCATGATGAAGAGCATTTCATAATGGGTTGCTCCGGCTGATTTGGTTTTTGACATAGTTATTATAGATTATGAGCTATAAAGATTATTTAAAGAATTTCTAAATAATTTCTAAAACCCACTTATTAAATAAAATCCCCAAGTATTCAAAATCCTTTGGGGTTTATGAATACCTTTAATTCTGCTCTAATATTGGCAGAATTATCTTAGCTTAAAGCCGAGATATGGGAAAGATATTGTGTATATTTATTTGTAGACTCAGATTATCACGAACTTTAATTAATTGCAAGTGCCCCATAATTGCCACATGCGCGAGATTAAGATAGAATAAACTGTATGAAATACTTTTTTGTGCTTGGTACAAATACAGCCCTATCAGTCGCGGAACTCGCGGCTGCCGTTGATTTAAAGAAGGTCAGTCTTTTGGCAACCGACTTTTTAATTTGGGAAACGGATACGGAGATAAATCCGGAGGCTCTTATGAAAAGATTGGGCGGCGTTATTAAAATTGGCGAAATTCGCGAAGAAGTCGCTGAGGGTAACGAAGAGAAACTTCTTAAATCATTAACTGATTTAGCGAAAATAAAGAAATACCAGAGCAAAGAGGGAAAGTTTAATTTTGGCTTTTCGGATTATGGTAAGTTTCAATTTAATAAACAAAACCTGGGATTAAAGTTAAAGAAATATTTTAGCGAAGAAAATATTAGTTCCCGTTTTGTTATCAGTCGCGAAAAAACATTATCGAGCGTTGTTGTTACGCAAAATAAATTAATTGCGCGGGGAATCGAATTTATTTTAATAAAAGAAGAAAAAAAAATATTAATTGGCGAAACGCTTTCCGTTCAACCATTTAAAGATTTATCACGTCGCGACTACGGACGACCAGCTCGAGATGATCAATCAGGAATGCTACCGCCAAAATTAGCGCAGATAATGATTAACCTTGCGCAGGTCAGAAATTTCGATGACGTAATTATTGATCCTTTTTGTGGCTCAGGAACTATTTTAAGTGAAGCGATGCTTGCAGGCTATAAACATTTATTCGGTTCCGATCTATCAGCGCGCGCCATTGACGATACACACAAAAACATCAGCTGGATAAGGGAATTGTATGATATTAAAAATGTCAAACTTAAAATATTAGTGAAGAACGTTACCAATCTTTCTAAGTTTATTAAAGCTAATTTAGCGGAAGCGGTTATTACTGAGCCATTTCTAGGCCCGCAACGTGGTTTAATTGATTTCAAAACTGTTGCGCGTAATCTCGAAGACCTTTATAGTCTTGCCCTGAAAGAATTTCAAATTGTTTTGCATTCTGGCGGGCGTGTAGTTATGATTTGGCCAATGTTTTACGGGCAGAAACCAATTACCCCGAATTATAATGGTTTTAAAATACTGAATATGATTCCAGAAGAATTACGAAGTAGTGAATTTATTAAAAAACATTATCGTGAAACTATTATTTATGGTCGTCCCGGACAAAAAGTTTATCGCGAGATTGTGGTTTTAGAGAAGTTATAAAATAATCTGTTAGAGAAAATAAAAAACGCGCTCCAATTGGGCGCGTTTTGTAAATAAGATTATTTCGAGTTTTGAAGCTTTTAGATGTAAGCTTTTTACACTTTAAATTTTCTCCAGGGTAGCATTATCGTTATTGGTTTTTTTGTTATCTGATGTTGAATTACAAGAATGATAATAACAATAATAACAGAGCCGATAAACAGTGGATTTAGGCTTATGGTGAGGACAAATAATCCGAAGAATGCAGCTAGCACCTCAATGAGAGCCATTAAAGCTATTAAGCGATATACAACGCTCCATATAGCAAATAATCCGAGCGACAGAAAACGCCGAGTTTTATTTTTAGCTTTCGCTTTTATGGCCGCTATTTTTTCATCTTCGTCATAGTCTTCGAATTTGACGGCGATCCAGATTACGAAGGGCAGTAGTAAAACGCTTATTAGCCAGACAATAATGTCAGTATGGACTTCGGTTTCCTGGGTTTTTACTAATTCAGTTTTCAAGATTATGAATCTTAAATTTTGATCGAATAGAATTGTACCGGTAGTTATCAATTGCTCTTTGTTGGCGTATGTTCCAGTCCAGTGTTCTGTTCTCTCGGCATTACTCATCGGACGCGTCCAAGGGGTCGGTTTGCCTGCGCCAAGATAGGCGTCGATAATTTCATTTTCATAAAGCAGAGCATTGACCCTAGTCGCGATGAGTATCGTATCAAGAATTGAATCAATTCTTAAACTTGCTGCGCCAGTGTAAGTAATCGTACCAGTTTTAGGGTCAAATTTACTGCTCTTTTCCTGCTCGCCATCCTTAATTGTGCAGAAAACAGCAAGTTTCGTTAGTAAGCCGTTTGTTTCGGCTACTTTAAAACTGACTTTATTTGGATTAATTTTCACCTCTCTTGTTTCAGCTTTTGCATAGTGCCCGAACGTACAGGCTAAAAGAAAAATTGCTAACAGTTTTTTCATGATTTCTCGTTTTTTGGTTTGTTTTTAAATGTAAAAGTTCTGTAAAAAAATACACTATTTTAACCAAATAGTGTATCATATTTATCAAATTTAGTCAATATCTAGCGATTTATCAAGAAATTGCAGACATCGCCATCAGAGACGACATATTCTTTGCCCTCGGTTCTGATTAAACCAAGCTCTTTAGCTTTAGCATCACTTCCGCATTCAACAAATTTTTCCCAATTAATAACCTCGGCGCGAATAAATCCCTTAATAAAGTCAGTATGGATTTCTCCGGCTGCCTGTGGTGCCTTAGAACCGTGCTTAACGGTCCAAGCTCGTGTTTCGTCAGAGCCAGTAGTAAAGAATGTATCGAGTCCTAGAAGCTTATATGAGCTCTGGATTAGGCGATCTAATCCGCTTTGTTCAAGTCCGAGCTCTTTTATATATTCAGCTTGGTCTTCTTCGGGTAAATTTACGATTTCTTCCTCTAATTTTACATTAATTTTTATAATAAGATCATTTGTCGCTGGCAAAACATCTCCTGTATGACTTTCGTCGATATTTAAGAGATAGAGAATAGGTTTGATAGTTAAAAGATTGAGTGTTTTTACAAATGGTAAATCTTCATCGCTAAATTCTAAATCTCTAACCGCTTTACCAATTGCTAAATGTTGAAATATTTTATCTAATATTCGAGCAGAATTAATCAATTCCTTGTCGCCGCTCTTTGCCTCACGCTTAACTTTATCTAAGCGCTTTTCTATTGTTGCTAAATCAGCGAAGATAAGCTCCATATTAATGGTTTCTTTATCGCTCGCCGGATCAATTCTACCGTCGACATGGATGATATTTTTATCTTTAAAGTCGCGAATCACCTCGCAAATAGCGTCACATTCTCTAATATGAGCCAAAAATTTATTACCAAGCCCCTCGCCTTTACTCGCTCCAGCGACTAGCCCAGCAATATCAACAAATTCGATAGTTGTTGGAATTACTTTGGCTGGTTTTGAGACAACGGCTAGTTTTTCCAAACGAAAATCAGGGACTTTTACAACTCCGACGTTAGGATCAATAGTGCAGAAGGGGTAATTGGCCGCTTCTACGCCTTTTTTAGTTAAAAGATTAAACAGGGTTGATTTACCGACATTTGGCAGACCAACAATTCCAATTGATAATGACATATGGGATTAATATAGCACAATACGAAGAAATAAAAAGAGGCCCACAACGGGCATTTTTTATATAAAAAGATATAATATAATATGTTGCGCCGAGTGAGCCTCGTATCTAATAACATATAATTATGTGTTATCAGACATTGAAGCATCTTTGCTGACTTAAAGAGCGTTGTTCTACCAGCTCTTAGTAAATTTATTTTTATTTTAATTATTTGTGTTAACTTAGATGATAACTTGTAAAAATGTCTTTTTGACTCTTATAAGATATTATCTGTTTTGGTTAACTTTATAATCTACTTAGATTATGTAACGTCAGCGTTTACATTTATTAAAGCTAGTTAAAGAACCTACTAAAATTATAGCACTTATTATTATAGGGGTCAACTATCGTGGACTGAAGTTATTATAAAGCTCAATATTTTTAATAATTATATTAATATTAGCCTAATTTTTTATATATTTCACAGAATATCTCAACTTAAGTCCACGCCTGTTTAGACTTAAAAAATAGTTTTATACACAGATAACACAAGTTATCCACAGTTTTGGCAAATAAAAAACATAAAGCTAATTTCTTTATGTTTTTATTTTGAGGCTTGAGTGGGAGTCGAACCCACGAATGGCAGTTTTGCAAACTGCAGCGTTAGACCACTTCGCCATCAAGCCATTTCTTCGCGCTCGTCTTAGTCATTTGAATTTTAGCCTATCTTATTTGAGTTGTAAACTGGGATCGACGCGCAATTTGTCAAAGTCTGTAAATTTCTTGTTTTTCAGCTTAAAGACAGCCGCCGCGGCTATCATTGCGGCGTTGTCGGTCGTATATTCTTTCGCTGGGACAAGGTAATTGACTCCTGTTAAATCCTTTTTAATTGCAAGGCCAAGACTTTCTCTTAATTCCTGGTTAGCGCTAACGCCTCCAGAGAGCATAACTGTCTTCACCTCAAGCCTTTTAGCAGCCTTAATGGTTTTTGAAATTAATATATCAATAATCGCCTGCTGATATGCAAAGCAATATTCAGGAACTCTTTTTTTCCAACCGGAGTCTTTCTTCAATTGATAGAGAAGGGCAGTTTTTAAGCCGGAAAAGGAAAAATTCGAGTCTTTTGAATTCAGCATTGGTCTCGGTAATGACAAGTCGCTACTTGCATCTATATTCTTCGGGAATGATTTTTTAAAATCATTAGCATATTTAGAGATAATTGGTCCGCCCGGATAACCGAGGTTCATCATTTTAGCTCCCTTGTCATAGGCTTCGCCGGCAGCATCGTCTAGGGTTTCCCCAATAATTTTTATCTTATAGCTTTTATCCATTAATACTAAATTAGTATGTCCACCGGAAACAGTAAGAACTAAGGCAGGAAAATTCACCGGTGTTTCAGGATTAATGAAATTGGAGAAAATATGTCCTTCAACATGGTTAATTTCAATAATTGGTTTATTCCAGGCAAAAGATAAAGTACGGACGGTTTCAATCCCAGTTGTTAAGGATGTGATCAGACCTGGTCCTTTTGTTATGGCAATCACATCAATCTTTGCTGATTTAAGATTGGCAACGCTAAGAGCTTCGTCAATAACGGGCAAGATATTTAAAACATGTTCACGGGCTGCAACTTCAGGAACAACGCCACCATATTTTTTGTGTATCTCAATTTGCGAAGAGATAACATTTGATAAAACTAAAATTCGGCCCGTTTTCGGGTCGGCTTTAATAATTGAGGCGGCAGTTTCGTCGCAGCTAGTTTCTATTCCGAGAATATACATATATGTATATGTAATTGTAGAGTATTTCCAGAAAAAAACAAATTTTTTATTTAATACTCAAAGGTCCCGATGTCCGGAGAGGTGTCATTGTAAGGCAGTCCGACATCAACTCCCTTGTTGATAGCGGGCGAACTTGATTGTAGATGATAATCACTTGATGAAATAAATAGTGGATTTTGCTGAGTTGTATTGCTTAGTGGAATATTGTTCAGATATGTATAATTAGACATTGAGCCAATATTATAGGTCCAGAAATACGGCATAATGTTGGCGTTACTCAGATTATACGAAAGATTATTTTCAATATGTAATCCATCAATAACTCCATTGTTTATGATTCTTATTGGCCCCTGATTAGTAAAATAGGCCATTATATTATTTTTGATATTAATATTCGATAGCGTGCCTCCGGCAATCGGAGTGTTTCCAGATTTTGAGCCAGCCGTCAAATCAACTCCCGCCATATGAATAATATTGTCAGATACCAGTGTATTATTGTAGATATTAACATCTGAAATTCTTGATGAACCACTGGCACTAATTTTAATTGCCCCATAAAAATAGCCGGAAGTATTTGACAGCGTTGCAACATTTCTGTAAAAAGAGATTCTTTTAAAATCAGCTACCAGAGAGCCATACTGGCCGCCCTCATAGGCACGTGAACTAAACAAATATACCGCATTACTAAAGACATTATCATAAATTAAAACATCTTCTGCAATGAGTGGCCACATGGAAATTCCAGTAATGCCATATTCAAATTTATTATTATAGACTAAGGTCTTATAGGTATACTTCGCCTCGATCACAATCCAACTTTTGCCACGATAAGTTGTTCGAGGCGAGGCAGCGCCATTAAGTGGCGCAAACAAATTATCATGTATAGACCAGGAATAAGGATAGTCGCCGATACCCCCACTGGGTCCAGCGCAATCTACGGCCGTATCGCCTCCATAAAATTCATTATTATATATTTCGAAACCGCCTTCGTTGCTCCACACCTCTATATGAAAATTCCAACCCGTGGGTAATGAGATGGATGTTGCACCTGCCGGATTCATATCGGCTCCATCATAGTCGGGCTTATAAGATTTATTGTTATAGTATTTAACTCCTTAGACAATATAAATTTATTTCTAGATATAAAATAATTCATGCTTTAATTATATAATAATTAGGCCTAATTAAGAAGAAAATGTATACATAACGTTAGTCTATTTATATATTTTTTTGCTGTCATTTACAAAAAAAATAAAAAATGATATTTTTAAAAATGTTGTTCATTCTAAAAAAATTACATGAAATACAGAAAAGGTTTGCGAAATTATCAGGGGCGAATGTTTGCTGGATCATCCTGGCTAAGAAATCGTTATTCAGGAGGTGACATGTATGCAGGGGTTAGAACTCTGCGCCGCTGGTTTTTTGGTTTTTGCTAATAACGAAAAAGGAAATGCCAAAGATCGAAGAGTTTGAATAAGAGAGTAATTATTGCTCTCTTTTTTAATAATCATTTTAAAAAAAGAGCACGCTTTCGCGCGCTATTTTTATTTCCGTAGTCCTCAGGCAAATTAAATATTTTTAGAATTATCTTTTAAAAAATAGGCTGATAAAACAACAACAAGTATTGATGAAATTCCATAGAAAAATATTTTCAATAAGTAATCTTCCCAGGAGTTGCTGTTAATAGCTGTGATCACCGCGACAACAATCAAGGCTACGATTATTGTCTGTTTTGTTGAAAATACTTTTTTTTCGTCAAATATACTTTTCATATAAATAAAAAATAGCTAAATATGGCTGTTTGTAAATTAATAGTGATATCAATTCAAGTTTATTGCGGAAATGTACATTTATTTGAGTTAGAATTATATAGTAAATTATAGCAGAATATATCTATTATAAAAACAATCCAATCCAGTTAAGTATTCAATAAAAAGAGAACTAGCAAGTGCTAATTCTCCGATAGTAGTCTTAAAGTCTGAAATTTCTCAAAATTTTAATGAGATTATTGGGGAAATTGAGAAGTGGGCGGAAATTCTGAAGATAGAATAATTTTAATGATTTTTTCATTGTTGACTTTTTTACTCATAAATGGTATTATCATATGTTATTAAAAATAGACTCAATATTCAATTGGGATTATAATATAAGAGTAGTTTGTATTTGCTAAAATTATTAAATATGATCAAAAAGCAACTTAATCCCGATAAAAATAAAATTGATTTGATTAAAAATTTGTATAATCAAGCTCTTAACGATATTGATGTAATTAAAAAAGAGAGGGACAAAAAAATTTTGAATATTTTGAAGGATGTTGATAATAAACATATAGCCAAAGTTCTTCAAGATATAAAAAATATAAAATAAATTTTTAACATTAAAATTAATAATATGGATTTAGAAAATCAGGTCAAAGAGTCTCCATTGGAAAAAGCTAAAAGGTTAAAAGCCGAAAAAGAGTCTAAAGACCAGACTAAGGTTGAGGATGAAGCTAAAAAGCAGGCAGAAACTCAAGCTAATGCTGAAAAATTAGGAGCTCTTAATAATTCAAAACAAGACTTAGAGAATCAACTTAATGAAATCAACTCTAAGATTGAGGCTTCAAGAAGCGAGGCTCATGAAACCAGAGACACCATGAAAGAGGGTGGCTTGGATAAAGACGAAGAATTTAAAAGTGAATATGATTCTACTATTTCCGAAGTAGCCGGTAATTTAAATGAATTGAGAAATGAAAAAAACAAAATTAAGGCTGAGCTAGAACAAGTTAATTCAAATATTGAAAATTTTGATGTAAACGAAGTGATTTCGGAGGGCAAAGAGGCAACCCACGAGGCGGTTAAAAATGTTGAGAAAGAAAACGAAGAAGCGATTATTCAAGTTGAAACTTATCCTGGAGTTGGAGTTGAAAATATTGAAGTTGCTAAAGAAGTTGTGTCGGAAACTAATAAAGAGGTTAATCAAGTAATTGAAAATTCGGGGAAAAATATTAGTGAGGTTGTAGGGGAAAATAAAGAAACGGAGATATTTAAAAACTTCGATAAAATGGATACTTTTGTAAAAGAGAAAAAAACTTCTGGCGATAACAGAAAATCATGGGAAATAGCCTTGGATTATTTAGGCGCTACCCAAGAAGATTACAAAAACAACCCAGAGATTAAAAATAAATTTGATAAACTAACCAATGTTCCTTATTATCGCAACTATAAAGATAGTGATTATATTAAAAATAATTATGGCGAAATATCTTTTGACAAGTTTTCTTCTAATAAAAAAGAAATAATTAGAGCGTCTGAGAACACCGATTTTATTAATAAGAAGAGCGAAAACTTCGATAAAATTGATAAAGAAACTGCTAACATTTTCGATGGCAAGTTTAAATTGGATAATTTATCAGAAAAAGATATTCAAGAAATAAAGAGTAATGTGTCAAAGGCTGAGTTTAATGGTAAGAACGATAAAGACAAATTAGAAATATTACTCGATAAAGGTATTATAGACTCTAAAGATGTATTAAGCTGTGTAGATAAATATAGAGCAAAGACTGGAATGACATTTTTTGATTCGTTATCTCGATTTCCTGACAGCTTAATAAAGAAAATTGATATTAGAAATAGTGTCAGTCAGGAAGCCAATACCGAAAAAGACAAACCGTTAAATACTGGCGACGTTAGATTGTCGCCACTTAAAGCTTTTAATCAAATTATTGCTACAGAAATATTATACGGCGAAAAATCTGGGATGACTAAAGAAAAATTTAAATTTATTAATGATAAAATTAAAGAATTAGACGAAAAGAATGACCCGGCGTACATTAGTGCTTTTTTTACGGACACAGAAAGCATGAAACGTCTTTTTAGTAGACCAGAAGTTGACCAGCAGGGACTAAAAAATATATTTAATAAATTTATTGATGAATGTCGGAAAAATGATGGCGCCCTGGTTCACGGTGGTTTAGATACGCTTTTGATTGCCAAGAAGAATGGTTATATAACGGAAGAAGAGTTTAAAAGGGTTTATCCTGAAAAAATTTAATTATCAATCAAAGTATAAATTATCAACAGTTTTTCAAAATCTCCAATAAATCCGCCCATTGATTTGCTCTCCATTTTCTGCTATAATGCTCTCATAGACTTATAAAATAATAATAAAATAATCTATGGCGGGGAGACAAAACCTAGCATAAGCTAGTCAGATTACGGACAATAATTTAAAAAAACGCAGTCTTCAAATAATATAATAAATATAAGCAAAGTCTAAATCTTTGCCAACTCAACTCAAAACACGAGCAATATATCCGGATATACTGCTTGTGTTTTTTGTTTGGTCGAGTGGCCGTCTTATCGGGGCTCCTGCTAAGCCCCAGATAAGACGGCTCTAACTCTTTTAGCGTTCCTTTGATGTAAACATAGTCCGGCTCGACCCCCGCTGTTTTTTTCTTCTTCGGCGGATCCCCCGTGGGGGAGCCGAAGAAGAAAAACAGGGGGCGACCGGAAATGTTATTCAAGAACAGAAACCAGTGTGCCTATTAACTTGACTATAGGCACACTTAACGCCGTTAGCCTATGGATATCAAACCATTAGCTTATCGGCAAAAACTTATCAGGTCAGGCGATTTGATAGAAGTGTATAACTACGAACAAGCGATTAGAATCAATCACAAGAGAAAAAGAAGACAAAGCAAGAAAAAGCCCAAAGTGCCAGAGGTAAAAGAAAGCGAAGAAGAAAAAGAGAATAGAGAGTTTAATCGGTTTAAAAGAAATGAATTTTCGTTTCGCCGGACAAGAGCTAATATTGTCCGCCTCGTTAATTCCAATCCCGACTTAAAGGTTTTTATCACTCTTACCTTTGACGACAAGAAATCGAACGACGGCTCGTTTACGGATATCACCAAATGTAATTTAATCTTCTCTAATTTTATTAAAAGATTAAAACGGCATTATCCGGACTTGAGATATTTGGCCGTTCCCGAATTTCAAGGCGATTATTATTTCTACTCCAAGATTAAAAAGGAGTTCGGCGGAAATATTCATTATCATGTCTTATCTAATTTACCCTATACGGCTAATAGCAGATTAGCTGATATTTGGAAATTTGGTTTCGTTAAGATTAATAACGTCCGCCATGTTTCTCGTGTTGGGCTTTATGTCGCTAAGTATATTGGTAAAGAATTGTTTGACGGTCGGTTAGCCGGCAAGAAGAAAATCTTTTATTCTCGTCAGTTAATAAAACCCGAAGTCTTCATCGGAGTTAAGGCCAGAGAGTATTTTAACAGTCTAAAATCGCCTCCTGAATTATTGCTCGATAAGCAGTATCATTCCGAATATGTCGGAGAGG